>JAKFUL010000049.1 GCA_021732665.1 Acetobacteraceae bacterium
CCCCTGGCCGGCACCACCGCCCACCCCAATAGCGGCATGCGCAAGATCATCGCCAGGCGCCTGTCGGAGAGCAAAGCCACCATCCCGCATTTCTACGTGGCGATGGACATCGAGCTCGACGCCCTGCTTGACCTGCGCGCCAAGCTGAACGCGCGCTCGCCCAAGGACGGCCCGGGCGCCTACAAGCTCTCGGTCAACGACCTGATCATCAAGGCCGCCGCCGTCACGCTGCGGCGCGTGCCCGGCGTGGCGGCGAGTTGGACCGAGGAGGCCATCCTTCGCTTCAACGACATCGACATCTCGGTCGCTGTCGCCATTCCCGACGGCCTGATCACCCCGATCGTGAAATCCGCCGATACCAAGGGCCTGGCCGCGATTTCCAACGAAATGAAGGATTTGGGCGCGCGGGCCAAGACCGGCAAGCTGAAGCCCGAGGAATTCCAGGGCGGCGGCTTCTCGATCTCCAATATGGGGATGTATGGGGTGAGCCATTTCGCCGCCATCATCAACCCGCCGCAGGCCGGGATTCTGGCGGTGGGTGCGGGGACGCAGCGGGCGGTGGTGAAGAACGGCGCGCTGGCCATCGCGACCGTCATGACCTGTCAGTTGAGCGTGGACCACCGGGTTATCGATGGCTCGCTGGCGGCGGAATGGATGGCGGCGTTCAAGGCCATCGTGGAGGATCCGCTGAGCCTGATGCTTTGAGCGGCCGGGGGTCAGCGATCGTTGAAGCATGGCGGCCCACCGCTGTGTTGCTACGCCCCGCTATGCTGACGTCGATCCTGCGGTCGATGCCCGGCTGCACCCATCTCTTCAGGTGCTACACGCCCACCGGAGCATTCCTGGACAATACCGGCCGCCGTGGCTGCCTGGTGGAACTGCCCGCGGACACCTCGCAAGCGATACAGACCGCAGGTCGGAGATGAGCGGGTTGGTGCTGCGCAATGCGATGCCGGAGGACGTGTCGCTGGTGGCTTGCTTCGTCCGCGCCCTGGCGGATTACGAAAAGCTCGCCCATCTCGCCATCGGCACCGATGAACAATTCGCCGCCCTGCTCTTCGGCACCCCACCCCGCGCCCACGCCCTGATCGCGGAATGGGACGGCGCCCCCATCGGCTTCGCGCTCTGGTACTTCGCCGTCTCCACCTTCGCCGCCCGCACAAAGCTCTATGTCGAAGACGTCTTCGTCACCCCCGAAGCCCGCAACCGCGGCATCGGCCGCGCCATCTTCGCCGACCTCGCCCGCCGCGCCATCGCCGCCGGCTCGGTCAGCATGGAATGGTCCGTCCTCGACTGGAACGCCCCCTCCATCGCCTTCTACCGCTCCATCGGCGCCACGCCGCAGGAGGGCTGGACCACGCAGCGATTGACCGGCGCCGCACTCGAAGCGCTGGCGGTCTAGGCGGCAGGCGGATGGGCAAAAGCAATCCGGTCTGGCTCGGCGCCGCCGTCTTCCTGATCTGCCTGGCGGGCGCCTGGCTGAGCCTGCGCGGGGTTCGACCCTACCCGCTCACGGATTTCGACCAGATCTTCTACATCAGCATTGCCTGGCAGTGGCTGGAGTTCGGCGTGTTCGGCAATGGTATTTTCGGGGGCGACCCAGGCAGTCTGCTCCCGCCACCACCGGGCATGTTCCTGGGGCCGCTCTACCCGGCCATCGTGGCCGCCGGCATGTGGCTCGACGCGCCGTTTCGTGAGGCCGCGGCTTGTGTGGTGGCCGGGCTGGGGAGCGCGGAGCCCGCGAATTGCGCCCGCATCTCCGGCCCCATGCGGCTGTTCCATGCGGCGTTTCTGGCAGCGGGACTGAGTTTTCTCTTCCTGGCCTCGCAGCGCCTGACCGGACGGCTGTGGGCGGCGCTGCTCTCGGTGCTGATGGCAGTGCCGGCGCTGCTCGTGTACCGGCGGCTGTTCGGCTACGTGATGACCGAGAGCCTGGGCTTCATGCTGTTCGGCGGCGTCGCCTGGGGCGTGGTGATGGTGATGCAACGCGGCAGGGTGGGAATGGCGCTGGGCTGCGGCCTCCTGTTGGGGCTTCTCGTGCTGGTGCGGCCCAGCCACATCATCCTGGTGCCCTGCCTGATGGTGCTGTTCGCCGCAACCGGGCTCCGGGCCGGGGTACGCCGTGCGATCCTGCCGGCCTGTCTTCTCCTGGGCTACCTTGCCGTAACCTTGCCATGGGCCGCCCGCAACGCCGTCCAGGTCGGTCACTTCGGGCTGTCGCAGGGTTACGGCGCCGCCGTGCTGATGGAGCGTGTGACCTACAACCGCATGACGGGCAGGGAATGGGCGCTGGGCTGGATCTACGACCTGCCCGATTTCGGTGACGCGCTGGCACGGCGGCTGGCGGGCGATGCCGCCATCGCCCGGCTCGACTGGGCACGCGCTGGAAGTCTGTACGATCAGGGGACACAGCGTCGCGCCGAGGCGTTCGGCGATTACCGCGGCATGCTGCCCAGCACGGGCGAGATGCTGCGCGAGATGGCCGCCGACCCGCTCTGGCATGGCATGGTCACGCTGTCATTCATCTGGCGCGGATTCTGGGTTGGTCAGTACTGGATGTTTGGCGTGCTGCTGGCCCTGCCCTTGGCGATGGGGGCGATGCGCCGCAGCATCTCACCTGGCGCTGTGCTGGCCTATGCGGCATTGCCTATACTGATGCTGGTGGCGCATGCCGGCGCCAGCATCAATCAGGTTCGCTATAATCTGGCTCTGATCTATCCGGGCGGCCTGGTCTTGGCCTTCGCCGCCATGGGGTTGGCGCAGGGCCTGGATCGTTTTCGAAGCCGCCAGCGCGCGGGAAGGAGTTGAGCATGGCCGACACATTCGACCTCATCGTGGTGGGCGGCGGCCCTGGCGGCTATGTCGCCGCCATCCGCGCGTCGCAGCTCAAGATGAAGGTGGCGCTGGTCGAGCGCGAAAACCTCGGCGGCATCTGCCTGAACTGGGGCTGCATCCCGACCAAGGCGCTGCTCCGCGCCTCCGAGATCAACCATCTGCTGCACGACCTCGACGCCTATGGCTTCGCCGCCGACAATATCCGCTTCGATTTCCAGAAGGTGGTGAAGCGTTCCCGTGGTGTCGCGGCGCAGCTTTCCGGCGGCGTGAAGCACCTGATGAAGAAGAACAAGATTTTCGTAGCCGACGGTCACGCTAGATTGGCCGGCCCCGGTAAGATCATCGTCGAGAAGGACGGCAAGACGGTCAACGAACTTGCCGCCAAGCACATCATCCTCGCCACCGGCGCCCGCGCCCGTGTGATCCCGGGGATGGAGCCGGACGGCAAGCTGATCTGGTCCTATCGCGAGGCGATGGTGCCCGCCGCCATGCCGAAATCGCTGATCGTCGTGGGCTCCGGCGCCATCGGCAGCGAATTCGCCTCCTTTTACCAGAACATGGGCGCCAAGGTGACGCTGGTGGAGGTGATGGACCGCATCCTGCCGGTGGAAGACGCGGAAATCTCCGCCTTCGTGCAAAAAGCCTTCGTGAAGCAGGGCATGGCGATCATGACCGGCGCCCGCGTCCAGGGCGTGCGCAAAGGCGCCGACAGCGTCACCGCCGTCATCGAGGCGGGTGGAAAAGTCCAGGAGATCACCGCCGACCGGCTGATCTCCGCCGTCGGCATCGTCGGCAATGTGGAAAATCTCGGCCTGGAAGGCACGAAGATCGTCGTCGACCGCACCCATGTCGTGACCGACCCCATGGGCCGCACCGGCGAGGCGGGCATCTACGCCATAGGCGACCTCACCGGCGCCCCCTGGCTGGCCCACAAGGCGTCGCACGAGGCGACGATCTGCGTGGAAAACATCGCCGGCCTCCACCCCCATGCCATGGACATCCTCAACATCCCCGGCTGCACCTATTGCCGCCCGCAGGTCGCCTCGGTGGGGCTGACCGAGGCCGCGGCTAAGGCAAAGGGCCATGAGGTGCGCGTCGGCCGCTTCCCCTTCATCGGCAATGGCAAGGCGATCGCGATGGGCGAGCCCGAGGGCCTGGTGAAGACCGTCTTCGATGCGAAAACCGGCGAGTTGCTCGGCGCCCATATGGTGGGGCCGGAGGTGACGGAAATGATCCAGGGCTACGCCATCGCCCGCACGATGGAATCGACCGAGGCGGAACTCATGCACACCGTCTTCCCGCACCCGACGGTGAGCGAGACGATGCATGAAAGCGTGCTGGATGCTTATGGGCGGGTGATCCACATCTGAGGTGATGCGCTGTCACCTCCTGCCGGGAATGCGCGGCGGGTGGCGTTACAGCCAAAGCGAGACATTCGCCTGGCCGGCCTGCGGGCGCCGCAGCCAGGCGGAACGTCCGAGCCGCGGCGTCAGCGGCGATTCGCGGCGGCCCAGACGCAGCCGCGGCACCGCCTCCTCCGCCAGCGAAACCTCGACATGCACCGTGACCCCGCCATGCAGGTATTGCTCTGCGATGCCGGCCAGCGTGACGGCGAGTTCGGCCTTGTAGCGCGGCGGCGCTTCCAGCAACGCCGCTGCCAACGGCACCTGGCAGGGCCCGATGCGCAGCGAAACCGCCCCTGCGCGGTCCCACACCTGCCGGCCAAGCAGATGCCCGCCCAGGCCCAGCCGGCATCTGGCCGGGGCCGGAAGAGTGAGCCAGCGCCCATGATAAGGCGTCACCGCGACCGGCACGCCCAGCAGCTCAGACACCAGCGCCCCCAAACCCTCCAGGCCGCGTGTCCCCGGCTGCAGAACAGCGGCGAAACCCCGCAGGTCGGGGTCACGGGCAGGCTCGGTCGCGGTGCCGATCAGCGCCCGCAGCGCCAGCGCGGCGCCATCGGGATCGTCACGCTCCTCCCGCACCGCGAAGCTTCCCGCCTCCCAGACCGCCTGGCTGAGCTCGCCCAGACGCTGCTCGAACACGCCCAGCAGCAGCAGGAAGCCATCGTCATCGGCCGGCTCCGTCCCAGCGGAGGCGGCGGCCGCGGCATCGCGATAGGCGTTGGGCAGGCTGCCGGTCGCACCGGTCAGGGCATCGACAGGCGTGGTCACACCGGGCCTGCCATCGGGCGTCACGGCAAAAGCGGCGACCTCCGCGGCGGGGAAATCCATGCTCGTGTTGCCACGCAAGACGAAGGGGGCGGGCGCCCCGGGCCCGTTGCCCCCCGTCCCATGCAGCCGCCGCAGCAGCCGCAGCATCTGGCGCAGCGCGAAGCGCTCGGGCACCGCCGCGATGGCGTCCCCGAGGCGGGTCACAACAGCGGGCGAAGGCCGATCCGGGGTGTCCATTCCATCAGCCTTTCCGAGCGTTGCGGTGACGCCACCAGCAGTCGCGTAAAACTATTGGCGCCCGCGAAAGCCGCCAGGAAGCGGTCCAGCACGGCGGAAAACAGGAAGGCCATGCCTGGCACCAGCTGGGCTTCATCGAGCGTGACCTCCACTTCCGTGCCGGTGACGACGGCGCGGCGCAAGGCATTGCCGATGCCCAGGGTGGCGGGGCGGGCCAGGAGGCCGGTCACGGCTTCGATCTGACGCGCGATCTCCAGGCCCAGCTGCGGATCGCCGGCGCCGTCGGGCAGGTTGTAGACGGCCAGCAACGCGCGCAGCGCGCCCGGCCCCTCGGCCACCAGGGAGCGGCGATTGGCGGCGAGATGCGACACCAGGCGCCATCGCTCCGCCCCACCCTGCGCGAGGCGGAGCGGCGGCGCCATCGGCCCCAGTCGGCGCCCGACAAGTGTCGCCACGCCGTCGAGCGTGAAATCGGCCACGGTGCTCACCGCCGGCAGCCAGCGCGGGATGTCGCGGTTGCTGGCGAGCACCCTTGGCAGCAGCACGCCGTCGACGACGGTCGCGGTGGAAAGCGTCTTGTCCAGAATCGCGAGACGCACCTGCTCGCCCCCATCATCAGCCGAGCCGCGGGTGCTGGAGAAGTAGAGCTCCTCCGCCTCAGGCGGCGGCGCCAGGCCGGGAATGCCCAGGCCATAGCGATGCCGGGCCAGCACCGGCGCCAGCTCCCGCCGTCCCATGCGCCCGCCCCGGCCGACCAGAGCCAGCCCCTCCACGGCATGCACCTCGAAACCCCGGGGCCGGCGCTGATCGACCACCACCGCATGGTCGGTGGCTTCATGTGTCAGCCGGATCGGCTCGGCGTCGCAGCTGAAGAGATTGACGGCCGGCGTGCAGTTGAGGCGAAAAAGCGCCGGTCCGACATCGCGCGCCAGCAGGTCGACGCCGCGGCGGCGATCGCTGGTCCGGAACTCGATGCCCAGCTCGATATCGCCGCCCAGCCCGTCCAGCGCGGGGTCGAGACCGACGATGTCCAGGAAGAGGAACTTCGTCGGAAAGGTGAAATACTCCAGCAGCAGGCGGTGGCCATGCAGGCTGTCCGGCACCGCCTGAAGCAGGGCTTCCTCCGGCTCGAAGCCGACTGGGGCGATCTGCACGGGCTGCGCCGTCGACATCCAGTCGCCCTGTGCCGGGGCCCCGCCGCGCCTTATGCCGGCGGCCACGCAGGCGCGCCCCATGATCAGCTCATAAAGGCTGAAGGCCGCCTGCGAATCGCCGTGCAGGTGCAGCCTGAGCCGGGTAAGGCCCAGGCCGGCGAAGCCTGCCTGCCCCTCGACGGAGAGACGAAGGCGCAGCCGCGCATCGGCGCTTTCCGCCATGGCGCCCGGGCCGCCGGGCTGAATCGAGCGCAGCTCCGCCTCCAGCACGGCGATGGGTGCAACCTCCACCGGATAGACCGTGCGGAAGCGGCAGGCGAGGCCGCGCAGCTCGCCGGCGTCCGGGCTGTTCAGCGGCGGCGCGATCAGCATGGTCCCCGCCGGTACCGGCGTGACGCGCGGATCGGTCCCGCCACCGCCGGCCGTGCTGGCCGGCTCCAGTTGCACGATGCTGCGTGCCGGGATGGGGCGCACGAGTTGCGGGAAGACCTCATCGAGCAGGGTGCGGGCGATCTCGCCGCCGCCTTCGTCCAGGCGGCGGTGCAGCCGGGCCGCGATCAGCGCGAAGCCTTGCAGCAGCCGCTCGACATGCGGATCGGCGCTGCCTTCCGCCCCCAGTTCCAGCCTGCCGGCGAGTTTGGGGTTTTGCCGGCGCAGCGCGGCGCCGGCATCGCGCAATTGCCGCAATTCCCGTTCGTAATATGGCAGCAGCAGGTCGCTCATGACGCGGGCTCGCAGCGGAGGTTGGTGAGGTTGCGGCCGCGGTCGAGCTGCGCGCGGATGGCGAGCGGCCGGGCGGCCTGCGCGCCGCGCAGCGACGCCCGCAACTCGACGACGAGGGCCAGCGAGGGGGCAAGCCGGACGTTGAGCAGCAGGACATTGTCCAGCCGCGGCTCGCAGCGGCGGATGGCGCTGAGCACGGCATTGCCGATGGCGGCGCGGCCGCGCGGGGTTTCCGGGTCATGCATGCCAAGGTCGGGCATGCCGTAGCCCAGGATGCTGTCGGCCAGGCCCTGGCGGGCAAGGGTTTCGGGCTCATAGGGCGCGCGGGTGCGCAGCAGGGTGGCAATGCTGGCGGAGAGGGCCGTCATCGCCGCCGCCGAGGCATGGCGGCTACCGGCCGCCGCGGCGCCGGGCCTGCCGGCATAGGGGCCGGCGAGCCAGTCATCGAAATCCGCTATGCCGTTCAATGGCTATTCCTTTGTCGATTGCGATGGCCATCATCATCCCAGTCTTATGGTGCCGTCCCAGAATTCCGCTGCCCGCATGATGAAGTTCTGGATTTCGCTCTTCTCTGTCGCGCTCACCGGCTGGGTCCCGTTGACGTCGACCCACTCCAACGCTTCGCTGATATAGATCACCACGCCGGCGTCACCTTGATTGATGGTCGACTCGCAGGAAATGAAAACGAACCGGCCACGGAACCGCACATAGACCAGTGTCCGGTTCGAGCGCGAAAATTCACATTCTCCATCCGCGGTAAGAACCCGGTTTGGCCCGAGGCTCCACAATGCAGAGGTGGCACTAATCACGGATGTCATCATGGTGCAGCCCTCTCTATCCTCTTGAATGCCTCGTTCAACGGAAGATGCTCCAATTCTACTCGAGGAATGCCATTTATTTCTGATACATTGCGGTTCTTCAGAAGAATGGGCATTTCCACGGTGCGGAAAATGCTATCCTCCGAAGAGCCGCGAACCACGGCCGTGACGCGCCCCTTCGCCTGGGTTGCGAAGCGCTCCGAGGCAATCACAAACGGACGGATGGCGTCGTTCCTGTCAAAAGTCGAAAACAGGTTCTCGCCATCCAGGAATTTCCCGTCCCGGGTGGTCTCGAGGGTTTGCAGGCCGTTCCGTGGATTGGCGATTTCCGACTTGTTTACCAGAAACTCGGCTCGGTTGCGATTTCCCGCACCAGACCAGAACACGGCGGCATCGGCCCTGGTGGAAAAATCGCCACGCCGCGCGACCTCCACGTAAACATCAATATTGCGGTGCGGCACGACCCGCGCCGCACCGCTCTCGCCCGCCGCGGCCGAGGGGCCAGCCCCCGCCAGCTTCGCCTGCAGCTTCTGCACCGGCTCGCGAAGGGCGCGGGGCAGGGCATTCGGATTGACGCTCCCTATCGTCTTCCGCAGGGCGTCCAGTGGCGCGCCCAGCACGCGGCGGGCCGCGGCGCTGCGGGCGCTGAGCGCCAGCGCGCGCTCCACCGAAGCCAGCATCTTCGGCAGCTTGCCGACCTTGGCCATATCGCCCAGCAGCGGCACCACGCCCAGAAGCGACACGCCCGCCCCCAGCCAATCCCCACGCAGGGCCGACCAGCCGGCATTCGCCACATCCGCGGCACCGGTCGGGTCGAAGATGCCGACGACATCGAGGGCCGCCTGGCCCAGGTCCTGCATCAACTCGTTCAGCTCCGCCTGCTCGGCGGGTGTCAGCTCAGGCTCGCGGGGGGTGACGGGCGCCCTGGGCGGCAAGGGCGGGACAGTGCCGGGCCGCGGCGCGGCCGGCGTCGCCTTGCGCTCGGCCGGGCGGCCGGGTGGCGGCGCCGGCAGGACAGGCCCGCGCGACGTGGCCGGGGAGAGGTTGGGCGTTCGGGTCCCGCCCGCGGGTCGCGTCGGCGCGGGTGGCCTGGCCACCGGCACCGGAAACTCCGTGCGCGGGGCGCCGGCCGGCCGCGGGGTATTCCCCTGGCCGGCCGGGGGTGCCTGCGAACCGCCGCCTGTTGGCGCGGATCCCTGTTCCCCACCGCCGCCGCCGTCGCCGCCGTCGCCCGCCCCCCGTTGCGGACAGGGCGTGATCAGCGCCGAGAAATCCGTCTGGTCGAAGGATCGGGCGATGTTGTCGAACAGCCGCCCCACCTTCTCCACCAGCGTGCCCGAACTGCCCACGATGGCATCGAGCTTGGCGCGAATCAGCTCGATCCGGCCGAACAGCTCGCCGACCATCGCCTCGACCTCGCCGACCGCCGCGTCCCACAGCCTGCCGGCCAGGCCGCTCAGCACGCTGTCGACCTTGTCGAGCACGTCGCTCACCAGGTCCTCGACCGCGCAGCGGATCGCGCCCAGATCCATCGCATGGCCGGCCAGCATGTCCTCGGCCGCCTGCGCCACGGCGTCGCGCACCCGCTTGGCGCCCGCCGCCGCCGTATCGCCGATCTCGCCCGCCGCCTCCCAGGCCTCTGCCTCGACGGCGTCCAGGACCCTTTGGCCCGCCCCGCGCAGCGTGTCCTTCGCCGCCTCCACCGCCTCCCTGGCCGCCGCCGGCAGGTCCAGCACCGAATCGCGCAGCGCCCGCGCATCGTCGCGCAGCTCCCGCACCGGGCGGGTCAGCTGGTCGGCGAGGGAGCCGGCTTCCGACTCGACGCGATCGACCGCCTTCTCGATCACCGAACGCAGGCTCTGCCCACCTCCATCGGCCGGCGCGGTCGCCCGCTCCACCGCGCTTTGGGCCAGCCTCGCCCCCTCCGCGGCGGTGCCGGCGCCGGAGGAGGCTTCCGCGAAGACCGGCATCCTGGGCGCGGGCTGGGCGGTGCCGCGCAGCAGCGCGGAGAGTTGGCTCCGCGCGGTAGGGTCCGCCGCGCCACCGGCCGCCGGGGCCGCCCGATCCAGGACCGCGGCCACGCGCGTGGCCAGGCCGCGCAAGGCGGAACCCTTGCCGGCCTGCGGCAAGGCGCCCAGCCGCAAGGGTGCCACGGCCGCGGGTATGCGGTTGTGGAAGCCGCGGCCTAGGACCTCCCCGGCCGAGACGAAGGTCGCCGCCTCCCGCTCCGTCGACAATCCAAGATGTCGGGCCGCGTCGAGACGCGCTGGCACGCCAGGCATGGGCTCGACGCCGGCCGCGGGTGCCAGAAAGCCTTCCAGGCGCGCGGTGAAATCGTCGCGCCGCGCGGTGCCCATCGATTCCAGCTGGTCGGCGGAAAGCTGCAGCATGCTCAGCCCGACACCCGGATCGGCCGGTGGAACGCCGGTGCTCGTGTCATCCGCCGGTGTTGCCCTGCAGGTCCCAATAGGTCCGCACCTCGCCCCGCGCGACATTGGCCTCGTTCAGCGTGAAGCCCCAGACGATGCGGCGATAGCGCAGCGACACCTCCTCGCGCACCAGCTGGACATTGGCTTCCGAAAGCGACGTGCTGATGCCCCGCACCAGCACGTCGGTCATGCGGTACTCCATGTACTTCAGCTGATAATCGGCGGAATCATGGATCGCCACGGTCACCCCCGGCAGGCGGAAGCCATTGCAACAGATCAGCGCCAGCCGCGGCGAGGCTTCGTCGATATTCTTGAGGACCACGAAGTCGCCATGCTCGGCGCGCCCGGGGCCGCTGTCGCCGGCCATCGCGGCGGTGCCGGCGCCGGGCTGGTACAGCGCATGGCGGAAGCCCAGCAGCTTCGACCAGCCGCGCTGGCTTGCCTGGTCGACCCGCGCATCGACCCCGTCGAAGCGGACATACGCATCATGGGACGACATTCTGGCTTCCCTTCACATGGGTCGCAGCACCGGATGGCGCCGCGACCACCATGCTGTCGGCGAGGGTGAAATCGACGCCGAGCCCATCGACCTGGAAATGCGGCCGCAGCGCGACATGCAGCGAGAACAGGCCGGGCTGGTCGCTGTCGCTGCGAGCCTCGGCGCGGGCCCGGCGCAGCGGCTTCTCCGCCCGCACGAGCGTCGCCGGATCGGATTGCCAGGCGACGTATTGCGACAGCCATCGATTGGCGAGGGCCTCGAGATCGGTCTCGCCCATGCGTGTCTGGCCCAGCGCCTGCCGCAAGGTCCACAGCAGATGATGGCCGACACGGGTCCCCGCGAAGGTATAGGGCAGCCGCGACGCCAGACGGCGCTCCGCGCGATCGGGGCTGTCCACCCCTTGAGCGACCGGCAGCGGGTCGAACAGCGAAGGGGCGTCGAGAAAGGCGATGGCGCCGCGGCCCGGCAGATGCACCATGGCTGCCAGCCCAGCCTGCCGCGCCGCCTCCTGTTGCGCTTCCGTCAGGCAGATCGAGACGCCGGGGCGATCCAGCGCTGCGTCATCGAAAGGCGCGCGCGCCAGGGGGGTCACCACGCCGTGGTCCTCGGCGGTGCCGGCCACCGCGACATGCCAGTTGAAGCGCTGGAAGGCGACCAGCGCGCGCTGCGCGAGCCCCACCGCGCCGCCGGTCCAGGGCAGCGCCGTCGCCTCGGCCGATCCCGGCTCCTCATAGCGGATAGGGGCGGCCTGCGTCGGATCGGTGCGATGGCGGCCCCTGGCGAGCAGATGCGGCGCGCAGAGGCCCAGGAAGGCCGCCGCCTCGTCGCCGCGTGTCGCGCGCCAGTCGGCAAGCTTCCTGCTGTCCGCGCCACCCATGAGGGCCTCGTCGAGGAAGCTCCTGCTGGCCGAGCAGATCACCGGGCAGATCGCCGAACGCCCCAGCCGCGCCAGCCGCAGCGCGAGTTCGGCATCGCGGGCGTCCGGCTCCAGGTCGAAAAGGCACAGCAGCATGGTCTGCGGAAAGGCGCCCAGCGCGCCCAGGCCCTCGCCGTGGATCAACTGGTGCAGCCGGCTCTTCGCTTCGGAGGAAGAGCCTGTGAGATCCTCGCGCACCGCCTCCTTGGCCATGTCGAGGAGGCGGATCTCGCAGCCCGGCGCGCGGGCCAGTTCCAGCAGATGGGCGATCGCGCGCCAGTTCGCCTCCATCGCCTGGAATTGCGGATGCCGTAGCACCGCCGTGATCATCTCGCCGGCCGCGGCTTCGAGGCACGCCGCCAGCCAGCCCAGATGCGCGGCTTCGGAAGGCTGGCGGCCCAGCAGGACCTGCCGCAGCTCCTCCGGTGCCGGGTCCAGCAGGCAACGCAGCGGCAGCGGCGCGCTGGCCAGGTCCCAAGGCATCGGCCGCCGACCGGCCGCCTCACGCAGCAGCCGCCACAGCGCGGGCACGAAGCTGTCGCGTATCAGCTCCGCCAGGTCGCAACCCACCAGCGCCGCGACGCCGCGGCCGGCCTCCTGGGTGACCGGCTGGCGCCGCGCGGCCGCCTGTTGCATGCAGGCGATGTCCAGCCACGACGCCAGTTCCAGCAGCTGCACATCGGCCGTGGAGTGCGGGATCGGGTCGGGCAGGGCATCGATGCGGGGGTCGCCCAGGCCCGCGGCGGCGGCGCGGCGGCAGATCGTGGCGAGCATGGCGGCCTGCCGCCCCGGCTCCGGCTCCGGCTTCGCCGGCCCCGGCAGCCGGGCCTGCAGCAGGCCCTGGTGGAGCAGCGTCGTGGTCCGCAGCGCGGGCAGTTCTACCGCGAGAGCGATGCCGCCGGGGGTGAAGCGGTGCAGCGGGTCATCGGGCGTCTCCGCGGCCCGCCCCCTGGCGCGGCCGGCGTCGACGGGTTCCAGCCCGAGATGGCAGGCACCGGGCGCGAAGAAGAGGCCTTCCAGCGCCACGCCGGGGCGCATACGGCGCATGAAGTCGCTGAGGTCCAGCGGCTGCCCATCGCCAAATCGGCCGGCACCGGTCGGCCGCGAGGAATGGAATTGCCGGCGATTGAGCGGCACCTCTTCCAGCCCGCGCGTGCCCATGCCCGAAAGGTCGCCGACCACGCCCAGGACGAAAGGCAGTTCGCCCGCGTCAGGATCGTCCTCGGTCGACAGGCGCAGCCGGACACGGGGGGATTGCTCATAGCTGTTGGACATCAGCGGCTGGTCTCCGGGTGTCCGGCCTGCGCGGGCGTCGCCTGCTGGAGCAGCGCGCCATCGGCGCCCGGCCGGAAGCACCGCATGGCCGTCCCCGCCGCGTCCTCGATGAGAAAGGCATCGAGACCGGCGAAGAGCGCGGCGCGTTGCGGCGCTGGGCATGTCGGCAGGAAGCCGCGCAGTACGCGCGGGTCATAGAGGCGGAAATGCAGGACCTCGCCGCCGGGCAGCCTGGCCAGCGCAAAGCGGCGAAGATGCCGGCGCAGCTCCGCCAGGGGGGACGCGGTGGCCGCGAAGACGCCCCAGGACCGCCCCCATGCGCGCGCGACGAATTCATCCGCCTGCCCGCCCGCGGGTATGGCGATCAAATAGGGCGCCACATCGGCGAGCGTCGCGGCGGCCTCGCCCTGCCAGAGGCAGGCGATTTCCACCTGTTCCTCGATGGCGCCGAGCGCGGGCAGGATCTGCGCATCGCGCGCCGCGTCGACCAGCATGAAGAGCGGTGCGCCGGCGCATTCGCGCAGCCGCGCGGCGACCGGCGGTGGCGCCGGTGTTCTGCGGGGCCGCGGCTTCTGGCTCATGCGTCCACGCAATTGCGCACTAGCGGCGTGCCGGACTGCGCCGCCGCGCGTAGCGCCGCGGCCTGCGTGCTGGTGGAGCGGGTCGCCGCGAGTTGGGCGAGGCGCGGCGGGGGGGCCTGGCTGGCCTTCTCGCCGGCCTGCCGCTGGGCCGGCGCGGCGGGCGGTTCGGGCCGCGCCGGCGAGGCATTCCGCGCGCCGCCGCCGCCGCCGCTGTTGATCCGCACCATGGGGCCGCGCACCACCACGCCCGAGGCGTCGATCCGCACGGTGCTGCCCCCGACCTGCAGCGTGATGGCGGAGCCGGCGCGGACGACGAGTTCGCCGCCGACCGAGACCACGACCTCGCCGCCGACGCGGATATCGGCATCCTCGCGCAGGGCGAGGGACAGTGCGCCGTCGATGGCGGAAGCGCTGTCGCCCTTGATGGTGAGATGGTCGTCCTGCGCGACCCGCACCTGGCGCGAGCCGCCGATATCGGTGTGGCTGGAGCCGCCCACCGCCTCGCGCCGCTCTCCCCGCACCCGCAGGTCGAGGCGCTTCTGCGCGTGCAGGAAGACCTGCTCCTCCCCCTTGCGGTCCTCGAAGGCCAGTTCATTGAAGCCGCCGCCACCGGGCGAGGACATGGTTTTCAGGCTGGAGACCGTGGCCTTGTCCGGCAGGTCATAGGGCGTTCGGTTGACGCCGTTGTAGACGACGCCGGTGACCAGGGGCCGGTCAGGATCGCCATCGAGGAATTCGACCAGCACTTCCATGCCGACGCGCGGTATCCACTGAAAGCCCCAGCCATTGCCGGCGGCGGATTGCGCCACCCGCACCCAGCAGCTGTCCGAGCTGTCATTGCGTGCCCTGCGGTCCCAATGGAAGCGCAGCTTCACGCGGCCCTGGCGGTCGGTGTGGATTTCCTCGCCCTTGGGGCCGACGACGGTCGCGGTCTGCGGCCCCTCGACGACAGGTCGGCGGGTTCGCCGTGCCGGTCGCGGCGGCAGGGCCGCGTCGAGGCAGCGAAAGCGGTTGCTGTAGCCGCCGCCGCCGCCGGCAAGATCGTTCTGCACCGAATGGGTGACGTCGAGCGCCAGGTAGCGACCATCGCGGCCGGCGGCGGGGTGCCCGGACAGGTTGAAGCAGTACCCGGCCCGCAGCCCCGGCGCGTTGGAGCGGGCCGCGCCGAGCCTTTGATGCGCCTCATGATGCTCGGCCCGCATGCGGGCCAGGGTTTCGCCGTCGTCGCGCTCGGGATAGCGGCCGGGATACTGGAACACCTCGATGTCGGAGGCCCCGGCGGGGGCGTCCCTGATGGTCGCCTCAACGGCCAGGGAGGCCAGCGGCCGGTCCGGGTTGAAGTCGACGCTGGCGATCTTCCCCGGCTGCAGCGTCTCGCTCTCGGTCCAGGCCTCGGCGGTGTCTTCCGCGCCGGCGGCGTCTCCCAGAAGGTAGCGCAGGGTGGCTGGCGTGGCCTGGGGCGGCGAGGTGGCGCCGTCCGAGATGACCAGCTCGTGCTTCTCCGCGCTGTGTTCGAAGCGGTAGAAGATACCCTCCTCCTCCATCAGGCGGGAGAGAAAGGCGAAGGCGGATTCGCGGTACTGGACGCAATAGACGCGCTTGCGGTAGCTGCGCTGCAGGTAGAGCCGGAAATCATCGACCCGGTGGGTGGCCAACACTTCCTCGATGATCTCGGGGACGCTGCGGTCCTGGAAGATCCGGCAGTCCTCGTTTTGCGCCAGCAGCCACATGCGCGGCACCAGCGTCAGCGTGTAGCGGAACAGCTCCGCGCCATCGCTGTCATTCTGGTGCCCACCGAAGTCGATCTCCTGCACGATGCCATGGAAATGCACCGCCTCCTCTGGCCCGCGGGTGATGGTGGCGATGGCCGGCTGGCCCAGCAACTGCGCGCCGCGAAGCGCATTGGCCGCGAGCACCTCCACCTCGAAGCGGAACAGCGAGGACATGGCCTCATGCCCCGCCATGGCGACCGCCGTCACGGCATCCGGCCCGGCCGCGGTGCTGATGCGGAGCAGCCTGGTGTTTTGCGCGGGCAACGCCATGCCTGATCTCGCGCGCCGCTCTAGGATGACCGCGGGTGAACGGCGTGCAGCGCGGCGTTCATCATGTTCAGCCGAATGCCGTTCGCGGCGAGGCCAGGGGGTAGTCCACCCCGAATCGCGGCGCGAAGGAGCCATCAGGCAGGCGCGGCCAGGTTTCACGCTCCTTGTCGATCCGGCGGCCCAGCGCCGTGCCAAGCTTGCGATAATTCTGCATCGTCTCGGAGCGGCTATCCAACCAGTCGAGCAGCAGCATGGCGCCGAAGCCCACGGCCGCGCCGACAAGGATCGAGGCGACAACCGGCGCCCCCACGATGGAGGCGACGAGAACGCCCGCCCCCCAGCCAAGTGTGCCCACTATCGCGGCCTTCATGGTTTCCACGGCCAGCCCGCGATAGAACACGCCGCCCCATTTCGGATCCTCGCCCGGGCAGGGGTCACGCAGCACTTCCTTGGCGATTTCCCAGCCCACCGTGGTGATCACCGCCAGGCCCGGCCCGCGGAGCACATTCTTGGCGGTCAGCAGGCTGTCGCCCAACACGCCGCTGATATGGGCGACCTTGGCGTTTTGGGCGAGATAGCGTGTGCCCTTCAGCAATCGCTCGCCGGGATAGCCCTTCAGGATGAGATAGGCTTTGCCGCGGTAATGGGAGATATAGGCCGCGCCCAGGCCAATCGAACGCGCCACGCCCCGCGCCGAATTCAGGTCCTTCAACAGGAAGGCATAGTCCGGCAGGCTAACGCCCAAATTATCCTTGAGCTGGTCGTCGTATTGCAAGATGAAGATTTCACGGTCGCAACCGCAATCGACGGTGCAGGCATTGCCCGCCGCCGGGCCGTTCGCCGCAGTCCCGGTGGTGAAGGGGCCCACATCATCCTCCTATCGACTGGCGGAGGTCCGCCAGGGATCCAGACGCAGGCTGGAATATAATGGTATGCATGGGTTCCAGCAACACGGAATCTTGAGGGCTGTTTAACCGACGAGGACGCTGGGTTCGCCCTCCACGATGAAACCCCCATGCGCGCAACGGTCACCCAGCCTGGCCGCCGGGCGAAATCCTATCCGCACCGTGGCGGAGCCGGCGACGATGGTGTCGATCGGCCCTATACAAACGGCGCGATCGGTGAGGCGCGCGGCAGGGCGATAGCCGATCGTCACGCTGGCCTCCGCCGTGATGATCGGCCCGCCGACATGCCAGATTTTGTGGGTGCGGGCGGGACAGAAATGAAAATCGAGAAGGCGGGCGGCGGGGCGACCAGACATGGAATCTCTCGCTTTTGTGACGAATTCAGCCATCACATCACAACGCCTTGACTCCACGCAAGTGACACCATTAACCTGACATACAGTTCTGAAAATTCACGTGAAACCGCTGTTTATTCTTGAATTTCGGGCTTTGCGATGCATCGGCGCCGAATTCGTGAACTGACCGCGACCTAGCGCTTCATTGGATGGGAGAATGATCGATGCCGTCACCGGTTTACATGCGAATCCTGGCTGTCCAGAGCGGCGACGTCTCGGCCGGCGCGATGAGCGAGGAGAGCGTCGGTCGCTTCTCCAAGCTCAATCACGTCGACAAGATCCAGGTGCAGCAGTATGTCAGCGAACTGGTGCTGCCGCGCGACCCGCAGACCGGGCAGCCGACCGGGCCGCGTCAGCACCGCGGCATCACCGTCCACAAGATCTTCGACAAGTCGTCGCCTGATCTCTACGGCATCCTCGCCAGTGGCGAGGAGCTGGTCAGCGTCACCCTGGAATTCTGGCGTACCAGCCCGAGCGGCAGCGAAGAGCAGTATTTCGAAATCAAGGCCGAGCGCTGCACCATCGTCAACATGGAAACCTATGTGCCGAACTGCCTGGATCCGCAGATGTCGCACATGGGGCATATGGAGGCGGTGACCTTCACCTATCGCAAGATCATGTGGACCCACAAGCTCGCCGGCACCGTCAAGAGCGACGATTGGGATCGCCGATGATGCGGGCAGCCAGCCGACCTGGCACCTGATCCTGCATGGGGGGGGTGGCCGAGCATGAAGCCGGGGCGTGGGCGATCGGCCATGCCCGCTTCGCCGATCTGTCCGAGGATGATCCGCTGCTGGCCGAGCCCGCGGAGGGCTGGCCTGGTGTCGTTCCGGAAGGCCGCGAAGGCAGCGAGGCCGATTGGCTGGTGATCCAGGGCGTCTGCGAGAATTATGGCCGCCTCGGCGCGGCCGAGCCGGACTGGGCGGCGGTCGCCGAAGCCTGCGAGTCACTGCTCACTCTTTGCGCCAAGGATCTTCGGGTGGCAGGCGTGTACCTGGCCGCCGAGTGGTTCGCCGGCAGGCCCGCCCGCATGGCCCGCGCCGCGGCCGCCTATGCGGCCTATGTGGATCGGTTCTGGGCCGACATGCCGGTGCCGGCCAGGGAGCGCGGCCGCCTGTTCGCCCGCCTCGCCGACCCGCTGATCGACGCCATGGGCCAGGCGACGCCGTCGGTCGGGGAGCACCGCCCCTTCACCGGGCGCACCGCCGGCTATCTCGATGCGGCGGCGGTGACGATCAGCGGTCATGGTGATGCACGGCCCGATCTGGTCGGGCGTCTGCAGCGCCTGGTCGTGGCCCTGAAGCGGCTGGCCGGCCCCGCGCCGGCGGCCGCGGAACCTGATGCCGCGGCGGCCGGTGCGGGAGGTTCGCCAATGCCCGGACCGCTTCCAGGGACGGCTGCTTCACCGCCTCCCTCGGCCGACACGCCGGAGCCCCCCACGCCGGAGGCCGAACTTGCGCAGGACAGCGCCATTCTCGATCCCCCGCCTCTCGTCCATGCGCGGCTGCCATTGGACGAGCAGGATACCCCCCTGGAAGCATGGCTGAAGCTTTCGGAAGCCGCGGCGGATTGGCGCAATGTCGGCACCGGCGATTACTGGCCGAGCATCCAGCTGGTGGCCGAACAGGTGCTGGAGTCCGGCGCGAAGGATTTGCGGGCGGCGGGGATGTGGCTCGTCGCGGCCTGGTGGGCCGGCGACGCGGCCGGGCTGCGCCGCAGTGCCGCGGCCTATCGCATCCTGTGCGAGCGCTTCTGGTCCGCCATGCCATTGCCCCCGTCGCGGCGCGGTGCGCTGTTTGTGGGCTTCGGCGACGTGATGGTGCAGGACATCACCGCCAAGGTCGCCATGGGCGCGCGCGGGCCATTCGCGGCGGGCGACATGGCTGCGGCGGCCGGGTGCGCGGCACACCACCTCAGGGCGGCCGTGACGACGATCTCGGCCGACCAGGCGAGCGTCGACGCCACCAGAAGGCTCGTCGCATTGCTGGCGCGCATCGCGGAGGGGCTGGCGGGCGGGGCCAGGCTGCGCGCGGCCGCGCCCGACAAGCCGATCCAGCCTGGCCCCGCTCCCGTCGCGGCGGCGCAGGCCCCGGCCGAAAAGCCGCCCGCGCCCGTGCCCAGCCTTGCCGAGGACACGCGGCACGACCCCTCTCCCGCCGCGGTGCCCGCTGACGTTCGCACCGCCATGCGCGCCTATGCGCAGCGCGGCTTCGCCGAGGCATCGACCGCGAAGGCGGACTGGCGCGCCTTCATCCTGATCCGGCAATACGCGCTGTGGCATTTCCAGGCGCTGACCACGGTGGAATCCGGGCAGGAGCGGCCGATCGCCCTGGCCGCCCCGGCGGAGGAGGATGTCGCGAGACTCCTGGCGCTGCGCCGCATGGACGCCGCCGCCGGACCCAAGCCGTTGCTCGACCTTCTCGCGCGGGCCGAGCTAGCGATGGCCAGCTTCCCCTTCTGGCTCGACCATCACTGCGCCGCCGCCGCTGCCCTGGGCCTTCTGGGGGCCGATGGCGCCGCCGCCCGGGCCGCCGTCATCGGCTGCACGGCGACGCTGGTGCGCCGCTTCCCCGACCTGCCCGACATGCGCTTCGAGAATGGTCGCGCGCTCGCCGATGCCGAGACCCGGCGCTGGATCGCGACCGAGGTGCTGGGCGGCACCGACCTGCCGGAAGGCGCGGCCGAGGCGCAGGCCCTTGCCGGCTCCGGCCGCGCGGCCGAGGCGCTGGCGCTGCTGGCGGCGCGCCGGGCCTCGACCTCCGCCGAGCGGACCCGGTTCCGCCTTGGCCTGGTCGCGGCCCGGCTGATGCTGCAGCTTCGCCAGGTCGCGGGCGCGACGCTCCTGCTGGAGGAACTGGCGGAGGATGCGAGGCGCCATGCCCTGGACCGCTGGGAGCCGGAATTGCTGACCGCCGCCCTGCGGCTGCAGATCGAGGCCTATGCCGAGGATGACCGCGTGCTGGGCCAGGCGCTGCGGTCGGATGACCCGCGTGAGCGGCTACGGGCCGAAAGCGAGTTGCGTGCCCGGGACAGTGGCCTGCGGGGCGCACGCCGCCGCCTTGTGGCGCTGGACCCGGCCGCCCTGGTCGACGCGCTTCAGCCCAGTGCCACCCGGTCCTCGGCCGCATGAGTCACCACAGACAACAGAAGGAATGCCCCCTTGCTTGAAGTATCCCAGGCTCCGGATGGCCGGCTGAACCTCAAATACGACATCGCCGGCAAGACCAACGAGGTGCGCGAATTGCCGCTGCGCTTCATGGTCGTGGGAAACTACGCGGGTGACCGCGAAGTGGCGCCGATCGAGAGGCGCGAGCCGGTCGAGGTCCATCAGGGCAATCTGGACGAGGTGATGGGCAAGCTCCGGCCGATGGTGATTGCCGAAAAGGTGCGCGACGTCTTCGCCATGCCGAGGAAGGACCAGCCCGCGCCGGAAACGCCGCCGCTGGAGCTGGAGTTCCGGACCCTGGCGGATTTCCATCCTGACAATCTGCTGCGCCAGCTGACCGAGGCCAAGCGCGACCCGAAAACGCAGCAGGTGGTGACGCCACCCAAGCTGGAAGTCCTGGCCCAGCAGTTGAAGCTTCGCGAGGCGCTGATGGCCCTGCGCGGCCCCATGGGCAATCTCGCGACCTTCCGCAAGGAAATGGAGACGGTGATTCAGAACGAGGAAAAGCGGGCCACGCTTGAGCGCGTTCTCGGCTTCAACCGCTAACCCGCATCCAGACCTTCGAGCAGGACAATACCGATGAGCGACAGCAGCAGCCAGGATGGTCAGTTCTTGCCCGCCACGATTCCGAACGACGATCTGTCGGAAATCGGCCGGCTGACCGAGTTAGCAATCAAGCAGACGATCGACCGCAGTGTCGGTCAGGAAAAGGAACTCGCCGCAGCCCGGAAAGCGGAACTCACCGAAGCCCGGAAAAAGGAACTTGCCGAAGCCCGGGAAAAGGAGCTCGAGGAAGCCCGGGACATGGCCTCGCAAGCCATTGCCGAGGTGTACCGGGAGATTTTCAGGCAGACCGCCGAGAATCAGTTCCTGATCGGCCAGGACAGGATCAACTCGCAGCTGATCGACCGCGCGATCGAAAGGCTCGACGAGCAGATCGGCGCCCAGCTGGACGCGGTGATGCACCATCCCAAGGTGCAGGAGCTCGAATCATCCTGGCGCAGCCTGCGCTACCTGGCGGAGCGCTCGCCGCTCTCCTCCAACGTCAAGATCAGCCTCCTGACCACCACCGAAGACCAGTTGGACGATGACCTGGAAAGCCAACGCGCGGAAAAATCCGGCTTCTTCAATCATGTCTATTCGGCCGAACTCGGCAGCTTCGGCGGCTCGCCCTATGGCGCCATCGTGACGACCTTCGCCTTCGGCCCGCAGCCGCGCAGCATGCGGCTGCTGCGCAACATGGCCGCCTGCGCCAGCATGGCGCACGCGCCCCTGCTGGCCTCGGCCACCCCGCAGATGCTCGGCGTGGATGATCTGCGCGACCTCGCCGGACATGGCGACGAGATTCGCGGTGCCCAGGGTGCCAATCCCAAGGCCATGCGCGAATGGGAATCGTTCCGGCGTTCGCCGGATTCCCGCTATGTCGCCCTGACCGTGCCGCGCATGATGCTGCGCCTGCCCTATGGCCCGGACACCCTGCCGGTGCGCGGCTTCAACTACCAGGAAGCCTCGGCCGGCACGCCTGAAAACTACCTGTGGGGCAGCAGTGCCTTCGCCCTGGCCGCGGCGATGTCGCGCAGCTTCAAGGAGAATCGCTGGTTCAACCGGATCGTTGGCATCAAGAGCGGCGGGCTGGTGGACCGGCTGCCCATGCATGCCTATCGCGACGATGGCGTGCAGGAGCTGGCCTGCCCGACCGAGATCTTCCTCAACGACAACCAGGAGAAAACCCTGGCGTCGCTCGGCTTCACCGCGCTGACGATGAACCGCAGCGAGAACAACGCGGTCTTCTTCGGCGCGCAATCCGCCTATGACCCGTCACATGAAGCGCAGGGCGACGAAGCCGATGCGCTGAAGGCGAACCGCTCGCTGCAGGCCGGGCTGCCCTATACCCTGATCGTGACGCGCGTGTCGCATTACCTCAAAGGCATGATGCGCAACTACCTCGGCATGCAGTCTCCGAACAAGGAGCCGCTGCAGAAGGTGGTCAATGACTGGATCAAGGGCTACTGCCTGCGCAATGAAAAGGCCGATGGGCCGGAGCTGCTCCTCCGGCCGTTGAAGGACGCCACCGTCACCGTGGAGGACTGGCCGGGGCGGCCGGGCTACTACAAGTTCAACGTCCTCATCAAGCCGCATTTTCACTTTGCCGGGGCGGATATCTCCATCGGTCTGGACGGCTTCGTGAACCAGGACACGCAGCGGTGATGAGGCCGAAATCCCCGGTTTCGGCCAGTGGCTGACGGCGAGCCGGGCGGCGCTCGTCCCGCGTCGACGCGCACCACCGTCGACGCGGCCAGCGTCGCGGGGGAGCGCGCCAACACGGTAGGCGCCGGGCAGGCCGCGCTGCTGCGTGCCGGCATTGATCCGGCCCTGGAGCGGCTGCGACAGGTGCCGGGCGTCCATCGCGACGTCGCCCCATACCGGGTGCCCTGGTACCTCGTCGCTGGCGCCCCGGGATCGGCGGAGGCGCTCCTGCGCGCGGCGCATGATGCGGCCGAGCGCGCCGGACCGGCTGGCCTGGCGGAACCGGGTGGCTGGGGCTGGTGGCTGTTGCCCAAGCTGGTGGGCATCGCCCTCAGCGACGGTATCATCGCGGCCCGGGAAGACGACAGCGCCAGCTGGGCCGCGGTGGAGACCGCGCTGGCGCTGTTGATCGAGCGCCGCAAGCGCCTGCCGCTCAATGGTTTCCTGGCCACCGTATCAGTGGAGACTCTGGCCCAGCCGGCTGAGGCACGGGCCTGCGCCGCCCAGCTTCGCCGGTTGGTGGCCGAGGCGTACAAGGCGTTGCGCATCGAGTTTCCGATCACGATCGTGGTCACCGGGCTGGATCGGCTGCCCGGGCATGGCGGCTTCTTCGCGGCGCTTCCGGCGCGGGTGGGTGGCCAGGCGCTGGGCCATCTGCACCAGCCCTTCGGCGCGTTGAGCGACCCCGAAGCGGTGGTGGGCGGGGCTTTCGCGGCCATTGTCGAACACCTGGAGGCGGTCCGCCTGGGCCTGCTTCTCGATCTGGTCGCGCGGCAGGACCGGCCGGCGATCTTCCGCTTCATCGAGGCCCTGGCCGGCCTGGAGAGCGGGATCGCGGCCTTCGGCAAGGCGCTGCTCGCGAGCGACGCCTACAGCATCGCGCCGCGCTGGCGGGGGCTTTTCCTCACCGCGCCTGAATCGAGCACGCCCACCACGCGCCATGTGGTCGACCTCTTCGACCGGTTCCTGCCGCAGGATGCCGGCCTGCTGACACCACGCTGACGCCAGCGAGACGGAATGCCCCAGATGCCCCGCAATCGCTTGATCCATCTCTTCAGCCGGCCGCTGCTGCGCGGCCTGGACATCCTGGCCGAGCTTCAGTCGGCGCAGATGGCCAATCGCGCCCCGGCGGTGACGGCGCAGGACGCGACCGACGAGCTGTGCCGCCTTCTGGGCGAGCAGATGGCGGAAGGGCGCCGCAGGCGGGCCGAGGATGGCGAGATCAGCCCGGCGCGGCAGGAGGAACTCGAAAGCGCGCAATATGCCGTCGTGGCCTATCTGGATGACCGCTTCAGGCAGCAGAGCAACTGGCACGGCCGTGACAGCGAGCCGCTGCAATACGCGCTCTATCGCGAGCGCGGCGCCGGCGATGAACTCTTCAGCCGCATCCGGCAGATGAAGGAGCAGCAGGCCGAGCTGAAGGAGACCTATTCGCTCATCCTGGGCCTCGGCTTCCGCGGCCGCGCCTTCTCCCAGGATGACCAAGCGCTGCAGATGCTGGAAGAGCAAAAGGTGCGGCTGCGCGTCGGCCTGCGGCCGGAGCCGGTCGGCGCCCGGCAATTCGAGGCCGCCGATGCCTGGCTCACGCCGCAGCCCTATGGCGTGGAGGCGCCGCCCCCGGCGGTCCTGCCCACGCCCAGCCGCTGGCCGCTCTTCGCCGCCATCGCGGCGGGGGTTGCGCTGCTTCTCATGGTCGGCGGTGGCGCCCTGTGGTGGTGGTCGCGCGGGCCGGACGGTGTCCAGGTGGCGAATGCCGCGCTGAGCGACCTGGCATGCTCGAGCGTGCAGACCGCGCCGGTCCAGGGCCAGCGCAGCGCGGTTCAGGTCAGCGGCCGCTTCGCCGACCGGGCCGAGCTGGATGCCCGCCTCGATCGTATTCGCGATGCCGGCGTCGAGGTGCGGGAAGGCACGCTGGTCGAGCGGCCGCGCCCGATCTGCGACGTGCTGGATCTGCTGGATCGGCGCCGGGTGGATGCGGGCGCGGGCGCGCCCAGCCTCGATCCCGGCGGCACCCGGGGCGGCTATCAGATCGGCGAATTCTTCGTCGCCCATGCGTCGAGCAGGAATGCGGGGCACCTGACCGTGTTCTTCCTGCGGCCGCTGCCGGGTGGCGGTGCGCAGTTCGTGCCGCTGCAGCCGACCCAGCGGCAGCCGAACAGCGCCGCCGAGGCGGGGGCACGCGTGCGGCTTGGCCGCCCGGGGCAGGAGATCAACCAGCGCGATCGCGGGCTGATCGTGACCGGGCCGGCGGGCCCGGCCGCCATCTTCGCGATTTCCACGGCGACGCCCCTGCTCGATGCCACCAACCTGCCGCGCACGGGGGACACCGAGGGCATGCTGCGCGCGCTCGAGGCCGGCCTGGCACGGCAGCCGATCAGGCCCGATGGCCAGATCAACGCCGCCGCCACCCATGCGATGATCGCGGTGACCGAGGCGCGGGATGCGCTGCCGCGTGTGCAGACGGCCTTGCGCAACCTGCAATGCTCCAGCATCCAGGCCTTCGCCGAACCTGGCGGGCGCATCAGGCTGACCGGGCGCTATGCGGATGCGGCCCTGATCGAGGACAGGCTTGCCCCGTTCTCCGGGCAGATCGACCGCCAGACGCTGGTGCATGTGCCGGCACCCTGGTGCGAGGTCGTCGGCGAGATCGAGAGCGTGGCGGCGCCGGAGCGACCGGCCGACCGCCCCGCCATGGCGGGGCCCACGCTGGACCTGACCCGGCGTGATGGCCGCTTCGCGGTGGGCGATCCGTTTCAGCTCGATGCCACGATGAGCACGGGTTTCGCGGGGCATCTGACGGTGCTCTACCTGCATCCGGTGCGGGGTTTCATGCCGCTGATGCCCTCCTCCGCCCACCCGGCCCGCGAATTGCCGGCCGGTGAGCGGGTGCGGCTGGACCTCAATGCGCAGGGCTTTCCGATCTGGCAGGTCAGCGAGCCGCCCGGCTTCGCGATGATCCTGGCCTTCGCCACCACAACACCGCTCATACCCAATCTCCAGGCCTTCCCGACCGAGCGCGCGGCCGGGCTTGCCGCCCTGCGCCAGGCCATCCAGCGGCAGTCCAGCGGGCCTGGCGGCACGCCCTACACGTATGCGATGATCACCGTCCTGCCGCCCGGCACGCCGCCGGGGCGGAATTGAGCATGCGCGCCTTGCTTGTCGCCGCCGGTCTCGTCCTGGCCGGTGTCATCTCCCCATCCAGCGGCTCGGGCGACGGGCAGGGCGGTGTGGCAACGCCCGCGCCGATCGGAGAGGTCACTCTCCCCCTTCTCGACTTCGATTTCACGACGCAGGAGCCCGGGCCTGCCACGCGCGCCCAAATGGATTCTCTCGCCACCGCCCTGGGCGCGCCGGAGATCGCGCAGCTGCGTATCCTGCTGCGGGTGATCGCCCAGGACCCGGAGATCGCCGAGCGACGTGCCGGCGCCCTCCTGCGCTATCTCGTCGGTCGGCGGAGCGACCTGGCCGCCCGAATCGTGGCCCGCGCGGGACGGGGCGGCGAGCCGCGCATCGAGGTGATCGGGCTGGGGCAGGACGCGCCCGAACTGGCCGTGCAGCGGCTGGCCGAGGATCTGGCCTGCTCGCGCCTGGAGGTGACGCCGGGCCCCGACGGCCCGCGCCTGTCGGGCCGCGTCGCGAACCTGGCCGCGTTGCACGATCGGCTGGCCGATCTCGATCGCCTCGGCCTGCGGCGGCCCGCGTCGCTGGTGGTCGAGGAACTGCCGGCACCCTTCTGTCTGGTCATGGAGATGCTGGAGGCGAGGGGCTTGCCCCCGGGTGGCCTGCGCCTGATGCCGGACAAGCCGGATGGCCGGTATCGGATCGGGGAGGCCATTCATGTCGACCTGCGGATACCGGAAGGGTTCTCCGGGCACCTGACGCTGCTCTACGTGCACCCAATGCAGATCGTGCCGATGCTGCCTTCCGCGCGGCAGCCCGATGGCTGGATCGCGGCCGGCGGCACCGTCCGGATCGGTCGCCCGATCGAGGAAGTCTCGGCCGAGCGCCCGGGCTGGCGCATCACCGGGCCGCCAGGGCCCGGCCTGCTGGTCGCCCTGTCCACCGCGAGGCCGGTGCTGGACCTGCGGCACCCACCCCGCAGCGGTGAGGAGGCGCTGGCGCTACTTGCCGTCGTGCTCGGCGGCAAGGGCGGTTTCGGCCCGGTCGAGGCGGCCTCGTTCCTGCTGCAGGTGCGGGAATGACGGCTTGTCGGGTGGAGCACGGAGATCGCATTTCATCGAGAGGGAGAATGGACATGTTCATCATCCGCCGAAGCCTCATACCTATCCTGTCGCGCCTGGGCGTCGTGTGCCTGACGGCGGCCTCGCCGCTGCTGCTGGCGCCCGGCCAGGCCGCCGCGCAGACGGAGCAGGAGTTTCTGCGCGCGCTTCGGCCGCCGCCGGCGAACAGCGCCGGCGCGCCACCACTTCGCTTTGCGCCGCGGCTGGAGGACTTCACCGGCCCGGCGCCCACGCCTGCGCCGCCCGGTTTCACTCCGCCCGCGCCCGCGCCCCGGCCCGCGCCCCCCGCGGTCTGCGCCCAGATCAGCACGCCGCAAATCCGCTTCCGGTTCGGCAGCGCCGAACTGGATGAGCAGTGGATTTCCAACGTCCGCAACCTCGCCGCCGCGCTGAACAATGCCGAGATGCGCGGCACCCGCGTCCGCGTGACGGGGCATACGGACGGCGTCGGGTCGGACGAGTTCAACCTCGAATTGTCGCGGCGCCGTGCCGATTCCGTGCGCGAATTCCTCATCGCCCGGGGCGGCGTGGACGCGGCGCGCATCCTGACCGACGGGCTTGGCAAGCGGCAACTGGCCAAGCCCCAAGACCCTACCCATGGCGAGAATCGCCGGGTGGAGATCGCAACCCTGTGCTGACGGCACATAAAGGCTGGAAGTGACCATGGAACCCTTGCCACGCATCCTCTGGTCGGAGGGCCTGTTTCTCACCCCCCAGCATCTGCAGCAGCAGGATCGCGGCCATGCTGCCGCCATCGCCGCGGTCTGGCGGGAGGCGGCGCCGTTTCGCTGGGGGATCGCGCGTTTCGAACTGCGCGAGGACGCGATCGGACGCGGCCTGGCGGAGGTTGCGGCCGTGGTCGCGGTCACGCGCGAAGGGGTGTTCGTCAAGGGTGGCGGCCTGGTTGGCGGCGGGGCGAATGCCCGCATCCGGCCCCTGGCGCTGGGCGATGGCATGGTCCTCGGCGCCACGACGCTCTATCTTTGCCTGGCGCGCGAGCAGCCGGGCGTGCCGCCGGTGGCCAGCGAGGCCGAACTCGCGCAGTCCGAGCGGCTTGCGCGGCGATACCTGGCGGAAACCTCCGAATTCGCCGACGCGGAGGATATCGACCAGACCGACCGTGTGACGCTCACGCGCCTGCCCTTCCTGCTGCAATTGGCCGCGGTGCCGGAAGGGCCTGCCGGCCAGGCGGCGCGGGCCGCGCTTGAGCAGGGCTTCGACGTGCTTCCGGTCGCCCGGCTGCTGCCAAAAGGGGAGGGCTTCGCCACCGATCCCGACTTCGTCCCGCCGGCGCTGTCGCTGGGCGCGGTCCCCTATCTGCTGCATCGCGCCGCCTCGCTGGCCGACCGGATGCTGGGCCGGATCGCCGAGATCGAGCCGGAGCTGGGTACCCGCCGGCTTCAGGCCGAGCTGGGGGTGCCGACCAACCTCGCCATCTTTCTCGTCCTGCGCTCGCTGCACGAGCACGCCTCGGCGATCCTGCAGGCGACGGAGATGCGGGAGACCCATCCCACGGAGCTTTACTTCCGGCTCAGGCAGGCCGTGGCCGACCTCTCGGCCTTCAGCCCGAGCGTCACCCTGCGGGGTGAGGTGGCGGCGAGTGGCGAGATGGCCGCTCGGCCCGCGCTGCCGCCCTATGCGCATGACGATCTGGGCTGGCGCGTGCTGCGGGCGATCGAGACCATCGACCTGCTGATGGACGGCCTGGGCTCGGGCGCGCAGATCAGCGTGGAGCTGCAATTCTCGCCGCCGGAACGGTGGAGCGCGAGGATCGCGCCGGATTTCTTCCACGCGCGCGTCACGCGCTATTTCCTGCTGGTGGAGAGCACGCTGCAGTCGAGCGAGGTCGAGCAGCTGCTCGCGCAGCGCAAGATCGCCAGCGCCGCCGACCTGTCACAGCTCATCGCGAGCAACCTCTATGGCCTGCCGATCAAGCGTCTTGCCGACCCGCCACGCGGCCTGCCGGCGCGCACCGGTCGCTACACCTATTTCGAGATCACCACCGACAGCCCTGATTGGAAAGCGATCCGCAGCAGGGGCGACATCGTGGTCTTCTGCCCGGAACTCGCAAAGCATGATGTGCGGATCCGGCTTTTCCGCGAACCGACGACCGATTGAGGGGCAATGTCACGCAAGGGAGCCAGCCAGATTGGGCGCCGGAATTGTGACATTTCCCGCGCTTTCCGGCAGAGGGTTCATTTTACGATAGATTTTTGCGCAATTAATGGCAGTAACGCGCTGGTGAGAACCATATTCCTGGACTACACTAATCGTTGATCGAGGGTTTTCGTTCGCTGGCGTCGGCTGCCGGCCTTCATTGCGCCGACCGGGATGCACGCGCGGCGAAATTTGCGAAGCGAGGGTTGTAATGAGCGACATGGTTCACCTGTCCATTCCCACCTCCAGGCGCGCGAGCCGCTTCGCGCCCGCGGCAGCGGCGCTGCTGGTCGTCCCACTTCTCGCCGCCTGCCAGACGACGGGCGACAGCGGCCCCGTGGTGGTCGACGCACCCAACGACAATTGTGCCGTCCACCGTGCCGCCTTCCGCTCCACCGAGCCGACTTTTGACGATGTCTCCAGGGGCGTCGCGCTGAGCGTGATCGGCGGCGCGGCCGCCGGCCTCGCGGTCGGCCTGCTGACCCAAAGTCCCCAGGCGGGCATGGCCGTGGGCGCGAGCATCATGGCCGCCGGCGTTACCGCCACCCTCGTCAACGCCAATTTCCAGCAGATGCAGGGCCAGCAGCGGCGTGACGCCCTGCTGGGGCAGACCGTCGCCGTGAATCGGTATGGCGAGCGGGTCACGGGCGCCAACATCGCGCTGGACAGGCTGGCATCCTGCCGGCGGGAACAGGTGGTGAGCACCCAGGCCGCCGTGCGCCAGCGGCGCCTGCCGGCTGACCAGGGGCGCGCGCAGCTGGCGGAAATCCGCGGCTGGTATGACGGCGACCTGACGCTTATCCGCAGCTTCGACGCCCGCCTGGCGGGCGACACGCGGCAGCTCGCGGAATCCACGCGCTTCATCAATGGCAGCAGCGTCAGCAGCGAGGCGGCGTTCCGCCCCTATACCGGCATCGTCGCGCAACCGGTGAGCGTCAAGCAGTCGGCATCCTCCACAGCGGCCGATGGCCTTGCACTGCAGCCGGGGCAGACCATTCGCGTGGTCGGGCGTGACGGCAACTGGCTGCGCCTGCAGCTGCCGAACGGCCGCGGCGGCTTCGTGCAAAACTTCAACATTGCCCAGGAGGTCGCGCCCGCCGAATTCCAGGGCGCCTCTGCGCAGCGTCTGCGCAGCGCGGCAAAGGATGATGCCGATGCGGTGGGCGATGTCGCGACAGGCAGCACCTATCGCGTGGTCGGCCGGATGACCGGCTGGCTGGTGGTGGACAATTCTGGGCAACGCACCTTCGTCCGGGCCTCTGCCCTGCGGCCCTCCCGCGTCGACGACACCGGGGGCGAGGTGGTTCAGGCGACCGCCAGCGCCGTGGCCTCCCGCAACGCCTTCACCAGCAATACCGAAACGCTTGCCGCCGATGCGAGGCGCATTGCCCTGGACGCCTGACGAGTGCCTGCGCGTGACCCTTCGCCGGCATGCTTCCCAGGTCTCACGCGGGGTCTGATCCTCGCCCTCATGCTGCTCGTCGGGGCGGGCAGGGGCGTGCTGGCGCAGCCGCCGACCACGCCCTTCCTGCGGATCGAGCCGGGCATGCACACCGACCAGGTGCGGCGCATCGTGGCGACGGCCGATGGCGAGACCCTAATCACCGCATCGGCCGACAAGACCCTGCGGGTGTGGGGCGCGGACGGTACCCTGCTGAGGACGCTGCGGCCGCCGATCGCCGATGGTCATGAGGGCGCATTGCGCGCGGCGGCGGTCTCCTCCGAACGCCGGTTGGTGGCGGTGGGCGGGACGACGGGTGCCGCCTGGGGGCGAGACGCCCAGGTCTACCTGCTCGGCCTCGATCGCGACCGGATGCAACGGCTGCCCACCGGTGTCCCCGCGGAGATCACCGCCCTGGCCTTCGCCCCCGGTGGCGCAAGACTGGCGATCGGCTTCCAGGGCCAGGCCGGCATCGCGGTGTTCGATTTCGCCAGCAGCGAGCTTGTCACCGCCCCCACGCTTGGGGTGCGCGGTGGCGTCACCGGGATGGTCTTCGACGAAGCGGGCAACCTGGCCGTGGGGGCGGGGGATGGGCATGTCCACCTGTTCAGTCCGCGCCTGCAGCCGCTGCGGCCGGCGCGGTTGCTGCCCGAGGGCGGGCAGCCGGGCGACCTTGCCTTCTCGCCGGATGGGCGGCTGCTGGCGGTGGGCCTGGCGAACATGCCGGTTGTGCGCCTGTTCGATGCCCGCACGCTGGAGCCACGGGGCGCCCCGCCGCTCGGCGCGGCGCTGGGGCGGGAGCGACAGAATCTCGCCGCCGTCGCCTGGACAATGCCGGGCCCCGGCCAGCAGGCGCTGCATGCCGCGGGCTATGTGCTGGATGCCCAGGGCCGCAGCGCGGCGCTGCGATGGACCAACCTGACCGCGCCGCCGGGCATGATCGTGCCGCTCGGCTCCGATACCGTGTTCCATCTCACCCCGCTGCCCGGCGGGCTGCTGGCCTATGCCGGCGGCGAGCCGGCCTGGGGTGTCGTCGGCGGGGATGGCCGCCACCGGCTGAGGCTGGAGCGCCAGGGCGGCGATTTCCGCTCCATCGCCGCGGGCCTGTTCCGCGCCCGCCCCGACGAGACCGATTTCGGCGCCTTCCCGGAACGCGGCCCGGGCGGTTTCCGGCTGTCGCATGACGGAATGATCGTGGAATTCGGCATGGAAGCCGGCGGCCGTCGCGTGCTGCGTTTCGACGCCGGCAGGCGGGCGATCGAGCCGGTCGCCAGCCCCGGGGCGCCGGACCCCGCCTTCCGCGCCGCGCCATCGGTCTCCCTTCCCCTGCGGGACTGGCTGAATGGCGCGACCCCTGCGTTTCGCGGCCGCCGCCTGCGTCTCGAACCGGGTGAGGTCGTGCGCAGCGTGCAGCCGCTGCCCGCCAGCGGCGGCTTTCTCCTCGGCACCGACACGCATCTGCGTCGCTTCGATGGGGACGGCGCGGAGATCGCGCGGATCGCGGTGCATGCCGCCATCTGGGGCGTTCAGGTCTCGGGCGATGGCGGGCAGGCCGTGCTGGCGATGGGTGACGGGACGCTGCGCTGGCATGACCTCGATCCGGCGGCGAACCTCACGGAGCGGGCGGCGCTTTTCGTCCACCGGGACGGCCGCCGCTGGATTCTCTGGACGCCCGAGGGGTTCTTCGATCATGCCGACCAGGGTGGCCAGGACCTGGCCGGCTACCACATCAACCGGCGCGCGCAGGATCTGGCCGAATGGGTGAACTTCGCCCAGCTCTACCGAGTTTTCTACGCCGAGGACCTCGTGCGCCTTCGGCTGCTGCGCGGCGATGAGACGCCCCTGCGCGAACGCCTGGCGGCCATTGGCAATGTGCGCCGCTGGCTGCAGCAATCGCCGGCGCCGGGAATCACGATCGCCGCCGTCTGCTTCGTCGAGCGCCCCGGCGAGGGCGAACGCTGTCACGAATTCGGCGGTGGCGGTGGCGCCACGACCCGCGGCCTTGGGCGGCTGAGGGAGAATGCCCGGCCACAGGTGGTGAGTGCCGCCAACGCGACCGTCATCGCAAGCGCCACGGCTCCGGCAGCGCCCGTGCTGGAGCTGCCCGCGGGGGTGACCCATGTCAGGCTGCGCGCCACGCTGAACGACCGTGGCGGCGGGATCGGCCAGACAGATCTTCTGCTGAACGAGCGCAATGTGGGCCGCGCCCAGAACGCGCGCGGGCTCGGCCGCATCCAGGTCGGTCAGCCCGGCGGGTCTGGCGGCGCGGGCGGGCCCTTGCAGGACGCGGTGCAGACCGGCCTGCTGGAATACAGCCGCGTGGTCGAACTCGACCCGGGCCGCAACACGTTGCAACTGCGCGCCTTCGAGGCCACCAACGAGAGCTTCGGTCAATCGGCGGTGCTGGAACTGCGCGCGGCGCCGGCCCGTGCCGCGGCCCGATTGCCGACCCTGCACGTGCTGGCCATCGGCGTGGATGATTATGCCGCGACCGTGCCCGTGGGGCTGCGCAGCCTGCTCAGCGCGGTGGCGGATGCCCAGTCGGTGATCGAGCTGCTCGAGCGGCGCATGGCGCGGGACTATGGCCGGTTCAACCCGATCCTCATCCAGAATGACCAGGCCAGCCTTTCCGGCATAGAGGCTGCCTTCGAGCGGTTGCATCGGGAGGCGGCGCCCGAGGACACCGTCGTTGTCTATCTGGCCGGGCATGGCCTCGCGCAGGCGGATCGCTACCTCTTCATCCCGTTCATGTCGGATGCCCAGGACCTCGAGGCCGTGAAGGCGCAGTCGCTCGACGATCGTCGCCTCATCGCCCTGTGGTCTGCGGTGGCGGCGCGCAACACGTTGCTGCTGATCGACACCTGCCACGCCGGCGCCTTCAACATGGATTTCGCGGGCGCGCTGCAGAACGAGACAGGCAGGCTGGTGCTCGCCGCCGCCAGCGCCCAGCAGGAGGCAGCCGACCGGGTGCCGGGCACCCTGCACGGCCCCTTCGCCCTGGCCGTGCAACAGGCCTTGCGCGGCGAAGTGTCGCGCCGGCCTCTGGCCGATGGCATCGACCAGCTAACGCTGGGCTTCCACGTCCGTGACCGCGTTCCTGATCTCGCCCGCCGGGCGCAGGTCGAGCAGCGGGTCTCGTTCAGGCTCAGCAACGGTGAAGTTCCCTCTCCCTTCCTTCTGACCAGGCAGGCGCCATGACCGACGAACACTCACCGGAGCGGCGCCGGGGCGTCGTCACGCGACGCCGGCTGGGTGCCGCCGGCTGCGCGGCCGGGCTGCCACTTCCGGCCGCGGCACAGCGCCACGGCGGCGCGGCCCAGGCCACGCTGGCCGAAGGGGTCACCCAGCTCGGCGACAGGCTGCTGCGCGATCTGGCGCTGGGTCCGCGCCCGCCCGGCTACCTCCTGTCGCCATACAATCTTCACGCCACGCTCGGGCTCCTCGGGCTGGGCGCGCGCGGCGCCAACACCGCGACCTTCGCCCGGGCCCTGGGCATGCCGGGCAACACCGCCGATGTCATGGCGGCGGCGATGCGCGCCACCCGCGTCGCCGTGGAAGCCCTGAACCAGGCCGGCACCAGGACGACGCTGGCCTATTCCGGCTGGACCCGCCAGGGTTCCTCATTCCAGCAGGAATGGCGCGACCGCGCGCGGATCGCGGCGGTGCCCCGCCTGGCGGCGCTGGATTTCGGCGGCGCCGCGGCCGTGCCCACCATCAATGGCTGGGTGCGCGACGCCACGCGCGGCGAGATTCCGAGCGTGGTGGAACGCCTGGGGCGCGACACGGAACTCGTCCTGGCCGGCGCCATCCATTTCGCCGGCAACTGGGCGGTGCCCTTCCCGCGCGACCGGACCGCGCCCGCCCCCTTCTTCAAGCTCGATGGCAGTTCGGCCTCCGCCGACATGATGTCCGTCGATGCGCGCCTGCTCTATGGGCAGCGTGAACTGGGGCATGTGGTACGGCTTGGCTATGCCGGCGAGAGGCTCGCGATGTGGGTCGCGACAGCCCGCCGGCCGGAGGACAGCGCCGCGTTCCTCGAGGCTGTGGCCGCCGCGGGGCCGGGCAACTGGGTGCGCGAGACGGTGCTGCGGCCGCGCCTGACCAATATGCGCCTGCCGAAGCTCTCCTTCGCCGCCGGCGGCGAGATGCTTCCCGCGCTGCGCAATGCCGGCTTCGGCCCCGCCCTCTCCGGCGATTTCACCGGCATACTGGGGCGGCCGGTGCGGCCGAGCCAGGTGGCGCATCAGGCGAGCATTCGCATCGATGAGGAAGGCACCGTCGCGGCGGCGGCGACGGCCGTGGTCGGCACCCGCAGCGCCAGCGAGATGGCGATCTTCTCCGCCGACAGGCCGTTCGTCTTCGTGCTCGGCGTCGTGGATCCGTGGCTGCCACTGTTCATGGGGTATGTGGGCGATGCATCTGCCATCCGGGTCTGACATCCGGGCCGCGATCGCGGGCCTGGCACTGGCAATTCTGGCGACGCCGGCCGTCGCCCAGGAAGCCATGCGGGTCATGAACGGCACCCCGGCCGCGCCGGGGCAATATCCCAGCATGGTGTCGCTGCAGGTTCCCGGCCGGGCGCTTCACTTCTGCGGCGGGACTGTCATCGGCAGCCATTGGGTGCTGACAGCGGCGCATTGCGTCACCGGCAATGCCCCCGGGGCCAGGCAGACGGTCAATTCTCCGACCGAGGTCGTGGTGGCCGAGCCGCGGAATCAGCGGACGGAAAACACGCCGGACGCGGTGCGGATCATCCGCGTCGTCGAAGTCCGCGTCCATGACGGATACCGCCCCCTCGGCCAGGAAACGCCGAATGGCTTCAACGTGCACCTGCTGTCGCATGACGCGGCGCTGCTGCGGCTGGCGGAACCCTCGAACCTGCCCAGGCAATTGCTGGTCGCGCAATCGGCCCGGCGCGAGGCCGAAAGCCCGGGCCGCGCGGCCACCGTCATCGGCTTTGGCCATACCGGCCGCTTCGTCAACCAGGGCGGAGCCACCTTCCAGGAGACTTCGCCAAGACTGCTGCAAGGCAGTCTGCCGATCCAGCCGATTGAACGCTGCCGGCAGCAGAGCCAGCGCAATCTGCCCGCCGGCCTTTACGGCCAGGCCGAGCTTTGCGCGGGCATGTTGGGTGGTGGCGTCGATTCATGCGCCGGCGATTCAGGCGGGCCCCTATTCATTCGCACCGCCAGCGGAAACGTCCAGGCTGGCATCGTCAGTTCCGGGCCGGAATGCGACGTTCGCCGGCGGGTCCAGGGCTATGCCGCCTACGCCTCCGTCGCCAGCATGGAGCGGTTCATCCGCGCGCATGTGCCCGATGCCAACTTCGTCGCGCGGCTGGACGCGGCAGGCGCGGGCGCAGGGCAGGGGGCGGCGGGCGGGGCCTCGACGGCGGCGGAAACCCGGCCCGAAGTGCCACCGCAGGAAACCGGCGCGGTCACCATCGACATCCGCGAAGGCAACCGCCTGCGTGTCGGCACCACGGCGAGCTTCCGGATCACCAGCAACCTCACTGGCCTGCTGTTTGTCGTGGCACGCAACCCCGCGGGTGAATTGGTGCAGCTCTTCCCCAACAACCGCATGGGAGGATTTATGGCGGGCCAGGCTCCACCCATCATCCGGGCCGGCCAGACTATCCTGGTGCCCGGGCCCGCCGATGGTTTCCGCGCCGTGGTCCAGCCACCGCACGGCGAGGGCGTCGTGTTCGCGGTCGTGGTGCCGGAAACGGCCGAGGGACGCAGCCTCGTCACGCGGAACGTCAATCTCGCGCCGATCCGCGAAGACCGCGCCTTTCTCGACGCGCTTGGTGCGCTGATCACCAGCGCCCGCAACGGCACACCCGATGGCCTGCCCTCCAACACCGCAATAGGCCTGCGGCCATACGAGGTTGTGCCGTGATCCCGCGCGCCGCCGCCATCGCGACCATGACCATGCTGCTCGTTCAGCCCGCCCTCGCCTGCCCGGTCGAGGCGATGCAGCAGGCGACATCCCCCGCCGCCGTCGCCGCCGCCCATGCGGCCATCATCCAGGCCGGCACGGCCTGCTCCGGCCGGCAGCGGGATTGGGCGAGCCAATTGGCGGCCGGGCGCCAGTTGCAGGCCGCCGCCGCGCTGCAGGCGGCGCGCAGGCCAGCGGCCGAGGTCATGGCCGCGCTCGATGCCTCGCTGCGCTATGGCGCCTTGTGGCAAAGCTTCGCCCTGCGCGGCGACCTGCGCCAAACCATCCGCGACGCCCAGGGAAGGGTCGACTACGAGGCCGCCAGCCTGGACTACCAGAACGCGCTGAACGAGATCGAGGCCGGCGACGAAAGGCTCGATCCCGTGCCCCGCGAGGTGATCGCCAGCCTGTTCCGCAAGGCCGAGCAGACGCGCATGCTGGCGGAACGGACCGTGGCCTCGCCGCCGACGCGAAGCGGGCGGGCGGGCGGGCTTTCGGCCCGGCAGATCCGCAGCTTCGCCGTGGCGTCCGTCGCCCTGCCGATCCAGTTCGAATTCGGCACCGCGAACGCGACACCGGGCGGTGCCCGCGCCGCCGAGGATCTGGCCACGATGCTGGAGGGGGAGGGCCGCCCGCCGATCACTCTTGTTGGCCACACCGACCCTGTCGGCAGCGCCGAGGCCAATCGCGCGCTGTCCCGTCGCCGGGCGGAGGCGGTCGGGGTTTTCCTCATCCGCCGCGGCTATGACGCGCAGCGCATCCGCATCCAGGGCCGTGGCGCGGACGCGCCGCTGCAGATCGAGAATCGGGACGGCTACACGACCGCGCAGATCCACCAGATCCTGCGCCGGGTCGAGCTGGTGCGCGAATGATCCGCCGCCGCCAGGGCCTGCAAGCCGTCCTGGGTGGCGGGGCGGCCGTCGCGTGGCCAGGCGCCCTGCGCGCGCAGGCGAACCGGGTGGGCGTCCACGCGCTGCTGGTCGGCATCGATAGCTATCGGCTGGAGCCTCTGCGCGGCTGCGTCAACGACCTTCGCCTCCTCGAGCGCCACATGCGCCCGCGCGCCACCAGCCTCACCACCCTGGTCGACCGCGAAGCCTCGCGCGAGAGCTTCCTGCGGGCCTGGCAGCAGGTGGCCGGGCGGTGTCAGCGCGGCGACTGGCTGTTCTTCAGCTTTTCCGGCCACGGCGCGCGCAAGCCCGAGGCCGTCCGGGGCAGCGAAGCCGACGGAATGGATGACTTCCTGGTCTTCCCGGCCTTTCACCCGACCGAGGCGCCGGGCGAGATCCTGCTCGACAACGAGATCGAGGTCATGTTCGCGGAACTCGGCCGGCGCGACGTCACCATCCTCTTCCTGGCCGATTGCTGCCATGCCGGCACCATGACCCGCAGCGTGCACAGCGCGGCTGAGGGGCAGCAGCGGTTCCGCACGCTCGATGGCAGCTTCTCGGTCAATGCACTGGTCGCAGCCCTGGCCTCGGCGCCGCCGCCGCCGCCATCGCCGCCGCCCGCCGCGCTGCGCCATGTGCATCTCTTCGCCGGCTCGGTCGAATCCCTGCCCGTGCCGGAAGTGACGTTCGATGGGCGCCGACATGGCGCGCTGTCCGTCGTCTTCGCCCGCATGCTCGCCGCCGGCGGCAGCCCGCCCGTTGTCGACGTGGCCGACCAGGTCGTGCGCGGTGTCCGCGCCATGGGCGATGGCCGGCAGAATGCGGAGATCACGCTCGGTGCCAACCCGAGCCGTGGCCTCTTCGCACCGCCCGAGGCGCCGCCCGCCACGCCCCCCCGCACCGACGCCGCCGCCGCACTGCCCACCACGCCTGACACACCCGTCCGCCTCCGTGTCGACGGCCGGCCCGACGATGCCGGCCGCCTGGCCATCGAACGGCTGTCACGGGTGCAGCGGGTGGAGGCGCGGGACGAGGCCGATCTGATCTGGCATGCGACCGGCCGGCAGACGATCAGCGCGCTGGGCGACCTGCTATCGGCCAATGTCGGCCCCGAAATGTTGCCGGCCTCGGTCGACCGGTTCCGCGCCGTGCGGCGATTGCAGGCCCTGACCATGGGACAGTCGCCCGACATGCGCGTGGCCCGCCAGGACGGCTCCACCCGCGGCCTGGCGCGCACCGCGGTGCTGCAATACCACGCCGCGGCGCATCCGGCCGGCGCCAGACTGGCGCTGACGATCGAACGCCTGCGGCATGAATTCCTGGTGGTCTTCGCCCTGGCCGGCGATGGCACGGTGCAGCTGCTCTACCCGGGGGAGGGCGAGGCACCGCGCGTGGACATCGCCCGCCCCTTCGTGATCGACGACATCATCGTGCAAGCGCCCTTCGGCGCAGACCATGTGGTCGCGATCGCCACGGCCCGGCCGACGACGAGCCTGGTGCGGGAACTGAACGCGGTGCATGGCCGGCAGGAGCCTCTGGCGGCGGTGGCGGCGGTGGAACGGGGCCTCTCCGGCGGTGCCTGGCAGCTTGGCCTGATCGGGATCTTCACCCGGCCGGCCTGACCGCCGGCGCCTGGGCGCGCTACCGAAAGGGCGGCCGCGGTGGCGGCGGAGCGGGGCGCTGGTTGGTGGGCGGGGTGGGCAGGTCGCGGTCCTCCGGCAGGCCCTGCGGGCGGCCGGGAGGGGTCGCTGCCGGACACTGCTCGGCGAAGGCGCGGTTGAGGTCTCGAAGATGGCGGTTGTAGCGGTCGATGTTCTCCCGCGCCTCCGACCTGGCTTCGATCAATTCCCTGGTCAAAACCTCTCGGCGTCCTTGCTCCTGCGCCAACTGGCCCTGCAGCGCGGTCATCTGCTGGCTATGCGCGCCAATCTGCTGGCCGGCGTTGGTTTCGCAGCGACTGGCGCGCTGCCGCAGCTCCTCGACCCGGCCACGCTCGGCGACGAGATCCCGATTCACCCCTGCCAGCTGGCCTTCCAACGCGGCGATGCGCGTGGCGCGCTCCGCGCTCGCCTGGTCCGTGCGTCGCAATTGCTCCGTCAGCTCCAGCCGCCCGGCATAGCCGACATAGAGAAAGACCATCGTCACAAGCCCGGCCAACGACCCACCGATCAGCCAGCGTGCCCGGTTCGCCGCCATCAGCGCCACCGACCAGGGCTGCTGCTGCGAGGTCGCGAGGTAGCCGAGCGAGTGCCACTGCTCCGGATTGAAGCCGGCCGGCATCCGGCCATTCTCCAACGGCACCGGCGCCAGCAGGGCCATGGCTGCCAGCAGCAGCGGGGCCAGCAGCACCAGCAGAAGGCCAAGCCACCAGCCCGTCGCGGCGGTCAGGGTTTCGAACAACATGGCCGCTACCCGATCCAGGCGCGGCAGATCGCCAGCACCACAAGCCCGACCGTGGCCGCCGCGATGGGCCCCAGCACCCAGGCCGCCAGCAGGCGCAGCAGCGGGCCGATGATCTGCGCGGGAGGCGGGCGCAAGGCCGCCGCCACGCCGAGGAAGCCCCCCGTCGCGGCCTGCCCGCCGGCGACCGGCAGGCCGAGCGCCAGGGCCACCAGCGCGCCGCCCTGCACACCAAAATTGATCGCCACCCCGCCGACCGCCGCCGTGGGTAGCAGCCTCTCGCCCAGCAGCGCGCTGGTGCGATGCCCCGCCAGCGTGACGGCCAGGCCCCCGGCGCAGAGCAGGGGAAGAAGCAGGCTGCCGCTGCCGAGCAGCGACAATTCGGTCCAGCTCTGCGGCCTGCGGTTGCCGATCATTGCCGCGGCCAGGGCCAGGGGCAGGGCGATCAACAGGGTCTGCGCGGCGCCGTGAAAAGCGGCGACCAGCGCGGCGCCGCCGATCTGCAACCGGCGAAAGGCGGCCTCGGCGCCCAGCAGGTCATTGGTGAAGCGCAGCGGCGCGGCGCGCAGCGCCCAGAAGGATGCGGCGAAGCCGATGGCGGCGAGCAGGACGACCACCACCAGGCTGGCCGGCCAGGGTGGATGACGATCCTTCGCCCAGTCGAAAGCGAGCAGGCCGATCAGCCCGGCGAGGGCAAGGGTCAGGGACGCCGCGATGGGCAGGGCGGGTGACAGCCTGTCACGCGGGCGGGCATGGCGCAGCACGCTGTGGATGATGGCTTTGAGCACCAGGAAGGCGACAACACCCGCCAACAGGAGCACGAGCAGCGACGCGCCCAGGGCGAGCAGGACCCCCTCGATCGAAATTCTGGCCCCGGCGTCCGCGCCCACGGCGGCCAGGGCGACCGCAAGGAACAGGCCGATCGGCGCCGGGGCGCAAGCCCAGGTGGCCAGCAGCGTGGCCGCCGCGGTGCCGGTCAGGCTTGCCAGCACCACTATCATGAGGCGCCGGTTGTCCTGCAATTCCGTCAGCGGCAGGATATGGTCGAGCATGCGGGCCCAGGGTGCCGCGTCCAGCAGCAGCATGCCGAAGGCGAAGCCGACAGCCGCCAGCAGCAGGGCGCTGCGAAGATTGGTGGTGACGGCGGCGACCACGCTTGCGGCACCCGTCGCGGCATCATTCGCGGCCGCCGCGCAGATCGCGACGAGACCGAACAGGATGGTGGCGTAGGCGAGGGTATCGACGATCGGCACTAACAGCTCCGTGATAGGGCGTGAGCATGCCGTGGACAGCAACGGTGGGGAAGGGGGAGGTGATGATAAAACGGTGACATGCCAGGAAGGGAAGGCGCAAAAAATTATCGGCCGCTGAAGATGCGGACGTGCTGGCGGTTGGCATCAGTTGCGAACACTTCTGAAGAATTAAAATGAAAAAACATTCTATCGCATACAAGGCGGTCCATTCGCTCCGGATCACTCCTGCAATTAATTATCACTCGGCTAAAATCAGTCTGGCCGTTTTGGTTGCGGCAGGATGCGTTTTGCGTCTGAGGTAGCTCGATAGTGATTTGTTGTCGGTTCCAACTCATGAGCCGTGCACCCGGTCTTGGACTACAGACGCGCACATTACCATCGTGGTGTCTCATGTCTTGTGAAAACCGAATGTCCGAGATCCCAGATATGCAGAATTCGTGATACCCCGTAGCTTCAGTCCATGGTCCAGAATCGCGCCAGCACCCGGCGATCTCGCTGAGATTCCCCGCGGCAAAGCCGGCCGCCCGGCGCTCCCGGGGTTCCGCCGCGCGGCGCGCGCGTTCGCGCTCCTCGGCCTCGCGCTCGGCCCGTTCCCGCGCCGCGTTGGCCGCCTGGGCCGGGCCGCCCTGGCGCTCCAGCAGCGTGATCAGCCCGTCGTTCAGGAAGCCGGTTTCCGGCCAGCCATTATTCACCTGGAAGCTGCGGATCGCGGCGCGGGTGCGCGGCCCAGGCACGCCGTCCGCCACCCCCACATTGTGGTTCAGTGCCAGCAGCATCTCTTGAATCCAACGCCAATTCGCCGGGGTGAGGCTGCGGGCAGCCTCGGTCGCCTCGGTCCCCGTGCGGGCCAGCAGCTCGCGCTGCTCCTGTTCCGCGCGACGCTGGCGCTCCTGCTGCTCGCGGCGCAGGCGCGCATCGGCCTCGGCCCGGACGGCGGCATCGGCCTGGCGTTGCAGCTCCTGCTGCCGTTCGAGTTCGGCGCGGCGCGCGCGCTCTGACGCCTCTGCCTGGCTGCGCTGGCGCAGTTCCTCGCGCTGGCGGGCGAGTTCCTCTTGCTGCAGGCGCAGCTGCTCCTGCTGGCGCCGCAGGTCCTCCGCCAGCCGCCGGGCCTCGGCCTCCGCCCTTGCCCGGGCCTCGGCGTCGGCGCGGGCTTGTGCCTCGGCCGCCGGATCGGGCGGCGGGGGCGAGGGCGCGGCGCTGGCGAATTCCTCGGCCCGCAACCTGGCCAGACGGACGAAGCGACCCTGCGGGAAGGTTTCCACATAAGCCAGATAATCCCGCGGGTTGCGGCTGGTCGCGATGCTGTTCCAGAACGCCAGGTCCACCGCCTCCGGCGGCAGCCCGGCCTCCGGCGTCGGGCGCGGAGGCAATGGCTGGACCATTGCGGGCACCAGCACGATGCGGCCCTGCAGCTGGTTGTCGATGTCCGGGCGTTGCTGGGGGCGGGTCGCGTCGGCCACCGCGCGGCGCACTTCCTGCAGCATTTCGCCCAGTTCCATGCCCGGGGTCGCGATATGGCGCAGCAGGCCGTCGGTGAAGGGGCTGTTGCGGCCGCGGCCATCCGCCGCCGTCTCGCCCGGCGCCGTGGCATAGGCGACCAGCGTGCCGCTGGGCACGGGGCCGGTGCGGCCAAGGCCACGCGGCATGCCGCCGCGGCTGCGATCGGCGCGCAGCATCTGCTCCAGCAGCGGGTTGTCCCGGCAGGCATCGAGCAGGACCACCCGCGCCCGCGCCCCGGCCATGCGGGCGATGACGGAATCGAGCGAGACCGCCTCATCCTGCAAGTCGGCCTCATGCGCGAGCCGCGCATCGACAGGCAGCAGCCAGTTCTGCACCCGCTGCCTGTCCAGGCTGGGCGCCTGCACGGCATGGCCGGCGTAGAACAGCAGGGCGACCTCCGCCCTGTCGGCCGCGGCGCTGAAGCCGCGCAGGGCCTCGAGCATGCGAGAGCGGTCGAGGTCGCGTAATTCGGTCACGCTGAAGCCCACGCCGCGCAAGGCGGCGGCGACGTCGGCCGCGTCATTGCCGGGATTGGTGAGTGCGCCAGTGTGCCGATAGGCGGCATTGCCGATGACCAGCGCCACGCGCGCCTGCTGCGCCATGGCCTGGCCGGTCAGCACAAGCCCGATCAAGATGCCAATCGCGATCGCCAGACGACGCACGAGCCCTCCACTTCTCACCCGGCTAGCGCCCTGTGATGCCACCCGACCTTCACGGAATAGTATAGGATGGCCTCCAACGGCAAGAAAGCTGGCCGCGGCGGACTGAGGGGACAAAGGCCGTTTCCGGCGGTGAGCGACCGCGGAAATACCCTGTCGCTGCATGTATCCTGCGATAGGATAGGGCTGGCTGCGCTGGGAGGATGCGCCGTGCGGTGGATGTGGTGGCTGGTGGTGACGGGGGGCTGGCGGCGGCTGGGCCGGTGCGGGCGCAGGATGCGGATCGGGACTGGGCAGATTGCCAACAGAGTGAGCCCAATCAGGCCATCCGCGGCTGCTCGGCGGTACTCGGCCGCGGCAACCGGGAAACCCAGGTCAGTCGGGCAGCCGCGTATTTTTACCGCGGCCTTGCCAGTGATCGACGCGACGATCCTAATGCTGCCCTGCGCGATTATCGCGAGGCAGTTCGCTTGGACCCAAGCTTCGCCCTGGCCTTCAACAACCGCGGCAAGGTGCATCGCGACCCCGAAAGAAGTGGCTCGGGAAATTCGGACGGTCCGATAACTGGTTTTCCTGCCTGACAGCGGCGATGTTGCTGCGTATCAGGAGAGAGCATGACGAAGCGAACGCGCCGGACGCACAGCCCCGGCTTCAAGG
>JAKFUL010000044.1 GCA_021732665.1 Acetobacteraceae bacterium
GGGCTGGCTCCGGGGCCGGGGCCGGGGCCGGGGTTGTGGCCACCGGCTCGGGTTCAGGCGCCGGGGCTGGGGCCGCAGGCGCGGGTTCCGCCACGGCCAGGGCAAGCTCCGGCTGCGCCATCATCGGCGCGGCGGCAGGGGCGGGCTCCAGCGCGCTGGGCTTGCCGAAAGCCGCTTCCTCGGCGGCACGCTCGGCCGCTTCCATCGCCGCCATGATCGGGTCGATCTGGCTGGCGAAGGGGTCGGCCGGCGTCGGTCCCATATAGCGCGGGGGGGCTGCGACGGGCGGCGGCGGGGCGGTGGCGTCGGGCTCCTCGCCCTCCTCTTCACCGCCGGTCTCGCCGGGCAGGGCGGGCTCGCCCTCGCGCCGCCGGCGGCCACCACGGCGGCCGCGGCGGCGACGGGGCCGGTCATCCTCGCCCTCGGCGCCGGGCTCGGGATTGGGCGCGGCCTCGGCGGCGGCGGCGGCCTCGGCCGGCTCCTCCGCCTCGGCGGTCTCCGCGATCTCGGGCACCGCATCATCGTCGCCGGCGGCGGCCCGGCCATTCTCCAGCGGCCCGCCCTCCTCGCGACGGCCACCCCGGCGGCGGCGGCGGCGGCGGCCGCGCACCTCGCGCTCGGCTTCCGTCTCGCCGGCCGGCGGCGGCGCCTCGTCGCCATCCAGCGCCTCGGCGGTCTCGGCCTCCTCGCCTGCGGCCTCCTCCGGGAGGTAATCCATCCGCAGGGCGGATTGGCCGCGATCATCGGCGATCTGGCGGGTTTCGGCGGCGCGCAGCTTTTCGATGCGGAAGGCGGCGCCGTGCATGCTCGCATCGGTCTCGAAGAAGACGCTCATGCCGAAGCGTTCCTCGATCTGCCCGAGACGCTCGCGCTTGCGGTTGAGCAGGTACATGGCGACGGTCGGGTTCACATGCACCGCGATCTCGGAGGCGCGGCGGCGGGCGCCCTCCTCCTCGATGGCGCGCAGCACCTGGATGGCAGCGCTTTCCGGGCTGCGGACGATGCCGCGGCCCTCGCAATGCGGGCAGGTGACGAAGCTCTGCTCGGTCAGGCTGGGGCGCAGCCGCTGGCGCGACATTTCCAGCAGGCCGAAATGGGAAATGCGGCCGACCTGGATTCGGGCGCGGTCGCCGCGCAGCGCGTCCTTCAGGCGGCGTTCCACGGCGGCGTCGTGCTTGGACGCGTCCATGTCGATGAAGTCGATGACGATGAGGCCGGCCAGGTCACGCAACCGAAGCTGCCGGGCGATCTCATCAGCCGCTTCCATGTTGGTGCGGAAGGCGGTGTCCTCGATCGAACGTTCGCGGGTGGAACGCCCCGAGTTCACGTCGATCGCCACCAGCGCCTCGGTCTGGTTGATGACGATGTAGCCGCCGGATTTCAGCTGCACGGTGGGCGAGTGCATGCCATCGAGCTGCGCCTCCACCCCATACCGGGCAAACAGCGGCGTCGCGCCGTCGCGGTAGAGCTGAATCTTGCGGGCGTTTTCCGGCATCAGCATGCGCATGAAGTCGCGCGCCTGGCCGTAGGCGTCCTCGCCCTCGACCAGGATCTCGTCCATGTCGCGGGCATAGCCGTCGCGGATGGAACGCTTGATGAGGTCGGCTTCCTCGTAGATCAGCGCCGGCGCCGTGCTGGCCATGGTGCGTTCGCGGATGCTGTCCCACAGCCGCAGCAGATATTCGCAGTCGCGCTTGATCTCGGGCTTGGGGCGCTGGGCGCCGGCGGTGCGCACGATGAGCGACATACCCGAGGGCAGGTCGAGCTCGTCGATGGCCTCACGCAAGCGACGGCGGTCGGAGACCGAGGTGATCTTGCGCGAGACGCCACCGCCGCGCGGCGAATTGGGCATCAGCACCGAGAAGCGGCCGGCGAGCGACATATAGGTGGTGAGTGCCGCACCCTTGCCGCCGCGCTCCTCCTTGACGACCTGGATGAGCAGGATCTGCCGGCGGCGGATGACCTCCTGGATCTTGTAGTGGCGCATGAAGCGCGGCGGGTCGCGGCGGGCGCGGTTGTTCTCGTCGGCGCCGCCTTCCTCGTCATCCTCGTCAGCGGCGTCCTCACCGCGCGCCTCGGCGGCTTCGGCCTCGGCTTCGGCGGCGGCTTCGCTGGCCGGTGGGTCATCGCCGCCCAGGGTTTCGGGTAGCGCCATGTCCTGCTCGACGGATTCGACGCGGCTGCCGGGCTCGGCCTCGACGACGGCAGGGGCCGCGGCTTCGGCGGGGGCCGATTCCTCGGGCGCGGCTTCGGGGATGGCCTCCTGCAGCGCCTGGGCCAGGCCTTCCTCGGCGGTGCGGCGCTGCTCGGCCATGGCAAGCTTGCGGGCGCGGCGTTCGGCGGCGCGTCCGGCCTGGCGCTCCTCCTCCTCCGCTTCCTCGCGCGCTTCGGCTTCCTGCATCTCGATCAGCTTCTGCCGATCGGCCATGGGGATCTGGTAGTAATCCGGGTGGATTTCCGAGAAGGCGAGGAAGCCGTGCCGGTTGCCGCCGTATTCCACGAAGGCCGCCTGCAGGCTGGGTTCCACCCGGACCACCTTGGCCAGGTAGATATTCCCCTTCAGGGGAAGGCGATTGGCGGCTTCGAGGTCGAATTCCTCAAGCCGTGAACCATCCATCACCACCACGCGGGTTTCTTCCGCGTGGGATGCGTCGATCAGCATCCGCTTGGTCATTTTGTGAGTGCTCCGCGCCCGGGCGGCGCGAGGAATCTTCGCGCGCGGGGCTGCAATGGGTCGGTGGGACCGAGAGGGGTCGGCAATGTTGCGTCCGGCAAGCCATGGCGGCGTTGCGCAATCCTTGTCTCGGGCGGGCAGGCGCCACGATGTGGCGCTGCCCGGCATGCGGTGCGCCCCGTCCCGCGCAGCAGGCTGCATGGACAACACCCGCTGATGCGGGTGAGCGATGGCGGCCGGATAGCCCGATGCCGCGCTTGCCCTCAAGCGGGCGGCTGCGCATGGCGGGCCCCGGGCCGCATCCAGGCAAGACGACGAGCGGGCCAGAGACGGCGAAATCGGGCATATCCCCCGAAGGCCGAGACTTTGCGCGATGCCCCCCGCTTGCGGGACGGAACAGCGCGGCCACGTCAGTCGCCTTGCGATTGAGCATCGCCAGGGCTCTGCACCATAACAGGGCAGGGCCGCGGGGCAAGTGCCAAACAATCCAGATCCGGCATGGCGGCACAGAACGCGAACATTCTTGCTGCGCAACCTGAGCAAGTGGTGTATAAAACCTTAACCGCACGGGGGGTGCGGCCTGGTATGAATTCTCGACGCAGCATCCTTGGCGCCGCCCTGACGGGGGCGCTGACCATTTCGCATGCTTCCGCGCGGCCCCCGGGGGCGGCCGCGCCACCACCGGCCGAACGCCGGCCCAGCACACGTGCGGCCCTGCCGCTGGTGGTGCTGGACCCAGGTCATGGCGGGGCGGATCCCGGGGCGATCGGCGCCGCCGGCACGATGGAAAAGCGCATCGTGCTGGCCATTGCGCAGGAGCTGCGGCGCAGGCTGGAGGCCGGGGGGCGTGCCCGCGTCATCCTCACCCGCAACCGTGATGTCTTCGTCCCACTGGCCGAGCGCGTGGCCATCGCGCGGCGGCACGAAGCGGCGTTGTTCCTCTCCATCCACGCCGACAGCGCGCCGGCGGGGCATGCCGGCCAGGCGCGCGGAGCCAGCGTCTACACGCTGGCCGAGACGGCCTCCGACCCGTTCTCGGCCGCCCTCGCCCGGCGGGAAAACCTAGCCGACCAGGCCGGCGGCCTGCGCCTGCCCAGCGTGCCGCCCGATGTCCAGCGCATCCTGCTCAGCCTGATGCGGGCTGAGACGCGGCAGGGCAGCGAGAGCGTGGCCCGCCAGGCGGTGGCGGCCATGCAGGGCGACGTGCCGCTGCTGGCCAACCCGCATCGCCGCGCCGGCTTCGTGGTGCTCAAGGCGCCCGATGTGCCATCGGCGCTGGTCGAGGTGGGGTTCCTCTCGCACCCCGCGGATGAGGCGCTGCTCAACCGCCCGGCCTGGCGCGCCAGGGTGGCGGACAGCCTGACGGAGGGGGTCTATGCCTATCTGGGAAGGCGGGTGGTGACCTGAGGGGCCGCGCATTGCGGGATGCGACGCCAGGGCGTTGGTGCTAGAGAACCGCGATGCAGCAGACGCCGCTCCGCGCCGACGGGCCCATGGCCGCCCCTTCGCTTGACCCCGAGGGCGCCCCGCCGCCGCCGCAGGCCCCGCGCCGGCGGCGACGCTTCCGCGGCTTCGGCATCCTGCGCCTGCTGATGGTGCTGGTCGCCGTGCTGGGCCTTGGCGGCGCGGTGGCGGGGCTGGGGCTGTACAACCAGCTCGCCGCCGAATTGCCCGATTACCGCTGGCTGGCCGATTACCAGCCGCAGCAGATGTCGCGCATCTACGCCGCCGACAGCCAGCTGATGGCGGAACTCGCCAATGAACGCCGCGTCTTTGTACCGATCGAGGCCATCCCCCTGCGCCTGCAACAGGCCTTCATCTCGGCCGAGGACCAGCGCTTCCGCGAGCATCACGGCGTGGACCCGGCGGGCATGGTCCGCGCGCTGGTGGCCTGGGCGCAGAATTATGGCTCGGGACGGCGCATGCAGGGGGCGTCGACCATCACCCAGCAGGTCGCCAAGAACATGCTGGTGGGCAGCGACCGCACCCTGCTGCGCAAGCTGCGCGAAGCCCTGCTGGCGATGCGGCTGGAGCGCGCGCTGAGCAAGGAGCGCATCCTCGAGATCTACCTCAACGAGATCTTCATGGGTGCGCAGGCCTATGGCGTGGCCGCCGCCGCGCAAAGCTATTTCAACAAGCCGCTGGAGGCGCTGACGCTGGGCGAGATGGCCTTCCTCGCCGCACTCCCCAAGGCGCCCAACAACTACAACCCCATCCGCTTCCCCGAGCAGGCGCGCATCCGCCGCAACTGGGTGATCGAGCGCATGGCCGAGGATGGCGCGATCACCGCCGCCGAGGCCGAGGCCGGTCGGCGCGAGCCCATCGATGCCCGCCTCACCCGCCGCCCCGAAGTGGTGGCGGTGGGCCAGCATTTCACCGAGGATGTCCGGCGCGAACTGATCACCCGCTTCGGCGCCGAACAGGCGGCCGGCGGCGGTCTGGTGGTGCGGACCTCGCTCGACCCCGAATTGCAGGCGGCGACCGAGAACGCGCTGCGCCAGGGCCTGCTGGCCTATGACCGGCGCCGTGGCGGCTGGCGGGGCGGGGTGGCGCGGCTGCCCTTCGGCCCGAATGACTGGCAGCCGGCGCTGGAAGCCCTGCCGCGCACCCCGGGCCTGCTGCCGGGCTGGCGCCAGGCCGTGGTGCAGCAGGTGAGCGAGCGCGAGGCGCGCGTGGCCTGGCTGGAACGGGTGAGCCCACGCGGGCCGCTCGAACCCCGCACCGGGATCATCGACCTGGCGGATACCGCCTGGGCGCGGGCCGTGCTGCCGCCCGGGCCGGCCAATGCCGCGGTGCGGCTGGGGCCGCCGCCGCGCCGGATGGGCGAGGTCGTCATCCCCTCCGACGTCGTGCTGGTGGAGCCCAACCCGGCCCGGCCCGGCCGCGTCTTCCTTCGCCAACTGCCGGAGGTGGAGGCGGCCGTGGTGGCGCTGGACCCGGCGACGGGTCGCATCCTGGCGATGTCCGGCGGCTGGAATTACGAGCGCAGCCAGTTCAACCGCGCGTCGCAGGCGCTGCGGCAGCCCGGCTCCTCCTTCAAGCCCTTCGTCTATCTCGCGGCGCTGGAGGACGGGATTCCGCCCAACCAGCGCTTCCTCGACACGCCCATCGAATTGCCGATGGGCAATGGGCAGATCTGGCGGCCGGGGAATTACGGCGGATCGGCCTCGGGTGCCGCCGTCACCATGCGTTCGGCGCTGGAGCGCAGCCTGAATCTGGTGACGGTGCGCATCGCGCAGCAGGTGACCATGCCACGCGTCTCGGACGTGGCGAACCGCTTTGGCGTCATCCCGAACATGCCGCCCTTTCTGGCGATGAGCCTGGGGGCGGGGGAGACGACGGTGGTGCGGATGGCGGCGGCCTATGCCAGCTTCGTCAATGGCGGGCGGCGGGTGGAGCCCAGCCTGATCGATTCGGTGCAGGACCAGCGCGGACGGGTGATCTGGCGCGGCGACCAGCGCGCCTGCGTGGGCTGCAATGCCGGCCCGAATGCCGACCCGCCGACGCTGACGGACAACCGCCGCCAGATCACCGACCCGATCGCGGCCTTCCAGATCACCAACATTCTTCAGGGCGCGGTGCAGCGCGGCACCGGCGCGCGGGCGGGTGTCGGGCTGAACCGGCCGGTGGCGGGCAAGACCGGCACCACGGATGACTACAAGGACAATTGGTTCGTGGGGTTTACCCCCGACATCGTGGTGGCGGTGTGGTTCGGCCATGACGAGCCGCGCTCGCTGGGCGGCAATGAGACGGGTGGGCTGAACGCGGCGCCGATTTTTCGCGATGTGATGGAGGCGGCGCTGCGGGGGTCGCCGGCGGTGCCGTTCCGGGCGCCGCCTGGGGTGTCGCTGGTGCGGATCACCACGGATAATGGGCAGAGCATCCTGGAGGCGTTCCGGCCGGGGACGGAGAACAGCGCCCAGGCGGTGGATGGGTTTGGGGCGGGGGCGGCTTCCAGGGTGGAGAGTGGGTTGGGCGGGCTTTACTGAGTCACGACCGGCCGATGATCCGCGACTGGACGCTGTTCATCGGGAAAGCCGGCCCTGGATCGACTTTTCGATCGGGCGAAACATCGTCATGCCCCAGGAAGTCGAGAAATTTATACTGTTCGTTCAGCGTGGTTCCGATCTCAACGACTACGTTGATTTGTTCAGTGGTGTAAATATGCCAGCCGGCATCCGAGGTTTCGTTCTTGTGGCGGGCGATCATGACCTGATCGGGACTGATTTTCTGTCCCGACCAGGTGATCCAATCGCCATTGCCATTCTTGGACAATTTTCCTGCATTGACGATTTCAATGCCAATCGAGACGGGATTGAGCGCGGGTTGGCCCTGCCATTGGCGGGCGCTGTGCAGGATGCGGATGATGTCGGCGCCTGATGGGGTTTCGCGGTAGAGGATAGGGTAGGCGCCGGTGGGGGAGAGGCGGAGGCCGGGCGGCAGGTCGGGGCGGGCCACGCCCATGCTCAGCAGCTGGCCCAGGCGACGGAACTGGGCGTGCATGCTGAGCATCCAGCGCCGGCTGGCGGTGGGATTGTCGGCGGCGATATGATCGGCTGCGTCAGCCAGAACGGCCGGGGCCGTGGGGCTGAGGCGATAGCTCACCCGGCTTCGTGGCGCTTCAGCAGTTCCTCGAGGACCTCCTCGCCATCCAGCATTGGGCCGCTGTTGAGGCCATCTTCCCAAAGTCGCGTCTGCTCCGCCACGGACGGGGACACGACCCTGCCCGCCGCCTGGTCCACTTCCGCAGCGCCTCGCGCATCACTTCGCTGGCCGAGGCGTATTCGCCCGAGGCCACGACGCCGCGCATCATAGCCGCCATTTCCGGCGTCAGCGCTACGCTTATCTCTTCTACCCCGGCCATCGGTCTTGCCTTCCGCAATTGGCAGGCAAGCTTGATATCGCCGCCCCGAGCCATGCCGGGGAGACAGGTTCACCCTTGACAAGCCAGGCCAATATTCCTAATATCTGCCCCGCTGTTTGAAAGCCGCATCCGCCACCCCCAACCACCAGATATGGTGCTGGAACCCCGAGGCCACACAGCCTACGGTATTTGTCCGAAACCTGCGTGCTTCGCGGCCTCAGTCGCTCTCCGGCAGGATCACATTGGTGCGCAGCCCCAGCACCAGCACATCGCGCATCGTCTCGATGCCCTTCATCCGAATATCCTCCCAGGCCTCGGGCGTATGGAAAGCGCTGTGCGGCGTGATCACCAGCCGCCCCTGCAACCAATCCTCCCGCGCGCGATAGGCCCGAAGCAGGTTCGGCACCGGCTCCACCGGCGGCTCCACCGGCACCACGTCCAGCCCGGCGCCCGCGATATGGCCGGAGCGCAGGCCCGCCTCCAGCGCATCCAGGTCCAGGATCGGCCCGCGCGCCGTGTTCACAACCACCGCGCCGCGGGGCAGCAGCGCCAGTTCCGCCGCGCCCACCAACCCCCGCGTGTTGCGCGTCAGCGGCGCGTGGATGCTCAGCACATCCGCCTGTTCCATCAGCGCCGCCAGGCTGGGCGCGCGCCGTATCCCCAGTGCCCGGTCCACCCCATTGGGCAGGCCCGGGTCGAAGAACACCACATCGAAGCCAAAAGCCTTCGCCCGCAGCGCCGCCGCGGTGCCGATGCGCCCCAACCCCAGCACGCCGAAACGCTGCACCGACATCCGCCGGATCAGCGGCGTGTCGATCACCCCCCAGGGCGCCGGCGGGTTCGCCCGTTGGGTTTCATGATGCAGGAACAGCCCGCGCCGCAGCGCCAGCGCCAGGGAGACGGCATGATCCGCCACCTCCTCGGTGCCATAGTCAGGAATATTCGCCACCGTGATGCCGCGCCGGGCGCATTCCGCCCGGTCGACACGGTCATAGCCCACGCCCATGCGCACCACCACGCGCAGCTTCGGGAAGCGCGCGAGCTGGGCGGCCGGCACGGCCATGCGCAAGGTCATCAGCCCATCCGCCTGGGCGCAGAGTTCGTCGGGCAGTTCTTCCAGCGCGGCCACGGCTTTCCCGCGAAGCATGCGGGCGGCGCCGGCCAGCACCGCCTCCTCCACGCTGTCATCGGGGTAGAGGGTTTCCGGCTCCAGGATCGTCAGCACGCTGTGTCTTCCCTATGCCACGCGCTCGAAGCGCAAACCCTTCGCGCGGGCGCCATGGGCCTCCAGCGCGACAACCTCGCCCGCCGCGTCACGCAGCAGCCGCACATCCCACCAGGCCTCGTAAAGCCCGGTCGGCATGATGAAGCGGGCCAGATCCTGGGTCAGACCCTCGAGCGGGAAGGGGCCGGCCTTCACATGCGGGCCGTCGATGCGCCAGGTGCCGTCATCGCCGACATGCCAGGTGGCGCCGAGATCGGCGCAGTGCCAGGCGCCGGTGGCCGAGGCCGGCAGCGCCTGGCGCCGCTCCACCCGATGCAGCGCCGATTGGTGGCCGGCATCGCCGTGCAACACCAGCCCCTCCGCGCCGCGGCCGATGGCGAAGCGGAACCCGCCGCGCAGGGCGTGCAGCAGCCCATCCGGCCGGGGGCCGATGGCGAAGGCCACCCCATGCTGCCGCGCCATGGGCTTGCCCTGCTCGTCGGCCCAGAGATCGAGCGAGATGCCATCCTCGGTGACGAAGCAGCCCTCCAGCCCCTCCGGCCTGGGCATGGGCGGCACGGGATGCAGCACCGTGTCGCCCTCCAGCGCCGCCTCCAGCACCGACATGCCCATGGCATGGGCATCCAGCCCGCCATGATTGGTGAGGAGGATCACGGTAAGCCGGCGCGCCGGCACCCGCAGGAACGCAGCCTTGTACCCCGGCCAAAGCCCGCCATGGGAGACCAGCTTGAGGCCGCGCCATTCCTCCACCTCCAGCCCCCGGGCATAGATATTGGGGGTGCCGTTGGGGAAGGGCGCCAGCTCCTGCAGCTGCGATTCCAGCACGCCACCGCCGAGCAGGTTGAGGCTGAGCGCCCGGGCCCAGAGGGCGAGGTCCTCGACGCCTGAGACCAGCCCACCCTCGCCGCCCAGCGCGAAGCCATGGCCGGCGCGGACAAAGCCATCGCCGCGCGGCATGTAGCCGGTGGCCAGGCCTTCGACAGGAACCATCACGTCGGGGGTATGCCGGGTCCGCGTCATGCCCAGCGGGCCGAAGATGCGTTCCTCGAGGAATTCCGCCAGGCTGAGGCGCGAGGCCTTCTCGACGACCTGCCCCAGCAGCCGGAAACTCGTGTTGGAATAGAGGAAACGGCTGCCGGGCGTGAAATTCACCCCGTTGCTGCGGGCGATGGCGGCATCGATCGCAGCCGGGCCCATGCCGTGTGAGAGGTCGACGCCGCCGCCGCGCAGCAGCTCCAGCATGTCGCGCAGCCCGGCCGTGTTGCGCATGAGTTGGTCGAGCGTGATCCCGTCCGCCCAGCCCGGCAGCCCGGGCAGATGGCGGGAAAGCGGGTCATCGACCGCAAGCCTGCCCTCGGCCGCCAGCATCAGGATGGCCGTGCAGGTGAATTGCTTGGAGAGGGAGGCGATGCGAAAGCCGGTCTGCGGGGTGATCGGCTGGTTCAGCTCGATGCTGGCCAGGCCGGATTGGCGGCGCAGCAGCAGCTCGCCGTCACGAGCGACACCCACCGCGGCGCCGGGGCCTTCGACGAGCGGGATCAGCAGAAGGCCGACGCGGCGCTCCAGCCGCAACACATCCAGATCCCGCATGCTCTTCTCTCCCGATACGGGATTGAAGCATGTCGAAGGGGGGTATGCCTATGGGCGGGCCAGCCAGGCGTGCAGAAGGACGCCCTCGGCCAGCTTGCCCTGGGGGGTGAAGTCGGTGTCGAACTCGCCGCCGCGCGAGGGGTCGGAGAACCAGCGCCAGAGCATCACCGCCTCCACGCTCGGCCGGTCGAGGCGGCGCAGCCAGCGCGCCAGCGCCTCGGCCTGCACGCGCTGATAGGGCAGGCTGGGGCGTTCCTCCACGCTGGCGATGGGGTTGGCGGCGGCACCGGCGGCCGAGCGGATGCCCAACTCCGCCACCCAGATCTTCTTGCGAAAGCGTTGCTCCAGCCGGTCCAGCCGCTCCACCTCGCGCGTGATCGGGCCCACCCAATCGGCGCCGCGGTCATCGGCGCCGAGCGGGCGGTAGATGCGCAGGCCCACGGCATCGAGCAGCGCCCAGTGCGGGAAGGCCTCGGCATCCTCGACATCCGCCGCCACGCTGAGCACCCGGCCGCGGAAGACCTGCCTGACCGACGCGATGGTCTCGCGCCATTCCGGCCTGGTGTTGGCGGCGCGGATGGCGCTGCCGATGGAAAACGCTTCCGCCCCGGCTTCCTGCGCCGCCCGCGCCATGGGCACCAGGGCGGCGTTGTAGGCGGTGAACCAGCGGCGCCAGCCGGCGTCATCGGCCATCCGCGCCTCGCCAGGCCGGGCGTTGTTGACCCACAGATGCGGCTTGACCAGCACCTTCAGCCGCATCTCGCGGGCCTGGCGGATGCCCGCCGCCAGCGCGGCGTCGGGGGTGTCGCTGCCGCGCACGACCTCGGCGCTGGCGGCGGTGGGCTGCCAGAGATAGGGGGTATAGGCCACGCTGTCGGCCCCCAGCCCGGCCAGCATCCGCAGCGAGCGCTGGGCTTCCGCGCCGCCGAGCGGATAACGATCTGCCTGCTCGATATTGGCGCCGCGCCAGATGGCCGGCGGCGCCGCTGCCGGCGTTCGGGCGGGTTGCGCCGCTGCGCCGAACGGCGCGGCAAGCAGGGGGGTGGCGAGGATGTGGCGACGCAGCATGACCACTCCATACACCACGCCGGGAGAAAAATCAGGCGGCGGCTTCGACCATGACCAATTCCGCCTCATCCTCGGCCTGGATGCGAATCTCCGCCTCGTCGCGGATCGCCGCACCGTCGCGGGGGTTCAGTCTCACCCCGTTCACGGTCACCGAGCCGCGGGCCGGAACCAGGTAGGCCACGCGGCCCGGCGCCAGGGCCTGCACCAGCTCCTGCCCGGCGCTGAGCGTGGTGGCCATCACCGCCGCGTCGGCATTGATCGGCAGCGCATCGCCGTCACCGTCACGGCCGCTGGCCAGCACCTCGAACCCCGCCTCGCGCGCCGCCCTGGGGAAGGTCTTGGCGCCCCAGTTCGGCTTGGCGCCGAGGCGGTCGGGCAGGATCCAGATCTGGAAGATTTTCGTGACATCCGGCTCCAGATTGTACTCGCTATGCGTCACGCCCGTGCCGGCGGACATGATCTGCACGTCGCCCGCCTCGGTGCGGCCCTCATTGCCGAGATTGTCCCGGTGGGTGATGGCGCCCTGGCGGACATAGGTGATGATCTCCATGTCGCGATGCGGGTGCGGCGGAAAGCCTTCGCCCGGGGCGATCTCGTCATCGTTCCAGACGCGCAGGTTGCCCCAATGGTCGCGCGCGGGGTCGCGGTAATGGCCGAAGGAGAAATGGTGCTTCGCCTTCAGCCAGCCGAAATCGGCGGCGCCGAGGGTGCTGAAAGGCCTGATGTCGATCATGGTGGTTTTTCCCATGCAGCCGGTTTGTGGCTGCGATGGCGAGAGAATAGGGATGCGCCCGGGGCTACGCCATCGCGCGGGGCGCATCGTCGCCATTGACGGGGGTGATGGCGCGGGCGGCCAGGCATTCGCGGCCATGCGGCGTGGCCAGCACGCGCAACGCGCCAGCCTCGGCGATGCAGGCGATCAGCCCCTGTTCCATCGCATCCTCCCACACCGTCAGCCGCGGGCAGGAGGTGCGCCAGGCCTCGATCGCCTCGGCATAGGATCGCGGGCGGCGTTCCAGCCATTCCACCAGGTCCAGCATCAGCGCGGCGATGACGGGATTGCTCATGGGGTCCCTCCAAGGGCGATACGATAGCGCACACCCGGGCCGCCGCCATAGCTCGCATCCTTGGTGAAGTGTTCCACGAACACCCCGCCATTGGCCTCGATCACGGCGATGGAGCCGACATTTTCCGGATCGGTCGTCACCTCCAGATATGGCAGGCCGAGTGGCGTGATCTCCACCAGCAGCAGCCCCAGCGCTGTTGTGGCCACACCCTGCCGGCGCTTCCATGGCACCACATTGTATCCGGCATGGCCGAGCAGATGAGGCGGCAGCGCCGCCGTGCCGGGCTGCCAGCGGAAACCTATGGAGCCGCAGATCTCGCCATCCCACATCCAGCGCCGGAAGCCGGGCAGGCGGGGCTTGGTGCTGCCATCGGGCATCTTGATCGGCCCGTTCTTCGCCGTCGGGTCGTCAAGGGCATCGAGGAACCCATCCGGGTCCTCCAGGCTGAAGCGCAGCTCATGCGCCGCCGTCTCGCGCGGGCTCACATTGTCGGGCGACCAGCCGCGTTCCAGCGCCGCCCGATAGCTGGGCAGGTGCTCGCGTCCCGGGCGGACGAGGACTACCTGCACATCAGGACGGGAATGTCGCTGTTCTCCAGCACATGCCGCGTGACGCCGCCGAGGATGAGCTGCCGGATGCGGCTATGGCTATAGGCGCCCATGCATAGCAGGTCGGCATTGTAGTCGCGCACCGCGCCCAAAAGCCCGGCGCCGACATCCTTGGTCACCGGCTTGAACATTTGCGCCCCGGCGTCCACCCCATGCCAGTGGAGGTAGGAGAGGATGCCCTCCACCTTCGGCCCGCGCCGCTGATACTCATCGGCATGGAGCACGCGCACGGCGTTGGACTGGTGCAGCCAGGGCAGCGCGGCGGCCATGGCTGCCGCACTTTCCGCCGTGCCGTTCCAGGCGCAGCAGATGCGGCTGCCGATGGAGGCGGGCGCCTTTCGCGGCGCGATCAGCACCGGGCGGCCGCTGTCGAACAGCACGGCATGCAGCGCGTCGGAGGAGGAGACATCCTCATCCGCCTCGGGGTGCGGCACCACGGCCAGGTCGTAGAGGCGGCTCTGCTGCGCCACCACATCCTCCTCGCGCCCGGCGATGCTCTCGAAGCTCAGCGTGACGCCGTCGATCTTGTTCGCGACCTCGGCGCTGTCGGCCAGCGTCACGTCGCCGAGCGCGCCGGCCATGCGGTCGAACAGCGCCTTCACGCGACCGGCGCGCTCGCCTGATTCGCGCTCCGTGGCCGCCATCATCTCCTCGATCATGGCGCCGGACAGGCCTTCGCCCGCCAGCGGCGCCACATCGCGCGCATCGACGCGGACATGCAGGCAATGCACATGCGCTCCCCAGATGCGGGCGGTCATCAGCGCGGTCGCGATCGCGGCCTCGCCCGCGGCGGTGCCGGTCAGCGGCACCAGCAGTCGACGGAATGCCATTGGTTTGTCTCCCTCGAACCTTGGGTGAGCGCTTATGGCGAAGGCTTGGGCGGCAAGTCCAGCGTCTTGCGCAAGGCGGCCTCGGTGCCTTCGGAGGCATCCAATTGCAGCCACGTAACCTTGCCCGGATCGCGCGCGGCGGTCATCTCCAGCACGGCGATATCGGCATCCGAGGCGTCGTGGCGTCGGGCGGCGATGCGTGCCCGCAACACCGCCAGTGGCGCGGTCAGCCACACCCCCTGGGAATGCGGGGTAAGGGCCGAGATGGCCTCGCGCTCCGCCTGCCGCAGGAACACGGAATCGGCCACCACGGCATGGCCATCGGCCAGCGCCTGGGCCGCCTGGTTGCACATGGTGGCGACGACAGCGTCATTGGCGGCGGCGGTATAGGCCTGGCCGGGCAGAGTGGTTTCCGGCGCCACGCCCGCCAGGCGCTTGCGAAGCTCATCGCTGCGCAGGACCAACGCGCCCGGGGCCGCGCCCAGTTCGGGCGCCACGGCGCGCGCCAGGGTGGATTTGCCGGTGCCCTGCAAGCCGCCAATGGCGACGAGGCGCGGCGGCGGCGGGGCCAGATACGCCATCGCAGCCGCCAGCAGCGGCGCCGCGTCATCGCCGCGCCGCGCGGCCACATGGGCGCGTATGAAGGCACGCAGCGAAAGCCACAGCGGCAACCCGCGCAGCAGCCCGGCATCGCCGGTGCGGGCGATGTACCTGTTCATCACCCGGTTGGCGGCGGGCCGGCCCCAGCGCTGGTCAAGATCCATCAGCAGGAAGGCCAGGTCATAGCCGGTGTCGATGCTGGCCAGATCTTCGGAAAATTCCAACGCATCGAAGGGCGTGGGGCGGCCATCGAGCATGCAGAGATTGCCCAGATGCAGGTCGCCATGGCAGCGGCGCTGGAACGCGACGCGCGTGGCGAGCCAGGGCGAGAGCGCGGTCAGACAGGCACCCGCCCGCGCGCCCCAGGCCGATACCGCCGCTTCCGGCAGGCCGGCATCGCGCCCGGCGCGCAGATTGCCTTCCAGCACCGCCGCCATGTCGCCGGCGGCGCGCGGTGGGGCGGCCTGGTGCAGCGCCACCACCGCATCGGCCAGCGCGTCGAGACCCGGACCGTCCAGCGGTGCGTGAACATCGAGAAACGCGCCCTTCGGCAGGCGCTTCATCCGCAGCACCCACTCCACCACCTCACCGTCGCCGCCCAGCGCCAGGGCGCCACTGGCCTCGCGTGTCACTGCCACCGCGCCGAGATACAGCCCGGGGGCCGCGGCGGCGTTGAGGTCGTTCTCAAACCGGATCAGCCGCTCGCGCTCCTCCGGACGCGAAAAATCCAGGAACCCGAAATCCACCGCCTTCTTGAGCTTCAGCACCTCATGCGGTCCAAGGAAGACCGCCGAGATATGCGTCTCCACCATGCCCTGGCCGGTGATGGCGGCGAGGTATGCCGCGACCTCCGCCTGCCCGGCGGGAATGGCCATCAGGGAAACAGTGCCTCGGTCGTCCAGCCCGGCCCGGAAGCGGTGAAGACGCGGCGCTCATGCAGCCGGAAGGGCATGTCGCGCCAGAATTCGATTCGCTCCGGCAGCACCCGGAAGCCCGACCAATGTGCCGGGCGCGGGATTTCCGAAATGCCGAACTTCACGGTGTATTCCGCCACCGCGCGCTCCAGCGCGAAGCGCCCCTCCAGCGGTCGCGACTGGCGCGACGCCCATGCGCCGATCCGGCTGCCGCGCGAGCGCGAGGCGAAATAGGCATCCGCCTCCGCATCGCTCACGCTCTCCACCGCGCCCTCGACGCGGATGGAGCGTGCCAGGCTCTTCCAGTGAAAGCACAACGCGGCCTGCGGGTTGGCGGCCAGATCGCCGCCCTTGCGGCTCTCCAGATTGGTGTAAAAAACGAAACCACGCGGATCGACGCCCTTGAGCAGCACCATCCGGGCACTCGGCCGGCCATCGGCCGTGCAGGTCGCCAGGCACATGGCGTTGGGATCGTTGATCTCCGAGGCGGTCGCCTCGGCCATCCATTCGGCGAATATCGCGTAGGGGTCTTCTGCCAAGGGAAACATCCTGAAATGAACCGGGCCTTGCCCGGGCATGGGGCATGTGCCACCACCACGTCAGCCCTTCAACCATCGCCGCAGGACCCATGCCGGACACCGTCAGCCAAGCCGCGATCCCCACCGGAACATTGATGGCCGGCCGCCGCGGCCTGATCATGGGCGTGGCGAACCACCGTTCCATCGCCTGGGCCATCGCCCAGGCCTGCGCGGCGCAGGGGGCGGAACTGGCCTTCACCTTCCAGGGCGAGGCGCTGGAGAAGCGCGTGCGGCCCCTGGCGGCCTCGGTCGGCTCCGACCTCGTGTTGCCCTGCGATGTGGGGGACGACGCGCAGATCGACGCCACCTTCGACGCGCTGCAGGCGCGCTGGGGCGAGTTGGACTTCCTGGTCCATGCCATCGGCTTCGCCAACAAGGATTACCTGCGCGGCCGGTTCATCGACACGCCGCGCGAGGTGTTCCTCCAGGCGCTGGACATCTCCTGCTATTCCTTCGCCGCGACCGGGCGGCGGGCGGCGGCGATGATGAAGGCGGGCGGCTCCATGCTCACGCTCAGCTATCTCGGCGCCGAGCGCTGGGTGCCGCATTACAACGTGATGGGCGTGGCCAAGGCGGCGCTGGAGGCCTCGGTCCGTTACATGGCAGCCGATCTGGGCGACAGGCAGATCAGGGTCAACGCCATCTCCGCCGGCCCGATCAAGACGCTGGCGGCCAGCGGCATCGGCGATTTCGGCTACATCATGAAGTGGAACCAGTATAACTCGCCGATGCGGCGCAACGTGACCCTGGAGGAGGTGGGCGGCTCGGGGATGTATTTCCTCAGCCCGCTCTCTGCCGGCGTGACGGGCGAGGTGCATCACGTGGATTGCGGCTACCATTTGGTCGGCATGAAGCACCCGGATGCGCCTGATCTGACGATCGAGAAGGGCTGACGCCCTGTCCGACGCCCGCTGGATCGTCTTCGATGTCGGCGGCGTGCTGGTCGATGAAACCCGCGTCTGGCAGGGGTGGGCCGAGCATCTTTCGGTGCCCTACGCCACATTGTGGGACGCGCTGCGCGAGGATATCGCGCAGGGGCTGAGCCATCGCCACACCATGCAGCGCCTCGCACCCGGCCACGACATCATGGCCATTCGCCGCGCCCGCCTGGCGCAGGACGCGCCGCTGGAGGGTGACCTCTACCCCGATGTTCGCCCGGCCTTCGCGGCATTGCGCGCCCGCGGCTGGCGGATCGGCATCGCCGGCAACCAGCCGCTGGAGGCCGGGCCGGCGCTGGAGTCGTTGGAACTGGGCGCCGATTTCATCGCCACCTCCGCCGGCTGGGGGGTGCAGAAGCCCGATCCGCGATTCTTCGAGAAGGTTATCGCGCATTGCGCGGTGGCGCCCGGGGCCATCACCTATGTCGGCGACAGGGTGGACAACGACATCCTGCCGGCGCAAGCGGCCGGGCTGCGGCCGGCCTATGTGCCGCGCGGGCTTTGGGCGGGCATCGGGCAGGCGCCCGTGCCGGGCCTGGGCTCGTTGCTGGAGCTTGCGTAGGCCCCTCAGGCCTCGCCGACGCAATCCAGCATGGCCGCATCCAGCGCGTCCTTCGGCGCCTTGCCGCCCCAGAGCACGAACTGGAACGCCGGGAAAAACCGCTCGCACTCGTTCAGCGCGATATCGACCAAATCCTCCAGGCTCTCGGCACTCGCACCGGGAGCGCCGCGCAGCAGCACGGCGTGGCGGAACACCGGCACCCCATCATCGCTTTCCAGCCCGAAATGGCCGATCCACAGCCGCTCATTGGCCAGCGCCAGCAGCTCATACAGCGCCGCGCGGCGGTTCGCCGGCACCTTGATGTCGAAGGCGCAGGAGAAATGCATGGCGCTGATTTCGCGCGCCCAGGAGAAGAACATGGCGTAATGGCCCCACTTCCCGGGCGCCTCGGCCACCATCTCGCCGTCGGATTGTCGTTCGCAGGCCCATTCATTCGCGCTCAGGATCTGCTCGAGCACGTCGAGCGGATTGGTCGCGGTTTCATGGAATTCATGGGTCAACATGCCGGACATCGCAGCAGCCCCTATCGCCAAGCGTGCCGACCACAGGCGGAATCGCCAGGGGTCGAAACCACGCGCCACCGCGGCGCCGAACCGCATCCCAACCCGGGCTGGACCCCCCTTGGCCCAGGGATTGGGGTGCTTTGAGGTCAGGCGCCACTACCCCTAGGCTATGAGGGGTGAATCCCGCGCCGCAAGAGGCAGTTTGCTAAGCTTCTGTGGATGGTTTGACCGCGGCCAGCATGATCGTGGAAACAGCCTCCGACCGGGCATGCTCCAGCCGGGCGATCCGCGCCTCCATTTCGGAAAATTTTTCCTCCAGCGCCTCCACCCCCTCCCGCGCGCGCCGCGCCAGTTCGAGTGCTGCCTCGAACTCCTCGCGCTTCACCAGTTCCATCCGCTGGGCGAAGCTGTCGGCGCGCGATTTCGCCAGTTGCTCGGCCTCGTTCTTCAAGCCCGCCAGCACGCTGAAGGCGCCGCCCGCCATGCCCGCCAGATCATCCAGTCGCTGCCGCATGCCGTCCCGTGTTCCAGCCATGATGCTCTCCTTGTCCTGATCGCCTATACCCCAGACCGCCACAGCCCACGAGGCCGCATGCTCCCCTTGGTCGCCTTCCCCATGATCGATCCGGTCGCCCTCCAGATCGGCCCTCTGGGCATACGCTGGTACGCGCTGGCCTATATCGCCGGCATCGTCTGCGCCTGGCAGCTTTGCCGGCGGCTGATGGTGGTGAAGCCCGCCGTCGCCACACCGCAACAGATGGATGACTTCATCACCTGGGCAACGCTCGGCATCATCATCGGCGGGCGCCTGGGCTATGTGCTGTTCTACCGGCCCGGATACTACATCTTCCATCCCCTGGAGATCCCCATGGTCTGGCAGGGCGGCATGGCCTTTCATGGCGGCGCGCTGGGGGTGATCGTCGCGGCGCTGATCTTCTGCCGTTCGCAAAAACTCTCGCCGCTGGGCTTTGGCGACAGGGTGGCGGTGGGCGTGCCCATCGGGCTGTTCTTCGGCCGGCTGGCCAATTTCGTGAATGCCGAGCTCTATGGCCGCCCCTCCGACGCGCCCTGGGCGATGGTCTTCCCCACCGATCCGACAGGGCTGCCGCGCCACCCCAGCCAGCTCTACCAGGCGGGGCTGGAGGGTGTGGCGCTCTTCGCGGTGATGCTGGCATTGTTCGCCGTGCCCGGGCTTCGGGCGCGGCGCGGCTTCCTCACCGGCGCGCTGATCGCGGGCTATGGCGTGGCGCGCAGCGCGGGCGAATTCTTCCGCCAGCCCGACGCGCATCTGGGTTTCCTCTTCGCCGGCGCCACCATGGGGCAGATGCTCTCCATCCCCATGGTGCTGATCGGCGCCGTTCTGATGTGGCGCGCCCGGCCGGCTGCCTGATGGAACGGCTGGACGCCTTCATGGCCCGCGCCAATGCCGCCTTCTACGCGCAGGGCGATGCGCTCCGGCATTTCACCACCGCACCGGAAATCTCCCAGGCCTTTGGCGAGTGCCTGGGCCTTTGGGCTGCCGTCACCTGGCAGCAGATGGGCGCGCCGGGCGAATTCCGGCTGGTGGAGCTCGGCCCCGGCCGCGGCACGCTGATGGCCGATGCCTGGCGCGCCGGCGCGATGGTGCCGGGGTTTCAGGCGGCGGCGCGGGTGGCGCTGGTGGAAACCTCGCCCGCCCTGCAGGCCCGGCAAGGCGAGGCCCTGGCCGGCCTGCCCGCGCAATGGTTCCCGGCGATGCAGGCCGTGCCCGATGGCCCCGCCATCATCCTGGCCAATGAGTTTCTGGACGCCCTGCCGATTCGCCAGTTCATCCGCGCGGGCGGCGCCTGGCGGGAACGCTTCGTGGCCAATGGCGCCTTCCATGACCAGCCCACCCCCCACCCGCTGCCCGAGGCGCCAGACGGCGCCATCCTGGAAATCAACGAAGCCGCGCAGGCCCTGGCCGCCCATCTGGCGGCGCGGCTCTCAGCCCAGGGCGGCGCCGCCCTCTTCATCGACTACGGCCCCCAACACCCGGGCTTCGGCGACAGCCTGCAGGCCCTGCGCGACCATGCCCACGCGGACGCGCTGGCCGAACCCGGCAGCGCCGACCTCACCGCCCATGTCGATTTCACCGCCTTTGCCCATGCCGCCTCGGGCCTCGCCGCGCATGGCCCCATCCCGCAGGGCCTCTTCCTGCAACGGCTGGGGCTGGTCAGCCGCGCCGCCATCCTCGCCCACTCCGCGCCGACCCAGGCCGGCATGATCCTCTCCGGCGCGCAAAGGCTGGTGGCGCCCGAGGGCATGGGCCGGCTGTTCAAGGCGCTGTGCCTTTGCCAGCCGGGCCAGCCTGTGCCAGCAGGGTTCGAATGATCATCACCCACCTGGCACTCGATGGCCTGAAACACGCCTTCTTCACCCGCCAGGGCGGGGTGAGCGAAGGTAGTTTTTCTGCCCTCAACTGCTCCGACCGCAGCGCCGATGATCCGGCGCTGGTGGCGGAAAACCGCGCCATCGCCGCGGCCGCCCTGGGCTTCGCGCCGGCCCGGCTCGTCTCGGTGCACCAGGTCCATGGCGTCGCTGTCGCGGTCTGCGATGCGCCATGGGAGACGCGCCCGGTGGCCGATGCCCTGGTCACCGCCACCCCCGGCCTGCTGCTGGGCGTGGTCACCGCCGATTGCGCCCCCGTGCTCTTCGCCGATGCGGGGGCCGGCGTGGTCGGCGCCGCCCATGCCGGCTGGCGCGGCGCCGTGGCCGGCGTGCTGGAGGAGACGCTGGCCGCCATGCGCGCCCTGGGCGCCCACGACATCACCGCCGTGGTCGGCCCCTGCATCGCCCAGCCCAGCTACGAGGTCGGCGCCGATCTGCGCGAAGCCGTTCTGGCCCGCGCCGCCGCCGACGCCCGCTTCTTCACCCCCGGGCATCGGCCCGGCCATTGGCAGTTCGACCTGCCCGGCTATTGCCTGGCCCGCCTGCTCGCCGCCGGCGCCCAGGCCCATGCCACTTTCGACGACACGCTGGCCAACCCACAAAAATTCTTCAGCCATCGCCGCCGCACCCTCGCCGGCGAGGGCCCCATCGGTCACCAGCTCTCCGCCATCGGGCTCTGACACATGCCTTATGTCCTCACCTTCCTCTTCCTCTGCATCCTGACCATGGTGGCCACCTGTGCGATTCTTTAGCGCCTGCGCGGCCCTGCTGGTGCTTCTGACGGGCTGTGGCGACCTGCCGCAGCCCTTCCGCGGCAATCCCGGGCGCGCCGCGCGCAATCTGGCGGTGCCGCTGGCCATCCGCCTGGCCGTCCCGCCGCCGCCCCAGGCGCTGCTGGACGAGGTCAATGCCCGAAGGCTGGCGCAGGCCGTGACCGAGGGTCTTCAGGGCCAGGAAGTGCCGGCCATCGCCATCGACACGCCGCTGCCGCTGGACTGGCGCCTGGACATCACCGCCGACAATCTGGGCACCACCATCCGCCCGCGCTTCCAGCTGTTCAACGCCGACGGCGTCTCGCAAGGCGTCTTCGACGGCGCGCCGGTGCCGATCCGCGGCTGGGCCGAACCGACGCCGCCCATCCTCACCGCCGTGGCCACCCAGGCGGTGCCGGGGCTGACCCGGTTGCTGCTCTCGGTGCAGGCCGCGCGCGCCTCCGCCTCGCCCTCGGCGATCGCCGCCGGCCCCCCCAGGGTGCGCTTCCTGCCGGTGCGCGGCGCGCCTGGCGATGGGGCGACGGCCCTGGCCGCCCGCATGCGCGACTTCATGTCCAATCTGGGCTTCGTGGTGCAGGAGGCGGCGGAGGGCGCGCAATACGGCCTGACCGCCCTGGTGCAGCTCACCCCGGCCGCGAACAACCAGCAGCTGGTGGAGCTGCATTGGGTGGTGACCAGGCGCGATGGCGAGGAGCTGGGCCGGGTGATCCAGCTCAACGAGGTGCCGACCGGGCGGCTCAACCGCTTCTGGGGCGATATCGCCTATGTCGCGGCCGAGCAGGCCAGCGGCGGCGTGCAAACGATCATCCGCAACGCCACCACGGGGCCGGCGAGCGCCCCCGCCGCGCCGCCGCCCGCCGCCACATCCGCCAATGTGGCGGTGCCGCCCGGTCTGCGTTAGGGGGCCTGCGGTTGCCACAATCGCGCTGCGTTGATAGGACAGGGGCGCCCCCTCGGTGGAGTGTGGATCTTCCATGAAAATCGTCGCCTGCAACAGCAACATGCCGCTCGCGCAGGCGGTGGCCGACACGCTGCAACTGCCCCTGGTCCGCGCCTCCATCCGGCGATTCGCCGATATGGAGATCTTCGTCGAGTTCCACGAGAACATCCGGGGCGAGGACGTCTTCGTCATCCAGTCCACCAGCTTTCCGGCCAATGACCACCTGATGGAATTGCTGATCTGCCTCGATGCGCTGCGCCGTTCCAGCGCGCGGCGGGTCACCGCGGTGATCCCCTATTTCGGCTATGCCCGGCAGGACCGGAAGAGCGGCCCGCGTACCCCCATCTCCGCCAAGCTGGTGGCCAATCTGATCACCGAGGCGGGGGCGGACAGGGTGCTGACCCTCGACCTGCATGCCGGCCAGATCCAGGGCTTCTTCGATATTCCGGTGGATAATCTCTACGCGGCGCCGCTCTTCGCCCGCGACATCCAGGAGCGTTACGCCGGGCGCGACCTCATGGTCGTCTCCCCCGATGTCGGCGGCGTGGTCCGCGCCCGCGCCATCGCGACACGCCTGCACACCGACCTCGCGATCATCGACAAGCGCCGCGAGCGTGCCGGCGTGTCGGAGGTGATGAACGTCATCGGCGATGTCGAGGGCCGCGACTGCATCATCGTCGACGACATCATCGACAGCGGCGGAACCCATTGCAACGCGGCCGACGCGCTGATGAAGAACGGCGCCAAGAGCGTCTCCTGCTATGTCACGCACGGCGTCTTCTCCGGCGGTGCCGTGGCCCGCGTAGGCGCGGCCCCCATCGAGATGATGACCGTGACCGACAGTATTGCGGCGACCGAGGCTGTCCGCACCTCCGCCAACACCCGCCAATTGCCGATCGCCCCCCTGCTGGCCGAGGCAATGCGACGGATCAGCGAGGAAAGCTCGGTCTCCTCGCTGTTCAACTGACACGACCGGGCGAAAGGGAGAAGTCTATGAAGTTCCTCTATTCGCCGGGCGCCTGCTCGCTGGGCATCCATGTCATCCTTGAAGAGATCGGCAAGCCCTTCGAGGGCAGCCGCTTCTCCACCCGCGACGGCGGCACCTACAAGCCCGAATTCGTGGCGCTGAACCCGAAATCCAAGGTGCCCACGCTGATCCGCGACGATGGATCGGTGCTGACCGAATTCCAGACCATCGCCTATTGGCTGGCCCGCGCCAACCCGGACGCGAAACTCATCCCCGAGGATCTGGAAGGCCAGACCCGGGTGCTGGAAATGCTCGACTACATCTGCGGCACCATCCACCCGCAGGGTTTCACCCGGCAGTTCCGCCCGGTGAACTTCGCGAAGGACGAGGCCGACCAGCCGCGGGTCATCGCCCAGGGCAAGGAATTGGCCGAGAAATACCTCGCCCTGCTGGCCGCGAACTGGAAGGGCGGCGAATGGCTGCTGCCCTCCGGCTATTCCGTGGCCGATGCCGCGCTGTTCTTCATCGAACGCTGGTGCCTGCGCGCCGGCATCACCCCGCCCGCGCGGATCACCGCCCATTACGAGGCCATGATGGCACGCCCCGCCGTGGCCCGGGCCCTTGCCACCGAAGCCGCATAAGGAATTCCAGCGATGAAACTCTTCTACGCCCCCGGCGCCTGCTCCATCGGCATCCACGTGCTGCTGGAGGAGATCGGCAAGCCTTATGAGGCCGAGCTGCTGAACCTGCGCGAGGGTGCGCAGTTCAAGCCGGAATTCACCAGCATCAACATGAAGTCAAAAGTGCCCACGCTGGTGCGCGACGACGGCTCGGTGCTGACCGAATACCCCGCCATCGCCTGGTACCTGGCCGCCACCAACCCAGAGGCGAAGCTGCTGCCGGCCGACCCGGCGCTGGCCGCGAAGGCGCTGGAATTCACCGACTACGCCGTCGCCACCATGCATATGCAGGGTTTTTCGCGGATGTTCCGCCCGGCCAACTTCGCCCCCTCCGAGGCCGACCACGAGGCGGTGAAGGCGCGTGGGCGCGAGCTCTACGAAAAGGGCCTGGCCGTGATGGACCGCGCGCTGGAAGGGCGCGATTATCTCTGCGGCGAATTCTCCATCGCCGATAGCGCGCTGTTCTATGTCTGCTTCTGGTGGGTGGCGCGGATGGGCAATGAACTACCCGCCAACGTGGCCGCGCATTACGCCCGCATGCTCGCCCGCCCGGCGGTGGCGCGCACCATGGCCGCCGAAGGCCTGGCGTGAGCCTCAACCCCATCCCTTTCTGGTTCCTCCGCCACGGCGAGACAGACTGGAATGCCCGCGGTCTTTCCCAGGGCGTCACCGACATTCCGCTGAACGGGGTGGGGCGGGCGCAGGCCGAGCGTGCCGCGCGCACCCTGGCCGGCCACAAGTTCGGCAGCATCGTCTCCTCGCCCCTGTCGCGGGCGCGCGACACGGCGGCGGCTGTGGCGGCCGTGCTGGGGATGGGCTTCACCACTGACGCTGAGCTGCGCGAGGTCGAGTTCGGCGAGCAGGAAGGCCAGCCGATGGGCGATTGGTACGACAGCTGGATCGCCGATGAATACACCCCGAAAGGGGCCGAGACCTTCGCTGGCCTGCGGGCCCGCGCGGTCGCCGCCATCAACCGCGCCACCGCCCTGCCCGGGCCGGTGCTGGTGGTGGCGCATGGCGCGCTGTGGCGGGCCTTTCGCTACGAGGCCGGGCTGCCGTCGAATGTCCGCACCCCCAACGCGCTGCCGATCTTCGTCCAGCCGCCCGAGGCGGGTTGGCCGGAATGGCGGCTGACGGCGCTGGAGCTCGCCCCTGAGGTTTGACCCCCTCCGCACGCTGTCGGTGGTGCTGGCGCGAAAGCCCTGGCGCCGGCAGAGCGCCGGGCTGCGCGCGCAGGCGGACAGGCTGCGGCTGGCGGGCAGCTTCGCCGCCGCCATCCCGCTCTACCAGCGCTACCTGGAGATGCGGCCGGACCACGCCACGGCCTGGATGCTGTATGGCCATTGCCTGAAGGAATGCGGCGACCTGGCCGGCGCCGACCAGGCCTATGCCGAGGCGGTGAAGCAGGGGCCGCGCAACCGCGACGCCTGGGTGGCAAGGGCGCATTTCCTGAAGATCACCGGCCGCAGGCGGGAGGCCTTCGCCGCCTTCGGCCGGGTGCTGGAGCTGGGCGCCGATCCGCAGAGCCGTTGGGAGCACGCCGCCCTGCGCAGCCCCGGCGCCAACCCCGCGGCCGATGCGGGGATCGGCGAGGCGCGGATCTGGATCGACATCAGCGACCTGCTCGATTTCATCGGCGCCAACCGCAACCCGTCGGGCATCCAGCGCGTGCAACTCGCCCTGGTCGAGCACGCGCTGGCTCACCCGCAGGCGCTGACCTGCGTCCTGACCAATTCCTGGGACCCCAGGGTGTGGTCCGTCTCGCGCGGGGGGCTGCGTGAGCTTCTGGCGCTGACGGAACGCGGCGGCGGCGGCAGCAAGCCCATGGGCGCCTTGCAGGACCGGCTGCGCGACACCCTGGCGGAAACGCCGCTGCAACCCGGCGTCACGCTGTTCCAGGCCGGCGCCTTCTGGATCGGCAATGGCAACCCGCCGCTGCACCGCGCCGCCCGCCTGGCCGGCATGCGGGTGACGGCGCTGATCCACGACCTCATCCCGCTCGACATGCCCGAGGTCTGCACCTACGACAATGTCCGCGATTTCAGCGCCGCCCTGTCCGAGGCCCTGCACAGCTACGACGCCCTGCTGGCCAACAGCCGGCACACCGCCGAGACGATGAAGCGGCTGAATGCCGCCAAGGGGATGCCGGACAGGCCCGTGGTGGCCGTGCCGCTGGCGCATGGCAGCCCGCCCGCCGACCGCACGGCGGATGTCTGGCCGCGTGCCGCGCGGCGGCTGCGCGGCAGGCCCTTCGTGCTGGCGGTGGGCACGGTGGAGCCGCGCAAGAACCACGTTCTGCTGCTGCGCGTCTGGCAACGCCTGCTGGATGAGGGCAGCGACCCGCCGCCGCTCGTCATCGTCGGCAAGCTGGGCTGGCTGACAGGCGGCTTTCTGGAGGAGATGAAGCGAACCCGCGCGGTCCGGGGCCGCGTCGTTCATCTGCCGGCCGCCTCCGACCTGGAGCTCGAGACGCTCTACGCCCATTGCCTGTTCACCGCCTTCCCCAGCCTGACCGAGGGCTGGGGCCTGCCGGTGGGCGAGAGCCTGGCCCGAGGCAAGCTCTGCATCGCTTCCGACCGCGGCGCGCTGCCGGAGGTGGGCGGCGATTTCGTCTCCTATGTCGATGCCTTCGACGTCGAGGCCGCGCTGCCGGTGTTCCGTCGCATGCTGCTCGACCCCGCCTGGCGGGAGGAACGCCAGCGCCACCTGCTTGAGGATTTCCGCCCGCGTTCCTGGGCCGAGGTCGCGGCCGACATGATCGCGGCGCTGGAGGCCTGGCCGGCGCCACAGCCTGTCGACCTGCCTGGGCCGCTGATGCCCATGTCGGTGGTCTACCGGCCCTTGCCCATCGCCACCAATGGCGGCGCCACGGCGGTGGGGCTGGACCCCTTCCATCACCCGCTGCGGATCATGCTGGCCGAGGGCTGGACCGACCCCGGCCTGCAGGGCACCGCCATGGCCGAGGGCCGGGCGCCGCTGCGTCTCGTGGCGCCCGAGCCCGGTCTGCTGCGGCTGGAACTGCGCGCCGACAGGCCGCTGCGGCTGGACATCGGCGAACAGAGCTTCGCCATGCGGGCCCATGCCCAGCGTGTCGTCGAACTGGCCGTGCAGAAGGGGCCGGTGGAGGTCGTCCTGCAAGCCACGCCCACAGTGCCGATCACCGATGATCTGCCGCCCGGCCTGTGGCTGACCGCGGTGGAGCTACGCCGCGTGGGCGCGTAGATCCTCGAGCCGCGCCACCGCGAGGGTGGCAACATGGGTGGCGGCGAGCTTGACCAGCGGCGCCCGGCCGGCCAGCCGCGCCTCCTCCCACCGCGCCGCGCAAAGGCACCAGCTCTCGCCGGGGTTGAGGCCGGGAAAGCCATATTCCGGCCGCGGCGTGCTGAGGTCGTTGCCGACCGACTTGCTGAACGCGAGAAACTCCACCGTCAGCACGGCGCAGACGGTGTGCAGGCCAAGGTCGCGCGCATCGGTGTTGCAGCAGCCATCGCGATACCAGCCGGTGAGCGGCGCCAGCGAGCAGGATTCCAGCGCGCCGCCCAGCACGTTCAACGCGCTGGGCTTTCCCGGCCTGGGATATCCTGACCCGTCGGGCATCAGGCCGCCGCGCGAATGGCCGCCGCCTTCACGCTGTCATCGACAGCGCCGGCAAACGTCTCGAAGTTTTTCTCGAATCGGCCGACGAGGTCCCGCGCCGCCACGTCATAGGCGGCCTTGTCGGCCCAGCTGTCGCGCGGGTTCAGCACGCCCTCGGGGATGCCCGGCACGGCCTTGGGGATCATCAGGCCGAAGAACGGGTCACGTTCGAACTCCACCTGCGCCAGGCTGCCATCCAGCGCCGCCCGAAGCAACGCGCGGGTGTGCTGGATGCTCATCCGCTTGCCCGTGCCATAGGCGCCGCCGGTCCAGCCGGTGTTCACCAGCCAGCAATCGGCGCCGTACTTGTTCACCAGATCGCTCAGCATATTGCCATAGACCTGCGGGTGACGCGGCAGGAAGGGGGCGCCGAAGCAGGTGCTGAAGGTCGCCTGCGGCTCTTTCCCCATGCCCTTCTCGGTGCCGGCCACACGCGCGGTGTAGCCCGAGAGGTAGTGATACATGGCCTGCGCGGCCGAGAGCTTGGAAATCGGCGGAAGCACGCCGAAGGCATCGGCCGTCAGCATCACCACATTTTTCGGCAGGCCGGCCCGGCCGCCGACATGGATGTTGGGGATGAACTCGACGGGGTAGCAGGAGCGGGTGTTCTCGGTCAGGCGGCCGTCATCGAGGTCGAGATTGCCGCGCATGTCGCCGACCACGTTCTCCAGCACAGCGCCGAAGCGGTGGGAAGCGTCCCAGATTTGCGGCTCGGCCTCGCGGCTCAGCTTGATGACCTTGGCGTAGCAGCCGCCCTCGAAATTGAAGACGCCGGCCTCCGACCAGCCATGCTCGTCATCGCCGATCAGCGCCCGCTCGGGGTCCGACGACAGCGTGGTCTTGCCGGTGCCGGAGAGGCCGAAGAACAGTGCCACATCGCCGGCGGCGCCCACATTGGCCGAGCAATGCATCGGCAGGATGCCCTTTGCCGGCAGCAGCCAGTTCATCACCGTGAAGATGCTCTTCTTGATCTCGCCGGCGTAGCTGGTGCCGGCGATGCAGATGATCTTCTTCGCGAAGCTCAGCGCGATGCAGGTGGAGGTGCGGCAGCCATCCTCCTGCGGGTCGGCCTCATATTCCGGCGCGTGCAGGATGGTGAAGTCCGGGGCGAAACCGGCCAGGTCTTCGACTGGCGGGCGAATGAACATGTTGCGGGCGAAGAGCGCGTGCCAGGCATTGGTGGTGACCAGCCGCACCCGGATGCGGTGCGCCGGGTCGGCGCCCGCATAGAGGTCCTGGGTGAATAGCACGGGCTGCTGCCCCAGCCAGTCCCGCACCTTGGTGGAGAAGGCGGCGAATTTTTCGGGCGCCATCTTCTGGTTGATCTTGCCCCACCAGATCTCTTCGGTGACCTCGGGGTCGTCCACCACGAACTTGTCCTGCACCGAACGCCCGGTGTGTTGCCCGGTGATCGCCATGAAGGCGCCATCGGCGGAAAGACGACCCTCACCGCGCTGCAACGCCTGGGCGTAAAGGCCGGGCGCCGTCAGATTGGCGTGGACGGGGCCTACAGCAGATATGCCGGTTCCGGCGAGGGCGGTTTCGGTCATTCGAGGACATCTCCAAAGCAGGGCGGCGCGGGACCTATGTCCCTGGAAAGACGGGCGGGTTAGGGCCGATCCAGGGCGGAATTAGGGCGCTGCCTTGCGTGCGGTCAACGCAACAATTGCCGAGATTCGTCGCGTGCGCCGCACAAAAACGGTACCGAAATGGTTACTTTCCGCGCGCAGCCCGCGCGGCGAGGATAAGCGCCCGCCGCACCCCATCGGCATCGGCGACGGGCGCCGGGAAGGCATGGCGCAGCACCATATCGCTCTGCGCCATGTCGAAGCCATCCCCGTCCACCGCCACCATCGCCCAGGCGCCCTCGCGCCCGGCCAGCAGTGCCAGGGTGTCGGGGTGGTCGGCATTCACATGCGCGATGATCTCGGCCTCGGCGGCGGCGAGTATGGCGACGGCGGCGGGGTCGGGCGCCAGGTCGGCCTGACGCAGCCGATGCGCGGCGGCGAAGCCGCCCACCAGCAGGCCGGATTGCGGCGTGACCCTCCACAGCGCGAAATCGCCGAAATCGGCGTAAAGCGCGGCATAGGGGTGGCGGGCCAGCCAACGCGCCTTCAGCCCGACATCGTCGATCTGCTCGGCCAGCCCGGTCAGCGTCGCACGCGGCGCGGTCTGCGGGTTGGGGCCGGTGGGCGTCCCTTGCGCCAGCAACGCGCAACGCGGCTCCCGCGCCAATTGCCTGGTGTGCTGGGAGAGGGTGGAAAGCCACAGCAGCAGCGACCCATCCGGCGCCATGGCGTGTGTGACGAGGCTGGCGAAGGGCTGGCCATCGCCCTGCGTCGCCAGGGTGCAGGCGGGGGCGGCGCGGAAGAGGCAGCGGGCGGCAAAGCCGTGATCGGGTTCCATGCCGGGATTCTGGCGCGGGCGCGAAACTTCGCAAGCGCGATCAATCCGCCCTGCGGCATAACCCCGCCATGCCGATCAAGACCACGACCCTGACCGACCATGCCAGCCGCGTCGCCCGCGCCATGGCCCATCTGGCCGCCCGGCCGGACCACACACCCAGCCTGGAGGAACTGGCCGACATCGCCGCCCTCTCGCCCTGGCATTTCCACCGCGTCTACCGCGCGCTGGCCGGCGAGACACCGGGCGAGACCCTGGCCCGGCTGCGCCTCTCCCGCGCCGCCGTGGCGCTCATCCGCAGCGATGCCCCCATGGCCGGCATCGCGCGGGCGGCCGGCTACGGCTCGACCGCCGCCTTCACCCGCGCCTTCCGCGAGGCGCATGGCATCCCACCGGGAGCCTACCGCGCCCGCAGCGGCATAGGCGCCACCATCACCGAGGAGCAGCACATGAACGACGTCACCATCATTGATTGGCCGGCGATGAGCCTGGTCACGCTGGAGCATCGCGGCAGCTACGACCATATCGGCCAGGTCTTCGACCGGCTGATGGCCTGGGCCGGCGGTCAGGGGCTGATCCGGCCGGACAGCCTCTTCCTCGGCCTTTACTACAGCGACCCGAAGACGGTGCCGGAGGCGGAGCTGCGCTCGGCCGCCGCCATGACCGTGGCCCCGGACACGAAGGTCGGGCCGGGCATGGGCCTGCTGCACTTGCCGGCGATGCGCGTGGCCCGGCTGCGCTTCCAGGGGCCCTATGCCGAGCTGGAGCCGATCTATGACCGTCTCTACGGCGAATGGCTGCCCGCCAGCGGCGAGGAGCTGGCCGAACACCCGGCGCTGGAGAACTACCTGAACGACCCGCGCAGCCTGCCGCCCAGCGAATGGCTGACGGATGTGATGCTGCCGCTGAAGGGTGCCGCCTAGGGCCTGTGGACATTTGGCACCGGGATGCGTTCAGCGAGTGATTTTTCGTCCCTGGCAGGCGGAATGACACGGCGATGGCTTTCCATCGCCGTGGCATGACAACGCACCAGGGGCGGAAAAGCACCGCTGAACGCGCCCGCAGGCCAATTGTCCACAGGCCCTAAAGCATCGCCAAGGGCCGCTTGCGGCCTGGCGGCGGGAAGGCCGCGTCCAGCGTGGCGTGGTCCTCGGCCGTCAGGCTGAGCCGCAGCGCCCCGGCGTTCTCCTTTGCTCGCGCCGCGTTGCCGGTCTTGGGGATGGCCACCACACCTGGCCTTGCGATGCACCAGGCCAAAGCGATCTGCGCCGGGGTGGCGCCATGCCGCCCGGCCACCTCCGCCAGCGCCGCATGCCGCAGCAGCGGCCCCTGGCCCAGCGGCGAATAGGCCATCAGCGGCATGCCCCGCGCCTGCATCCAGGGCAGCAGGTCAAACTCCGGCCCGCGCTCGCCCAGGTTCAGCAGCACCTGGTTGGTCGCGCAATCGGCCCGGCCCAGCTCCTCCATATCGTCCAGGTCGAGGTTCGAGACGCCCCAGGAGCGGATATGCCCGGCTTCCTGCATCCGCAGCATGGCCTCCACCGTATCGGAGAGTGGAACGGAACCCCGCCAATGCAGCAGATAGCAGTCCAGCACATCGGTCTTCAGCCGCTTCAGGCTTCGCGCAAGAGCCTGCGGCAGCTTCGTGCGCGAGGCGTTGTGGGGGTAGACCTTGGAGATGAGGAAGACCTCGTCGCGCCTTCCGGCCATGGCTTCGCCCACCACTTCCTCGGCGCCGCCCTCGGCATACATCTCGGCCGTGTCGATCATGGTCAAACCTTCATCGAGACCGGCACGCAAAGCCGCCACCTCCCCTTGCCGCCGGCGCGGGTCCTCGCCCATCTTCCAGCTGCCCTGACCCAGCGCGGGAAGCTTCCTGCCGCCTGGCCAGGTGATCATCTGTGTCATCCGGAGCCCTCCATGCGCGCCATTCTCGCCAGCCTGATGCTCGCCGCAATGGCCGCCGCGCCGGCCCCCGCGCAGGTGCCGGCGGCGGAGGACATCGGCAGCTGGCGCCTGGGCTGCATGACCGACCGGATGACAGACCGGGCGGCCTGCCAGCTGCGCCATCGCGACTGGGTGGAGCGGCCTGGCAATGGCGCTGGCCTGGCGCTCGAAATCCAGGACCGCGGCGGGCGCCTGGTGCCCGTGGTCACTGCGCGCGACCTGGGACTGGATGGCGCCGCGCGCGGTTTGCTGGCGCTGGCCGGTCGGCTGCAGATGCGCCTGGGCAACGCGCCCTTGTTCGAAATGGCCTGCGGGCTGGAGGGGCGCAGTCTGTTCTGCTTCCCCAACCCCGTGGATGCCGAGCGCGTGGAGCGCGATCTCGCCACCGCCGACCGCCTGCTGGTGCGTGTCAGCGGGTTGGGCGGCGCCGGCGGCAGCGCCGAGCCCACCGAAATCCGCCTGGAGCGCACGCGCGAGGCGATGGCCGCCTATCGCCGCCAGGTCCCCGCCGGCACCGCCCAGCCGGTGCCCGGCGGCAATGATTTATGGGAGCTGCTGGGCCGCATGGGGCGGCTCTTCCAATGAGCGAGAAATCCCTGGCCGATCTTCTGGCCGCCGCCGCGCGGGGCGAGCGTGACGCGCTGCGGGCGATCTACCAGCGGCAATCCGTGCGCCTCTTCGGCGTGGCCAATGCGGTGCTGCGCGACCGTGACCAGGCATCCGACGCCGTGCACAACGGCTTCCTCAACATTGCCCGCCGCGCCGGCCAGTTCGACCCCACCCGCGGCACGCCCGAGGCCTGGCTGGCCGCCGTGGTGCGCTACGCGGCGCTGGACATTTTGCGCGCCCGCGGGCGGGAGACGCCCAGCGACGACCCCTCGCTCGGCGACACCCCGGTGGAGCCCGAGGCGCTGACCGCGCTGGAATCCCAGGAAAACGGCGCCCGGCTGAAGCAATGCCTGGAGGCGCTGCCGGAGAAGAATCGCCGCGGCATCGTGCTGGCCTTCGTCCATGGCCTCTCCCACCCACAAATCGCCGACCGCCTGGAATTGCCGCTGGGCACGGTCAAGGCCTGGATCAGGCGCGGACTTCTCACCCTTCGGGAGTGCATGGCATGAGCCCCGAGGAGGAGGAGCGCGAAGGCCTGGCCGCCGAATACGTGCTGGGCACGCTGAACGCGGCCGAGGCCCGCGCGGTGCGCGATGACCCCGAAATGGCCGAGGCGATCGCCGCCTGGGAGGCGCGGCTGGCGCCGTTGCAGGCGCTGGCCCTGCCGGAGGCGCCGCCGCCCGATCTCTGGGCGCGGATCGAGAGCAGCCTGGGCGGCGCCCCCGCCGCCCGCCCACCGGTGCGCGCCGGCTGGTTCACCCGGCTCTGGGCGATCGGCTCCACCGCCGTCGCCGCCGGCCTGACGATCCTGATGCTGGCCAACCGCCCCGCGCCCCCGCCGCTGATGACGGTGCTGCTGAGCGACCAGCAGGCGCCGGCCTTCCTGGTCGAGGCCGATCGGGGCGGCGAGATCCGCCTGGCCGCGCTGAACAACCAGCCGACGCCCGAGGGCCGGGTGCGCCAGCTCTGGGCCCTGCCGCAGGGTGCGGCGGCGCCGACCAGCCTGGGCCTGGTGCCCGAGGATGGCCGCATCGTGGTGCGCCCGGCCCAGATCAGGCCGGAGCCCGGCATGCTGATCGAGATCACGCTGGAGCCGCCGGGCGGTTCGCCGATCGGCCGGCCGACCGGGCCGGTGCTGTTCATCGGCCGTTTGCTGCCCGCGCGGGGGGTGTGAGGGTTGCGGCGGGCAACCTTGCCCCCTAGGTGACGTTCAACAGGAACGCGCCCCCTCAGGGTGGCTTTTGATGTCAGGCCGAGCATGAGCGAACACACAACCCCGCCCGCCGACCAGCCGGAGCAGGCTGGGCACGCCGAACCCGCAGCGCCGGAGACGCCGGCCGAGGAGATGACGCTGGAGCAGCGCTTCCAGCTCCTCGCGGAAGAACTCAACAACATGCGCGACAAATGGCTGCGCGCCGAAGCCGAGACCCAGAACGTGCGTGCCCGCGCCGCCCGCGAGGTCTCCGACGCCCGCGCCTATGCGGTGCAGAAATTCGCGGCCGATGTGGTGGAGGCGGCGGAAAACCTGCGCCGCGGCCTCGCCGCCCTCCCGGCCGTCAGCGAGGGTGAGCCCGAGCTCCTGACAAAGCTGCGCGGCGGCTTCGAGGGCGTGGAGAAGAGCTTCTGGGCGATCCTCGAGCGCAACGGCGTCTCCCGCAAGGACCCCTCGGGCGAGGCCTTCAACCCCGAGCTGCACCAGGCGATGGCCGAGCAGCCGGCGCCAGAAGGCATCGTGCCCGGCACCGTATTGCAGGCCTGGAGCGCGGCCTGGACGTTGAATGGCCGGCTGCTGAAGCCGGCCATGGTGGTGGTGGCGGCCGGTGAGGCGAAACCCGACGCGGCGTGATCACGCGCCCAGCTGGGATTTTCGGCCCTCGCCGAGGCGGTGGACCCGCGCAATCGAAAGCATCTTCGCTATCTTTGGCACGAATTGGCCGCCCCGGCCCCTTGCCCCACCGCCACCTGCTGAATATCTGAGCATCGTTCCTTTCCCCAACCCATCCGCGAGGGGCCGGGCGCGGTGCCGTCATGGGCCGCACCCAAGCCGCCGCATTTCCAGGAGACTGCCCGGATGAGCAAAGTCATCGGTATCGACCTCGGCACCACCAATTCCTGTGTCGCCATCATGGATGGCGAGCCCAAGGTGATCGAAAACGCCGAGGGTGCCCGCACCACCCCCTCCATGGTCGCATTCGCCAAGAATGGCGAACGCCTGGTCGGCCAGGCCGCCAAGCGCCAGGCGGTGACCAACCCCACCAACACGCTCTTCGCCACCAAGCGGCTGATCGGCCGCCGGTTCGAGGATGCGATGGTGAAGAAGGAAGCGGGGCTCGCCCCCTACAAGATCGTCGCCGCCGCCAATGGCGACGCGGCTGTCGAGGTCGAGGGCAAGACCTACGCGCCGCAGCAAATCTCCGCCGACATCCTGTCGAAGATGAAGCAGACGGCCGAGGCCTTCCTGGGCGAGAAGGTGACGCAGGCCGTCATCACCGTCCCGGCCTATTTCAACGACGCCCAGCGGCAGGCGACCAAGGAAGCCGGCGCCATCGCCGGCCTCGAAGTGCTGCGCATCATCAACGAGCCGACCGCGGCCGCCCTTGCCTATGGCATGGACAAGAAGACCTCCGGCATCATCGCGGTCTATGACCTCGGCGGCGGCACCTTCGACGTGTCGATTCTGGAAATCGGCGACGGTGTCTTCGAGGTGAAGTCGACCAATGGCGATACGTTCCTGGGTGGCGAGGATTTCGACCAGCGGGTGATCGACTATCTCGCGGACGAGTTCAAGAAAGAGAACGGCATCGACCTGCGCGGCGACAAGCTCGCCCTGCAGCGGATGAAGGAAGCGGCGGAGAAGGCGAAGATCGAGCTGTCTTCGGCGAAGCAGACCGAAATCAACCTGCCCTTCATCACCGCCGATGCCTCCGGCCCAAAACACCTCGTGATGCAGTTCACCCGCGCCAAGCTGGAAAGCCTGGTGGATGACCTGGTGGCGCGGACCATGGAGCCGTGCCGCAACGCGCTGAAGGATGCCGGCCTGACCGCCGGCGAGATCGACGAAGTCATCCTGGTCGGCGGCATGACCCGCATGCCCAAGGTGATCGAAGCCGTAAAACAGTTCTTCGGCCGCGAGCCGGCCCGCAACGTCAACCCCGACGAAGTGGTCGCCATCGGCGCCGCCATCCAGGGCGGCGTGCTGAAGGGCGATGTGAAGGATGTCCTGCTCCTCGACGTCACGCCGCTGTCGCTCGGCATCGAGACGCTGGGCGGCGTCTTCACCCGCCTGATCGACCGCAACACGACGATCCCGACGAAGAAGAGCCAGTCCTTCTCCACCGCCGACGACAACCAGACCGCGGTCACCATCAAGGTGTTCCAGGGTGAGCGCGAGATGGCGTCGGACAACAAGCTGCTGGGCAATTTCGACCTGCAGGGCATCCCGCCCGCGCCGCGCGGCGTGCCGCAGATCGAGGTCACGTTCGATATCGACGCCAACGGCATCGTCTCCGTCAGCGCCAAGGACAAGGCCACCCAGAAGGAGCAACAAATAAAAATCCAGGCGCGCAGCGGCCTTTCCGAGGCCGATATCGAGCGCATGGTGAAGGAAGCCGAGGCCAACGCCGAGGCCGACAAGCAGCGCCGCGCGGCGGTGGAGGCCCGCAACCAGCTCGATACGCTGGTGCACTCCACCGAGAAGACCATCCGTGAAAACGAGGGCAAGGTGCCCGAGGCCGAGAAGCTGGCCGCCGAGCAGGCCATCGCCGCCGCCCGCACCGCGATGGAAGGCCAGGACACCGCCGCGATCGAGGCCGCGGCCGAGGCGCTCAGCCAGATCGCCATGAAGCTGGGCGAGGCGATGTACAAGGCCCAGGCGGCCGAGGAAGCGCCCCCGGCCGATGCCGCAGCGCCCGGCGCGAAGCCGAACGAGAAGGTCGTCGATGCCGAGTTCGAGGAAGTCGACCCCAAGAAGAAGAAGCCGAACTGATTTGGGAAAAGCCTGGGGGAAATGAATTTCCCCCAGACCCCCATTCTTTTATTTTTATCTTATTGGCGACGCCTTCGAAGGTGTCGCTAATGAATCAAAAATAAAAGAAGGGGGTTCGGGGGAATTCATTCCCCTGATACTATCTTTGGGGGCGATCAATGGCGAAACGTGACTATTACGAAGTGCTCGGTGTCCAGCGCGGCGCAAGCGAGGACGACCTCAAGCGCGCCTATCGCAAGTTGGCCATGCAGCACCACCCCGACCGCAACCAGGGCAACCCGGCGGCCGAGGGGAAATTCAAGGAAGCCAACGAGGCCTACGACATCCTCAAGGATGCCGAAAAGCGCGCCGCTTACGACCGCTTCGGCCACGCCGCCTTCGAGAATGGCGGCGGTGGCGGCCAGGCCGGCGCCGGCGGCTTCGAGGAGATGTTCGCCGACATCTTCGGCCAGTTCACCGGCCGCGGCGGCCAGCGCCAGCAATCCGGCCGGGGCGCCGATCTGCGTCAGGACATCTCCATCACCATGGAGGAAGCGTTCGGCGGCACCAAGAAAACCATGCGCGTGCCCTCCTCCGTGCAATGCGAGGCCTGCACAGGGTCGGGCGCCGAGGGCGGCACGGCCAGCGTGCAGCAATGCGGCACCTGTCGCGGCGCGGGCAAGATCCGCAGCCAGCAGGGCTTCTTCCTGGTCGAGCGTACCTGCCCGACCTGCTCGGGCTCCGGCCGCATCATCAAGAACCCCTGCAAGGTCTGCCTCGGCGCCGGCCGGGTGCAGCGCGACCGCACCCTCAACGTCACCATCCCGGCAGGGGTCGAGGACGGCACCCGCATCCGCCTGACCGGCGAGGGCGAGGCCGGGCTGCGCGGCGCGCCGGCGGGCGACCTCTACGTCGATGTCGGCGTGAAGCCGCACCCGATCTTCCAGCGCGAGGGACCCAACATCATGGTCCGCGTGCCGCTGCGCATGACACAGGCTGCGCTGGGTGGGCAGATCGAGGTGCCGAGCATCGATGGCGGCCGCTCCCGCGTCACCATCCCCGCCGGCACCCAGGCGGGGGATTCCTTCCGCCTGCGCGGCAAGGGCTTCTCCGTGCTGCGCAACCCCGCGCGGGGCGACATGTATGTCCAGGTCGTGGTGGAAACGCCGCAGAACCTCAGCGCCAAGCAGAAGGAGTTGCTGGAGGCCTTCGAGGCCGAGGCGGTCAAAAGCGGCAAATCCTCGCCCGAAAGCGAAGGCTTCTTCGCGAAAGTGAAAGAGTTCTGGGACGGTTTGGGTCGCTGAAAATCTGCTAGAAAGGGGCGTCCACAGGAGGGACCCCCCATGCTGCAATTCTACTACAGCCTAGCGCCCAACCCGCTGAAGGTGGCGCTGTTCCTGGAAGAATCCGGCCTCGAATACGAGGCTGTGCCGGTCGATACCCGCAAGGGTGACCAGCACAAGCCGGAATTCCTGGCCATCAACCCCAATGCCAAGGCGCCGGCCATCGTCGATGACGGCAAGCCCGTCTTCGATTCCAATGCCATCCTGCTCTATCTCGGCGAGAAGACCGGCAAATTCCTGCCGGCGCCGGAATTGCGCGGCGAGACGCTGTCCTGGATGTTCTTCATCTCCAGCGGCATCGGCCCCTATTCCGGCCAATCCGTGCATTTCTCCAACCACGCGCCGGAAAAGCTGGAATACGCCATCAAGCGCTACGCCTTCGAGGCGAAGCGCCACTGGTCCATCCTGAATGAGCGCCTGGAAGGCCGCGACTGGATCGTCGGCGACAGCTATTCCATCGTCGACATGGCGGCCTGGGGCTGGGAACGCGCGGCGGGTTTCGTGCTGGGTGCCGAGGGCCTGGACGCCCTGCCCAACGTCAAGCGCCACTTCGCCGCCATCAACGCCCGTCCGGCCGCCGAACGCGCGAATGCGCTGAAGGATCGCCATGCCTTCAAGGCCGAGATGGATGACGAGGCACGGGCCAACATGTTTCGCCACCTCGCCGCCTGAGCTTCTTGCGGCTCATGAATGTCGCGTGTTCGTCGTGAGGTTGTAACAGAAATAGCCTCACGGATCGGTAACATCGTTCCCGTTCCTTCACCATCCGAACGGGAGCCAGACATGGCCAAGTTGCTGCGCCGCGGCGCTGTCATTGCCGCCCTTGCCTTCACCGTGCTGGCGGGCTTCTCCGCCCCCGCCCGCGCCCAGGCCCTGCCCGAGCTGATGGAGGCGCTGCGCCAGGGCGGCCTCGTGCTCTACTGGCGCCACCCCGCCACCAACAACGACCAGGCCGACACCAACCCCTTCAACCTGGCCGATTGTGCCAGCCAGCGGCAGCTCAACGACAATGGTCGCGAGCAGTCGCGCATGCTCGGCGCCGCGCTGCGCCAGCGTGGCATCGCCATCACCGCGATCAATTCCTCGCCTTTCTGCCGCGCCAAGGAAGCGGCCGAGCTGCTGGGCCTGGGCTCTGTGACCCTCGTGCCGGAATTGGGCGAGGGCGGCCTCGTGGTCTCGCCCAATGAGAATGGCCGCCGCGCGCGTGCGTTGCGCGGCATGCTCGGGACCGCGCCCGCCAGCGGCAACACCATGCTGGTCAGCCACCGCCCGAACATCCTCGACGCCGTGGGCGTGGACGCGTTCACGATCGCCGAGGCCGAGATCTTCGTCTTCCGTCCGCAGGCCGATGCGCCCGGCTATCGCCTGCTCGGCCGCCTGCCGATCGCTGCCTGGCGCTGAATCCGGGGCGGGCGGGGATGCCCCCGCCCGCCTCGATCACATCAGCGGCCAGTCCAGCGCTTCCTTGTAATGCCCCCGCACGCGGCTCGCGTGCTCATCGGTCCAGGCCCGGTCGTCCTCGACCGTCGGCGCCTCGTTCAACGCGTCGCGATCCAGCTTCACCTGATAGCCTTCCAGGCGGCTGTTGTAGCGCAGCATGGACCAGCGCAGCGGGTATTGCTTCTTCTCCAGCCCGAGGAAGCCGCCGAAGCTGAGGACGGCGTAGTCCACCTTCCCCTGCAGCTTGTCGAGCATGATGTCCTCGATGACGCCGATCTTTCGCTCGTCCAGGTCATAGACGGCGGTGCCGGCCACACGTTTGGCGGAAATCACCGAACCATGGCTGGGCGCGGTCAGGTCCTTCATCGTGGGTTGCTCGGGTGGGTTGATCGCCTGTTCTTCTGCCGTGGTCATATGGATCATGGCTTTGCTCCTGTTTTTCCGGGTGCTGGGGCACCCGGGAGAGAAACGCCCGCACGCAGCCGGGGTTGCGGTGGGTGGGCACAGGCGGCACGGGCATGCCCTGCCTTATGGCCGCCCTGCTGCCTGGGAGATGGTGCAGGGCGCGGGCTGATGGCTGGCGCCTTCCGCAGATTCGCATCGCAACCCTGATGCCGCCGGACGGGGTGAGCGCGCTGATGCCCGATGCCAACCCGCTGCTCTCGCTGCTGGCCAAGCTGTTCCCGGATGGGCCGCACAATGCGCTGTGGCTGCTGGCATGCTTTTTCCTGCAGCCGGTGGCGGCGGTCTATGCGCTGCGCGGCATGGGCGAGACGCGTGCGGCACCCGCCATCGCGGTGGCGGTGCTGGCGGCGCGGTTTGGGGCCGATTGCGCATCGTGTGGGGTTCGAGCTTATTGCCGCTCGAATTCTGGATTGAGGGACGAGACATGGCGCTTCGCATCGGCATCACCGGGCTGTCCGGCCGCATGGGCCAGCTTCTGGTGAAGGAGGTCGCGGCCACCGCTGCCATCCTGTCCGGCGGCACCTCGCGCAGCGGCGGGATGAACATCGACGCGCTCTTCGCCGTCTCCGACGTGGTGATCGATTTCACCCACGCCCACGCCGCCCCCGGCCATGCAACCGCCGCCGCGCGGGCGAAAAAGCCCCTGATCCTCGGCAGCAGCGGACTCTCGGCGGCCGAGGAAGCGGTGGTGGCCGAGGCCGCGCGCGCCACCGCCATCGTCTATGCCGCCAATTTCTCCCCGGGCGTGAACATCATGTTCGCCATCGCCGAACGCATGGCCGCCGCCCTGCCGGCCGAGCATTACGACGCCGAGATCGTGGAAATGCATCACCGGCAGAAGGTCGACGCGCCTTCGGGCACCGCCATCGGCCTGGGCCGGGCGGTGGCGCGCGGGCGCGGCACCACGCTGGAAGCGGCGGGGCGGGAAAGCGGGCGGGATGGCCATACCGGCGCGCGGGCCACCGGCACGATCGGCTTCGCCGCCCTGCGTGGCGGCCAGGTGGTGGGCGAGCACACGCTGATTTTTGCCGCCGGCTCCGAGCATATTTCGCTCAGTCATCGCAGCTTCGACCGCGCCGCCTATGCGGTGGGCGCGGTGCAGGCGGCGGGGTGGGCCACCACCCAGCCGCCCGGGCTTTACGACATGAAGCATGTCCTGGGCATCGGCTGACGGCCGGGCTGACCGGCTTCAGACAAAGAGCAGGTCGTCGAAGCCGAAATAATCGCGCGTCGCGCCATTGCCGTCGTTGGAATCGAATTCCAGCCGCCGGATGCCCGCGAATTCATCGGCCAGGAATTGCAGCGCCTCGGCCACGCCCCGGTCCAGGCTGATCGTGCGCTCGGCCACCAGCACCGTGCCCGCCGTATCGGCGAAGCCACGCACCACCACGTTCAGATCGTCGCGGAAGGTGGCGGAGAAGCTACCACCGAGGAAGGTGAATTCGTCATCGCGGGTGATCACCGCGGCGCTGCCGGCCGCGGCATCCCCATAGCCCGCCACCTCGCCACCCGCCGCCTCGGCGATGAAGCCGAGATTGGAGCCCGAGCTGGTGGTATAGCCCGGCAAGGTGCCATCGGGCCGATAGGCGCCGATCTGGCTCCACTGGAAACCGGCATAGCCATTGGCGATCGGTGCCTCACCGCCCGCGTCCAGCGCCAGGTCATCGAAGCTGATCGTGGTGATCGGCCGGCTGGTGAGGGTGGTGGTGGTGAAGACCAGATCGTCCAGCCCGAAATAGTCAGCGGTGGTGGCGGTGCCGTCATTCGAGTCGAACTCCACCCGGCGGATATTGCCGAATAGGGCGGGATCGAAGCTGATGCCGGCCTGCGATGCGCGGTCCACCGTGAAACTGGTTTGCCCGGTCAGGACCTGCCCCGCCTCATCGGCATAGGCCCGCACGGTGATGCCAAGCCCGTCGCGGAAGGCGGCGGAGAAGATCGCGGAGCCGAGCGTGAACCCCTCCTGCCGGGTGATGGTCAGCGCGCTGCCAGGCGCCGCATCCTCATATCCCGCCACCTGGTTGTTGTTCGCCTCGGCGATGAAGGCAATGGTCTGCCCGGAGCTGGCGACATAGCCGGGAATGGCACCATTGGGCTGATAGACGCCCGCCTGAACCCAGTTGAAACCGCCATAGCCGTTGTCTATTCGCCGCTCTTCTCCACCGGAAAGGCCGAAATTCTCGAAATCAAGGCTCTGCGATGCAATAAAACTGGATTGAAACACCAGTCCGTTCGGTGTTTGGACAATGAAATTCAAAATCTATACTCCTTCATCATGTCGGTGCAAACGAAATTTCTCCCGACAGCCGGAGCAAAACAATTTCACTAAGCTCAAATCTCGAATGGTTTATGTGAAAACCGGGGCTTGACGGTAGCCCCGGCCCACCCCGCGTCCT
>JAKFUL010000034.1 GCA_021732665.1 Acetobacteraceae bacterium
TGGCCCGCTGCACCGCGGCTTCGGCCAGGCCGCGATGGTGGGAATAGAACAGGCTGCCCATGAACTGGTCGCCGCCGTCGAGCAGGATGGCGGCCCGCCCCTCGGCCGCCGTCGCCGCCCGCGCCCGCGCCGCCGCCGCCGCCAGCCGGGCCGAGCCGCCATAGCAGGCCGCCCCCTCCCGGCAGGCCGCGGAGTTGCCGGCAATAGGAAGGTGGCGGCTATGGAAGTCGTTCATGTGCAGCAGCGAAAGCCGCGCAGCCGCCTGGGCGCGGGCAGAGGCCAGCGCCGGAAGCGCCAGCAGGGGAAGGGCGCGTCGGGAGGTCAACATGCCCGCATCAAACCCCGGCAACATGCGGACATGCAAGGTGAAGACAATGACATCGCTCCCTGCCCTGACAGCGCCGCATTCCTCGGCCCATAAAGGCAACTTCCCCCCGGACGACAACAGCCGGAGTGCCCCGCGATGCAGGTCTACCTGCCCATCGCCGAAATGAGCGTGGATGCCTTCCTGCTGGTCGGCATCGGCTTTGGCGTGGGCTGGCTCTCGGGCCTGTTCGGCGTGGGCGGCGGGTTTTTGCTGACGCCCGCCTTGCTGCTGCTGGGGATACCGGCGCCGGTGGCCGTCGCCTCGGGCGCCAATCAGGTGCTGGGGGCGTCGACCTCGGGCATGATCGCGCAGTCCAGGCGCGGCAATGTGGATTGGGTGATGGGGGCTGTGCTGGTGGCGGGCGGTCTGGTCGGCAGCGTGATCGGCATCCAGCTCTTCGCTTTCCTGCGCGGGGCGGGGCTGGTAGATGCGGTGGTGTCCATCTTCTATGTGGTGGTCCTGGGCAGCGTCGGCTCGCTCATGATGATGGAGAGCCTGCGCGCCATCATGCGCCGCCGTGCCGAGGCGCCGGCCCGGCTGCACCAGCACTTCTGGATGCACGGCCTGCCCTTCAAGATCCGCTTCCGCAAGTCGCGGCTGTTCATCTCGGTCATCCCGCCACTGCTGGTCGGGGCAGGGATCGGGCTGCTGTCGGCCATCATGGGCGTGGGCGGCGGCTTCATGCTGGTGCCGGCGATGATCTACCTGCTGGGCATCCCCACCGCCGTGGTGATCGGCACCTCGCTGTTTCAGGTCGTGTGCGTGACCTCGGCGGTGACGATCATGTCGGCCTGGCAGCTCGGCAGCGTGGATATCGTTCTGACGCTGCTGCTGCTGGGCGGCGGCGTGGCGGGCGCGCAGTTCGGCGCGCAGATGGGCGGGCGGCTGCGCGGCGAGGAGACGCGCGCGCTGCTCGGGCTGCTCGTGCTTTCGGTGGCGGCCATGCTGTTCTGGGGGCTGATCGACACGCCCGAGCGCGTCTTCAACATGGGGCCGGGCTGATGCGGTGGCTGTTCGCGCTGTTGCTGTTCGCCGCACCCGCCCTCGCCCAGCCGGAGGAGCCGCTGGTGGCCCGCCTCAGCCAGGACCGGGTGGAGGTTTCCACCACCTTCGATGGCGCTTCCATCCTGGTCTATGGCAGCACGGCGCAGCCGATCGGGCCGGGCGGGGCGGAGATCCTCATCGTTACCCGCGGGCCGGAGCAGTCCTTCACTGTCCGCCGGAAGGTGCGCGTGTTGGGGATGTGGTTCAACGGCCCCTCGGCCCAGTTTCTCGACGTGCCGGCCTTCTATTCCGTGGCCGGTACCCTGCCCGCCTGGAGATTGTTGCCGGAGGCGATGCGCGGTGCCTTCAGCCTGGGCCTGGACCTGCTGCCGATGGAGAGCACAGGCGCCCGCGCGCCGCAATTCCGCGCCGCCTTGCTTGAACTCAAGCAGCAGGCCGGGATGTGGCAGGAGGATGCCGCGCCGGTGGAAATCGGCGCCAACCGGCTGTTTTCCTCGCGCCTGCCGCTCCCTGCCACCATCCCCGCAGGCGAATACAGGGTGCAGGTGCTGCTGGTGGAAAGCCGGCGTGTGGTGGCGCAGCGGGAGATGCGCTTCCTGGTGGAACGCGTGGGCACGGCCGCCACCATCGCCAATGTCGCGCGCTACCAGCCTTTGCTCTACGGTGTGATCTGCGTGCTGTTGGCGGCGCTCGCCGGCTGGCTGGGCAGCGTGGTGTTCCGGAGGGGTTGATGCCTGAAGCCGAGGCGCGGCGAAATCGCGTTTTCCTCGTGGTGGTGGATGACAGCGCCGAGCGCGCGGTCGCGCTGAAATACGCCTGCCTGCGGGCGAAGAAATCCGGCGGCCGGGTGGCCCTGTTGCGGGTGCTGGAACCGGCGGGACAAACCGAATGGGCCGGCGTGGGCGCCCTGCTGGCACAGGAGCGGCGGGAACAGGCGGAGCAATTGCTCAGCGGCCTGGCGGCGCAGGTGAACGAGATCACCGGCGGCGTGCCGCTGCTGATCATCCGCGAGGGCGACCCGCGCGAGGAATTGCTGAAGCTGCTGGCGGAGGAGAAGACCATCTCCATCCTGGTGCTGGCCGCGGCACCGGGAAATGGCGGGCCCGGGCCGCTGATCGCGGCGCTGACCGGGCGCTACGCCACGCGGATGCGGGTGCCGATGACGATCGTGCCGGCGGGGCTTTCGGCCGAGGAACTGGACAGGGTGACCTAAACCACCGCCTCGGTGATGTTCTGCGGCACAGGCACCGTCGCCGCAAAGCTGGCCCGTTGTTCCAGCCCTGCGCTCAGCGCCGCCAGCCCGGGGTGCCGCGCGGCCCAAGGGTGTTCAGCGTATCGCACGGAGAGGTAGCGCAGCACCGTCCCCGCGCAGATCTCGGCCAGGCCGAAGCCCTGGCCGATGGCGGGGTTGGCCGCCAACGCCGCCAGCCCGCCATCGATCTTGCGCCGCTGCCTGCCGATCCAGGGCGCGCTCGGCGCCTCGCGCCGGCGCTCGAAAAACAGCAGCACCGTGGCATCGCAGATGCCGTCGCAGATCACCTCGACCTGCCGCGCCGCCAGCGCCGCCATGGGGTCGCGCGGCAACAGCGGCGGCTCGGGGTGCATCACCTCCAGCCATTCCAGGATGTAGCGGCTTTCGTAGATGCCCCGCCCGTCCGCGGTGATCAGGACGGGCAGCTTTTCCAGCGGGTTATAGGCCGGTGTCACGGTATCGGCGTGCCAGGGCACCTCCGTCCGGGTCTCGAAGGGAATGCCCTTCTCAATCAGCGCAATCCTCACCTTGCGCGCATAGGGCGAGGGTGTCGCGCTGATCAGCCGGTACAAGCGCTCAGTCCACCAAGGCGTTGGTCGAGCGCACGACCTCGCCCCAGGCCGCGCGTTCGCTGCGCTGGAACTCGCCCAGCCATTCCGGCGTCGTGGGCTGGGGCGTAGCACCCTGCTGGCGCATCACTTCCATGAATTGCGGCGCGGTCATCGCCTGCCGCACCGCGGCGTTCAGCTGCGCGATAATGGGTGCCGGGGTGCGGGCCGGCGCGTAGATCGCCTTCCACAGCCCGCTGTCCAGCGGCACGCCGAAGCTGCTGACCGTGGGCACGCCGGGGAAGAGCGGCACCTCGCCCGGCGCCAGCACGGCGACCGCGCGGGCACCGCCGCCGCGCACCAGGCTCTCGGCGCCGCCGGCGGGCAGGGCGAAGAAATCCACCTGGCTGGCCAGAATGGCCTGCATGGCCGGCGCCTGGCCGACGAAGGGCACATGCAACGCGCGCACGCCGCGGTTCTGCAGGATGCGCTCGGTCGCCAGATGCGGCGTGGAGGCCACACCCCAGCTGGCATAGGTGATGGCGTCCGCGCGGGGGCGGGCGGCCTCGATCAGGTCCTGGAAGCTGCGGATATTCGGCTTGCTCGGCCCCACCACCAGGGCGAAGGGGAATTTCCCGATCAGGCTGATCGGCGCCAGGTCGCGGTCCGGGTCATAGGACAGGTTGCGATAGGCGAAGGGGTTGATCGCCTGGGTATCGACAATGCCCATCCACAGCGTGTGGCCATCGGGTGCGGCGCGCGCGACGGCGGTGGCGCCCAGGCTGCCATTGGCGCCTGGCCGGTTCTCGATCACCACGGGCTGGCCCAGCACGGCGGTCAGCGAGGGGGCGATCGCCCGGCAGATGATGTCGTTCAGCCCGCCCGGCGGATAGCCGGAAATGATGCGGACCGTGCGGTCGGGGAAAGCCAGCGCGGGGCTGGCAAGGGCTAGGGTGGCGGAGGCGCCCAACAGGGCGCGGCGGCGAATTTTCGGCATGAGGTCCTCCTTGTGGGGATCGGCGTTCCCTGGACCCTATTGGCTTACCCGCGTGCCCTGGGTCAAGCCGGGGGCAGCAGCCTATTCAGGCTGCCGGTGGTGGGCGCCGCCGCCAGGAAGCCCAACTCGCCCCCGCGCATCTGCTTCGCTGCCTCGCTGAGCGCACCCATGCAGTGGCGGTACAGCGCGCCGCCGAGTGATACCCGCCTGACCCCAGCCGCCGCCAGGGTGGCAACAGGCACCGGACCCGTGCGCGGGCCGCCCACCACATTGACCGGCAGCGGCGCCACCGCGCGCACCACCGCCTCGATCGCCGCCATGTCGGGCAGGCCGGGGGCGTAGAGCACATCGGCGCCGACCTCGGCGAAGGCGACCAGGCGGCGGATGGTGTCGTCCAGGTCCGGCCGGCCATGGAGGAAGTTATCCGCCCGCGCGGTCAGCAGGATGCGGCCCTTCGCGGCGGCCGCGGCCGCCTTGATGCGCGCCACCGCGTGGTCGAAGTGATGGATGGGCCGGGTGGGGTCGGTGGTGATGTCCTCGATCCCCAACCCTGCGAGGCCAGCCGCGATGGCGGCCTCCACGGTGGCTACGCAATCTTCGGGTTCGGGGCCGAAGCCATCCTCCAGGTCGCCATTCACCGGCAGCCCGGTCAGGCGCGCCATCAGCGCCGCATTCGCGATGGCTGCCTCGCGCGTCACGGCCGCGCGGGCGTCGGGCACGCCCATGGCGAAGGCAATGGCGAGCGAGCTGGAGGCGATGGCCTGAAAGCCCTCGGCCTTCATCATCAGAGCCGACATCCCATCCCAGGGGTTGGGCATGACGAAGGCGCCGGGTGAGGCATGCAGGGCCTTGAATGTCTCATACGGGGTCATGGCGCTCTCCATTGTTGCGCCGATGATAACAACAAAGGCCAGCCTGGGTAGGACGGCCTTTCCTGCAACCCTGCCATACGGCGGGCGGTACTCAACGCAGGATGGTTGCCACCCGGCGGTTCTGCGGCTCGCGCCCGCCATGTTCTAGCGATCCGGCAAATTTTGGCCGGTGAGCGCAGTCTTGTGGATCCGCAAGACTTGCCCATTCGAAAACGTGGCCAGTGCTCACACCGGATCGAGGAAGTAACTGAAAATACGATATTGATGCTATTTTTGTCGTTTTAACCCCGAGCAAGCTCGATCACGGCATCCGCGGCAAAACAACCTGCGGGCAGGGCGAAGACCGGGTTGATGTCCACCGCCAGCAGGCGCGGGCCGGCGGCGCTGGCGAAGGTGCTGAGGTTGGAGAGCGTCGCGGCCAGCGCGGCAAGATCGGCTTTCGGCCGGCCGCGGGCGCCGTCCAACAACGAAAAACCTTTCAGGCCGCGGATCATCGCTTCGGCCTCGGCCTGGCCGAAGGGGCAGCGGCGGAAGGCCACGTCCTTCAGCACCTCGATGAAGATGCCGCCCAGACCCACCATGGCGATGGGGCCGAAGACCGGGTCGTTCACGATGCCCATGGCCATCTCGGTGCCGCCCTTGATCTGCTTGGCGACCAACACGCCCTCCATTCGGCCATGCGCGGTGCCGCGCTCGATCAGCGTGGCGAAGTTTTCCCGCACCGCGGCAGCGTCGAGGACGTCCAGGATGACGCCGCCGATCTCCGATTTGTGGATGATGTCGGGCGAGAGGATTTTCAGCACCACGGGGTAGCCGAAGGCCTCCGCCGCGCGCAGGGCGCTTTCGGCATCGGCGCAGGCGGCCTCGGGCACCGCGGGCACGCCGGCGGCGGCGAGGATGCGCTTGGCCTCGGCCTCGGAGGGTGTTGTCGCCGGCAACTCCACCACCGGCAGGGGCGGCGGCGGCGCGGGTTCGGCGGCGAAGGCACGGCCGAAGAACTCCATGGCGTGCAGCGCGACAACCGCGCGGGTCGGGTCCTCGAACACCAGGAAGCCGTCATCCTGGTACTCCTGCACCATCTTGGCCGGCGCGATCACGCTCATGCACCATAGGCGGTCGGGGTGCTGTCGCATCACCCGGGTCATCTGCGTGCGGATATGGCCGCCCATGGACTTGCTGCCGCCGGCCTGGGTGAAGAAGCCGATGATGGAGGTGTAGCCGCCGTCCACCGCCAGGCTTTCGGCGAATTCGCCGATCATCGCGGGCTGGTTGAAGGTCTGTGCCGTGCAATCCACCGGATTGCGCGGCGCGCAGAAGGAGATTTTTTCGCGCAGCATCGCCTGCGCCGCCTCGGGCATGGCGGGCATGGCAAAACCCAGCAGATCGGCCGCGTCGGAGATCAGCACGCCGGCGCCGCCGCTCACCGTCAGCACGCCCAGCGTGTTGTGGACGGGGTAGATGCGCCGGGTGGCGGCATAGGCGATGTCCAGCGCCTCCTCGGTGTTTTTCGCCCGTAGCACGCCGAATTCGCGCAGCACCGCGTCCGTCACCGCGTCATCACCGGCGATCGAGGCAGTGTGGGATTTGGCGGCCTCGCCCCCCAGGGCGGAGCGGCCGACCTTCATCATCACGATGGGCTTCTTGTTCCGGCGCGCCAGGTCCAGGGCGGCCAGGAATTTTTCCGATTCGCGAATGCCCTCGGCATAGGCGCAGATCACGTCCACCTCTGGCGCTCCAGCCATCCAGCCCAGCACATCGCCCAGCGACACATCCGCCTCATTGCCCGTGGTGACGCAGACTGGCGTGCCAAGAAAACGGTTGCGCGCCACCGAATAGACATGCGTGCCATAGGCGCCGGATTGCGACGCGATGCCGATGCGCCCGGGCAGCGGCCAGCCGGTCTCGAAGCTGGAGGAGAAGATGGGGTAGAAACCGATTGCGGCGTTGAACAGCCCCAGGCAGTTCGGCCCCAGCAGCCGCATGCCATAGCGGCGAACGATGCGGACCAGCGCCTCCTGCCGGGCGGCGCCGGCCTCGTCCATCTCGGCGAAGCCGGCGGTGAACATGATGATGCCGCGGCAACCCTTCTCGCCCAGCGCGGCCACGGCTTCCATCGCGGCGTCGCCGGCCACGGCGATGACCGCGACATCCGGCACGGCGGGCAGCGACGCCACATCGGCATAGGCGCGCAGGCCCTGGATGACATCGCGCTTCGGATTGACCGGGTAGATCTCGCCCTGGAAATTCTGGCTCTGCATATAGGCGATGGGCCGGCCGCCGATGCGGCTGGGATCGTCGGACGCGCCGATGACGGCAATGGAGCGCGGCCGGATCAGCGGATCCAGCGAGGCGAAGTCGATCATGGCGTTTCCCTATTCGGACTGAAGTATTCTACTCTTGGGCTGCGAGCAGCCGGGCGAAAAGCTCGCACGCCGCCTCCAGATCGGCCAGGGCCACGCATTCATGCGGGGTGTGCGCGGTGGAGATGTCTCCGGGCCCCAGCACCACACAGGGGGCGATATCCTGCAACTCCGAAGCATCGGTGCCATAAGGCGCCGTCGTCGCGGGACGGTTGGTGTGGCGCACGGCGAGTGCCACCAGCGGGTGATCCAAAGGCAGCTCCGGCGGCGCGCCCTCCCGCGCCTCGGTCAGCTTGAGGCCGGCGCGGCGGGCGGCGCCGCGCACCGCATCCAGCACCGGGGCCGGGTCCACGCCCCGGCTGTAGCGGAATTTTATGTGAGCGGTGGCGAGCGCCACGGTCACGTTGTTGGCCGTGCCGTGGTTGTCGACCACCAGGTTGAAATCGCTGAAGGGCGGATCGTAATTCGTGTCCTGCAAGGTGGGGTCGCTGCGCAGGCGTTCGAACACGCTCTTCATCTCGGCCAGGAAGGGGATCATCGCCCAATTGGCATTGGTGCCCTGGCCGGTGGAGGAATGCGCCTGCACGCCCATCGCCTCGGCCTTGAACTGGATGTGCACGCGGTGGCCGCGCACCGGGGTCAGGCTGGTGGGCTCGGCCACGAAGATGCCGCGCAGGTTCTGCGCCCGCGCCAGTTCGCTGCGCTCGGCAATGGCCCGGGCGCCGGCCTTGGTGGTTTCCTCATCGGCGGTGATCAGCAGCGTGGCGCCGATGTTTTCTGGGGCGCGACGGGCGGCCAGGATGCAGGCGGCCACCGCGCCCTTCATGTCCTGGCTGCCCAGGCCGTGGATGATGCCGTTCTCGAACCGGCCGGACCACGGGTCGCTCTCCCACCCCGTGGCCGGCACCGTGTCCATGTGGCCGGAAAGACCGAAGCCGCCCGAGGGGCCGCGATGCGCCACCAGCGCCCGCTTCGCCACCCCGGCAGCGTCGATGTAGTCGATGCGTTCGATCTCGAAGCCGCCGAGCTCGGCCTCGATCCGGTCAGCGACGGGGATGTTGGAGAGGTTGCTGCGGCTGTCGATCCGCACCAGGGCCTGGGTGAGGGCGAGGAGTTCTGTGTCCATATCAGGCAGGCTTGCAGCGGGTGCGGCCCCGCGCAACCCTGAGGGCCATGTATCTCGACCCCAAATCCGGCCAGATCTGGCCCCTCGACGTGCCGCGCTGGTGCGGCGACGCGAAACAGCCGCTGCTGCTGACGCCTCTACCGGGCATCGGGCGCGACGAGATCGACCGCGGCAAGCGTTCGATCTGGCGCTATGCGGCGGCCTTGCCGTTCCAGCCGCGCGCTCCGATTTCCATGGGTGAGGGCTGCACGCCCATCGTGGAAATGGCCATCGGCCAGGGCACCGCGCTGCTGAAATGCGAATGGTTCATGCCCACCGGATCGTTCAAGGATCGCGGCGCCTCGGTGATGCTCTCCCTGCTGCGCGACCAGGGGATTGATGACGTGCTGGAGGATTCTTCCGGCAATGGCGGCGCCGCGGTTTCGGCCTATGCCGCCGCGGGGGGGATGCGCGCGAAGATCATGGTGCCGGCCAGCACCTCGCCGGCCAAGACGGTGCAGTCGCGCGCTTCCGGTGCCGCCATCGAGCTGGTGCCGGGAACCCGCCAGGATTGCGCCGATGCGGCCGAGGCGGATGCCGCCAACCGCTTCTATGCCAGCCACAACTGGCACCCCTTCTTCCTGCACGGCACCAAGAGCCTGGCCTATGAGCTGTGGGAGGACGGGCTGCCGGACAATGTCATCGTCCCCTGCGGCGCGGGGTCGAACGTACTGGGCCTGCATATCGGGTTTTCGGAGTTGCTGCGGGCCGGGCAAATCGCCCGCATGCCCCGCATTTTCGCGGCCCAGCCCGCCAATTGCGGCCCCATCGCCCGTGCGGCGCTGGGCCTGCCCGCGCAGGCTGCGCAGCCGACCATCGCCGAGGGCACGGCCATCGCCCAGCCGCTGCGGGCCGCCGAATGCATCCAGGCCATGCGCGAGAGCGGCGGCGGTGCGGTGCTGCTGGAGGAGGCGGAGATCGCCGAGGCCGCGCTGATGTTGGCGCGGCGCGGCGTCTATGTGGAGCCGACCTGCGCCCAGGCCGCCGCCGCTTTCGGGAAACTGCTGGCGGCGGGCGCCATCGCCGCGCGTGAGGCCACCGTGGTCGTCCTCACCGGCACCGGGCTGAAGGCCACGCCGCGCTATGCCGAATTCCTGGGGGTCTCGATTTGAATCCGCGCATCGCCCTGCTGGGCTTTTCCATCGAATGCAACCGCTGGGCACCTGTCGCCACGCTGCGGGATTTCGAAACCCGCTGCCTGCTCCGCGGCGCCGACATGGTGCGCGACGCCCGCTCCGCCTCCCCCGCCGCGCTGGGCGAAATGCCGGGCTTCGTCACCACCATGGACGAGACCGGCCCCTGGCGCCCCCACCCCATCATGCTGGCCATGGCCGAGCCCAATGGCCCGGTGGACCACGCCGTCTTCCAGGGCTTTCTCGCCGAATGGCGAGCCGGGCTGGAAAAGCTGCGCGGCGATTGCGATGGCTGCTTCGCCGTTTTGCACGGCGCCGGCCTCACCACGGAATTGCTGGACCCCGAGGCCGCGCTGCAATCCCTGGTGCGGGAAATCCTCGGCGATATCCCCTTCGTCTGCGTCTATGACCTGCACGCCAATATCTCAGCCGAGAATGTCGCGCTGAACGACGCCTTCGTCGGCTACCGCACCAACCCGCATGTCGACATGCGGGTGCGCGGCGCCGAAAGCGCGCACCTCATGCTGCGCCTTCTGGAGGGCGAGACGTTTCTGCGCGCCCATCGCCGCCTGCCGATCATGGCGCCCACCGTCTCCATGCTCACGGCGCAGGGGCCCTATGCCGAGGTGATCGATCTGGGCCAGGCCTGCATGGCCGAGCAGCACAGCATCGCCAATGTCTCGGTGATGGGTGGCTTTGCTTATGGCGACACGCCGTTCAACGGCATGACCGTGGTGGTGACGGGCACCAAGCAGCACGTCGCCGAGGCCCTGGCGGATGAGCTGGCGCAGGCCTGTTGGAGGCGGCGGGACCGCTTCGTGGCAAAGCTGACCTCCATCCCCGACGCGCTGGCGCGGCTGGCGGAAAGCCCCGTGGCCCTGGCCTTTGCCGATGTGGCCGATAATCCGGGCGGCGGCGGCTCGGGCAACACCATGGAGATTCTTCGCGCGTTTTCCGCGGCCGGAGTGGACGACGCCGCCTTTGGATGCATCATCGATGCCGATCTGGCGGCCGAGGCGCATGCGTTGGGCGTGGGTGCGGCTTTCACCGCGCGTTTCAACCGGGCGGGCGGCGATGGCTTCAGCAAGCCGTTCGAAGCGCCGGCCAGCGTGCGCGCGCTGTCGGACGGCCAGGTGACGGGGCGGCGGGGGCTTTACCAGGGCGTGGCGATGCGCCTGGGCGCGACGGCCTGGCTGCAGATCGGCGGCATCGCCGTCGTCGTCATCAGCAACCGGGCGCAATGCGCGGATCCGGCGTTTTTCGAACATCTCGGCATCGATCTCTCCGCGATGCGCGCGGTGGTGGTGAAGTCGCGCGGGCACTTTCGGGCGGGGTTCGATGAGTTCTTCCCGCATGAGCAGGTGGTGGAGGTGGACGGGCCGGGGCTGACCTCGCCCATCTTCTCGCGCTTCGACTGGAAGCATATCCCTCGCCCGATGATGCCCCTGGATGCGGAGGCCTTTTGGCCATGACCCTCGATGACCTACCGACCCCCTGCCTGGTGCTGGATCTGGGCATCCTCAGGCGCAACCTCGCACACATGCAGGCCGCCATCATCAGGCACCCCGGCGTCGTACTGCGGCCGCATATGAAGACCGCGAAGAGCCTGAAGGTGGCCGAACTGGCCGCGCCGGGCTTCGGCCCCATCACCGTCTCCACCCTGGCCGAGGCGCGCTACTTTTTCGATGGCGGCTGGCGGGATCAGATCTATGCCGTCGGCATCACGCCGCAAAAGCTGGACCAGGCCTCGGCACTCGGCCTGAAGGTCATCACCGATGACGCGGAAGCCGCCGCCGCCATCGCCGCGCATCCCGGCGACATCAGCGCCCTGGTGGAAATCGATGTCGGCGAAGGCCGCGGCGGCGTGGCACCGGACGAGGCTTTGGCCATCGCCCGCATTCTCGGCCCGAAGCTGGCCGGCATCTTCACCCATGCCGGCCATTCCTATGCCGGCCGGTCGGAGGAGGATATGCGCCGCATCGCCGAGCAGGAGCGCAGCGGCGCGGCCGACGCGGCCCAGGCGCTGCGCGATGCGGGGCTGGCGGTGGAGATCGTCTCGCTGGGTTCGTCACCCACCGCGCTTTACGCGCAATCCCTGGCCGGCATCACCGAGGTGCGCGCGGGGGTCTATATGTTCGGCGACCTGTTCCAGGCGCAGCTCGGCACCCATGGGCTGGACGATATCGCCATGACCGTGCTGGCCAGCGTCATCGGCCGCAAGCCGGGGCGGGGTGCGGTGCTGCTCGATGCCGGCGGCTTGGCGATGAGCAAGGATCGTTCGACATCAGCCGCGCCGTTGGATTACGGGTTCGGGCTGATGCTGGACCTGGATGGCGCGGCCAGCTTCGGCCAGGCCATCATGACGCGCACGCATCAGGAGCATGGTGAGGTCTCGCCGGCGCCGGACCTGCCGATCGGCGCCAAGGTACGGGTCGCGCCCAACCACACCTGCATGACCGCCGCCGCCCATCCCTGCTATCATGTTGTGGATGGAGGGCGGGAGGTGATCGCCGTGTGGCGCAGGGTGAACGGATGGTAGTCAGCGCATCGCGCAGCGATGTCGCGCCCAGCGCATCGCGAAATGATGTCGCGCCGCGCTACGCGAACTGGGCGGAGCTGCGCGCGGCGGAATCCGCCCGCATGCTGGCCGCCTGCACCGCCTGCGGCGCCTGTTTCGAGGCCTGCCCGATGATCGCCTATGTGCCCGCCGCCCAGGGCGCTTCCCCCGGCGACACGGTGCGCGGCGTGCTGGCGCTGTTGCAGGGTGGCGCGGGCGATGCAGCCTCCCGCGGCTGGGTGGCCGCCTGCACCCGCAGCGCCGTGTGCATCCCCGCCTGCCCGGAGGCGGTGGACCCCATGCTGCTGCTCCGCCTGGCCAAGTTCACCGCGCAGGAAAACGGCACCATCCCGCCGCGAGACGCCCGCGACGCCATGTCGCGCGCAAAGGCCTTCGCCCGGCTGGGGTTTTCCGAGACCGAACAAAAGGAGTGGCTATGACCGACGCCCTGTTCTGGTACGGGTGCAACATGACGCGCCATGCGGAGATCATCCGCCTGGGCACGCATATGCTGGAAGCGGTGGGCGTGGGTGCCCAGCCCACCGGCGGCCCCTCGGCCTGCTGCGGCGCCCCGAAGGAAAGCACGCCGCGCATCGCCGAGGGCATGGCCAACCGAACCATGAACAGCTTCAACGAAAGCGGCACGAAGCAGGTCATCACCTGGTGCCCGACCTGCCACATGAACCTGGACGATTTCATGGGCGCCACCCAGGGCAAGCAGGCGGAAAGCGCGCATCTGGCCCAGGCGTTGTGGCAGCGGCGGGATGCCCTGGTCCCCCTGCTGACCCAGCCTGTGGCCGGTCGCGTGCTGATCGACATGCATATCGGCAATGGCACGGGGGTGAATGAGGCGGTGCCCGGGCTGCTGCGCCTGATCCCCGGCGTGACGGTGCTGGACCACCCCTATCGCGCCCCCAGCTACATGTGCTTCGGCCTGGCCAGCATCCCCGGCGCACTGGCCGACGCCAAGGCCAGCATGCTGGCTGCAATGGAGGCGACAGGCGCCGATACGCTCGTCACCATCTTCCATTCCTGCCACCGCGAGCTGGTGGGGCTGGAACGCACCCACGGCATCCGCGTGGTAAACTGGGTGCATCTGCTGGCCGAGGGCATGGGCCTGCCCTACGAGGATGAGTACAAGGCCTGGCGCAACAGCGATGACCCGGAGGCGCTGATCGGCGCCGAACGCATCGCCGCGGCGGGGGAGGAAGCGGTGCGCAAGCTGGTGCTGCCGGAGCTTATGAGGCCGCGTTAACAGCCGCCGGTCGTCGCCACCGCCAATTCCAGCATCTGCCCATCCACCACGAACTCACCAAAGTCCATCTTCAGCTCATCGGCGATGCCGTTGGACCAGTAGCGCAGCGAGACCTCATAGCCCGGGGTCGACGCGCCGCCCTGCTGCCCCGGCTCGAAGAAGGCGATTCGCATACGGGCCGAAGCCAGCTCCGACAGCGCCGGAAAGCGCGCATTGGTCGCCGCCGCCAGCCAGCCGCCGGTGATGATCGTCGTCGTGTCCTGTGGCCCATCGGCCGTGGTGCCATCCAGCAGCGGCGCCACCACCAGGCGCTGTCCGGCGCGCGCGGCGGCCAGCGCGCGGATGGTGTGGATCATCGGGAAGAGCGTGCCGGGCGGCAGCGACATTTCGTTGGGCGAGGGGTCGGCGAAGACCACACGGCCGCCATTCTCGCCCAGCGTCGCCTCGCCCGAGACGCGGCTCGTCACCGCACCCTCGGTCACCTGGGTGAGCGAGAAGCGCAGGCTGCGGCCATCCTTGCTCTCCAGGGTGGAGTAGTCGCTGCTGGTCTCGATCGAATTGCCGTCGCGGTCCTGCACCACCAGGGTGAAGCGCTGGCGTGTCGCCCAGGCCTCGCAGGCATCCTGCACCTCGAACAGCATGGCGCCCTCCGCCCGCTGAATGCCCGCGCTGTCCCGCGCGCGGTCCAGCGTCAGGCGATAGGCCGCGCGATGCGCCACCATGTCGGCCGCGCCCTCCACGGGAGCGGCCGTGGCCATGAGCGGCGCAAGCGCCAGGAAGCCGGCTAGCAGGGCGTGTTTCATCCCACCCATCTAGGCGGGTTTGCCGCCACTTGCACCCGGCTTCGGCGCCGGAAGGTCCAATTTGATGGAAAGCTCCTTCAGGCGGGCGGGTTCGATGGGGGCGGGGGCGCCCATCATCAAATCCTCGGCCTGCTGGTTCATCGGGAAAAGAATGACCTCGCGGATGTTCGGCTCATCGGCCAGCAGCATGACGATGCGGTCGATGCCAGGGGCCGAGCCACCATGCGGGGGCGCGCCATAGCGGAAGGCGTTGAGCATGCCGCCGAAGCGGGCCTCCACCACATCTGGGCCGTAGCCGGCGATCTCGAAGGCGCGGAGCATGATTTCGGGGCGGTGGTTGCGGATGGCGCCGGAAGACAGCTCGATGCCGTTGCAGACGATGTCGTATTGATAAGCCTTGATATCCAGCGGGTCCATCGTGTTCAGGGCTTCCAGCTCGCCCTGCGGCATCGAGAAAGGGTTGTGGCTGAAATCGATCAGGCCGGTGTCCTCGTTCAGCTCGTACATCGGGAAATCGGTGACCCAGCAGAAGCGGTAGGCGTTTTCCTCGTAAAGGCCTAGCTCCTGGCCGATGCGGTTGCGCGCCTTGCCGGCGAGCTTGGCGGCGTCGAGTTCCTTGCCCGCCGAGAAGAACACGGCGTCGCCGTCGCTCAGCCCACACGCAGCCTTGATGGCGGCGACGCGCTCGGGCTCCAGGTTCTTGGCGATGGGGCCGACGGCCTCGCCATTGGCGAAGGAAATGTAGCCCAGGCCGCCGGCGCCCTCGCTGCGCGCCCATTCATTCTGGCTGTCGAAGAAGGAGCGCGGGCGGGAGGCTGCGCCGGGGGCGGGGATGGCGCGAACCACGCCGCCGCCGGCCGTCACCTTGGCGAACAACCCAAAGGCGCCGCCGGAAAATTGCGACGTCACATCGGTGATCCGCAGCGGGTTGCGCAGATCGGGCTTGTCCGAGCCGAATTCCAGCATCGAGGTGTCATAGGGAATGCGCGGGAAGGGGGCCGGGGTGACGACACGCTTCGCGCCGGTGAAACCGTTGAATTCCTCGAAGACCCCGGCCAGCACCGGCTCGATCGCGGCGAAGACGTCTTCCTGCGTCACAAAGCTCATCTCGAAATCGAGCTGGTAGAATTCGCCGGGGGAACGGTCGGCGCGCGACGCTTCATCGCGGAAGCAGGGGGCGATCTGGAAGTAGCGATCAAAACCCGCGACCATCGCCAACTGCTTGAATTGCTGAGGCGCCTGCGGCAGGGCGTAGAACTTGCCGGGGTGGTTGCGCGCGGGCACCAGAAAATCGCGCGCGCCCTCGGGCGAGGATGCCGTCAGGATCGGCGTCTGGAACTCCGTGAAACCCTGCTCGATCATCCGGCGGCGGATGGAGGCGATGACGCCCGAGCGCAGCAGCAGGTTGCGGTGCTGGCGTTCGCGGCGCAGGTCCAGGAAGCGATAGCGCAGGCGCAGCTCCTCGGGGAATTCCTGTTCGCCGGCGACCTGGATGGGCAGGACTTCGGCCGCGCCCTGCACCACAAGCTCGCGCACCCGCAGCTCAATGGCGCCGGTGGGGAGCTTCTCGTTCACCGTCCCGCCCTCGCGCGCCACCACATCGCCGGTCAGCGTCACCACGCTTTCGGGGCGCAGCTTGTCGGCCGCGGCGAAGACCGGGGAATTGGGCGTGATGACGCATTGCGTCAGGCCATAATGGTCGCGCAAATCGATGAAGAGCAGCCCGCCATGGTCGCGCTTGCGGTGCACCCAGCCGGAAAGGCGGGCCGTCTGGCCGGCGTGCTCGGCGCGAAGCGCGCCGCAGGTGTGGGTGCGGTAGGCGTGCATGGGAGGCCTTGAATGGGTCGACGCGGTAGAGGCCGCAGCCCGGCGGGGGTGTCAACCCACCGCCATGAATTCCGCCCAAGGCGGGGTGCCGCAGGAGGCTGGAGCGCCGTCGCTCCTGCCCCCTGTCAGGACCGGTCTAAAGCGAGCCGAACAGCGCCGCCGTATCGCTCATCCGGTTCGAGAAGCCCCACTCATTGTCGTACCACCCCATCACCCGCACCATCCCGCCATTGTCCAGGCTCTGCGTCTGCGTCGCGTCGAAGGTGCAGCTGGCGGGGTTGGTGTTGAAGTCGATGCTGACGAGCTGTTCGGTCGTGTAGTCCAGGATGCCCTTCAGTTCCCCTTCCGAGGCAGCCTTGAGTGCGGCGTTCACCTGCTCCTTGGTCACCCCCGCCGTCTTCAGGTTCACATCCAGCGAGATCAGCGAGACATTGGGGGTGGGCACACGAATCGCCGTGCCATCCAGCTTGCCGGCCAGCTCGGGCAGCACCAGCCCCACGGCCTTGGCCGCACCGGTGCTGGTCGGGATCATGCTGACGGCGGCGGCCCGCGCCCGGCGCAGGTCCTTGTGCAGCGTGTCCACCGTGTTCTGGTCGCCGGTATAGGCGTGGATCGTGACCATGTAGCCGCGCTCGATGCCGAACTCCTTGTTCAGGATATAGGCCATCGGCGCCAGGCAATTGGTGGTGCAGGAGGCGTTGGAGATCACCGTCATGTCGGCGGTCAGCGTCTTCTCGTTCACCCCGTAGACGATCGTGGCGTCGGCATTGTCGCCCGGGGCCGAGATGATCACCTTCCGCGCGCCGGCGGTGATCAGGGCGGAGGCGCGCTCCTTGCTGGTGAAGATGCCGGTGCATTCCATCGCCACGTCCACGCCCTTGAACGGGACCTTGGAGGGATCGCGCTCGGCGCTGACCACGATCGGGCCATAGGTGCGGCCATTGCGCTTGATGGTGATGGCCTGGCCATCCACCGTCACTTCGCCGTCGAAGCGGCCATGCACCGTGTCGTATTTGAACAGATGCGCATTGGCTTCGACCGAGCCCAGGTCGTTGATGGCGATGCATTCCACATCGGTGCGGCCGCTCTCGATCATCGCGCGCAGCACCAGGCGGCCGATGCGCCCAAAGCCATTGATCCCAACCTTCACAGCCATTTTCTCGGCCCCTTATCCCAGTGTTTTCTGCACCGCCGCGACCACCGCGGCGGGCGTGATTCCGAAGTGTTCGAACAGCTTGTCCGCCGGCGCCGAGGCGCCGAAGCCGGTCATGCCGATGAATATGCCATCGGCACCGATCAGGCTGTCCCAACCGAAGCGCAGCGCGGCCTCGATCCCCACGCGGGGTGCCGCGCCCAGCACGGCGTCGCGGTATTCGGCGGGCTGCGCCGCGAAAATCTCCCAGCAGGGCAGCGAGACGACAGCGACCTGGATGCCGGCCTCGGCCAGCATCTTCCGTGCGGTCATGGCCAGTGAGACTTCGCTGCCAGTGGCGATCAGCGTCGCCTGGCGCGGCCTCAACGCCTCGGCCAGCACATAGCCGCCGCGCGCCGAACGGTTCTCGCCGGCGTCATCGCGCAGCGCCGGCACGGCCTGGCGGGTCAGCGCCAGCACCGAGGGACCATCGGCCCGGCGCAGCGCCAGCTCCCAGCATTCCGCCGTTTCCATCGCATCGGCGGGGCGGAAGACGTGCAGGTTGGGGATGCAGCGCAGCGAGGCCAGGGTTTCCACCGGCTGATGCGTCGGCCCATCCTCGCCCAAGCCGATGCTGTCATGGGTCAGCACATGCACCACGCGTGTGCCCATCAGCGCGGCAAGGCGCAGCGAGGGCCGCAGGTAGTCGGCAAAAATCAGGAAGGTGCCGGAATAGGGGATGATGCCGCCATGCAGCGCCATGCCGTTCATGGCCGCGGCCATGCCATGCTCGCGCACGCCGTAATGGATGTATCGCCCGGCGTAATCGCCCGGGCGCATGGCAGGCACGCCCTTCACATCGGTGTTGTTGGACCCCGTGAGGTCGGCCGAGCCACCGATCATCTCCGGCACCGCGGGCACCAGGGCGGCCAGCGCCTGCTGGCTGGCGATGCGGGTGCCGATCTTGGGCTTGCTTTCCGCGATGGCGGCGCGATGGGCGTTGAGCGCATCCATCCAACCCTCAGGAAGCCGCCCGGCCGTCGCTCGCTCGAACTCGGCCTTTTGCGGGTGGCGGGCCAGGCGCTTGAGCCAGGAACGGCGGGTGCCGCCGCCCCGGCTGCCGGCCTTTTCCCATAGCGCCTTCAGGCCCTCGGGGATTTCGAAGGGCGGGTGGTTCCAGCCCATGGCGGCGCGGGCGCCGTCGATCTCATCGGACCCCAGCGGCGCGCCATGGCTGCCCGCGGTGCCGGCCTTCTTCGGCGCGGCGAAACCGATGATGGTGCGGCAGGCGATCAGCGTCGGCTTGCGGCTGCGCAGCGCATAGCCCATGGCGCCCAGCAGGGCCTGCGGGCTGTGCCCATTCACCCGCTTCACTGCCCAGCCATAGGCCTGGAAGCGCTTCAGCACGTCTTCGGTGAAGGAAAGCTCGGTGCTGCCATCGATGGAGATGCCGTTGTCATCCCAAAGGACACAGAGTTTGTCCAACCGGTAATGCCCGGCCAGCGAGGCGGCCTCGTGCGAAATGCCCTCCTGCAGGTCACCATCCGAGGCGATGACCCAGGTGCGGTGATCGACCAGCGACTTGCCGAAGCGCGCTGCCAAGTGCCGCTCGGCCAGCGCCATGCCCACGGCGGTGGAAATGCCCTGGCCCAGCGGGCCGGTGGTCATTTCGATGGCGGGATGCTCGCCACGTTCGGGGTGGCCGGCGGCAACGCTGTGCAGTTGGCGGAAGTTGCGGATGTCGTCCATCGACATCCCCGCATGCCCGGTCAGGTGCAGCAGGGCATAAAGCAGCATGGAGCCATGCCCGGCCGAGAGCACGAAACGGTCGCGGTCCGGCCAGGTCGGGTCGGCGGCGTCGTATTTCAGCACGCGGGACCAGAGTGCGGTCGCGGCATCGGCCATGCCCATAGGCATGCCGGGATGGCCGGAATTGGCCTTCTGGACGGCGTCCATCGCCAGCACGCGGATGGCATCGGCCATGCGCCGCTCCTCCGTCACCGGCAGCGCGAGGAGGGCGGCCTGGGCGGCGAGGGCGGGGTTGGTGGTGGTCGTGGGGGCGATGCTTGCCAAAATCGGTTCTCGCAGGGAAGGCGCCCTCCTGTAGCGGCGGGGGGCGCTTGCGGCAATGCCGAGGGGGCAATGCCGCCATGCCCGCAGGGCAGCCCCTATTCCGGCTGGTAGTTCACGCTGCGCAGCAGCGCCGTGGCGCGGGTGATTTCCGACCGGATGAAGGCCTGGGTGTCCGGGATGCTCTCCATCACCGGCTCCAGCAACTGGCTCCGCAAGCGGGTGGCAATGGCGGGGTCGCGCATCGTCTCCTGCATCAGGCGGTTCACCCCCTCGCATATCTCGGGCGAGGTGCCGCGCGGCGCCCAGACGCCATACCAGGACTGGAACTCGTAGCCGGGCAGCCCGGCCTCGGCCATCGTGGGCAGGTCGGGCGCCAGGGCCGAGCGCGCGGCGGTCGCGATGCCCAGCCCCCGCACCCGGCCATCGGCGATGGCCGGCAGCAATGCGAAGCTGGCATCGATCAGCAGCGGCGTGTTGCCGGCCATCAAATCGGTCAGCGCCGGCTGGGTGCCGCGATAGGTCACCATGTCCAGCCCGGCGCCGGTGCGGCGGTTGAACTCGATGGTGGCGAGGTGGCTGGCCGCCCCCAGCGAGGAAATGGCGATTGTCCATTCCCGCGGACGGGCGCGGATGCTGGCCAACACCTCGCTCAGCGTCCGTTCCGGCCGGCTGGCGCTGATGACCATGACAAGAGGGGCGGCGGCGGTGCGGGCCATGACCTCCAGGTCGCGCTCGGGGTCGAACTGGGCGCCCCGCAGCACCAGCGGCATGACGGCGGTGTTGAAGGCCGAGGCGAGCAGCGTGTAGCCATCGGGCGGCGCCTGCAGCACAGCATTGGTGCCGACCAGCCCGGCGCCGCCCGTGCGGTTTTCCACCACCGCCTGGGCGCCAAGCTTTTCCGTCAGCCGCTGCGCCAGCAGCCGGGCCAGCGCGTCATTGGCCGCGCCCGGCGGCCAGGGGCAGATCACCCGCAGCGGCCGGGCGGTGGGCCAGCCCGGCTGCGCGCGCACGGCGGGGGCGGCCAGCATCAGGCCAAGGGCAAGGCGACGAGTTGTCATGGGTTTTCCTCCGATTGCATGGCCCAGTCCGGCCGGACCGCCACGTATTTGATGGCCTGGCGCCAATAGGTATAGGCGATGTGCAGCATGCCATCGGCGGTCTGGACCAGGCTGGGGTAAGAAAATTCCCGGTTCAGCCGGTCCTTGGAATTGTTGGTCATGCAATAGCCGTCGCCGGTCTCCAGGTTGCGGCGCCAGGGCCAGGTCAGCCCGGCATCGGCGGAGATCGCCAGGGTCATCGGCGCGCGCGGCGCGCCCCAAAACGCGGCGCTGGGCGCCTCGGCGGGCGCGTCACCCAGATCGTCATAGAGGCCCATGCGGCGGCCGGTGGCGTCCGCGGCACTGGAATCATTGAACACCATGGCCAGCCGCCCGTCGGCCAGGCGGATCGCCTGGATCGAGGAGTTGTTGTTGGGCAGCATGGTAGGCTCGGGCGCCGACCAGTCGCGGCCATTGGCGGAATGGCTGCGATACACATGGTCCGCCCAGCGGCTGCGGTAGAAGGCGACCAACCCCTGCCCGCCCAGATCGATGATGTTCATGTGCACGCAGCCCGTGCTGCCGGGCACCGGATGCTCGGTCCAGCTCGCCCCGGAATCGCTGGAGACCATGACCGAGGCGGAGTCGAGATCGCCGGTCCAGGCCCCCACCGGCGGCCTGGTACAGCGCCAGATCGGCAGCAGCCAGTCGCCATTGGCCAACACGGTGATGGGCTGGCGTATGAAGGTGCCGAGTTGCGGGAAGAGCGTGTCGATCTCGCCCCAGCTCCGCCCGCCATCGCGGCTGATGCGCCGGCGGATGATCGCGGTGTCCTGGTTGCCGGCGTGCTGCGCCGTCCAGAGCAGCCAGAGCCTGCCATCGGGCGCGTTGAACAGCAGCGGATTCTGCTCGGAACGGGTGGGGTCGTCAGACAGCGTCTCGGGCGCCGACCAGGCCACGGCGCCGGGGGTGAGGCGGGAGAAACGGACAGAAATATCCGGCACCCCCTCCTGCGTGCCGCCGAACCAGACGCAGCCGAGATCGCCGCCTGGCAGTGGCATCAGGAAGGCGGCATGGTTCTGCACGCAGGGCGTGGGGATGAAGGCTTCCAGCCGCGCCGGGTCGGCCGTGGGGCGTGCCAGGTTTTCAACCCTGTCTATGGTGTCTTGCATGGCTGTTCTTCCCTGGTCCCATGGGGTGGCCGGCGGGGGCGGCTGTCAAGATGCGGGGGGGCGATGATGAAACACGCGGTTGTGACGGGCGCGAGCTCGGGGATTGGGGCGGCCATCGCGGCCAGGCTGCTGGCCGGGGGGTGGCGGGTGACGGCGCTGTGCCGCACGCCGCCGGTGGGGTGCGAGCATCGCGCCGTGGACCTGATGGACCGCGAGGCCCTGGACGCGGCCGTGGAAGGCCTGGCGCCCGACGCCCTGGTGCATGCCGCCGGGGTGATGCGCGCCGGGCGCCTGGGCGAACTGGACCCGCAGGCCGGGGAGGCGCTGTGGCGGCTGCATGTCGATGTCGCGGCCAGGCTGGCCGATACGCTGGTGCCGCGCATGCCCGATGGCGGCCGGGTGATCTTCCTGGGCAGCCGCACGGCCCAGGGCGCGGCGGGGCGCGGCCAATACGCCGCCACCAAGGCCGCGCTGGTGGCCATGGCGCGGTCCTGGGCCATCGAGCTGGCACCGCGCGGCATCACGGTGAATGTGGTGGCGCCGGCGGCGACCGACACGCCCATGCTGCACGACCCGGCCCGCGCCGCCGCCGCACCCCGCCTGCCGCCGATAGGCCGCTACATCCAGCCCGATGAGGTTGCGGGGATGGTGGCCTTCCTGCTCGGCCCCGACGCCGGCGCCATCACCGGCCAGCAGCTGGTGATTTGCGGCGGCTCATCGCTCTGACATAACGCGGGCATGCGCCAAGCCATCCTCCACCGTGTCCCCATGCGCCACCCCGGCGACGTCTCTGGCGTGGAGGCGCTGTTCGACGCCGGCCTGCCGCCCGCACAGGTCGTCGCCATCCTGGGCAAGACCGAGGGCAATGGCTGCGTCAACGATTTCACCCGCGCCTATGCCGTGCAGGCGCTGACCCACATGTTGGCGCGCCGCGGTGGCCGGCCGGATGTCGCCATGGTGATGTCCGGCGGCTCCGAGGGCGGGCTTTCGCCGCATTTCCTGGTCTTCGCGGTGGGCGAGGGGACGCCCGCACCGGGCCCCCGCCTGGCCATGGGCGCGGGTTTCACGCGCGAATTCCGGCCGGAGGAGATGGGCCGCATGGCGCAGGTGGAAGCCACCGCCGAAGCCGTGCGCGCCGCCATCGCCCAAGCCGGCATCACCGACGTGCATTATGTGCAGGTCAAATGCCCGCTGCTCACCTCCGAGCGTATCGCCGATGCCCTGGCGCGTGGCCAGACGGTGGCAACGCATGACACCTATCATTCCATGGGCCTGTCGCGCGGCGCTTCGGCACTCGGCGTGGCACTGGCGCTGGGCGAGGTGGCGGCGGTGACCGAGGCGGATATCGGCACGAACACGGCAAAATTCTCCGGCGTGGCCAGCGCCTCGGCCGGGGTGGAGCTGCTCTGCAACGAGATCCTGGTACTGGGCAATTCGCCGGATTGGGGCGGGACCTTGCGGATTTCGCACGCGGTGATGCAGGACGGCATCGACTTCCCGGCGGTGCAGGCCGCCCTGCGCGACGCGGGTTTTGCCCCCACCGGCCAGCTCCAGCCCCAGGATGAAGCCCGCGTGGTGGCCGTTCTGGCCAAGGCGGAGCCATCGACCACCGGCCGCATCCGCGGCGCGCGGCACATCATGAACGATGACAGCGACATCAACGCCACGCGCCATGCCCGCGCGCTGGTCGGTGGCGTCATCGCGGCGGCGGTGGGGCGGACGGAGCTTTTCGTCTCCGGCGGGGCAGAGCATCAGGGGCCGGATGGCGGCGGGCCTGTTGCCGTCATCGCCCGCGTTCTAGGCTAGGGTCATGCTCCCATTCCGCTCACTCTACCGCCATGGGTTTGTGAGGGCCACGCTCTGCGCCCCGGTGCTGGCCCTGGCCCACCCCCGCGCCAATGCGCAGGCCACCATCGCCATGGCTGTTGAGGCCGCGGCGGATGGCGCGGCACTGGTGCTGTTCCCGGAAATGGGGATGTGCGGCTATTCGACCGAAGACCTGCTGCTTCAGGCCGCGATGCTCGATGCCGTGGAAACTGCGGTGGCGACGGTGGCGGAGGCGACGGCCGATCTGCGGCCGCTGATCATGATCGGCGCGCCGCTGCGGGTCGGGCATTCGGTGTTCAACTGCGCCGTGGTGTTGCATCGCGGCCGGGTGCTGGGGGTGGTGCCGAAGACCTTCCTGCCGAATTACCGGGAGTTTTACGAAAAGCGCCAGATCGCGCCGGCCACCGCCGCGCCGGCCCGGGAGATACGGCTGGCCGGACAGGTCGCGCCATTCGGCACCGACCTGATCTTCGCCGCCACCGACGTGGCCGATTTCATCGCCCATGTCGAAATCTGCGAGGATCTCTGGGCCCCCGTGCCGCCCTCCATCGCCGGCGCTTTGGCGGGCGCCACGGTGCTCTGCAACATGTCCGGCTCGCCTATCACCGTCGCCAAGGGCGAGGACCGGCGGGTGCTTTGCGACGCGCAGTCGCGCCGCGCCATCGCGGCGTATCTCTACACCGCGGCGGGACAGGGTGAATCCACCACCGACCTGGCCTGGGACGGCCATCTGCAAGCCTTTGAATATGGAGAAGAACTGGGCGAGAGCACACGTTTTGCCGATGGCCCGCAAATGCTGAGCGTGGATATCGATGTGGAACGCCTGGTGCAGGAACGCCGGCGTGTGGGGACCTTCCGGGATGGCGCGATGGCCGCGCCGGCGGCGTTTCGCACCGTGGAGTTTTGCCTCGAACCGCCGACGGAAGAGTTGCCGTTGCGCCGGCTCATCCCGCGCTTCCCCTATGTGCCCGACGCGCCCGCACGGCTGGACCAGGATTGCTTCGAGACCTGGAATATCCAGGTCGCCGGGCTGCTGACGCGGCTGCGGGCGACGGGGCTGCAAAAGCTGGTCATCGGCGTCTCCGGCGGGCTGGATTCCACCCAGGCGCTGATTGTGGCGGCACGGACTATGGACCGGCTGGGCCTGCCCCGGCAAAACATCATCGGCGTGACGATGCCGGGCTTCGCGACCTCGGAGGGCACGAAATCCAGCGCCTGGGCGCTGATGCGCGGGTTGGGGGTGGATGCGCGGGAGGTGGATATCCGCCCGCTCTGCACGCAGATGCTGTCTGACCTCGGCCACCCCGGCCCGCCGGTCTATGACGTGACCTTCGAGAATGTGCAGGCGGGCCTGCGGACGGATTACCTGTTCAGGCTGGCCAATCATTCCGGCGGGCTGGTGGTGGGGACGGGCGATCTGTCGGAGGCCGCGCTGGGCTGGTGCACCTATGGCGTGGGCGACCATATGTCGCATTACAACGTCAACGCATCGCTGCCCAAGACGTTGATTCAGCATATGATTCGCTGGGCGATTGCGACGGCGCAGTATGATCAGGCGGTGGGGGCGGCGCTGGAGCGGATTCTCGGCACCGAGATCAGCCCGGAACTGGTGCCGGCGGATGCCGCGACGGGGGCGGTGCAAAGCACACAGGCGGTGATCGGGCCTTATGAGCTGCAGGATTTTCACCTTTACTACACGCTGCGCTGGGGCTTCCGGCCGTCCAAAGTGGCGTTTCTGGCGCTGAGCGCCTGGGAGGATTCTTCCCGCGGGCGGTGGCCGGCGGGGGTTACCGAGCGGAATGCCTACGGGCTGGAGGAGATCAAGACATGGCTGCGGGTATTCCTGCGGCGGTTCTTCGCCACCAGCCAGTTCAAGCGGAGTGCTGTGCCGAATGGGCCAAAGATTTCGTCGGGGGGGTCGCTGAGCCCTCGGGGGGATTGGCGGGCGCCTTCGGATTCGCTGGCGGAGGCTTGGTTGGAGGAGTTGGAGAGCCAAGTGCCTTAAGGATCGTCGCGCAACAATGCCGCATAATCCTGGCCACCGTAGAACACGCGGATGATGTCCAGCGACGATCCGCCAATGCGGTAGGCGACGACGACGCGGCCGGACACGGGAAGGATACGAAGACCGGGACTGACCTCGGGGCGTGCCGGCCCGAGTTCGGGTTACTCGGTCAGGCTCCGAATGCGCGCACGGACGGTCTCGACGAAACGCCGGGCCTGGCTGGGATCATCCGCGGCGATGAAGCGATAGATCTCGGCGAGGTCAACCCGCGCGGCGGGGCGGTAGAACAGCCTACCCATTGTCCCCGTAAAGCGCGGCGAAATATCGATCCATGTCGTCCTCGGTCAGCGAGGGGCGAGGGTCGGCATCGGCTTCGGCGATCTTCTGGCGGATGACCACCAGGCGTTCCTCGCGCAGCGCCTCCTGCGCCTGCCAGGCGCGCAGGGCCTCGCGGATGACCTCACTGTTGGAGGCATAGCCGCCGGCCTGCACCTTGGCACGGATGAGGCGCGCCATGTCGGTCGGGAGGGTGATGCTGAGGCGTTCGACGGTCTGCATGCCGCGACGATGGCAGAAAGTATTACTGAGTGCCACCCGAATCAGACCGCTCCATCGCATCCAGAACATGCAACGAATAGGTCAACGCCGCCCCCGCATTCAGCGCAATAGCCACCCCCAGCGCCTCCGCCACCTCCTCCTTGCTCGCCCCTGCCGCCATGGCCTTGCGCGCATGCACCTCGATGCAGCCCTGGCACCGCGTTGTCACCGCCACCGCCAGCGCGATCATCTCCCGCGTCTTCGCATCCAGATGCTTCGCACTCGAGGCTCCGCGCGACAGCGCTGAAAACCCCTTCACCACCTCCGGCACCAGGCCCGCGAACTCCTTGCCCCGCGCCGTCAGCGCCTCACCATAAGCATCCCAATCCTCAATCGCGCTCATCCCACCCTCCCGAAACAAAAAAGGGCGCCGGATCGCTCCGACGCCCCTGAAAAAAACCCAGCGAACCCCTCAGCCCGCCGCTTCCGGCGCCTTCTCCGCCTCGCCATCCCCGTCGCCATCGCTTTCGGGTTTCGGCAGTGCACCGGCGCTGACTTCGAAAAACTCGAAGGTCAGCTTGCCATCGGCAAAGCCCACCTTCACCGAGCCACCCTTGGCCAGCTTGCCGAACAGCAATTCCTCGGCCAGCGGCTTCTTCACATGCTCCTGGATCACCCGAGCCAGCGGCCGCGCGCCATAAAGCGGGTCGTAGCCACGTTCGCTCAGCCATTCCTTGGCCGCGCTCGACAGCTCGATCGTCACGTTCCGATCCGCCAGCTGGGCCTCCAGCTGCATCACGAATTTCTCGACGACCTGCGCCACGATCTCCTGGCTCAGACCGGCGAAGGGGATCACGGCATCGAGACGGTTGCGGAATTCCGGCGTGAACATGCGCTTGATCGCATCCTCATCCTCGCCCTGCCGCGTCGTCCGCTCGAAGCCGATGGTGTTCTTCGCCATGTCCGAGGCGCCCGCATTGGTGGTCATGATCAGGATGACGTTGCGAAAATCCACCGTCTTGCCGTTGTGGTCCGTCAGCTTGCCATGGTCCATGACCTGCAACAGGATCGCGAAGAGGTCCGGATGGGCCTTCTCAATCTCGTCCAGCAGCAACACGCAATGCGGGTGCTGGTCGATGCCATCTGTCAGCAGCCCGCCCTGGTCGAAGCCTACATAGCCGGGGGGAGCACCAATCAGCCGCGAGACGCTGTGCCGCTCCATGTATTCCGACATGTCGAAGCGCAGCAGTTCGATGCCCAAGGTCTTGGAGAGCTGCTTGGCCACCTCTGTCTTACCGACACCGGTGGGGCCGGAGAACAGATAGTTGCCGATCGGCTTCTCAGCCTCCCGCAAGCCGGCACGTGCAAGCTTGATGGCCGCCGCCAGTGCCTCGATTGCCCGATCCTGGCCAAAAACCATCGACTTCAGGTCGCGCTCCAGGTTCCGCAACGTCTCCTTGTCGTCGCTGGACACGCTCTTGGCCGGAATGCGCGCGATCTTGGCGACGACTTCCTCGACATCCTTCAAGGTCACCGTCTTCCGCCGCTTATTCTCCGGCAGCAGCATCCGCGAGGCACCGGCCTCGTCGATCACATCGATCGCCTTATCCGGCAGCTTCCGGTCATGGATGTATTTCGCCGAAAGCTCCACCGCCGCCCGGATGGCCTCGGGCGTGTAGCGAACCTTGTGGTGCTTCTCGTAATTGGTCTTCAGCCCCTGGAGGATCTTTACGGCATCCTCAAGGTTCGGTTCGTTCACATCGATCTTCTGGAACCGCCGCACCAGCGCGCGGTCCTTTTCGAAGTGCTGGCGGTATTCCTTGTAGGTCGTGCTGCCGATGCAGCGCATGGTGCCCTGCGCCAGCGCCGGCTTGAGCAGGTTCGACGCATCCATCGCCCCGCCCGAGGTCGCGCCGGCGCCGATCACCGTGTGGATCTCATCGATGAACAGGATGGCGCCAGGTGTCGCTTCCAGTTCGTTCACCACCGCCTTCAGCCGTTCCTCGAAATCGCCGCGATAGCGCGTGCCGGCCAGCAGGCTGCCCATATCCAGCGAGAAGATGGTGCATTTGACCAGCACCTCCGGCACATCGCCCTCGATGATCCGCTTGGCCAGGCCCTCGGCAATGGCCGTCTTGCCCACCCCGGGCTCACCGACATAGAGCGGGTTGTTCTTGGTGCGGCGGCACAGGATCTGGATCGTCCGCTCGATCTCATGGTCGCGGCCGATCAGCGGATCGATCTTGCCCGCCTGCGCCTTCTTGTTGAGGTTGACGCAGTAGGTGCTCAGCGCGTCCTGGTTGTTCTTGCCACCGCGGGGCTTCTCTTCCTTCTCCGGCTGCTCGCCGTCGTTGGATTCGGCCTTGGAGGTGGGCGCGCCCTGCACGTTGCGCGTGGCACTGCGCCCCGGTGCCTTGGCGATGCCATGGCTGATGAAATTCACCGCATCCAGGCGCGTCATATCCTGCAGCTGCAGGAAATACACGGCATGCGATTCGCGTTCGGAGAACAGTGCCACCAGCACATTCGCCCCGGTCACTTCATCGCGACCGGATGACTGGACATGGATCGCGGCGCGCTGCACCACGCGCTGGAAGCCGGCGGTGGGCTTCGGGTCGCCCGCGCGCTCCGTCACCAGGCCGGCCAGGTCCTTGTCGAGAAACTCCGTAAGATCGCGCTTCAGCTTGTCGACATCCACTCCACAGGCGCGCAGCACCGTGGTGGCGTCGGCATCCTCGCCCAGCGCAAGAAGCAGGTGTTCCAGCGTCGCGTACTCATGGCGGCGGTCATTCGCCAGGGCTAGCGCGCGGTGGAGCGTCTGTTCCAAATTCCGTGACAGCATCGGCAACGCTCCTTCGTCTGATCGTTAAGAGGTGGTGACACTCCCGCCGCGCGTCACGATCTTGACAAGCGACATCGCAGATTACTCTTTCTCAATGGTGCATTGGAGCGGGTGCTGGTTCTGGCGGGCCAGATCCATCACCTGGGTCACTTTCGTCTCGGCCACCTCATAGGTGAACACGCCGCACACCCCCACGCCCCTTCGATGCACATGCAACATGATCCGCGTCGCTTCGTCACGATTTTTCTGGAAAAAACGTTCCAGGACGTGAACGACAAATTCCATCGGCGTGTAGTCGTCGTTCAGCATCAGCACCTTGTACATGGCCGGCTTCTTGGTCTTCGGCCTGGGCTTGGTAACGACGGTGGTGCCCGGTGCGTTGCCGCCGCCATTTCCCTCGCCATTGCCGGGGCCTGCTGCCCGCGGAGCCGAGCCGTTGCCTGCTCTTCCCATACCGTCCTCTTCGCCGCTCATCTGCATCATCTGCCTGACCATGTCGCGAACCTATCGCCCGACACCAGGATATCGGGTGCGCGCGCCCCAACGGAAGGGTATCGCAGCATGGCATTGAGGAATGAACAAAAGAAAAGGGCCCGTGGCGATCCCCGGCGGGAGAAATCCCGGCGAAAACCACCACGGGCCCTTTCTGGGGAGGGCTTTCGCCCTCCCACGCTTCAGGCCGCGATCGGGCGGGCCAGCTTCTCCACACCAACCTTTACCCGGGCGGAGATCGGCGCGAAGGATTCCTCGGCCAGCTTCATCGCCGCTTCGCGCAGCTTGGTCGCATCGCCCAGGCTCTTCTCGAAGGCGGCGCGGGTCAGGCTGGCCTGCAGCTCGGCCACATCCTTCAGCGACTTCGCGCCGGAGATCGCGCGGGCGCCCTCCATCGCATGGTCGCTCAGGCCCTGCATGGCCGCCATCATCTGGCGGCTCAGATCCTGCACGCCGGTGAAGTAGAGCTGGGCGGACTGGGTGAAGGCCTCGACATTGCCGCGGCTGAACTCGACGGCCTCATCGGCCGCCTTCTTCAGGTCAGCGGCGGCCTTCTGGGCCTGCTCCATGCCCTTCTCCATCGCGACACGGGCCTGGACGGCGCCCTCCTCGATCATCTTCTGGGCCTGCGCGCCATTGGTGGCGGCGGCATCCGTCACCAGCTTGGTGACATCGGCGGTGGCCACGAGGGCGCGGGACTTGCTGGTGCTGCTCATGTTATTTCCCCGGGTGACCCGGGCCTCTGGCTGAATACGGCCGGAAACCCCGGCCAGGGATATGAAAAGACGTGTTTTGCTGCAATGCAGCACAACACCTATCTAGGCTTGGCCATCGGGCTTTGCAAGCAAAATGGTGCAGTGCACAAAAATACTTCCCAACGTCCTTTTCGGCTTCCACCTCATCTCAACCATCGCGGGCAACCCGTTGACCGGCGACTGAAGTTTCCGCCCAGGATCCGCTCAAACCGATGGACAGAGCGCCGCCGCAACCGCTACCACTGCCCCAGGCCGCTCCGGGGGGCGCGTGCCGGGACTGCTTGGGGGCTTGTATGAAAGTTTGCGCCATTCGCGCCTGCGCGACGATTGCGTTTTTCGCCGCCGTCAGCCTGGCCGCCGCGGGCGCCGCAAGGGCCGACATCACCAACCGCAACAATTACGCCGCCATCATTCTAGACACCCGCGGCCAGGTGCTGCATGCGACCAATGCTGACGAGCCGCGCTTCCCAGCCAGCCTGACCAAAATGATGACGCTCTACATGCTGTTCGAGGCGATGCGCGACGGCCGCGTCGCACCCGGCACCCGCATCCGCATGAGCCCGGAGGCTGCCTCGCGCCCGCCTTCCAAGCTCGGACTGCCGGCCGGCTACAGCCTGGAGCTGGAGGACGCCATCCTCGCCGTCGTCACCCGCTCAGCCAATGATGTGGCCGCGGCTATCGCCGAGCATCTGGGCGGCGATGAGGGGCGCTTCGCCCAGGCGATGACCCAGCGCGCCCGCTCGCTCGGCATGACCCGCACCTCCTTCCGCAATGCCTCCGGCCTGCCCGATCCGGAGCAGACGACCACGGCGCGCGACATGGCCCTGCTGGGCAGCCGGCTGCTGGCCGATTTCCCGCGGCAATACGCCTACTTCAGCACCCGCGAATTCCGCTGGAACAGTCGCGCCATCCACAACCACAACCACATGCTCAGCGCCTATGACGGCGCCGATGGCATCAAGACCGGCTATACGCGGTGGAGCGGCTTCAACATCGTCACCTCGGCACGGCGCGACGGCGTGCGCCTGGTGGGCGCGGTGATGGGCGGCGGCAGCTGGGCGGAGCGGGACCGCCACATGGCCGAGTTGCTCGATGACGGCTTCCAGCGCGCCGGCGTGGCGCGCCGCGCCAACAGCTACGACATCGCCCAAACCAACCGCGGCGCGCTCCGCGAAGCCTCAGCCGGTCCGCGCCTGGTTCCGGGGCAGCGTGTGGTTCCCGGCCCCCGCCCGACGCCGGCAGTTGCCCCGCGGCTGGCACCGGGGCGCCCCGCCGCCCAGGTGCTGGCCGGGACCCCACGGCAACCCGTCACCCTGGCCACAAACCAGGCCCGGCCGCCCAGCCCCGCCCGGGCCGCGCCGCCGGCGCGCGCCCAGACGCGCGCCCAGACGAACGCAGCACCGCGCGCCATGCCCCAGGCCACCCCTCGCCCTCGTGCGGTGGAGCTGCGCGAACCGCCGCGCACCAACCCGGCACGGCCCGTCACCCGCACCTGAAGCAGCGCCGCTTCAGGCAGCCCGGTCGATCCGCGCCGGGCCCAGCGCGGCGCGGCTGACATCATTGTTGGCGTCGATCAGCCTGAGCAGGGTGGCCAGGAAATTCTCGCGCTCGGCCGCGTCCAGCGGCTCCAGCAGTCGCTCCTGCGCGCGCCGCATGGCGCCCAGCATGGATTTGGTCAGCGCCTCGCCCTGGGGTGTCAGCCAGGTGACGAAGGTGCGCTTGTCGGTCGCACCCCGCGCCCGCACCACCAGCCCGCGGCGCGCCAGGCGGCTGAGCACATCCGCCACATTGGTGCGGTCGATGCCGACATCCCCGGCGATGGAATTCTGGTCCGCCCCGGGGTTGAGCGACAGCGTGGTCAGGATGCCGTACTGCACGGGCGTGATGTCGAAGCCCGCGCATTCCTCGTAGAACAGCGCGTAGTGGATCTGGTTCAGCCGGCGGATCAGATAGCCGGGACGCCGCCACAGCGGCATGCGGTTGATCAGCTGCCGCAGCTCCGGGTCATGCACGGCGTCCGAGACGGTGGCGGCCGTGGCCTCGGCCCGCATGCCGCGCCGGCTCGCCTTGCCTGTCCTTGCCATGCTCATCGCTCCATCCTGCCGTGCCAGAATGCCCCCGGCCGATTGACACCGTCCATCCGCTTTACGCAGTATACCGCATAATTCGTGGAGCCCCGGAAGGATCGCATGAAGCCGCCGCCCTTCCTGCACGCGGCGCCCGAAACCCTGCCGGGCGCGCTGGAGCTGCTGGCCGAGCATGGCGATGCGGCACGCATCCTCGCCGGCGGGCAAAGCCTGATGCCGCTGCTGGTGATGCGCATGGCGCGGCCGGCGCTGCTGCTGGACATCAACCGCTGCGCCGGGCTTTCTGGCATCACCCGCCACGACGGCGAAACCCGGATCGGCGCCATGACCCGGCAGATCGCCGTGCAGCGCGCGCCCGAAACGCCAGCCCTGCTCGCCCGCGCGCTGGGCTGGGCCGGCCCCCGCGCGGTGCGCAACCGCGGCACGCTGGGCGGCAGCATGGCGCATGCCGACCCTTCGGCCGAGGCGCCGGCCGCCGCCCTGTGCCTCGATGCCGTGATGGTGCTGGAAAGCCGCCGCGGCCAGCGGCTGGTGCCGGCAGCGGAATTCTTCCTCGACGCCCTCGTCACCGCCATCGCGCCGGACGAGATGCTGCTGGAAATCCGCATCCCCCCCGGCCATCCCCGCCACGCCTTCGCCGAGACCGGCGTGCGCCAGGCCGATCTCGCCATGGCCGCCATCGCCACCGACCTGGCGCTGGACCGGCAGGGCCGGATCAGCGCCATCCGCATTGCCGCCATCGGCGCCGCCAACCGCCCGGTGCGGCTGCCCCTGGCCGAGCAGGCGCTGCTGGGCCAATCCCCCACCCCCGCCACGCTGCGCGACGCCGCCCGCGCCGGGCTGGCCGGGGCCGAACCGCCCAGCGACCTCATCGCCTCCGCCGCCCACCGGGTCGCCGTGCTGGAAGGCCTGCTGGCCGATGCCGTCCTGGAGGCCTGCGCGGCATGACCGACACCCAGATCACGCTCACCGTCAACGGCCAGCGCCACAGCCGCCGCGTGCCCACGCGCATGCTTCTCTCCGATTTCCTGCGCCACGAACTGCGCCTGACCGGCACCCATATCGGCTGCGGCCATGGCGTCTGCGGCGCCTGCACCATCGAGATCGACGGCGCCACCGTCCGTTCCTGCCTCATGCTGGCGGTGCAGGCCGAAGGTGCTGCCATCACCACCGTCGAGGGCCTGGCGGGCGAGGCCCTGCACCCCGTCCAGCAGGCCTTTCACGAACACCACGCGCTGCAATGCGGCTATTGCACCCCCGGCTTCCTGGCCGCGACCATCGAACTCCTGCGCGAAAACCCCGATCCCTCCGAGGCCGAGATCCGCGAGGCGCTGCACGGCAATCTCTGCCGCTGCACCGGCTATGTGAACATCGTCCACGCCGTGAAGCGCGCCGCCGAACTCATGCGGGCATGAGCATGGGCCACAACGACCCCCGCTCCGTCCCGCGCAAGGAGGATGCCCGCCTGCTGCGGGGACAGGCGCGCTTCCTCGACGATATCGAGCCCCCCGCCGGCACGCTGCACGCCATCTTCCTGCGCAGCCCGCACGCCCATGCCCGCATCCTCGGCATCGATGCCTCCGCCGCCCACGCCCTGCCCGGCGTGCTGGTGCTGACGGCCGAGGATTTCCCCCACCTCGCGCCCCTCTCGCCCGACCTGCCGCTGGCCGGCTTTGCCCCCGTGCCGCGCCCCATCATCTGCACCGACACCGTGCGCTTCGTCGGCGACCTGGTGGCGCTGATCCTGGCGCCCGACGCCTATATCGCCGAGGACGCCGCCGAACTGGTCCTTGTCGACTACGACCCGCTCCCCGCCGTGGTGACGCTGGAGGACGCGCTGGCGGATGGCGCGGCCGAGGTCCACCCCCAGGCCCCCGGCAACCTGCTGTTCCAGAACCGCACGGCCACCGAGGGCTTCGACGCCGCCTTCGCCGCCGCCGCCCATGTTTTTCGCGAGGATTTCTCCGCCTCCCGCGTCGCCACGGTGTCGCTCGAGCCGCGCGGCTGCCTGGCCCGCCATGATGCCGGCCTTGGCGAGACCACGCTGTTCTCCTCCACCCAGGTGCCGCATCTGCTGCGCAACACGATATCCACCGCGCTGGGCATTCCCGAAAGCGCCTTGCGCGTGGTGGCGCCCGATGTCGGCGGCGGCTTCGGCATGAAGGCCTCGGTCTATCCCGAGGAGCTGCTCGCCGTGGCGGCGGCGCGAAAACTCAACCGCCCGATCAAATGGGTCGGCGACCGGCAGGATGATTTCCTGGCCTCCAGCCACGCCCGCGACATGCGCTTCGGCGTGGAGATGGCGATGGAGGCGGATGGCACCCTCATCGGCTTTCGTCTCGATGTTCTGGCCAATGCCGGCGCCTATCCCGGCATCCCCTTCGGCAGTTCCATCGAGGCCGGCGGCGGCCCTCGCACCTTTCCCGGGCCCTATCGCTTCAAGCACTACGCCTTCCGCACCCGCGCGGTGGCGACACACACCACCCCCTCCGGCCCCTATCGCGGCGTGGCCGCGCCGGTGGGGTTCATGGCGCTGGAGGGCATGATGGACCGCGCCGCCGCCGCCCTGGGCCTCGACCGCGCGGAAATCCGCAGGCGGAACCTGCTGGTTGACGCCGACTACCCCTTCATCAACGCCAGCGGCATCCGCTACGACAACGGCCCGCACCACGCGCTGCTGGCCCGCGCCCTCGAACTCTCCGACTACAGGGGCTTCGCCACCCGCGACACGGACCCCGACCGCCTGCGCGGCATCGGCATCGCCTGCATCACCGAGCAAACGGGCCAGGGCAGCGCCCGCTACCGCGCCCGCGGGTTGCTGCGCATCCCCGGCATCGAGGCCGCGCGGCTGAAGGTGGAGCCGGACGGCTCGGCCGTGCTCTTCGTCAGCCAGACGACGCAGGGGCAGGGCCACCTGACCACCTTCGCCCAGATGGCGGCGGAAAGCCTGGGCATAGCGCCCGAACACATCACGGTGCAGGAGGGCGATACCGCCCTCACCCCCTACGGCTCCGGCACTTTTGCGAGTCGCGGCGTGGTGGCGGGCGGCGGCGCGGTGATCACCGCCGCCGAAACCATCGCCGCCAAAATGAAGCGCATCGCCGGCCATATCATGGAGGCCGACCCGGCCGATATCATCCTGCGCGACGGGGTCGCCGAGGTGAACGGCGTCCCCGGCCTGTCCATCTCCATCGAGGAAATCGCCCGCGCGGCCCACGCCATGCGCCCCATCGGCATGCCGCCCGGCGAGACCTTCGGCCTGGACACGACACAGCATTGGGACCAGCCGGTCAGCTCCGTCTCCGCCGCCTGCCACGTGGCCGAGATCAGCATCCAACGCCGCACCGGCCAGATCCGCGTCGAGCGCTACGCCATCACCCATGATTGCGGCCGGATGATCAACCCGATGATCGTGGACGGCCAGACCCATGGCGCCGTGCTGCAAGGCCTCGGCCCCGTGCTGATGGAGCGCCTGCTGCACGACAGCGAGGGCCAGCTGATGACGACGACGCTGCTGGACTACACCCTGCCGACCATGCTCGACATGCCGGACATCGCCATGGACCATATTGAGACCCCCGCCCTCGACACGCTGGGCGGGGTGAAGGGCGTGGCCGAGGGCGGCACCATCGGCGCCGTCCCCGCTTTGGTGAACGCCATCGCCCACGCCATGCGCGGGTATGACATCAATATCCGCGCCATCCCGGTGCGGCCCGAAACCCTGCTGCGTGCCATCTCCACGAAGGATTCCCGCTGAATGTCCAAGCTGAGCCTGACCGTCGCCTGCGGCGATTACGACCGCGTCCGCGCCATCAAGGATGGCCGCGTCCCCATCGAGGGCTGCGACGTGAATTTCCTGCCGCTGGCCGCCGAGGAGGTGTTCTTCCGCGCCTTCCGCAGCACGGAATTCGATGTGACCGAGCTCAGCTTCTCCAGCACCATGATCCAGACCGCGCGCGGCGATTGCCAGTATATCGGCATCCCTGCCTTCGTCTCCCGCATCTTCAGGCACTCCAGCATCTACATCCGCACGGACCGGGGCATCACCAAGCCGGAAGACCTGCGCGGCAAGAAAATCGGCCTGCCGGAATACCAGATGACCGCGCCGGTCTGGATGCGCGGCATGATGCAGGATGAATACGGCGTGCGGCCGGAGGAGTGCATCTGGCGCAGCGGCGGCCAGGAGCAGCCGGGCCGCGACGAACGCACGCCGATAAAACCCATCCCGGGCCTGGACCTGGCGCCGATCCCCAATGACCGCACCCTGGTGGACATGTTCGTCAAGGGCGAGCTGGACGCGCTGTTCACCGCCCGCGCGCCCTCCTGCTTCGTCGAGGGCGCGCCGAATATCGGCCGGCTTTTCCCGAACTACCGCGAAGTGGAAAAAGCCTATTACCAGAAGACCAGGCTGTTCCCGATCATGCACCTGATCGGCATCAAGAAGACTCTGGTCGAACAACACCCCTGGCTGGCCACCTCGGTCTACAAGGCCTTCGTGCAAGCAAAAGCCATCGCCATGCAGGAGGTGCGCGACATCACCGCGCTGAACATCACCCTGCCCTGGGTCGAGGCCGAGGCGCTGGAAAGCATGGCCTTGATGGGCCAGGACTACTGGCGCTATGGCGTGAAGGAAAGCCTGCACGAGATCGATGCCCTGGCCCGCTACTCCCATGAACAGGGCCTGTCGTCCCGCCTGCTCACCGCGGCCGATCTTTTCGCGCCCTCGGTGATGGATATTTCGCGTATCTGAGCGGGGCCAACCCCGTCGGATTCTTCAGGGAAGCGCTGGTCCAGACCTTAGCCGGAGACTGACATGCACATCACCCTCCCCCGCCGTGCCCTGCTCGGCGCGGCGCTCGCCTCCCCCGCGCTGGCCCAATCGCGCTCCACCGTCAGGATCATCGTGCCCTACCCTCCCGGCGGCACGGTGGATGCCACGGCGCGCTTCATCGGCGCGCGCGCGGCGGAATTGCTGCAGCAGAACTGGGTGATCGAAAGCCGTTCCGGCGCCAATGGCGCGATCGGCGCTGATGCGGTGGTGCGCAGCCCACCCGACGGCTCGACGCTGCTCTATTCCAACGAGGTGCTGCTGATGCTGCGCCACGTCCAGCGCAACGTGCCGTTCAACGCGGTGACGGACCTCACGCCGATCTGCCGCACCGCCATCGTGCCGCAGATCCTGGTCGGCAGCCCGCGCCATGTCAGCGAAACCAGCCTGATGCCGCTGCTGGAGAATATCCGCCGCAGCCCCGCGCAATACACCTTCGCCACCCCCACGCTCGGCTCGCTGGGGCAGTTCGGCGCGGCCGCGCTGGGCAATGCGCTGGGCGTGGACCTCACCATCGTGCCCTATCGGGGCACGGCACCAGCCATCGCCGATCTTTTGGCGGGCGCCTACAAGCTCATCATCTCCCCCGCCGGCGGCGTGCTGCCGTTGATCCGCGACGGGCAGCTCCGCGCCTTCGCCGTCTGCTCGCGCGAGCGCATCGCCGCCCTGCCGGACATCCCCACCCTGGTCGAGAGCGGCTTCCCGGAACTCTGGTTCGAAAGCTGGACGGGCATGTGGGGCCCGCGCGGCCTGCCGGCCGAGATCGCCACGCGCACCCACGCCGCCGTCACCGCGGCCACCAATGAGCCGGACAATATCCGCCGGATCATGGAGTTGGGCTGCGTGCCGATCAACGAGCCGATGGCCCGCATGCCCGAGGTCATCGCCGCCGAGGAAGCCCGCAACCCCATCCTCGTCCGTATGGCGCGCATGACACCGGAGTAACCCCTTGAAGCCGGGCCGGCGGGATGCAACATCATCCCTATGGAAACGCGCCACCCGCCCGTGCTGGACATGACCCCGGAAGGGGAATTCACCACGCCGCCGCCGCCCTCGGCGATGGATCGTGCCATGGGCATGGCCCTGCGCGTGGCGTTGGCCGTGGCCGGGCTGGCGGGGGTTTTCATCCTCGCCTCCTTCGCGTTGGTGGCGCTTGCGGTTCTCATTCCCGTGTTGCTGGCGGCGGGGTTGGTGGCGGGCGGCATCCTCTGGTGGCGCATGCGCACAGGGCGCGGGATGCCCCCGCAGTTCGTGGTGATCCGCCGCCCCTGAGGGATGGAGCGCGCGCCCTTCGGACTGGACCAGGCACGACAATATGATGTCGGCCGGGATGGCCGGCCCACCACCGACGCCTCCGAGACCGCCGCGCATGGTTCGGCGCGGCATCGGCTCAGCCTCATCCTGTTCGGCACCGGGCTGCTTTTGGTGGGCGCGCTGGCGGGGCTGAGCATGGCGGCGCTGCTCTCCGGCGCGCGGGCCTGGGCGGCGCTCTTCGCGTTGGGGATGCTGCTGGCCTCGCCGCTGCTGTTGCTGGGGCCGGTGCAGGATTGGTGGCGCCATCGCCGGGGCCAGCGCCAGACCCACACCGAACGCCCCTGGGATGACGGCTACGGCTAGCCGGGCAAGGCAGAGGGCGGGCGCTCATAGGGTGTCACCGCGTTGGGCAATGGCTGGCCCGCGCCCACCGGCTGCAACGCCAGCCCCAGCATGCCCCCCAGCGGGTCGAAGATGTTGCGCTGGTAGAATTCGGGCAGGTCCACCTGGGTGAAGCCGGGTGCGAAGCGGCCGCCCATCAGCGCATTGGCCCGCACCACCACCTGCCCGCCCCCTGTCGGCACCACCACGATGGAGACCAGCAACTGGTTGGCCTTGATGGCGCTGACCGTGCCGTAAATGTCTATGCTCGTGAAGCGATAGCCCAGGTCATGCAGCATCGCGACAACGGCGCGCTGCACCAGGCGCGGATCGGCCGCGACGATGCGGCTTTGCGTCACCCCCAGCTCGCCCGCCGGCCGGGTGGAGGCCACGGTCGGCCCCTGCTGCACCGGCGCGGCGCAGCCGACCAGCGCCAGCAGCAGAATCAGGCCGCCAAGCGCGCGCATCATGAGCGCGGCCCCGGCGGCAATGTCACCACCCGGCTCTGCAGCCGGGCGAAGAAATCGGCGTGAATCTGCCGCGGCGGATGGCCAGTATGAGCCACGCGGCCGCGATTATCTCGCGCCAGGGTTTCGGTGGCGATGCGCACGAGTTGGGTGCGGGTGCCCGGAAGCTCCAGCACGGTGACGGTGGCGAGTGTGGTGCGCTGCACCGTGAAGGGCGGGGCGCCGACGCCGCCGAACAACGCCAGGGCGAGGGAGCGGCCGGCGATCTCGCCAGGGCCCAGGCTGGAATTCGTGCTGCCGACAATGGCGCCGGCTTCATAGGATCCCAACTCGATCATGAAGCCCATCGACTGCAACGTTTCGGCCGCCGCCTGCACCGCCACGGCTTCGCTGGGGAAGGAAAAGCGCTGGATCTGCGCCGCGCGAAGCTCGGCAATGTTGGCGGGTGGCGCGCCCAGCGCCAGGGCCGCCTGATTGGGATTCTGGCACGCAGCCAGGAGCGGCAGGCACAGCGCCAGCGCGGCGACTTGGCGATGTGGCAACGACCATAACCCTCGGACTAATTTTCACGCGGATACTATGCTTTTCGCCTGCCCGGCAAGTGTTCCAAGCTCGCCTTCAGCCGCGCCCTGTACCCTGGACAGCCGGGCCGAAACGCGAAAGGCTGACGCCAATACAACAGGAGGAAAGCCGATGGAGCTCGCAACAGGGCCGGTCGGTGGGTCATCGGCCTGGATTGGCGCTGATATGGCCACGCGCACGGATTGGGTGGAGACGTTCGGCGCCGCCGAACTGGCCGAGATCGACGCCGCCATCGACGCTCATAAGGCCGCCGGGCGCGCCATGGGCGACATCACCGCCGAGACCTTCCGGCTCCCCACCCTCGGCACCCGGCTGCGGCACATCCAGGGCGATCTGCTGCGTGGCCGTGGCTTCGTGCTGCTGCGCGGCTTCGATGTCGCCGGTCGCGGCATCGAGGACAGCGCCACCGCCTATCTCGGCCTCGGCGCGCATTTCGGCGCCTTCCGCTCGCAGAATGCGCGCGGCCATCTGCTGGGGCATGTGACCGACCTGGGGCTGGATATCCAGAACCCGAAGGTTCGCTACTACCAGACCAATCGCGAGCTGGAATTCCACACCGACAGCTGCGACATCGTGGGCCTGCTCTGCCTGCGGGGTGCCAAGTCCGGCGGTGGTTCGCGCATCGTCTCCTCCGTCGCCATCCATGACCGGATGATGGCGGAAAGCCCCGAGCTGTGGCGCGCGCTGTACAACCCGATGCCGACCGACAGGCGTGGCGAGATCCCGCCGGGCATGCGGCCCTGGTTCGAAATCCCCGTCTTCAACTGGTTCCAGGGCGAGCTGAGCACGATCTATTCCGGCCAGTACATCCGCTCGGCGCAGGTGAATTTCCCCCAGGCCCGCCGCCTCACCCCGGTGGAGATCGCGGCGCTGGACCGGCTGGACCGGCTGGCCGAGGAGATGTCGCTGGAAATGGAATTCCGCCCCGGCGACATGCAATTCATCCACAACCACCAGATCCTGCACAGCCGCACCGATTTCGAGGATTTCCCGGAGCTGGACCGTAGGCGACATCTGCTGCGGCTGTGGCTCTCGCCGAAGGGCGCGCGTGAATTGCCGCCCGTCTATGCCCAGCGCTATGGCGACATCACGCCGGGTAACCGCGGCGGCATCGTGGTGCGCGACACCGTGCTGACCTTCACGCTGGAGCCGGCGTGACCCCGCGCCGGGCGCTTCTCGGCGCTGCCCTGGCAACACCCGGGCTGGCGCGGGCGCAATGGGCGCCGGCCCGCCCGATCCGCCTTGTCGTGCCCTTCGCGCCCGGCGGTATCCTGGACCAGCTTGGCCGCATGCTGGCCGAGCCGATGGGCCGCCGCCTGGGCCAGCCCGTGATCGTGGAAAACCGCGCCGGCGCCGGCGGCAATGTCGGCACCGCGCTGGTGGCGCGGGCGCGCGGCGATGCGCATCTCATGCTCGTCGGCAGCACCGGGCCGCTCGCGGTCTCGCCCATCACCGAGCCGCAGCTGGGCTATGACCCGCTGGTCGATCTCTCGCCCATCACCCTGCTGAACGCGACGCCCCTGGTGCTGGTGGTTCGTGCGGCCAGCCCGCATCGTGACCTGGCCGGGCTGGTGGCGGCGCTCAAGGCCGAGGGGCGGGAGGTGATGTACCCCACCCCCGGTGTCGGCTCGCCGCAATTGCTGGCGCAGGAGGCCTTCCGCCAGGCCGCGGGCTTCCCCGGCCAGCCCGTGCATTACCAGGGCAGCGCGCCGGCGGTGCTGGCGGTGATCGCCGGCGAATTCGCCTTCACCATCGAGAATCTTGTGCTGGTCCGGCCGCAGATCGAGGCCGGGCTGCTGCGCGCCCTGGCGGTGACCAGCGCCGAACGCGCCCCCATGCTGCCCGCCCTGCCGACCATGGCCGAACAGGGTTTCCCGGGCTTCACCGCGGGTGGCTGGTACGGGCTGCTATCCCCCGCCGGCGTGGCCGAGGAGGTGGTGATGGCGCTGCACCGCGCCGCCACCGCGGCCCTGGCCGAGCCTGATGTGACCAGGCGCATTTCCGACATGGGCGGTCCGCCCATCGGCAACAGCCCGACGGAGTTCCGCGCGCATATCCGCGCCGAGACGGAACGCTGGCGGGGCGTGATGGCCGGCGGGCGCTAGGCTCCGGACTCAATTGCACCAGTAGGTGATGGTGGCGGCGATGAGCGCGGTGGCGAGGTAATTGCTGGCGAGCTTGTCGTAGCGGGTGGCGAGGCGGCGCCAGTCTTTGAGGCGGCACCAGAGGCGCTCAGC
>JAKFUL010000007.1 GCA_021732665.1 Acetobacteraceae bacterium
GCCACCCGCGCACCCCCTTCCCCCCGCTCATGCCACCTCCTCCACGCCGCACCAGTCGCTGATGAAGCTGGCCATGGTGAGTGTGGTCATTCGCAGGTGCTCCAGGTTGGTGCGTTCGTCGAAGCCGTGGTTGTTTTCGCCTTTCGGGCCGTAGCACAGCGCCGGTATCCCGAAGTACAGGCCGTAGAAGCGTGTGTCGTTCACTGCCGTGGTGATGCGGGCCGGCATCTCGGCACCGGTGGCGGCCTGGTGTGCGGCGGCCAGCACCGCTTCGGCCTCGCTGCCGGGCTCGAGCACGAAGCCATCGGCCAGGAAGCCGTGCCAGGTCAGTTCCGGCGGATTGTTGGCCATGAAATTGTCGGCCCGCGCGGCGGCGGCCACGGCGGTCTCCACCGCCTTCTGCACGGTCGCCACATCCTGTCCCGGCAGCAGGCCGATTCGGCAATCCACCTCGCACCAGGCGGGGGTGGAGCTGGCCCAGTCGCCGCCGCGGATGATGCCGGGGTTGAATTTGATCGGGCTGTCCAGGTCTTTGTACCAGGGGTGGTCCGCCGCTGCCAGGTTCGCCTCCTCGGTGTGTCTGTAGAGTGCCTGAATGAGTTGGTAGGCGCTCATGATCGCATTGGAGCCGGTCTGCGCCACCGCGACATGGACGGGCACGCCTGCCACGCGCAGGCGGAACCACAGCGTGCCGGTATGCGCGCGGGTGATGGTGCCGCCGGTGGGTTCGGGGATCAGCACTGCGTCGGCCCGGTAGCCGCGCAGCAGGGTGGCAAGCGCGCCGTTGCCGGTGCTCTCCTCCTCGGTGACGGTTTGCACATGGATATCGGCGCAGGGACGCAGGCCGGCGGTCTTCAGCGCGTCCATGGCGAAGAACATGGCCGAGACGCCGGCCTTCATGTCATTGGCCCCGCGGCCATAAAGCCAGCCATCATGGACATGCCCGGCATAGGGTGGGTGGGTCCACATCGCGGAGGGACCCTCCGGCACCACGTCGATATGCCCCTGCATGATCAGGCTGCGGCCGCTCGGGCTTTCGGCCCGCAGGGTGCCGACGACCTGTATGGAACCGCTTGGGTCCACATCCACCATCGGGCTGGCCCTGGGGTGCTCTGTGAGTGGCACATCGGCTAGCGAGAAGCGGTCGACGCGCCAACCGCGGCCGGCCATCTGCCTGGCGAGCCAGTCCTGCAGCGGCGCCTCGTTGCCGCGCAGGCTGGGGAATTTCACGATGCTGGCGAGGAATTCCGTCTGGGCGGAGAAGTTGGCGGCGACGGCGTCGCGCAACCGGTCGAGAATGTCGGTCTGGGGCATGGCCGGAGCTTCGCAAGCACCGGCCTTCGCCGCAACCACCCAATGACGGCGCCGCGGCGTTTCACAGCGTGGTCCGCCGCGCTCAGCTGCGCGGCGCGGAGGCGGTACTTGTTCCCTGCGCCGCCGGGCGATTGGCCTGGGGTTGCGGCGGGCGATTGGCCTGGGGCTGTGCCGGGCGGGCCGCGGGCTGGGTGGCGCGCGGACCGGTTGCGCGGGGGGCGCCGCCGGCGGGGCAGATTGGCAGATCATAAACCTGGACGATCTGCCGCTGTTGCGACAGCTGGGCCAGTTGTTCGCGGGTGTTGACCGCGAGCGCCGCCGGGAAGAGCTGCGCCTGATTCGAGCAGAACAGCGAGCCCTGGCTGATGCCGACCTGGCTGTGGCTGTTGGCGGCGTTGGTGATGTAGGCGTCGATCTGACGCTGCCAGGCGCCGCCGGACACGCGGCGGAAGTGCCGCTGCACATCATTGTAAGCGCCGACCAGGACGCCGCGGTTCTGCAACACGAAACGGTTGAAATCATCCTCGCGCGAGCAGGTCAGGGCGACGACCATCAGCTGGCTTTGCAGCGCACGAATTTCAAAGCCGGGCTTCTCCGACGGCTGGATGCAGCTGGCGAAGGCAGGGGTCGCGATGCTCGCGGCCACCAGGCCGGCGATGATGGTGCGGCAGGTCGAACGGAAGGGCGGCATGGGCGCCTAGTCTCCAAAAATGTGTGTCTCTCTTGCATGCCTTCTACAACCAGAATCGCGCCGCGCGAAGCCCTAAGAAAAATGAGTATTTTCAAATGTTTCGGCGGTTACATCGTTGCGAGCCCGCAAGTTATCATGCAGTCATGCGCGCAATGGCGCTTGACAGGCGGCCATGATCTGCCAGCCGCCGGTCGAGGAATTCCAGCGTGTTGGCCAGGCCGGGCGAGGGGTCGCGCAACCAAAAGGCCAGTGTGGCGCCGTAAATCGCGGCCAGGGTCGCGCGCCGAGTATACCAGGAAAAATCGGCCGAGTTGTCGCCCGCGGCGTACCACATGGCGCTGACCGTCTCTGCCGTCAGGCAGGTGGCCAGCCGCGCGTTCCAGGGCAGCGCCAGCAGGCCCAGCGCGTCGCGCAGCGCGGGCTTGTGCGGCATGGCCTGTTCAAGGCGGATTTCCATGACGCGGCGGATCCGCGCGGGCACCCGCAGGGCTGCGATATCCTCGGCCCGCGCGGCCTCGCTCATTCGCCGGTCGGCCAGGCGCGACCATGCCGCGATGGCATCGCGCGGGCCGCGCGGGAAGGCACTTTCGGCAAGTGATGGATCGCTCGCTCCGCCGGCATGGGCTGCAGCGCCCGCGGCGCGGGCCAGGGCGAGGCGCGTCCAGCCCAGTTCTGGCACCAGCGGCAACAGGGCATCGATGATGGCGTCGGTCATTCCTGGCTCCTGGCCAATTCCTCGGTGAAGCCGAGGCGCGAGAGGTCGGTCATGCGCATCGGGTACAGCACGCCCTCCAGATGGTCGTATTCATGCTGCATCACCCGCGCCGCCAGCCCCTCGGCCGTGCCGGCGATGGGTTCGCCCGCGGCGTCCAGGCCACGGAAGGCGATGCGGCTGGGCCGGCTCACCTCGCCCCGCAAGCCGGGGATGGACAGGCAGCCCTCGAAGCTCGCGGCCATGGGTCCATCCAGCGGCGTGATGTCCGGGTTGAAGATCGCCGCCACCGCATCGCCCACGCGCCAGATGAAAAGCCGGAGCGAGCGGTGGACCTGCGGCGCCGCCAGACCCAGCCCATTGGCATCCTCCAGCGTCTCCACCATATCGGCGATGAGGCGCTGCATATCCGGCGCGGTGGGGTCCGAAACCGGTTCGGCCACGCGCAGCAGAACGGGGTGGCCCAGCCGGGCGATCTTCAGGATGGCCATGATTTGCATGTGGGGCGCCGCCCCCTGCATGAAAGGGCTTTCCCCGCGCGACGGAATTGGCTAAAGACTGACGACTTGGCGACGCGGCCGGATTCTCCGGCTCGCGGCGCTCTTCGTCTTTTCCACTTTCCACCGCTTTTTGTCATTGGAGTGATCTCTGCGTGCAAGTCGTCGTTCGGGACAACAATGTTGATCAGGCGCTCAAGGCGCTCAAGAAGAAGCTGCAGCGCGAGGGCGTGTTCCGCGAGATGAAGCTCCGTCGTCACTACGAGAAGCCGACCGAGCGCCGCGCGCGTGAGGCTGCCGAGGCCGTCCGTCGCGCCCGAAAGGTGGAGCGCAAGCGCCTGGAGCGCGAAGGCTTCTGATCCTCCGCGGGCCGCGCGCGGCCTGGGTTGCCCAGATCTGGGGTGGTGGCCTTGCGGCTGCCGCCCTTTTTTGCTTGCCCGTGCTGGCGCAAGGCTGGCAGGGCGCCTTGCCTTTCGTGGTCCAATCCATCTGCACGGAACCCACGGCCTTGCCATTCGAGGCAGGCTGCGGCGCGCGGCGGCCCGCCTTGGCCGCGGCCTCCCTGCCCTGGCGGAAATTCGACTGGTCGGGCACGCAGGCCTCGGATGCGGTCCTGGCGGCCCGGCGCGGGCAGCCGGTGGCGCGGCAGAACTTCGATTTCGGCGATGGCCCGCGGCGCTTCGGGGTGCTGGACAACCAACCCGGCCGCTCCGGCGATGGCGGCGACCTGATCGGCCAACGCGGCGCCGACACCGCCATCATGATGACCGAGGATGGCACAGGCGGCGTGCAATGGTTTCAGGGCCCGGGCTGCGAGGAGGAGCCGGAAGGCGGGTTGGGCGGCTGGCTGCTGTTCGACGACCAGGCCGGGCCACAATGGCGCGCGCGGGTGGCCAGGCTGCGCATCACCCGCGCCTCGGCGCGATGCCCACTCCGCTATGTGCCGGCCTATACGCGCTGGCGGCGGCTGGCGATCGTCTATCCCTGGTGGGACGGCGACCGGGCGGGCGCGCCCTTCACGGCCGAGAGCATCATCTCCGAACATTACGATGGCTGGGACATCGTCCGTGCCCGCCATCTCGAACGCTTCTGGTTCGCCCGCGACCTGGGCAAGCTGCGCTGGGAGCGCTGGGAGCGCGGCGCGGGCGAGACCAGCCTGCCCGCATGCCCCGCCATCACCGGCGCGGACGCCCCGGGGCCGGATTGGCGCCTGGCCGATTGCCGGTTCTGGACGCGCTTCCGGCGGGGCGATCAGGCCATTCCGCCCTGGCCCGCCGCGGAGTGATCACCAGGCTTCCTGGTAGAGCGCGATGATCTCATCGGCATTCGGCACGGCCGGGTTGTTGGCCGGGCTGCCGCTGGCCAACGCCTGGGCGGCCATGATGGGCAGCAGCGCGTTCCAGCGGTCGGGGTCGATGCCATAGGCGCTGGGACGCGGCACTTTCAGCTCGGCGTTGAGCGCGTTCAGCTCCTCCAGCAGCTTGGCGCCGGCGACCTGGTCGGCGTCGCCCTCCTTCGCCACACCCATGCAGCGCGCGGCCTGGGCATAGCGTGGGAGCGCGGCGGAGAGACCGAATCGCGTCACCGCCGGCAGCAGCATGGCGTTGGAAAGCCCGTGCGGGACGTGGAAATGCGCGCCGATCGGGCGTGACATGCCGTGCACCAGCGCGACCGAAGCGTTGCTGAAGGCCAACCCCGCCAGCGTGGCGCCCAACATCATCGCCTCGCGTGCCAGCGGGTTGCCCGGCTGGTTGTAGACAATGCGCAGGTTCGGCCCAATCAGCCGCATTGCACGTTCGCCATACATGTCGGAGACAGGCGTGGCGCGCTTGGAGACATAGGCCTCCAGCGCATGCGAAAAACTGTCGATGGCGGTGTCGGCGGTGGTGCGGGGCGGCACGGTCAGCGTCAGTTCGTAGTCGACGATGGCGGCGAGAGGGAGCGCGCCCAGGCCGGCGATGAGCATCTTCTCGTCATTGGCCGTGTCGGTGATGACGGTGAAGCGCGTGGCCTCGCTGCCCGTGCCGGCGGTGGTGGGGATGCAGATGACCGGGCAGGCCGCGCGGTCGGCGGCGTGCGGGGCCTTCTGGGTGCGGATATGGCCACCCACGGCGGCCAGGATGGCGATGGCCTTGGCGGTGTCCATCGGGCTGCCGCCGCCGAAGCCGATGATGCAGTCGTAACCGCCGGCGGCGAAGAAGGCGGTGCCGGCCTCCACCACCGTATCGGTCGGGTCGGGCACCGTGTCGGCGAAGACGGCCGGGGTCAGGCCCGCCGCAAGCAAGGGTGCCAGCGCCTTCGCCACCGTGCCGGAGGAGACCATCCAGGGGTCGGTCACCACCAGCGGGCGGGAGAGCCCGTGGCTGGCAAGCACCTCGGCCACACGGCCGACCGTGCCGCCGCCGACCAGGATGGTGCGGGGCGCGAAGATATTCAGAAGCATGGGCGTGTCCTCAGTTTCTTTGCCCGGCGGCCTGCGCGTAGCGAGCCAGCCTTCTTGTCGCAGTTTCGCTCAAACCGCCGGCATAGGCCATGTCCAGCGGTGGCAATTCCGCGGTGTGGTGGCAGGCCACGCCATCCACCAGGGCGGGTTCCTCGCGCCGGCACAATTCGGTCGCGAAGGCGCAGCGGGTGTGGAAGCGGCAGCCCGGCGGCGGGTTGAGCGGGCTGGGCAGGTCGCCACCCAGCGGTTTCACGCGGCCGCGCAGGGCGGGGTCGGGGTGCGGAATCGCCGCCAGCAGCGCGCGGGTATAGGGGTGGCGGGGATTGGCGAAAAGCGTCCGCTTCTCGGCCAGCTCGACGATTTTTCCAAGGTACATCACGGCCACACGGTCGGCCATGTGTTTCACCACGCCCAGGTCATGCGCGATGAACAGGTAGGACAGGCCGAATCTTTGTTGCAGATCCTTCAGCAGATTGACCACCTGGGCCTGGATGGAGACATCGAGCGCCGAGACCGGTTCGTCGCACACCACGAGGTCGGGCTGCACGGCGAGCGCGCGGGCAATGCCGATGCGTTGGCGCTGGCCGCCCGAGAATTCATGCGGGTAGCGCTGGGCGTGGAAGGGTGCCAGGCCGACGAGCGCAAGCAATTCCTGCACCCGCGCGCGCTGTTCGGCCGCGCTGCCAAGTCCATGCACCCGCATCGGCTCCTGGATGGTGTCGCCCACGCGCAGCCTGGGGTTGAGGCTGGCATAGGGGTCCTGGAAGACGATCTGGGCGCGGCGGCGGAAGGGTTTCAGGCGGTTGGGCGGCAGGGTGGTGATGTCCTCGCCGTCGAAGGCCACCTGCCCCGCGCTGGGTTCGATCAGGCGCAGCACCAGCCGCGCGGTGGTGGATTTGCCGCAGCCGCTTTCGCCGACCAGCGCCAGCGTTTCGCCGCGCGCCAGGGTGAAGGAGACGCCGTCCACGGCGCGCACCAGGCCGCCGGGGGCGGCGAAATGCTTGGCCAGGTTTTCGGCGCGAAGGATCACAGGGGCGCCCTCAGGCAGGCGGCCTGGTGGCCGGGGGCAAGGTCGCGCAGCGGCGGCGGGGCGGCGTCGCAGGCGGCTTCGGCGAAGGGGCAACGCGGCGCGAAACGGCAGCCCGGCGGCCAGGCGAAGGGCGGCGGAACCGAGCCTTCAATCGCCGTCAGCCGCTCGCGGTCAAGATCGAGGCGAGGGATCGAGCCAAGCAGGCCCAGCGTATAGGGGTGCTGCGGGTCCTCGAAAAGCTCGCGGGCAGAGGCGCGCTCCACCACCCTTCCGGCATACATCACCGCCACGTCATCGGCCATTTCGGCGATGACGCCGAGGTCGTGGGTGATGAGGATGATGCCCATGCCGGTCTCGGCCTGGAGGTCGCGCAGCAGGTCGAGGATTTGCGCCTGTACCGTGACGTCGAGCGCGGTGGTGGGTTCGTCGGCGATCAGCAGTTTGGGGCGGCCGGCCAGCGCCATGGCGATCATGACGCGCTGGCGCATGCCGCCCGAAAGCTGGTGCGGGAATTTGTCGAAGCTCTTGCTCGGGTCGGGGATCCGCACACGTTCCAGGGCGGCGATGGCGTCGCGCTTCAGCGAGGAATCGCTGCTGGTCGTGTCGTGGGCGCGCAGCGCCTCGGTGATCTGGAAGCCGACGCTGTGGACGGGGTTGAGCGAGGTCATCGGCTCCTGAAAGATCATGGCGATGTCGCGGCCGCGGAGCGCGCGCATTTCGCGGCCGGAGAGGCCGAGCAGGTCGCGCCCTTCCAGCATGACACGGCCGCCGACCACGCGGCCGGGATGGGCCAGGAGCCGCATCACCGAGAGCGAGAGCACGGATTTGCCGCAGCCGCTTTCGCCGACGATGCCCAGCGTGCGGCCGGGCTGGACGGTCAACGAGACGCCATCCACGGCGCGGACCTCACCGCTGGAGGTGCGGAAGGAGGTGGCTAGGTTTTCTAGTTCTAAAAGCATAGGCAAGAATTGGGGGAATGAATTCCCCCAAACCCCCTTCTTTTATTTTTGATTAGTTTAAGCGCGGTCATGGCATCGCTTAAACAGATAAAAAGAAAGAAGGGGGTCCGGGGGAATTCATTCCCCTGGTTAAACCCATTTGAAAGTAGGCGGCGCAATCTTGTCCACCGGCCGATGCGCCCAATCCTGCTCCGTCGCTCGGCCCACTATGCGCTTCTGCGCCTCGGCCAGATTGGCGGCGGCGGCCTTGAAATCCATGGTCAGGACCTGCCCATCGGCCACGACTTTTTCGCCATCGACATAGACATCCTTCACCGCCCGGTCGCCGGCCGCGTAGATCAGCGACCGCACCGGATCATGATTAGGCTGCATGCGCGGGTGGGTCGCGTCCACCACCACGAAATCGGCGCGGCAGCCCGGGGCCAGCCGGCCGATATCCTCGCGCCCCAGGGCACGGGCGCCGCCGATGGTGGCGGCATCGAAGACATCGGTGGTGCTCATCGTGCGCGGGTCATTCGCCTGGGTGCGGGCGAGGTAGGCCACAAGGCGCATCTCATCGAGCATGTTATGGGGATAGGTGTCGGTGCCGACGCCCATATTGACCCCACCACGCTTGTATCGCCCGAAATCCTTCATGGTGATGCCGCGGCGGGCGAAGACGGTGGGGCAATGCGCGACCGTGGTGCCGGTGTCGCGCAGGATCGCGAGATCGTTCTTGGTGTGCCAGGGGGTGGAGGGGTGGTCGTCCAGGAAGATGCCGTGGCCGATCACCGCGCGCTCATCCAGCAGCCCCATCTCGTGCAGCCACTGGATGGGGGTGAAGCCGTGGCGGCGGGTGATCTCGTGGAACTCCACCACGGATTGCGCGGCGTGGATCTGCCAGGAGAGACCCCGGCCGCGGGCCTCGGCACGGGAATCCTTCAGCAAGCCGGGGGCGCAGGTGTCGATCTGCGCGGGACAGGCCATGCCGAAGAGGCGGCCGGAAGGGTGTTGCTCGGCGCGTTGGATCAGCGTGAACGCCTCCTCCATTGCCTTCTCGCCGGCCTTTTCGTCCCATTCGTATTCGACGACATGGCCGTTCTTGGTGAACCAGCGGGCGGATTTGAACATCGGCGCGATGCAGACCCGCATTCCCGCTTCGGCCAGCAAATCGAGCCAGCCGGGATGGGCGATGGAGAGATCGGCCAAGGTGGTCACGCCGCTCAGCAACAGCTCGGACAGCGCCACACGGACGCAATCGGGGATGGCCTGCGCATCGGACCGGAAGATCGGCATGTATTCATAGAGCGATGAATTGTAGAGGCCGGGTGAGCCGATCTCGTCGATCAGCCCCTTGTTCATCGGCTCCGAGGTTGGGTGGGAATGGATGTTCACCAGGCCGGGCATGATGAGCTGGCCCTTGCCCGAAAGCACCACATCCGCCTCGCCATCATAGCCCCGGCCGACGAAGGTGAGCACACCATCGCGAAAGGCGACATCGCCGCCGGGCATATAGGCGTGGCGCTGTTCGGAGGCATCCCAGGCGACGACCAGTTCGGCGTCGCGGATCACGGTCACACCCATCTCAGCGCACCCGCAGATCGAGGCCGCGATACAGCCCGATGCCGTAAAGCCCATGCGCCCGCGCACCCTCCACCCGCCTTGTGCTCCACACATTGAGCTGGCTGCGCGCGAGCGTCAGCCAAGGCGCCTGATCCGCCAGACGGCGTTGCAGCAGGGCCAGCACCTCGGCCCGCCGCGCGGGGTCGAGCGTGGCGCGGGCCTCCTGCAGCCAGGCATCGCTCTCCGGGTCGTTCCAGTTCATCCGGTTCGGCGTGGGGCGGGAGCGGCTGTGCCAGTACAGGCTCAGCGCGTCGCCCGCCGAGATATAGGGGTAGCTCAGGAAGAAGGCGTCGAATTCCTGCGTCGCCAGCCGGCCCCATGCCACCGTCGCGTCATAGAACTGGATGCGCATCTCGATGCCGACCTGGCGCAGCCCCTGCTGGATAATCTCGGCCGCGCGCTGGTTGGTCAGGTTGTTGATGCCGTAGGTCACGAAACTCGCGCGCTGGCCGTTCTTCACCCGCACGCCATCGGGGCCGGGCACCCAGCCGGCTTCGTCCAGTGTGCGGCGGGCGGCAGCGGGGTCGAAGCGCGGCACCATGGCGTCGGATTGCGCGTCGTAATCCTGGGTGCGCGGGTTGACGATGTTCAGCGCCGGCTCGGCATGGCCGGACCAGACCGCGCGCACCAGACCCACGCGGTCCACCGCCTGATGCGTGGCGCGGCGGATGGCGATGTCATTCACCACCGGCCGGTCCACCTTGAAGCCAAAGAAAAAATCCCAGAAGTAATTGGGTTGGTTCGAGGCGGTGAGATTGGGCACCCGGCGCATCGTGTCCCAGAAGGCTTCCGGGATGTATTGCGTGAGGTCGGCCTGACCGGCCTGGATGGCGGCGACGCGCGAGGCGGCTTCGGGGATCACACGCCAGACCACCCGCTCGACATGCGCCGGCCCCTGGTTCTGCAAGACCGGCGGGCCCCAGCGATAGGTCGGGTGGCGGTTCAGCACCACCTCATTGCGTGGCGTCCAGCTGCCCCAGCAATAGGGGCCGGTGCCGTTGAAACCCTGCACGCCGAAATTGTCGCCCAGGCGCTCGACGCTGGCGGGATCAACCGCGGAGGCGAAGAACAGGGTGAGTTGCGACAGCAATTCCGAAAAAGGCTCGTTCAGCTCGTAATGCAGCGTGTGCGGGCCGGTGGCGCGCACCTCCTTCACATTCCCCGCGCGCCAGGCGACGGGGGAGGTGACGCGCGGCGTGGTGCGGCCGATCCAGCGGTTGATGGAAAACGCCATGTCCTCGGCGGTGAAGGGTTTGCCGTCGCAGAAGGTGACGTCGGTGCGCAGGTGGAAGGTGTAGATCAGGCCGTCCGGCGAGACCTCCCAGCGCTCGGCCAGGCCGGGGCGAATGGTGCGCATGTCGTAGTCGATGGAGACCAGCGTGTCGGAGAGCATGGTCAGCACCTCGCCACCCGCGAGCGCCGTGGTGCGATGCGGGTCATACCGGTCGCTGTCGATCTCGCGCATGATCGTGACCTGGTTGCGCGGTTGCTGCTGCGCCAGGGCGGGCAAGGCCAGAAGCAGCGTGAGCATGGCGAGGCGAATCATCGAAAAATTCTCCTAGATGCGAAGCCGGGGGTCGAGCGCGTCGCGCAGCGCATCCCCCAGCACGTTGAAGGCCAGCACCACCGCGAAGATGGCGAGCGAGGGTATCACGCTGATATGCGGCGCGATGAAGAGGAAATTGCGCCCCTGGGCGGCCATGGCGCCGAGCTCGGCCACCGGCGCCTGCGCGCCCAGCCCCAGGAACGACAGCGCCGAGCCCAGTAAAATCACCTGCCCAAGCCGCAGCGTGGAGAAGACGAAGATGGGCGAGAGGCAATTGGGCGCGACGTGGCGCCAGACCAGCCGGGCATCCGACATGCCCGTGGCCCGCGCCGCCTCGATATAATCCTGCCCCATCACCACCAGCGCCGCACCACGCACGATACGCGCCATCAGCGGCACGGTGGCGATGGACAGCGCGATGATGACGGAGGTCAGCCCGGGGCCGAAGATGGCGGCGAGCGCGAGGCCGAACAGGATCGCGGGGAAGGACAGCAGGATATCCATGAGGCGCATCAGCACCCCGTCCAGCCGGCGGTAGAAGGCGGCGGCGAAACCCACGGCCGCGCCGATCACGCCGCCGGCGATCAGCGAGACCAGCCCCATGAACAGCGTGACCTGAAGCCCGAAGATGCACCGGGAAAGAATGTCCCTGCCCTGCCCGTCCGTGCCCCAGAGGTAGTCGCCCCCCGGTGGCTGCATGATCGCCAGAAGGTCGGTGGCATAGGGGTCGCGCGGGGCGATCCAGGGCGCCAGGATGGCCGCCAGCACCACCAGCGCCACGAAGCCGAAAGACAGTGCCGCGCCCACATCGCGCGTCAACATGCGCAGCGTGCCGGGACGGGACATCGTGCCGCTCACGACAGCCGCACCCGCGGGTCCAGCACGGCATAGAGCAGGTCCACCGTCAGGTTGATCACGATGAACCCGGCGGACAGCACGATGATGGTGCCCTGCGCCATCGGGAAATCAGCGGAGAGGATGGCGCCCACCGCCAGTCGCCCCACCCCTGGCCAGGAGAAGATCGTCTCCGTCACCACCGCGCCGCCGAGCAGGAAACCGATCTGCAACCCGATCAGCGTCACCACCGGGATCAGCGCGTTGCGCAGCGCGTGGCGCAGCACGACGCGGAACTCCGACAAGCCCTTGGCGCGGGCGGTCCGCACATGGTCGGCGGTCAGGCTGTCCACCACGGCGGTGCGGGTCATCCGCGCGACGGGGCCGACGAAGACGCCGCCCAGCGTCACCGCCGGCAGGATGACGGCCAAAAACCCGTCCATCGTCCAGAGCGGCCCGCCGCGGCCGGTGAAGGGCAGCAGCTGGTACTGGAAACCCACGATCCAGATCAGCACGAGGCCGAGGAAGAACACCGGCAGCGACACGCCGGCCACACTCACCGCCATGGTGATCCGGTCGAACCAGGAGCCGCGCCAATAGGCCGCCAGCGTGCCGAGCAGAATGCCGAGCGGAATGGACCAGATCAGGGCAGCGAACATCAGTTCCAGCGTGGGGCCGATGGTCGCGCCCAGCTCCTGCGTCACCGGCACGCTGTTGATGATGGACACGCCGAGATCGCCCTGCGCCAGGCGCGAGAGGTAGAGGAAAAACTGCGTCCAGATCGGCTCGTCCAGGCCCAGTTCGGTGCGGATGGCGGCGACGACCTCGGCGGTGGCCTGCGGGCCGGCGCGCACGGTCGCCGGGTCGGTCGGCACCACCTGCATCAGCAGGAAGCCGATGAGCAGCACGCCCAGCAACACCGGGGCGGCCAGGGCCAGTCGTTGCAGGGCATAGCGGCGCATCAGGCGAGTTCGCCATGGCGGTCGTGCAGCACCACGCCGCCGCGCAGGGTGATGTCGGCCCGGGTGTCGCAAAGCGCCTCCGCTGGCCCCGCGAAAATGTCGCGGGAGAGGATGGCGATGTCGGCATCCATGCCCGGCTCCAGCGTGCCGCGCGTGGTTTCGGCGAAGGTCGAATAGGCGGCGTTGAAGGTATAGGCGTGCACCGCTTCCTCGATCGTCACGGCCTCGGCGGCGCCCAGCACGGTGCCGCGATTGGTCTGCCGCGTCACCATGGTGAAGAGGTTGAGGAAGGGGTCTGGCGTCGAGACCGGCGCGTCCGACGACGCGCTGGGGTGGGCGCCCTCATCCATCCATGTGCGCATGGGGTAGGCGGCCTCGGCGCGGGCGAGGCCGAGATTCTCCACGTAGAGATCGCCGAATTCATACATGAAGATCGGCTGCGGCACGGGGATGATGCCGCGCGCCAGCATCCGCCGGCGCTGGTGGCGGTTGACGAAGCCGCAATGCTCGATTCTGTGGCGGTGGACAGGAGTGGCGCCGGCAAGTTCCATGGCGTGCAGCACCTGCTCGATCGCGGCATCGCCTATGGCGTGGATGTCGAGCTGCCAACCCTGGTCGTGATAGGTCTTGAGCAGGCTTTCCATCTCGGAATCGGAGAAGGTGAAGACGCCGGTGCCGCCCTGGATGTAGGGGTCCTGGAAGGCGGCGGTCAGGCCGCCCGCGCTGCCATCCGCAAAGACCTTCACCGCACCCCAGCGCAGCATCGGCGAGGGCTCGCGCATCGGCGAAAGGCCGGCCTTGTGGGCAATGCCCTCGGGGTTGGCGGCGAGGACCAGCCACATCCGCTGCTGCAGGCGCCCTTCCGCCAACGCCTGTTCATAGGCCGCGACCTCCAGCAGATCCGCGTTCATGCCCAGATTCATGTCGGTGGCGGAGGCGAAGCCCAGCGTCGCCAGATGCCGCCCGCCGGCCTCGATGGCGTCCACCAACCGGGCGAGGCTGGGGGTGGGGACCGCGGCCTTGATGAGGGTGAGCGCGCGTTCCTGGATCAGCCCCGTCAGCCGCCCGTCGCGCCGCTCGATCACGCCCCCCTCGGGCGTTGGGGTGTTGTGGCCGATGCCGGCGGCGCGCAGGGCGGCACTGTTTGCCACGCCCATATGCCCGCAGGTGCGGGTGATGAAGACGGGGTTGTGCGGCGCGGCCTCGTCCAGCTCGGCCATTGTCGGGTGGCGGTTGATGTCGAGCGCGGCATGGTCATAGCCGCGGCCCAGCACCCATTCGCCGGGTTGCTTCTGGGCCGCCGCGGCGCCGAGGCGCGACCGCAGCTCGGCCAGCGTCGTCACCTGCTCGGCGCGCAGATTGACCTGGGTGAGGCCGAGGCCGAAGGCCAGGAGGTGCATATGCGCCTCGTTGAAGGCAGGGATTGCAACGCGGCCGGCGAGGTCGACATGGCGGGTGTCGGGGCCAGCAAGGGCTCGCGCTTCCGCGCCCAGCGCCAGCACGCGGCCATCGCCCACCGCCATGGCGTCGGTGAAGCCGGCCGCCAGGCCGCGGAAGATGCGCCCGCCCGCAAAAAGTAACTCCGCGTTCATCTGCCGATGCTCCATGCCCGGCGGCCCCGCGTCAACCATCGCGCTTGCGCCTGACCGCCATGTCCACCACCAGCAGCACCGTGGTGAACAGGATCAGCAGCATGGCGACCGCCGCCATGATCGGGTCCTGGTTCTCGTTGATGCCGTCCCAGATCCGCCGCGGCAGGGTGAAGACGTCGCGCGAGGCGATGAACAGCACGATCACCAGCTCATCCCAGGAATGGATGAAGGCGAAGATGGCGCCGGAGACGATGCCGGGCATGATCCGCGGCAGGATGACCCAGGCCAGCACCTGGCGCAACGACGCCCCCATGCCGCGCGCCGCCTGTTCGAGCCGCGGGTCGAAGGAGGCCAGCGCGGTGGAGACCGTGATGACGACGTAGGGAATGCCGGTGACGCCATGGGCGATGACCACGCCCATGAACCTGTCCAGCAAATCCCACCAGCCAAAATACCGATACAGGCCAATGGCATAGACGATACTGGGCACGATCAGCGGCAGCAGCATCAGAGCGCGGAGCAGTTCCGTGGCACGGCTGGAGAGGCGCCAGGCGGCGATGGCGAAGAGCGTGCCGGTGGTGACGGCCAGGATGGTGGAGGCACAGGCGATCCAGAACGACTGCGCGATGGAGGCGAACCATTCGGAGGAGGCGAAAAGCCCGGCATAATGGCGCAGCGAGAGCCCCTCATGCGGCAGCGACAGAAAGCGCTGGTCGGTCATCGACACCGGCAGGATGATGAACAGCGGCAGCACCAGATACAGCGCTGTCGCCCAGCCCAGGGAACGGCCGAGCGGGCCGGGTTTATAGGCGCCTTCCATCTTATGCCCCGCCGCCAAACAGCCGGCGCATGTTCACCACGCGGGAAAACACCGCCAGCGTCACCAGGATGGTCACCACCAGCAGCGTCGCCATCATCGTCCCCAGCCCCCAGCGGATGAGGTCGAGGATCTGCAGCGAAATCCACTCCGCCACCATCAAGGTCTTGCCGCCGCCCAGGATGGCCGGGGTGATGTAGAAGCCCAGCGAGAAGATGAAGACCAGCACGCCGGCGGCGACCACGCCGGGCATGGAAAGCGGCAGGAAGACGCGGGCGAAGACCTGGGCGCGGCTGGCCCCCATGCCGCGCGCGGCCGCCAGCAGCCGCGGCTCGATCTCGCGCATCGACGCCAGCATGGGCAGCACCGCATAGGGCACCATGTAATGCACCATGCCGACGATGATGCCGAATTCGTTCCAGACCAGTTCCAGCGGCTCGGTGATCAGCCCGGCACCTTGCAGGCTCTGGTTGATCAGCCCCTGCCGGCGCAGCAGGGTGACCCAGGCGAAGGCGCGCACGAGCACCGAAATCCACAGCGGCACCAGCACGCAGAGCAGCCACCAGCGGCGCGCGCGTTCGCCGGCCAGGGTGATGGTGTAGCTCAGCGCATAGCCCAGCAGCAGCGCCAGCAATGTCGTGATGGTGCAGATCCGCAGCGTGGTGATGATGACGCGCTGGACGGAGAGGTTGGTGGCGATGCGCTGGTAATTGGAAAACCCCGGCTCGGGCTCCAGGAAGGAGATGGCGAGGACCTGGAGGATGGGCGTGACATAGAACACGCTCAGCAGCAGAAAGGCCGGCAGCAGCAGCGCGTACCAGCCGCCATCCTGGCGCAGCTTCGCTACGACATCACGCCGCATCATCATCCTCCACGATGGTCGCGGCATCCGCCGCCCAGGCCATGCGCAGCGCCTCACCCACCGCGGGCTCCACCGCGGCGCGCCAGGCCGGCTGATGCACGCGGATCGGCCCGATCGGCGTCTCCAGCACCACCGCATGCCCGGCGCCCAGATAGGCGGAGGAGAGCACGCGCCCTTCCAGCACATTGTCGCCTTCCTGTGCCAGGGCGATCTTCTCCGGGCGCAGCGAGAGCAGCACCTCCTCACCCAGGCGGGCCGCGCCGAAATGCCGCAGCCGCAGGGGACCGCATTGCACGGCGATATGCTCGGGCCCCACCTCGCGCACCACGCCTCGCAGAAAATTGGACTTGCCCAGGAAATCCGCCACGAAGCGGGTGCGCGGATGTTCGTACAACGCGGCCGGCGCGCCCTTCTGGATGATCCGGCCATGGTTGAGGATCGCGACCTCATCGGAGAGCGACAGTGCCTCCTCCTGGTCATGCGTCACGTTGACGAAGGTTCGGCCGACGCGTCGGTGCAGCGCGCGCAACTCCTCCTGCAACTCGGCGCGGAGTTTCTTGTCGAGTGCCGAGAGCGGCTCGTCCAGCAACAGCAATGCCGGGTCGAAGACCAACGCGCGGGCCAGCGCCACACGCTGCTGCTGGCCGCCCGAGAGCTGCTTCGGCAGGCGTTCGGCGAAGCCCATGAGCTGCACGAGATCGAGCGCCGCGCGCACTTTCCCCTCCCGCTCCGCCCGCCCCAACCCGCGCACGCGCAACGGGAAGGCGATGTTTTCAGCCACGGTCATGTGCGGAAACAGCGCATAGCCCTGGAAGACCATGCCGAAGGCGCGCTTTTCCGGCGGCAGGGCGGTGATGTCGCGGCCATCCAGCAGCAGCCGGCCCGCCGTGGGCTCGGTAAACCCCGCGATCATCATCAGGATGGTGGTCTTGCCCGAGCCAGAGGGGCCGAGCAGGGTGAGGAAGCTGCCGCCCTCGACGGCGAGATCGGCGCCCTCCACCGCCACGAAATTGCCGTAGCTTTTGGCCAGCCCGCGAAGCTCCAGTGCTACGCTCAATCCTTGTAGTCCGGCTGTTCGCGATCGAGTTTTCGCCGCAGCGCCTGCCAGGGCAGCCAGCCCTTGTTGTGACTGGATTTGTATTGCTTCGACGTCCGCTCCACCACCTGCGTCGGCGGCAGCAGCAGCGGCGCGCCGGAGCTTTGCGCGGCGAGCTGAATCCGGCAGGCCATCTCAAGATAGTACATCCAGTAGAACGCCTCGGCGACGGTGCGGCCGGCGGTCAGCAGCCCATGATTGCGCAGCACCATGCAGGGCTTGTCACCCATATGCGCCACCAGCCGCTCGCGCTCGGCAAGGTTGTCGTCAGCGGCGATGCCCTCGTAATCGTGATACGCGACGCGGCCGTGGAACTCGGTGCTGATCTGGTTCAGGGGCAGGATCCCGCCGGTTTGCGCCGCCACCGCCATGCCGGCCAGCGTGTGGGTGTGCATCACGCAGGCCGCGTTCGGCGCGCCGCGATGCAGCGCCGAATGGATGACGAAGCCCGCCGGGTTCACCGGCCAGGCGGTGTCCTGCATCGGCTCGCCATCGGCATCGACCTCGACCAGGGAGCTCGCGGTGATCTCGTCGAACAGCATGCCATAGGGGTTGACCAGGAAACGGTGCCCCTCGCCGGGAATGCGCACCGAGAGATGGGTGTAGACCAGATCCGTCATGCCGAAATGGGCAATGAGGCGGTAGGCCGCGGCCAAATCCTCGCGCAGCTCCTGTTCCGTGGCGACATGGCCGATGGCGGGCGGCACGGGCGGCGGCAGGCTGGGTTTCTTGGTCATGATGTTCATGTCAGTAGCCCAGTTCGGGGTTGAAGATTTTTTCCGGCCAGCGCCCGGCCTCGATACCGGCAATGCATTGGGCGACCCAGGCCGCGCGTTCGCGCCGCGGCGGCAGGCTGGCGACATGGGGGGTGATGGTCAGTTTTTCGTGCCCCCAGGCCGGGTTCGCGGCCGCCAGCGGCTCGGGGTCGAAGACATCGAGCACGGCGCCGGCGAGCTGGCCGCTGTCCAGCGCCGCCAGCACATCGGGCAGGTTCTGCTGCGCGCCGCGGCCGGCATTGATCAGCATGGCGCCCCTGGGAAGTTTGTCGAGCAGCGGCGTGGCGATGATGCCGCGCGTGGCTGGTGTGTCGGGCAGCAGGCAGACCAGCAATTGGGTGGCGGCCAGGAAGTCGTCCAGCGCGGCGTCGCCCACGTAATCGGTCACTCCCGGCAGCTGCTTTGCGCCCCGCGACCAGCCATGCACCGGAAAGCCCAGCCCCTGCAGCATGGCGGCGGTGCGGGCGCCCATCACGCCCAGGCCCATGATGCCCACGCTGATGTCGGGGGCCGAGGCGCAGGAAAATTCCTCCCACGCCGCACGCGACTGGGACAGCGCCATGCGCCGGCCGGCCCGCAGCAGATGCAGCGCCGCCCAGCAGACATAATCGCCCATCCGCTGCGCCGCCCCCGGCGGGGTCATGCGAATGAGCGGGATATGCGCCGGAAAATCCGGGTCGCGCACGATCAGGTCCACCCCCGCACCGGCGCCGAAGATGCAGCGCAGCCTGGGCATGGCGGCCAGCCGCCCGGGCTCCGGGTCCCACACCACGGCGAAATCGACCTCGTCCGGCGATACGTCGTCCCAGAACTTCACATTCAGGGCGGGCGCGATCTCGGCAAAATGCTCCGCCCATTCCTCAAACCCGGCGCGGCCGCCGGATTTCACCACCAGCGTGCTCACCCGGTGATGGTATCCAGATAATCCTGGTTGGCCTGCTGGTAATTGGCGCCCCACCATTCGCCGTTCAGCGTCAATTGCAGCCGCTCATTCTCAGGGTCGGTCGGGTTGTTGGGCTTGAGCTCGGCCGGCACCTGCGCGGCGGCGGCGGGGTTGGTCGGGCCATTGCCCAGCAGGCCAAGCAAGCCCACCTGCCCCTCGGAATTGGCCAGCATCGACGCCAGCAGCCGCTGCGCCATCTCGCCGCCGGGATTGCCGCGCGGGATGACGAAGATGCCGGCCTGCAGCAGCCCCTGGTTCCAGATGAACTTGATCCGCCCATTGCTCTCGCGGTTCAGCACGGTGGCGCGGGTGTGCCAAATCTGGCCCATCACCGCCTCGCCGGTGCGCAGGAATTGTTCGGACTCGCTGCCCGAATTCCAGAAGACGCAGTTGCGGCGGATTTCGGCGACACGGCGCAGGGCGGCGCGGGTGTCGATGGGGTAGACCTGCTCCGGCGCGCGGCCCAGCGACATGGTCGCGGCGTCGAGCGTCGCCAGCGCGTCACGGCGCAGCAACCGCTGCCCGGGAAAGCGGCGGAGATCCCAGAAATCCGCCCAGGAGGTCGGCGCATTGGGGAACTTGCTGCTGTCATAGGCCAGCACCGAGCTGAAGGAATAGGGCGCCGCGCCATACTCCAGGGCGAAGCCCGGGCCGATCACCTTGGAGCGATCGATGATGGAATAATCCATCCGCGTCAGCAGGTTCATCCGCCCGAGCAGGAAGGAGGAGCTGGCCGAGCTGTCGCACAAATCCCAGGTCACCCGCCCACTTTCCACCATGGAACGGATGCGGCCGGCCGACGGCCCGGTGCTGTCCTGCGTCACGGCAACGCCCGGATTGGCCGCCGTGAAGGGTGCGCCGTAGAACCGCCCAAAACCCTCATTGGCGATGCCGCCCCAGTTCACCATCACCAGTGGGCGCGAGCCTTGCGCCAGCGCGGGTGAGGCACCCAGCGCCGCCATCCCCGCCAGCCAGGCACGCCGGCTGATCTCGCCGCGTTCCAGCCGTTGCCCCAGCAATTCCACGCAATCCTGCTGAAAACTCTGCGCCATGAAATTTCTCCCGATCTGGCCGGGTCTTGCAAGAACCGCGCCGCGAGGAGGAAGCTGCCATTGCGCCACGCCGCTTGGGAAGCCCTGCCATGTCGATCTTCGCCGATGATTTCAAAGCCAGGCCGTGGTGGTGGGAGGCCGCCGAGCCTCCCGCGCGCGACAACACCCTGCCCGCCGAGGCCGAGGTGCTGGTGGTGGGCGGCGGCTATGCCGGGCTCTCCGCGGCGCTCACCTTGCGCCGCCTGGGCCACGACGTGGCGGTGGTGGATGCCGAGCGCATCGGCTGGGGGGCGTCGAGCCGCAATGGCGGCATGGTCTCGGGCGGGCTGAAGGTGGCGAGGGGGCCGCTGGAGAAAATTCACGGCCCCGCCCGCGCCACGGAGATCATGAAGGCCTGCGGCGCCAGCTTCCCCTTCATCGAGGAAACCATCACCCGCGAGGGAATCGAGGCGGACTACAAGCGCGTGGGCCGCTTTGTCGGCGCCTGGACTCCCGGCCATTACAAGGTGCTGGAGGGCAGTGCCGCCCGCATCGCCGACATGTCCGGCCTGCCCACCGCCATGGTCCCGCGCGAGCGGCAGCGCGAGTTCATCGGCAGCGACCATTATCATGGCGGCATGCACGCGGCCGCCACCGGCAGCCTGCACCCCGGCAAGTATGCGCGCGGCCTGGCGGCGGCGGCGGAGCGTGCCGGGGCGCGGCTGGTGGATGGCACAAGGGTTGGCCGCATCGACAGGCAGGGTGCCGGTTTTCGCGTCACCACCGACCGCGGCGTGGCCACGGCGAAGCATGTGCTGACCGCGACCAACGGCTATTCCCACAAGGGCCCCAACCCCTGGTTCGCGCGGCGGCTGGTGCCGCTGGCCAGCTACATCATCGCCACCGAGGAATTGCCGCCCGAGCAGATCGAGCGGCTCTTCCCCGCCCAGCGCATGCTCAGCGACACCAAGCTGGTGCTGAACTACTTCCGGCCCTCGCCCGATGGGCGCCGCGTGCTGTGGGGCGGTCGCGCCAGCTTTTCCCAGGAAACCGCCGAACAGGCGGCGCCGCGGCTGCACGCCACCATGTGCGAGGTCTTCCCGGAACTGCGCGAGACCAGGATCACCCATGCCTGGACCGGCAATGTCGCCTTCACCTTCGACTACCTGCCGCATCTCGGTGTGCAGGATGGCGTGCATTACGCCGGCGGCTGCCAGGGCTCGGGCGTGGCCATGGCGACCTGGCTCGGCCACAACGCGGCGCTGAAGATCGCGGGGGCCGCGAATGAGAAGTTTGCCCTGGACGACCTGCCCTTCCCGACCCGGCCCTTCTACCATGGCAACCCGTGGTGGTTCCTGCCTGTCATCGGCAACTGGTATCGCCTGAAGGATCGGATCGAAAGGATGGCGGCGTGATGGAAGTGATCCGCATGGGCGCGCTGGAGATCCGCTTCCTGCGCAGCGGGCACGACACCGGCGGCGCCCTGGACATGTTCGAGCTGGTCGTCCCACCCGGCGCCCGCGTGCCGGCCGCGCATCACCATGAGAGCTGGGAGGAGACCGTCTATGGCCTGGAAGGCGAAATGAGCTGGATCATCGCCGGCGAGGAGACAACGACCGGCCCGGGCGGCCATGCCTTCATCCCGCGCGGCGTGGTCCACCAGTTCGTCAATCGCGGCGCGACCACGGCACGGGCGTTGAGCGTTCTGACGCCAGGCGTGCTCGGGCCGGGTTACTTCCGCGAGTTGGCGGCGCTGATCAATGCCGGGCAGCCCGACCCGGCAGCGCTCGGCGCCATCATGCGCCGCCACGGACTGATCCCCGCGCCGGGATGACGCCGCGCCCTTGCATCCCACCCTCGATGAATGCCACCTATACGGCAATGAGGAAGGGAGGCGGCAAGGAGCGGTTCCGGGTCTGCCTCCACCGCCCGGGAGAGACATTGCATGCAACGCCGCACGCTCATCGCCGCCACCAGCGCCCTGCCCTTTGCCGCGAGCGCCCAGGGCTTCGTCCCACAGAACGCCGAATGCATCGCCCCCGCGGCCCCCGGCGGCGGCTTCGACGTCACCTGCCGGCTGACCACGCGCATGCTCTCCGAGCTCAACCTGGTGCCCAGCCCGATCCGCACCCAGAACATGCCCGGCGGCATCGGCGCGGTGGCGATCAACCACATCAACGCCCAGCGCCCGGCCGACCCGAATGTGCTGGTCGCCTTCTCCACCGGCTCCTGGCTGAACATGGCGCAGCGCCGCTTCGGCCGCTTCGCCGAGAATGACGTGCGCTGGATCGGTGCGATCGGCGCCGATTACGGCGTCATCGCGGTGCGCCGCGACAGCCGGTTCCAGAATCTGGGCGACCTCATCGCGGCGTTTCGGGAGAACATCTCCGCCATCCCCATCGGCTCCTCCGGCGCGGTGGGCAGCCAGGACTGGACCAAGGTGGCGCTGCTGGCCCGCGCCGCCGGGCAGGACCCCAGGCGGATGCGCTATGTGCCCTTCGAGGGCGGCGGCGCCGCCATGGCGGCCCTGCTGGGCGGGCATATCCAGGTCTTCCCCGGCGATGCCTCGGAAATCCGCGGCCAGTTCGATGCCGGCGAGATCCGCATCCTGGCGGTGCTCTCGGCCCAACGCCTGCCCGGCTTCCTGTCGGTGGTGCCGACCGCCAGGGAGCAGGGCCTCGATGTCGAATGGCCGATCATCCGGGGTTTCTATGGCCCGCCGCGGATGCCCGACGCGGCCTATAATTACTGGGTGGATGTGCTGAAGCGGCTGCACGCCCACCCCGCCTGGCCGGAGGCGCGCGCCGCCCAGGGGCTGTTCGAGTTCAACATGGTCGGCGAGGAGTTTTCCCAATTGGCCAAGCGCCGCACCGAGGAATACCGCACGCTCGCCCGCGAGGTCGGCCTGATCCAGCCGACGCAATGATCGCCGACCGCATCCTGGGCGTGGTGCTCATGGCGCTGGGCCTGGTTGCAGCCTGGTCGGCCATGCAGCTGGAGGTGCCCTTCGCGGCTGATCCGCTGGGGCCCTCGCCCTTCCCCGCCACGGTTGCGCTGGTGATGGCGCTGTGCGGCTTGGGGATGGTGCTGCGGCCGGTCCATGGCTTTTCCCGTCCGGAGCGGCTGGCGGCCCCGCCGCTGCTGGTGCTGGCGATGATCGGCTACGCCCTGCTGATGGTGCCGCTGGGCTTCATGATCGCCTCGGCGCTGATGGCCACCGTGGTGGCCCTGTTGTTCGGCGCGCGGATGGCGGCCGCCGGCGTGGTGGGGGTGACCACGGCGGTGGCGCTGTGGCTGCTCTTCGACAAGCTTCTGGACCTGCCGCTGCCCAAGGGGATCCTGCCGCTGTGATGGATGTATTTGCCGCACTCGGCGGCGGCTTCGGCGTGGCCCTTCAACCGGGCAACCTGCTTTTGGCCTTCATCGGCTGCATCGTGGGCACGGCCATTGGCGTGCTGCCGGGCATCGGGCCGTTGAACGCCATCGCGCTGCTTCTGCCATTTTGTCTGGCGCTGCGCCTGCCGCCGGAGAGCGCGCTGATCCTGCTCGCCGCGGTCTATTACGGCTCGGGCTATGGCGGGCGGATCACCGCCATCCTGCTGAACATGCCGGGCGAGCCCTCGGCGGTGCTGACCACGCTGGATGGCCACCCGCTGGCCAAGCAGGGGCGCGGCGGTGCGGCACTCGCCATCTCCGGCATTGGCAGCTTTGTCGGCGCCACGCTCTCGGTCGTCGCCATGACCTTTCTCTCGGTGCCGCTGGCGAAGGTGGCGGTGGCTTTCTCACCCGCCGATTACGTGGCGCTGATCGCCTTCGCGCTCTCGCTGCTCGGCGCGGTCAGCGATGGGCCTGCCGTGAAAGCCTGGGCGGCGGGCTGCGTGGGCCTGCTGCTGGCCATGGTCGGCGTGGATAGCGGCACGGGGGTGGAGCGCTTCACCCTGGGCAGCCTGGAATTGCTGGGCGGCATCGATTTCACCGTATTGGCCATCGGCCTCTTCGCCATCGGCGAGATTCTGCTGCTGATCGAGACCAAACTTCGCGCCGAAGCGGCGAAGCTGGGTGGTGGCGAAAAACTCTCGCTGCGCGAGGTGATCCATTGCGTGCCGACCATGCTGCGGGCGACCGGCATCGGCTTCGTCATCGGCGTGCTGCCCGGTGCGGGCGCCTCGGTCGCCTCCGCCCTGTCCTACACCGCCGAGAAGCGGCTGAACGAAGCCCACGGAAAATTCGGCCAGGGCGACATGCGCGGCGTGGCCGCCCCGGAGACCGCCGACAACGCGGCGCAGATCGGCAATCTCGTGCCCATGCTCTCGCTCGGTATCCCGGGCTCCGGCACCACGGCGGTGCTGCTGGGCGCGCTGCTGATGTACAACATCACGCCAGGGCCGCTGCTGTTCGAACAGCGGCCGGATGTGGCCTGGGGGCTGATCGCCTCGATGTATATCGGCAACGCGATGCTGCTGCTGCTGAACCTGCCGCTTGTCGGGATTTTCGCGCGGCTGCTCACGGTGCCCGCCTGGGTGCTCTATCCTGGCGTGCTGGCGCTGAGTTTCGCCGGCGTCTATGCCGCCTCCAACTCGGCCTTCGACCTGCTGCTGGCCATAGGCTTCGGCGTTCTGGGCTGGCTGTTCCGGAAGATGGAAATCCCGCTCGTGCCCATCGTTCTGGGCTTCGTGCTCGGCCGCATGCTGGAGGATAATCTGCGCCGCGCCATGTCGCTGAGCGATGGCGATGTCTGGGCGCTGCTGGGCTCGCCGGTCTCGATCGTGCTGTGGGTGATGACGCTGGCGGCGGTGGCCTGGCCCATGCTGCGCGGGCTGCGCCGGGTTGCCCAACCATCCCGCGGCGTGTAGGCACCGCGCCACCACATTCACAACAAGACACGACAGGTACCCGCCCATGGCGAAGATGCAGGCCAACCAGATGCGCGCCGGCATGGTCATCGAGTTCGAAGGCCAGCGTTATACCATTCTCCGGCAGAACATCATGATTCCCGGCAAGGGCAATGCGATCATTCAGGTCGACATGCGCAACATCAAGACGGGGTCGAAGAAGGACCAGCGCTGGCGCACCGCCGACACCGTCGAGCGGCTGCAGACCGAGGACAAGGAGTTCACCTTCTCCTATGCCGAGGGCGAAAATCTGGTGCTGATGGACCCCGAGACCTTCGAGCAGACCACCGTCTCCAAGGACATCCTGGGTGACCGGCTGCCCTTCCTGGTCGAGAACATGACCGTCAATGTCCGCCTGATCGAAGGCGACCCGGTCTCGATGGACCTGCCCGAGACCGTGACGCTCGAGATCGTCGAGGCGGATCCGGTGGTGAAGGGGCAGACGGCGTCCTCCAGCTACAAGCCGGCGCTGCTGTCCAACGGCGTGAAGACGATGGTGCCGCCCTTCATCACCGCCGGCGAGAGGATCGTCGTGCGCACCGAGGACGCGTCCTATCTGGAGCGGTCCAAGGGGTGAGCCTGCCCCCCCCTGACGACAAGCCCGCCCGGCTCAGCCTGGCCAACCCGCCAGCACCCAGGCCGGAAGAGCCGCGCCCGGCGCGCAAGCCTCGCGCCCCCCGCGGGACGCCGGTCGACGCACCGACGCGCGCACCCACCCGTGGCGTGGGCGGTGCGGCGCGGCTTTCGCCGCAGCTCAACGTGGTGGTCGGCGCCGTGCGCAAGGCCGGCCGGCGGTTGCTTCGCGATTTCGGCGAGGTGGAACAGCTTCAGGTCTCGGTGAAGGGCCCGGGCGATTTCGTCTCCCAGGCCGATCTGCGCGCCGAGCAGACACTCAAGGAGGAACTCTCCCACGCTCGCCCCGGCTTCGCCTTCCTGATGGAGGAAAGCGGCATCTCCGGCGAGCCGGATTGGGAATGGCGCTGGGTGGTGGACCCGCTGGACGGCACCACCAACTTCCTGCACGGCATCCCGCATTGGGCGATCTCGGTGGGCATCGAGAAGCGGCTTTCCGACACCGAAAGCGAGATCGTGGCCGGCGTCATCTACAACCCGGCCTCGGACGAGCTGTTCTGGGCGGAAAAGGGCGCGGGTGCCTTCCTCAACGACAAGCGGCTGCGGGTCTCGGCCAGGCGGGAGATGCATTCGGCGGTCTTCGCCACCGGCATTCCCTTCGGCACCATCCCTCGCAAGCCGGAATTCGTCGGCATCCTGTCGCGCATCATGCCGCAGGTCGCGGGCGTCAGGCGCTTTGGCGCCGCGGCACTCGACCTCGCCTGGGTCGCGGCCGGGCGTTACGAGGGGTTCTGGGAGCTTGGGCTGAACAAGTGGGACATTGCCGCAGGCATCGTGCTGGTGCGTGAGGCCGGCGGCTTCGTCACCGACCCGGCGGGCGGCGACGCCTATGCCGAGGGCATGGTGGTGGCCGGCAACACCCATCTGCACGACAAGCTGCGCGCAGTGGTGGCCGAGGGCATCGCCGCCGCCGACGCCAGCCGGGCGCAAATCGCCCGTAGCCACGCCCGGCCAGCGCCGGAGGCACCCGCCGCCACGCCCCCCTCTGCCACTCCCCCTTGGCTCGAGCCCGGCGGAAACTGATCGCGATGCGCCGACGAGGGCTGCTCCTTGCCCTGCTCGCGGCGCTGCCCGGTTCCGCCGTGATGGCGCAGGAGGGGCAATCCACCCGTCCCCTGCCCCGCAGCCCGGCCCGCCCCAGGGCCGTGGGCACCCCCGCGGCGCCGACGGCAGCACCACCCCGGCCGGCTGTCCTGCTGCCCACACCGCCGCCGCCGCCACCACCACCACCGCCCCCCCCGCCACCGCCGCCCATCGCGCTGCCGGTCGGGATGCAGGCGCTGGGCAATGGCGGCTGGCGCATTCTGCTCCCGCCCGAGGCGCGGGACCTGCCCGGCGGGCTGCGCGCCACGCTGGCCGAGATCGCGCAGCGACTGAAGACCACCACCACGGGCCGGGTGACGATCATCGCCCAGGCGCCGGCGCCGGCCTTGGAGCACTCCTTCGCGCGACGGCTGTCGCTGGAGCGCGCGATCGCCACCAGGAACGCGCTGGTGGCGGGCGGGCTGGAGGCGACGCGCATCGACCTGCGGCCGGTCGGACGGCAGCCGAATGGGGTGGATGTGGTGGATATCCTGCCGCCGGGGGCCGCGCGCTGAAGCCCATTCGCTCCGATCGGCGGCGCGAATAGCGGCACCGGCACGGCCTGATATGGGATGCATCGGCATCCGGTGCCGGAACAGACGGTCAATGGCGTGGCGATGGCGGCGAGCAGGCCGCGGCCCCCTCAATCCCCCGGCCTGACCTTGCGCAGCGCCTTGGTGCGGCCGTCCTTGGCCTTGCCGTCCAGCCGGCGTTGCTTGCTGCCCTTGGTCGGCTTGGTCGGTCGCCGTTTGGGCGGCGGCGGGGCTGCGGCCTCGCGCAGCAGGGCCAGCAGTTTTTCCAGCGCATCCTCGCGGTTGCGCTCGCGCGAGCGGAAGCGCTGGGCGGAGATGATCAGCACGCCGTCATTGGTGAGGCGCGATCCGGCGAGTTTTTCCGCCTTTGCCTTCACCTCATCGGGGATGCAAGGCGAGTGGCGGAGGTCGAAGCGCAACTGCACCGCGGTTTCCACCTTATTGACATTCTGCCCTCCGGGCCCCGAGGCGCGCAGGAAATCCTCGTGCAGCTCGGCCTCGTTGAGATGGATGCGGCGGGTGACTTCGATCATGTCCGCCGCCTTTCCACGGGTTCGGCGGGCACCGCGCCCAGCAGCGGCATGGCCGGCATGTCGTCCTTCAGCGCCACACCCGTGGCACCCAGCCCTTGGGCGGCGGCCAGCAGCCAGGCAAGCTTCGCCGCGGCTTCCGCCGCCGAAAGCCCGCCCGGCCGGATATTGCTGATGCAGTTGCGCTCGGCATCGGTGCGCCCGGGCCTGGGCGCCCAGGTGAGGTAGATGCCCATCGAATCCTGCGCCGAAAGCCCCGGCCGTTCGCCGATCAACACCGCCACCGCCGCGGCACCCATGGCCGCGCCGATGGCATCGCCCAGCGCCACCCGGGCCTGCACCGCCACCACCACCGGCCCCACCGGAAGGCGGAAAAGCGGCCGCGCGGCGGCGATCACCGCCGGCGCCTGGGCGGCCACCCCCGTGGCGCAAAGCCCATCCGCCACCATGAAAACCAACGCGCCGGGGGCCGCGGGCAGCGTCGTCCCATGGGCCAGGTTCCGGCCCAGATCGGGGCGCAGCAGGTATTCCCGCCTGTCGCGCGCCTGGCTGCGCACGGTGATGTCGCCCGCAAGCCGCGCCTCGGCCCAGACCGCATCGCGCGCCTGGGCATGCGCGGCCTGGAAGGCGAGATGCGCGGATGTGGGTTGCGCGGTGCCCACCCGGCCGAGTGCCACCCGCGCCATGGTGTGGCGGCGCAGAATCGAGGCGGCCCCATCCGGCGGCGGGTCCAGAGCGTTGGTCACAGGCCGATCAGCGCCGGTGAGAGCGCCGCCGGAATCGCCTCGCCGCCCAGGCCCATGCGGGCGATCCACGCCTCGAATTCAGGCGCGGCTGTCTTCCTCGTGGCGGCGCGGGCGAAAAGCCCGTCATGGAAGGAGGTGGACTGATAGGCCAGCATCACGTCATCGGCGCCCGGCACGCCCATGATATAGTTCACCCCGGCCACGGCCAGGCAGGTCAGCAGCGCGTCCATGTCGTCCTGATCTGCCTCGGCATGGTTGGTGTAGCAGACATCGACGCCCATCGGCAGGCCGAGCAGCTTGCCGCACATATGGTCCTCCAGCCCGGCGCGCAGGATCTGCTTGCCGTCATAGAGGTATTCCGGACCGATGAAGCCGACCACCGAATTGACCAGCAGCGGCGCGTATTTCGCGGCCACGGCATAGGCGCGGCATTCGATGGTCTGCTGATCCACGCCGTGATGCGCGTTGGCCGACAGCGCGCTGCCCTGTCCCGTTTCGAAATACATCACATTCGCCCCGGGGTGGCGGGCGCGGGCCGCGTCATGCGCCTCGGCCAGCAGCGCCAGCGACACGCCAAAGCTCTCATTCACCCCCTGCGTGCCGCCGATGGACTGGAACACCAGATCGACCGGCGAGCCGCGTTGGAGCGCCAGCATGGTGGTGGTGACGTGGCTGAGGACGCAGCATTGCGTGGGGATGTCGAAGCGGGTCCGCACCATGTCGAGCATCTCCAGCAGGCGCTGCACCGTCTCGATATTGTCGGTGGCCGGGTTCACGCCGATGCAGGCGTCGCCCGCACCCAGCAGCAGCCCGTCCAGCACACCGGCGGCCACGCCGCGGGCATCATCGGTCGGGTGGTTGGGCTGCAGGCGGATGGAGAGGGTGCCGGCCAGGCCGAGCGTGTTGCGGAAGCGGGTCACCACGCGGGGCTTGGCGCCGACGGCGATGAGGTCGCTGACCCGCATGATCTTGGAGACGGCGGCGACCATTTCGGGGGTGAGGCCGAGATTGGCGACCTCCGGCTCCGCCAGCAGAAAATCGCGCAAGCCGCCGACGGTGAGGTGCGAGATGCGGGCGAAGCCTGCCTTTTCGTGGCCGTCGATGATCAGGCGGGTCACGTCATCGGCTTCGTAGGGGATCACCGCCTCGGAGAGAAAATGCTTCAGCGGCAGGTCGGCAAGAGCGTATTGCGCGGCCACCCGTTCGGCCGCAGTTTCGGCCGCGATGCCCGCCAGCGCATCGCCCGAGCGCAGCGGCGTGGCCCGCGCCAGCAGCGTGGCCAGGTCGTCGAAGACGTAGCGGGTTCCGCCGAGGGCGTGCGCGAAGGGCATGGCTGGGCCTCATTACCGTGGAAGCGCCGCCGCGCGCCAGCGCGCAGGTGCTTTGCGCGCCACTGGCTTGCGCGCCCCGGCCCACCGGGCAATCCTGCCGCCGGCAAGACGAGGAAACCCATGCAACGCAGTGATTTGGAGAGCGCGCCCGCCGCCTCCGCCGATTGGCCGGACCAGATCTTCGATCTTCTCAAGGCCTATAACGTGAAGCAGGTGGCCCTCGTCCCCGATGCCGGTCATTCCCGCCTGATCAAGCGTTGCCTGGCCGATAATGAGATGCGCGTGGTGACGCTGACCACCGAGGAGGAAGGTGTCGCCATGATGGCCGGCGCCTGGCTGGGCGGGCAGCGCTCGGTGCTGCTGATGCAAAGCTCGGGCGTGGGCAATTGCATCAACATGCTGAGCCTGGCCACGCTGCACCGCACGCCCATGCCGATGCTGGTGACGATGCGCGGCGATTTCGGCGAGTTCAACCCGGCCCAGGTGCCGATGGGCCAGGCGACGCAGCCGGTGCTGGAGGCGATGGGCACGCTGGTGAACCGCGCCGACAAGCCCGAGGATATTTCTGCGTGTGTCGAGGCGACATTGAAGTTTGCCTACAACACCTACCGGGCCACCGCGACCCTGATCGGCCAGCGCGTCATCGGCGCGAAAACCTTCGGGAAGGATTGAGCCCATGTTGAGTGCCAATGGAAAGCTGCATCGCCGCCCGCTGGTCGGCGCCGTGCTGGAGGGCCGTGGCGACATGGCGGTGATCGCGGGGCTGGGTGCCTCCGCCTGGGACATCACCGCCATCGGCGACACCGCGCTGAATTTTCCGCTCTGGGGCGCCATGGGCGGGGCGGCGATGATCGGCCTGGGGCTGGCGATCGCCCAGCCCGAGCGGGCCGTGCTGGTCATCACCGGCGATGGCGAGATGCTGATGGGGGTGGGCTCGCTGGCGACCATCGCCGTGCAGGCGCCGAAAAACCTTTCCATCCTGGTGCTCGACAATGAGCATTACGGCGAGACGGGGATGCAGGAAACCGCGACCGGCCATGGCGTGGACCTTCTGGCCATGGCGCGCGGCGCGGGCATCAAGCACAGCATGCTGGTGACCAGGCCCGATGAGGTGCCGGGCTTGCGCGCCGCCATCCATGCCCGCTCCGGCCCCTTCGTGGCGCTGGCCAAGATCGACCCCGAAACCCTCCCCCTCGTGCTGCCGCCGCGTGAGGGCGTGATCCTGCAATCCCGCACGCGCGCGGCCATTCTCGGCCCCGCGGCCGATCTGGAATAATCCCATGCCCCATGTCGTCTTCCTCCGCGGCGTCCACCCCGACGCCGTCGCACGCCTCCAGGCCGAGCCCGGCTTCACCCATGAGGCGGTGGACCCCGCCGACCGCGCGGCGCTGATGGCGGCGATGGCGAAGGGCGATGCCATCGTCGTCCGCGCCACGCCGATCAACGAGGATTTCCTGGCCATCTCGCCCAGGCTTTCCATCGTGGCCCGCCATGGCGTGGGCTATGACGCCGTGGACGTGCCGGCGCTGACGAAGCGAGGCATTCCGCTCACCGTCACCGCCTATGCCAATGCGCTGAGTGTGGCCGAGCATGCGCTGATGCTGATGCTCAACCTGGCCAGGCAGACAAAGATTTTCGATGCCAATACGCGGGCACAAAAATGGTCCAGCGTGGAGGCGCCGGTGGCCTGGGATCTCTCGGGGCAGACGGTGCTGGTACTGGGCTTCGGCCGCATCGGTGGGCGGGTGACCAGGCTCTGCGCCGCCTTCGGCATGAACGTGCTGGTGCATGACCCATACGTGGCCCGCAACACCATCATCGGCGCGGGGTTCACCCCGGTGAAGCTCGAGGAGGGGCTGGCGGCCGCCGATTTCGTCACCGTGCATTGCCCTTCCAACAGCGAGACGCGGGGCATGGTGAACTCGGACTTCCTCGGCGCCATGAAGGATGGCGCGCGGTTCATCAACACCGCGCGCGGGACGCTGGTGGATGAGCCGGCCCTGGCCGCGGCGCTGCACAGCGGAAAGATCGCCGGCGCCGGGCTGGATGTGTTCTGGGATGAGCCGGTGGTCGCCTCCAACCCGCTGCTCGCCGCGCCGAACACGCTGGTCACGCCGCATTCCGCCGCCGGCACGGTGCAGGGGATGCGGCGCATGGGGCTGTCCTGCGTCGAGAGCATCATCGGCCATTTCAACGGCACGCTGGACCAGGAGATGGTGATCAACCGCGAGGTCCTCCGGCGCAACACGCCATGAATCCCTTGCTGATCCTGGCCGAGCACGCGGCCGGGGTACAGGCGCCGGCCCACCATGTGCGCCGTGCCATGGTGGATTGGTTTGCCTGCGTCTCCGCCGGCGCCGTCCATCCGCCGGCCACGCTGATGGCGCGCGCCCTGGCCGGGGAGCGCGGAGCAGGCCGGGCCATCTGCTATGTGGACGGAAAACCCTCGGGCATTCGCCACGCGGCGCTGCTGAACGCGGTGGCCGCGCATATCGTCGAGTTCGACGACATCCATCGCGACAGCGGCCACCACCCCGGCAGCGTGACCATCGCCGCCGCCCTGGCCGCCGCGCAGCACCACGGCGCCTCGCTGGAGGTCCTGCACCGCGCCATCACCGCGGGCTATGAGGTGGCGTGCCGCATCGGCATGGCGGTGACGCCCAGCCATTACCGCTTCTGGCACACCACCGGCACCGTGGGCACCATGGGGGCCGCCGCGGCGGTGGCGGTGGTGCTGGGCTGCGACGCCCAGCGCATCGCCCATGCCATCGCCCTGGCCACCACCATGACGGGCGGCCTGCAGCAGGCGTTTCGCGGTGACGGCATGAGCAAGCCGCTGCACCCCGGCCATGCCGCCGAGGCCGGCGCGCTGGCCGCCATGTCCGCCGCCGCTGGCATGACCGGCGCGCTGGATGTGCTCCATGGCCCGGTGGGCTTCGCCGCCGCCACCTCCGACAGCACGGGCAATTGGGCGCAGGCGCTGGCCGGCCTCGACGGCCTGGCCCTGATCACCGCCATGACCTTCAAGAATCACGGCTGCTGCGGGCATATCTTTCCCGCGCTCGACGCGATGATCGCGTTGCGGGCCGAGCACCGCTTCGAAGCGGCGGACATCACCGCCATCCATATCGGCGGCTACAGCGCGACCAAGGATGTCTGCGACCGGCCGGAAGCGCGGACCGAGCAGGAATGCCGCTTCTCCGCGCAATACTGCATGGGCGCGCTGCTGGAGATCGGTGCCGTGCGGCAGGCCGCCTTCACGCCCGACAACCTGGCCAGCCCAGCCATTCGGGCCATCATGCCGCGGGTCTCTGTCAGCCTCGATCCGGCTTTGGCCAGCGCCTATCCGCGCCAGCGCGCGGCCAATCTCACGGTCACCCTGCGCGACAACCGCACGCTCAGCCATTACCAGCCGACGCGAAAGGGCGACCCGGACATGCCGCTCTCCGACGCCGAACTCTCGGAAAAATTCAACGAACTCGCTGCCCCGGCGCTGGGCAATATGCCCGCGGCTGCGTTGCTGGAGCGGCTGTGGCGGGGCCAGGCCCTGCCATAAGCCGCTTGCGCCGGCGGCCCCCACGCGCAAGGCTTTCCGCTTCGCAGAGGAGTTTTGCCTGATGAACCGCCGCGACCTCATGCTGGGCAGCGCTGCCCTGGCCGCCACACCCGCCCTCGCCCAGGCGCCCACAACCTTGCGCGTGGCGATGACGGTGGGCGACATTCCCCTGACCACCGGCCAGCCCAGCCAGGGCGCCGAGGGCAACCGCTTCGGCGGCGTCACCTTCTATGACCCGCTGATCTCCTGGGATCTCTCCCGCGCCGACCGCGCGGCGAGTTTGCGGCCCAATCTGGCAGAGGCATGGTCGGTGGCCGATGACGGCAAGACATGGACCTTCCGGCTGCGCGGGGCCGTGCGCTTCCATGACGGCAGCCCGTTCAATGCCGAGGCGGTGGCGTGGAATCTCGCCAAGTTGCTCGACCGCGACGCGCCGCAATTCGACCGGCTGCAGGCGGCGCAGGGCAGCCTCTATTCCGGCAATATCGCGCGGTGGCGGGTGCGCGATGCGATGACCATCGAGATTGAGACCCGCGTGGTGGACGCGGTCTTCCCCTACCTGATGGCCAACCTCTTCTACTCCTCCCCCGCGCGCTACGCCGAGGTGGGGAACAACTGGGAGCGCTTCGCCGAGCGCCCGTCCGGCACCGGGCCCTACATCGTGGATCGGGTGGTGCCGCGGGAGCGCCTGGAAGCCCGGCGCAATGGCGAATACTGGGAGGAATCGCGGCGGCCGAAGCATGACCGGCTTGCTCTGCTGCCGATGCCCGATGGGCTGACCCGCGTCGCGGCCCTGCTCTCCAACCAGGTCGATTTCATCGAGGCGCCGCCGCCCGACGCGGTGCCGCGGCTGCGCTCGGCCGGCTTCCAGGTGCCGACCAATGCCTATCCGCATATCTGGTGCCATCAATTGAGCCATCTGCCGGACAGCCCGTTCCGCGACCTGCGGGTGCGCCAGGCGGCCAATCTGGCGATCAACCGCGAGGGGCTGGTGCAGCTTCTGGGCGGGCTGGCGCTGCCGGCCAAGGGCATGGTGACCGACAACCATCCCTGGTTCGGCACCCCCGCCTTCGAGATCAAATACGATCCCGACCGGGCGCGGCGCCTGCTGGCCGAGGCCGGGTATTCCCGCGCGAACCCGCTGCGCACGAAGTTCATCATCGCGCCCTCGGGCTCGGGCCAGATGCAGCCCATGCCGATGAACGAGGCGATCCAGCAGGATTTCCGCGCTGTCGGCATCGAGCTGGAATTCGAGGTGATGGATTGGGAGGCGCTGCGGGCGCGCCGGCGTGCCAGCGCCGAGGCGCCGGAAAACCGCGGCCTGCATGCCATCAACAATTCCTGGGCCTTCTGGGACCCAGATATCGGGCTGCTGGGGCCGAGCTATGGCCGCGGCCGGGTGGTGGGTGGCTTCAACTGGGGGAACTACCAGGACGCCCAGGCCGATGACCTCTGCGAACAGGCCAGGCGGACATTCGACACGGCGGAGCAGAACAGAATCCTGGCCCGGCTGCATGCCAGGCTGGTGGACCAGGCGATGTGGCTCTGGGTGGTGCATGATGTGAACCCGCGCGGGCTGTCGCGGCGGGTGCAGGGCTTCGTTCAGGCGCAGTCCTGGGTACAGGATCTGACTTCGATACGCATGGGATAAGCTATTGATATCGTTTTCGGACAAATTGCCCGGGCGGGGTGCGGGCGGGCGGTTCGGGTGGCTGCCGGCAGGCCATGGCGTGGCGCCCGTCGCCTGGCGGCGGCTGGGGGCGGGATGCGGTTGTCAAAACAACAAGGTCCTTCTATAGGAACAAATAACTAATTTGTCAAGCCTGAGGCTGCCCCACCAGCAGCGCGCAGGCATCGTCCAACCCCACGCTGCGCAGCACCAGCATCCCCTCGATCGAGATCAGCAGCGCCGCCGCCTGGGCCTGGCGCGCTGTCGGGTCCGCGACCGCCAGGCGGGTTTCGCACCATTCCAGATAGCCACGGGCGATCCCCCCGCCCACCTCGGCGCAAAAGGCGTCGCCCTGGGCGGCGCGGGCCACGATCTCCAGCCAGAGCCGCATATAGGGCCAGATCGCCGGCGCCTGCACCGCGGCCCAGATCTCCGCCCGCGCGACCTCCAGCGGTTGTGGGGCGGCGGTGGCGGCGGCGAGGATGGCCTGCAAACGGGCCGCGAGATGCGAAAGCGTCGCGGCCATCAGCGCCGCCTTATCCGGGAAATAATACAGCAGCATGCGATCCGAGGTGCCGGCCGCGCGAGCCAGCGGCCGCAGGCTGGCGGCGGCAAGCCCCTCGGCAAGGACATGATCGGCCAGCCTGTCCAGGATATCGGCACGGCGGTCGGGCAGCGGCATGGTTTCCTGTAGCATTCGCTACAAACTTCTGCCAGAAGCGTAGCGCTCGCTACAGGAGAGATTCATGACCCAGCCGTTGACCGCAAGACAACTCGTCATCCTCGTGCTGCTGGGCGCGGGGTTCTGGTTTCTCGGCGCCATGATGGTGCGGCTGCTGCTGCCCTGGGGGCTGCTCGAGCCCGCGCTCGCCCCCCTCGCTTTCGCTCTTGCGGTGCCGGTGGTCTATCCCGCCATCCCCATCGCCCGCCGCGCCGCCGGGCTGGCGCCGGGGCAGCTTTTCCCCGCCGTGTCCATCGCCACCATGGCGGCGATGTTCCTGGACGGCATCGCCTTCCGCTTCTTCCACCGCATCTATGGCGAGGATCAGGCCATGCTGCTCGGCGGTGCGGCGTGGATTCTCTGGGGCGCCGCCGTGGGGATGCTGCTGGCCTATCTCATGGACCGGCGGGCGGCGCGCTGACCCATCGCATGACACTTGCGCGGCGGCGCGGGCGGGCATATTCCTGTTGTCAGCCCCAGGGCTCCTCGCGATTTGTCCGGCCAGCTTGCGGCGAGGTAAAACAAGCGCGCTAAACAGGCCGATGCGGTGGCACCGCCATCGCCTCGCCCCCTCACCATCTGGGGGCCGGACGCCTCGTATTGATTGGGCTTCGATCCATGGCACGCCAATTCCGACCCGCCACCCTCCTCGTGCGCGGCGGCCTTCACCGCTCCGAAAACGCCGAGACGGCGGAAATCCCCTACCTCACCTCCGGCTTCGTCTATGATGATGCCGCCCAGGCCGAGGCGACCTTCGAGAACAAGATCGAGCGGTACCAGTACAGCCGCTTCGCCAACCCCACCCTCACCATGCTGGAGGAGCGTCTCTGCGCGCTGGAGGGTGCCGAGGCCTGCCGGCTGACCGCCACCGGCATGGCGGCGGTGCATTCGGCCATGCTCAGCCACCTCAAGACCGGCGATCATGTGGTGGCCAGCCGGGCGCTGTTCGGCTCCTGCCACTGGATCGTGGCCAATCTGCTCGGCCGCTACGGCATCACCCATGAATTCGTCGATGGCTCCGACCTCGACGCCTGGGCGCGCGCGCTCAGCCGCCCCACCGCGATGGTGCTGCTGGAGACGCCGTCGAACCCGATGCTCGACCTGGTCGATCTGCCGGTGGTGGCGGCGCTGGCCCATGGCGCCGGCGCGCTGGTGGTGGTGGACAATGTCTTCGCCACGCCCCTGTTGCAGAAGCCGCTGACCCAGGGTGCGGACATCGTCGTCTATTCCTGCACCAAGCACATGGATGGCCAGGGCCGGGTACTGGGCGGCGCCATTCTCTCCAACAAGAAATGGGTGGATGAGGTGTTGCAGCCCTTCGTGCGCAACACCGGCCCCGCCATGTCCTCCTTCAATGCCTGGGTGATCCTCAAGGGCCTGGAGACCCTGAAGCTGCGGGTCGATGCCATGCAGCGCAGCGCGGCGGCCATCGCCGATTTCCTGGCCGAACGCAGCGAGATCGCCCAGGTGCGCTACCCCTATCGCGCCGATCACCCCCAGCATGCCCTGGCGCTGCGGCTGATGTCCGGCGGCGGCACGCTGGTGACGCTGGAACTCAAGGGCGGGAAGGAGGCAGCCTTCCGCTTCATGGATGCGCTGCAGGTCATCGACATCTCGAACAATCTCGGCGACAGCAAATCCATGGTGACCCACCCCGCCACCACCACCCATCTGCGCATCGGCGCGGATGAGCGGAAAAAGCTCGGCATCTCCGACGGCGCGGTGCGGCTCAGCGTGGGCCTGGAGGATGTGGCCGATCTGATCGACGACCTGGCCGAGGCGCTGGATGCCGCCTCGCCCCTCGCCCTGGCCGCGGAATGAGCTGGGAGCTCTGGCTCGGCTTCGCCCTGGCCTCGGCAATCGCGGTGGCGATTCCGGGGCCGGTCGTGGTCTTCGTGCTGGGGCGCGCGGCCACCGGGGGGTGGCGCACCGCGCTGCCCACGGTGGGCGGCGTGGTGCTGGGCGATGCGGTGGCGCTCTCGGCCACGCTGCTCGGGCTGGGGGCGGTGCTGGCGGCGTCGTCCCTGGCTTTTTCGATCCTGAAATGGGCGGGTGCCGGCTATCTGGTCTGGCTGGGGGTGAAGCTTTGGCGGGCCTCCACCGAGGCGCCACCGGCGCTGCCCGCCGCCCGCGCCCTGCGCGATGCCTTTGTGGTGACGGTGCTCAACCCCAAGAGCATCGGCTTCTTCGTCGCCTTCATCCCGCAATTCCTCGACCCCGCGCGGGGATATGCCTCCCAGGCGCTGGTGATCCTCGCAACCTTCGTCGCCATCGGCGCGGTGAATGTGATGCTCTACGCCCTGCTGGCGACGCGAATCGCGGACCAGGTCCGACGGCCGGCGGTGCGGGTCTGGTTCAACCGCGCGGGCGGCGCGGCGTTGATCGGCGCCGGGCTCGCCACCGCGACGTTGCGGCGCGCATGACCACCCGCCCCATCGCCTACAGCGCCACCACCCGCGGGGTTCGCGTTTCGGTCCGCTCCTTCTATCTGGAAGACCAGTCGCTGCCGGACGAGGGCCAGTTCGTCTGGGCCTATCGGGTCGAAATCCGCAATGAGGGGCCGGTGACGGTGCAACTGCGGGCGCGAACCTGGATCATAACCGACGGCCAGGGCCGCGGCCAGCGCGTGCATGGCGAGGGGGTGATCGGCGAAAAGCCCACGCTCGAGCCCGGCGAGAGCTTCGAATACACCTCCGGCACGCCGCTGCCGACACCCTCGGGCTTCATGCGCGGGGTCTATCACATGGTGGAGACGGTCTCGGGCGAGACCTTCGATGCGGTGATCCCGGCCTTCAGCCTGGACAGCCCGCACCAGGCCGGCGGGGTGCATTGAACCCGGCCCCCCTGCCCCTTC
>JAKFUL010000035.1 GCA_021732665.1 Acetobacteraceae bacterium
GCTGAGCGCCTCTGGTGCCGCCTCAAAGACTGGCGCCGCCTCGCCACCCGCTACGACAAGCTCGCCAGCAATTACCTCGCCACCGCGCTCATCGCCGCCACCATCACCTACTGGTGCAATTGAGTCCTGAGCCTAGGGCCTGTGGACAATTGGCCTGCGGGCGCGTTCAGCGGTGCTTTTCCGCCCCTGGTGCGTTGTCATGCCACGGCGATGGAAAGCCATCGCCGCGTCATTCCGCCTGCCAGGGACGAAAAATCACTCGCTGACCGCATCCCGGTGCCAAATGTCCACAGGCCCTAGCCCCGGTCAACACGCCGCGATTTGCGTTGGGTCAAGGATGGCCGGGCGTCGTCACGCTACAGTCATCGAAACGACACGACGGAGGAACGCCATGAATGACCGCAAGCTCGCCGATCTGGTGCGCGACCAGCACCCCCTCATCATGCCGCCCGAGACGCCCTTGCCGGCGGCCTGCGCCGCCATGCACGCGCGCCGCGTCGGCGCCGTGCTGGTGGCGGGCGAGGATCATCGGCTGCTGGGCATCTTCACCGGCCGCGACGCGCTGCGCTGCCTCGCCACCCAGGCCGAGCCGCGCAGCGTGACCCTCGCGCAGGTGATGACGCGCAATCCGCACCAGATCAGCCCGCACCACAGCGCGATGGACGCGCTGCGCATGCTCGACGATGCCGGCGTGCGGCACATGCCCATCGTCGAGCATGGCCGGGTGCTGGGGATCGTCTCACGCTATGATTTCCGCCGGATGGAGCATCACCGGCTGGATCAGGAGACCGGGTTCTTCGAGACCATCCGCTGAATCGAAATCGCAAGCGATCGGTGCTTTTCCAAGGGCGCGGCAGGGTGCATCCTGCCGCCATGCAGATCCACGCCGCCCGCTTCCTGCCGCTGTTCCTCGTGCTCGGCGCCTGCGCCGACACCGGGCCCGCCCAGACGACATTCCCCAGCCAGGCCAGCATAGCCGCCGGCCGGCCGGTGATGATGCACCGCAACGACCCGATGGGGTCCTTCGGCACCATGGCACTGATGGCCTCGGCGCGGAATTGCGGCTATTTGCCCAGCGGCCCCCAGGGCCAGCCGCTGCGGTTGCGCGACCTGGCCGGGCGCCCCGTCTCGCCCGCCTTCGCGCTCGCGGCCGGGGCCTGCCCCGCGGCCAATGATGCGGGTGTGCCCTATCTGGCCTTGGACCGGGCGGTCCTCCTGAACACCGGGCTATACGCCGCCGGTGCCACGCATGAATGCTTCCTGCCCAATGAGGGCGGCGGCCGGTGCCGCGAAGCCAGCCGCTGATGGCCTCCAACCCGCGCGATTCCGAGATCGCGGCGCTGTTGCGCCGGCGGCCGCGGGTCGCGCTGGTCGGTGCCTCGGACAAACCCGCGCGGGCCAGCCATGGGGTGATGCGCTTCCTGCTCGACCAGGGTTTTGTGGTGGTGCCGGTCAACCCCGTGCTCGCCGGCCGGGACATCCACGGCCAGCGGGTGGTCGCGGCGCTTTCCGAGGCGGCGCCGCTCGACCTCGTCGATGTGTTCCGCCGTAGCGAGGAGGCGGGTGCGGTGGTGGATGAGGCGGTGGCGCTGGGCGCCCGGGCCGCCTGGTTGCAGCTGGGCGTGGTGGACGAGGCGGCGGCGGACCGGGCGCGGGCCGCAGGGGTGATGGTCATCCAGGACCGCTGCCCGGCCATCGAATGGCCACGCCTGGGGCTGGAGTAACCCGCTACCCCAGCCGGACATGCGAAGGCGGCGTCGCCAGCTGGCCCGGCCCGCCATCCGCCCTCCGCCGCCTGGAAGCCCGCCTTGGCATGGAGCCCGCGGCAGAGCTGGTTCGCGTCGGTCTCCACCAGGCCGCCCCGGGCCACGCCATGCCCCAGGATCAGCTCGGCGGCGAGCGTGGCGATGGCCTATTGCTCCACCTCCAGCCCCAGCACGCGGCAGCGCTGGTCATCATGGCTCTGCCAATGTCCATCATGGCCGATCTCCATCGAGAGGCTCCCAAGGCGACGCGGGGGTATGCGCCGGGGCCGATACATCAATGATGGACCGGCTTGTCCACAGACAGGGGCCGGCTCAGCCCGGGCTGCTGGTGCCTGCCGTCGCCGCCAGCAGGCTCTCCACCGGGTCCCACAGCATGGCCTGCTGCATCACCTGTTGTCCCGCGACCTGGATTTCCTCGCGCGCCACGGTGCGGCCGCCGATGCGTTCGTAGAACCAGCGCGAGGGGTTGTCCGCCAACACCCAGACCAGCGCGTTGCGGCAATGCAGCGCGTGCAGATGGGCGGCCATGGCGCGCATCAGCCGCCGCCCCAGCCCGCGCTCGCGCCAGTCATCGAGCACATAGAGGGTTTCGACCTCGCCCTCGGACATCTCAGGCCGGCGGGCGCGGCCGCCGGTGACGAAGCCCACCACCAGCCCGCCTGGCGGCGTGCGGCTGCCCTCCGGCGCATCCGCCTCGCCGGCGATGGCGACGAAGGCGGCGTGGCCATTCTGCCGCGCGGCGATCCCGCGCTGATAGGATGCCGCCTCGCGCACCGCGGAAAGGCCGGTGAGGTAGGTCTCGGGCAGGATGCCGGCATAGGCGCTGCGCCAGGCCGCGACATGCGCCAGCCCCATGCCATTGGCATCCTGCGGCCGGGCGCGGCGGATGTGGATCAAGATGCCCGCCGCATCACGGCGGCGAAGAAGCCATCCGTGCCATGCCGCGCCGGCGTCATCAGCAGATGCGGCCCCGCTCCGGGTGGTTCGCCAGGCAGGCCGGCATCCTCCCAGGCCGCGGCGAGCGGCACGGGGGTGAAATCGGGATGTTCCAGCACGAACCGGTCCACCTGTCGCTCATCCTCCTCGGGCAGCAACGAGCAGGTAGCGTAAACCAAAACGCCCCCCGGTCTCACCAAAACAGATGACATTGCGAGAATGTCATATTGCTTCGCGACCAGCTCCGCAAGGTCATTCGCATTGGTGCGGTGGCGTGCATCGGGGTTGCGGCGCCAGGTGCCGGTGCCGGTGCAGGGCGCGTCCACCAGCACCCGGTCGAAGGTGGCGGCGCGGCGCTTGGCCCATTTGTCGCCGGGGGTGAAGAGATGTGTCTCGGCATTGTCCACGCCCGCCCGGGCCAGGCGGCGGGCGGCGCCGGCCAGCCGGGGGGCGGAGACGTCGCAGGCGGTGATCCGGCCCTTATTGGCCATGCCCATGGCCATGGCCAGGGTCTTGCCCGCGGCGCCGGCGCAGACATCGGCCACCCGCATGCCCGGCTTCGCCCCGGTGATGGCGGCGATCAGCTGGCTGCCCTCGTCCTGGATCTCGACCAGGCCCGAGGTATAGGCGCGCGCGGTGGCGATGGGCGTGCGGCCGGCGATGCGCAGGCCCCAGGGCGAATGCAGCGTGGTCTCGGTGACGATCCCCTCGCCGGCCAGCGCCGCCTGCGCCGCGGCCCGGGTGCCCATCAGCAGGTTCACCCGCAGATCGACCGGCGCCTGCCCCTGCATCGCCTCCGCCTCCTCCGCCAGCCCCTCGCCGAAGCGCGCGGTCAGCCCGGGCAGCGCCCATTCCGGCAGGTTGAGGCGGGCTGCCATCGGCATGTCGGGGTGCAGCAATTCCTGCTTCTGCAACGCGGCCGAAAGCTCCAGCTCGGCCGGGTTGAGCGGCGGCGGGCCGTAGAGGTCGGGCATGAACAGCGCCGCCGGGGCGCGGTGCTGCACCAGCACCAGATAGGCCAGCAGCAGCAGCCGCGGCGTGATGGGTGCCGCCTCGCGCTCCAGCCACCAGGCCAGGCGGGAGTATTCCCGCACCACGCCCCAGACCAGGTCGTTCACATCGCGCCGGTCGCCGCCGCCGATATAGCGCCTGCTGCGGAAGAATTCATGCGCGATGGCATCGGCCGGGCGGCGCGGCTGGGCGGTGAAGGCGGCCAGCAGGTCGATCGCGGCCGCGATCCGTGCGGCCGGGGTCATGGATCTGTCAAGCGCCGACCAGCTCGGGCAGGCCGGCGAGGTCGGGCAGCTCGGCCAGCAGCATCGCCGCCAGGCCATATTCATCGGGCGCGTTGTCGCGATTGACGCGCACGACCTGGAAGCCGGCATGCGCCGCCGCCTGACCATCCCAGGAGTTGGAGGAGACGAAGACCATCTGATCGGCCGAGATGCCGAATTGCCGTGTCGCCAGCTTGTACACCCGTGGGTCGGGCTTGAAGACGCCGAGCTCCTCGACGCTGAGCACCGCCTCCAGCAGCTTGGTGATGCCGGCGGCGGCGACGGCGCTCTCCAGCATCCAGGGCGAACCGTTGGAGAGGATGGCGGCGGGAATGCCGGCCGCGCGCAGCACCCGCAGCATGGCCGGCACCTCGGGGTAGGCGGCGAGAACGCGATAGGATTCCAGCAGGTCGTGCTTCAGCCGCGCGTCCTGCAGGCGGTTGCGGGCGAGCACCACATCCAGCGCGTCGCGCGTGCAAAGCCAGAAATCCTCGTGGTGCGCGGGGCCGGTCATGCTGCGCACCCAGGCGTATTCCAGCTGCTTGGCGCGCCATTCCAGGCTGATGCGCGACCAGTCCGGCCCGATGCGCTGGGCATGCACGGCCATGGCGCTGTTGATGTCGAGAAGCGTGCCATAGGCGTCGAAGATGACCGCGCTGGCGCGGGAGAATCCGGAGCTGCTCATGTCACTTTGTGCCTCCCTAACCGTCCTGGCGGTAATTCGGTGCCTCTCGGGTGATGGCGACATCATGCACATGACTCTCCCGCAGACCAGCGCCTGTGATGCGACGGAAACGACTATTGCGCTGCATGTCGCCGATGGTGGCGTTGCCGGTATAGCCCATGGCCGATTTCAGCCCGCCCACCATCTGGTGGATGACGGCGCCGACCGGGCCCTTGTAGCCGACGCGGCCCTCGACGCCCTCGGGCACCAGCTTGAGAGAATCCTGGACCTCGGCCTGGAAATAGCGGTCGGCCGAGCCGCGCGCCATCGCACCCAGGGAGCCCATGCCGCGATAGGATTTGTAGGAGCGGCCCTGATACAGGAACACCTCGCCCGGCGCCTCATCGGTGCCGGCGAAGACGCTGCCCATCATCACGCAATCGGCGCCTGCCGCGATCGCCTTGGCGATGTCGCCGGAGGAGCGGATGCCGCCATCGGCGATGGAGGGCACGCCCTTGGAGCGCGCGGCGGCGGCGGCCTCCATCACCGCGGTCAGCTGCGGCACGCCGACCCCCGCCACGATCCGCGTGGTGCAGATGGAGCCCGGGCCGATGCCGATCTTCACCGCATCCGCGCCGGCCTCGATCAGCGCCAGCGCGCCTTCGGGGGTGGCGATATTGCCGGCCACGACCTGCACCGAGTTGGACAGCCGCTTGATCCGCTCCACGGCCTCCAGCACGCCGCCGGAATGGCCATGCGCGGTGTCGACCACGATGACATCGACGTCGGCGGCGACCAGCGCCTCTGCCCGGCGCAGGCCGTCCTCGCCCACGCCGGTGGCGGCGGCCACGCGCAGCCGGCCCAGGCTGTCCTTCACCGCGCCGGGGTGGTTCGAGGCCTTGTCCATGTCCTGCACCGTGATCAGCCCCAGGCAGCGCCCGGCCTCATCCACCACCAGCAGTTTTTCGAGGCGGTGCTTGTGCAGCAGATGGCGGGCGGCATCGGCGGTGATGCCGACGGGGGCGGTCACCAGGTTCTCCCTGGTCATCAGCTCATAGACCCGCAGATTGGGGTCGGTGGCGAAGCGGGTGTCGCGGTTGGTGACGATGCCGACCAGGCGGCGGCTCTCGCGCTCCACCACCGGGAAGCCCGAGATGCGGGTCTGGGCGGTGATGGCGCGCAGCTCGGCCAGGGTCTGGTCGGGGTGGACCATGACCGGGTTCACCACCATGCCGGATTCGAAGCGCTTCACACGCCGGACCTGCTCGGCCTGCTCCTCGGGCGTCATGTTCTTGTGCACCACGCCGATGCCGCCGGCCTGGGCCATCGCTATGGCCATCGGCGCCTCGGTCACCGTGTCCATCGCGGCGGCGATCAGCGGGATGTTCAACGCGATCTCGCGCGTGAGCATGGTGCGGGTGTCGGTGGCATTGGGCAGCACGGTGGAATAGGCGGGGACCAGGAGCACATCGTCGAAGGCATAGGCCTCGGCGATCGTCATTCGGTCCATTACGGAAGCATCAAAAGCCATGGGAAGACCTTTCGCGGGTCGCTCAACCTTGGCGACCCCTGTTAGGCCCATGGGCGCTGCGCCGCAAGCGCGGGATTGTTGCGGTGCGGCGAGCGCGGCCCTTGGGAGGGCTCTGCCCTCCCAAACCCTCCCGCCAAAGGCCGAAAGGCCCTTGGAACCCATGACTCCACGACGGTCCAGGGGCGGCTCGCCCCTGGCGGATGGGGTCTGGGGAAGGCAGCGCCTTCCCCAGGGGCCAAGCGCCTCACCCCAACGTAAACGCCTCATGAATTGCCGACTGCACCATGCCGCCCGGCACGTCGGCGGAGGTTTGTCAGGCCGCGCGCCGCCCCTCGCCGCGCAACCGCACCAGGTTGGTGAGCATGTCACGAGCAGCCTGCACCCGGGCGGCCAGGTCCATGTCGCGGAGCAGGGCAAGCTTATGGTCCGGGCGCAGCTTCACCACGCCCTTCTGCGCGGCCACCCAGCCCACCAGCCCGGCGGGGTTGGCGAAATTGTTGCGATGAAAGCCGAGCACCACGCCTTTCGGCCCGGCATCCAGCTTCTCCACCCCGGCTTCCTTGCACAGCCGCTTGATGGCCACGACCGCCAGAAGATTCTCCACCTCCTCCGGCAGCGGGCCGAAGCGGTCGGCCAGTTCGGCGCCCATGGCCTCGATCTCGGAATCGTCCATCAGCGCGCCGATGCGGCGATAGAGGCCCAGGCGGACCGGCAGCTCGGAGACATATTTTTCTGGTATCAGCACGGGCAGGCCCAGCGAGATGTTGGGGGTGAAGTCGGTCTCCTCCGGCCCCTTCCTGCGGCCGTATTTCAGGCCGGCGACGGCATCCTCCAGCATCTGCTGATAGAGCTCGATGCCGACCTCGCGGATATGGCCGGATTGTTCGTCGCCCAGCAGGTTGCCGGCGCCACGAATGTCAAGGTCGTGGCTGGCCAGGGTGAAGCCGGCGCCCAGATTGTCCAGCGTCTGCATCACCTCCATGCGCTTTTGCGCGGCTGGGGAGAGGCGATGCGCGGCGGGCCAGGTCAGGTAGGCATAGCCGCGCTGCTTGCCCCGCCCGACCCGGCCACGCAGCTGGTAGAGCTGGGCCAGGCCGAACATGTCGGCGCGGTGGATCAGCAACGTGTTCACCGCCGGCATGTCGAGCCCGGATTCCACGATGTTGGTGGAGAGCAGGATGTCGTGCCTTCCGTCGCCGAACTCGGTCATCACGCGTTCCAGCTCGGTCGGCGTCAGGCGGCCATGGGCTTCGATGATGCGGGCCTCGGGCACGATCTCGCGCAGCCGTTCGGAGACCTTGGCCATGTCCTCCAGCCGGGGGACCACACAAAAGATCTGGCCGCCGCGGAACCGCTCGCGCTGCACCGCCTCACGCAGCACCACCGGGTCCCAGGGCATGATGAAGGTGCGCACGGCCAGGCGGTCGGTGGGGGGCGTGGCGATGATCGACATTTCCCGCACCCCGGTGAGTGCCAGCTGCAAGGTGCGCGGGATGGGGGTGGCGGTCAGCGTCAGCACATGCACGTCGGTCTTCAGCGATTTCAGGCGTTCCTTGTGCGCCACGCCGAAATGCTGCTCCTCATCGACGATGACGAGCCCGAGCTGGGAGAATTCGACGCTCTTGGCCAGCAGCGCATGGGTGCCGACGACGATGTTGATCGAGCCGTCGGCGACGCCGGCGCGGACCACCGCCGCCTCCTTGGGCGTGACCATGCGGGAGAGTTGCGCGACCTTGATCGGCAGGCCCTCGAACCGGGCCGAGAAGGTACGAAAATGCTGCCGTGACAGCAGCGTGGTCGGCACCACCACCGCCACCTGGGTGCCGGCCATGGCGGCGATGAAGGCGGCGCGCAGGGCGACCTCGGTCTTGCCGAAACCCACATCGCCGCAGATCAGCCGGTCCATCGGGCGGCCCACGGAAAAGTCCTCGATGACATCGGCGATGGCGCGCGTCTGGTCCTCGGTCTCCACGAAGGGGAAGCGGGCGCAGAATTCGTCCCAGGCGCCTTCGGGGGGGGTGAAGGCATCGGCCTCGCGCGTGCGGCGTTCGGCCGCCACCGAGATGAGCTGGGACGCCATATCGGCGATCTTCTGCTTGGCCTTGGCCTTGCGGGACTGCCAGGAGGCTCCGCCCAGCTTGTCCAGCGCCACCCCCGCGCCTTCGGAGCCGAAGCGGGACAAGACCTCGATGTTCTCCACCGGCACGAAAAGCTTGTCGTCGCCGAGATAAAGCATCTTCAGGCAATCATGCGGCGCGCCGGAGACGGTGAGCGTCTCCAGCCCATCATAGCGGCCGATGCCGTGATCCTGGTGCACCAGCAGGTCACCCACCTCGATGCCGGTGGCATCGGCGATGAACTGGTCGGCGCGCTTTTTCCGGCGCGGCGGGCGGGAGATGCGTTCGCCCAGCAAATCCTGCTCGCCGCAGACCGCCAGGGCATCGGTGGTGAAGCCGCGTTCCAGGCCGAGAACGGCCACGCCGATCACGCCGGGGTTCAGGCGCAGCGCGGCATAGGCATCGGCCACCAGCTCCGCCGCCACCCGGTTCTCGGTCAGCATATGGCGCAGGCGTTCGGCCGAGCCGCGGGTCCAGGCCGCAACGATGTTCTTGCGGCCCCGCGAGGATTGGGTTTCGGCATGGGCGTGATAGGCGCGAAACACATTCTCGCCGGCCTGGCGCACATCCATGAACAGCCGGCCCTGGCGCCCGCCCGCATCCACGCCCGGGGCGCCCGCGGGCTGGTTGAAGGGGTTGAAGGCCAGAAGCTGCGTGCCTTCCAGCATCGCCTCCCAGGTCTGCGCATTCACATAAAGCCGGCTGGGCGGGGCTGGGCGATAGGGCACCTCGCCATCGGCGATGCGCGCCGGCACGCGCCGCGCCTCGTAATGGTCGGTGATCATCTCGAGACGGCCGCGCAGCACGTCATCCCATTGATGGTCGAAGCTGATGGAGGCGTGGGCGCCGAGATGGTCCAGCAGGGTTTCCATGTGGTCGTGGAACAGCCCGGCCCAATGCTCCATGCCGGGGTGGCGACGGCCGGCGCTGACCGCGACGTAAAGCGGGTCATCGGCCGCCGCGGCACCGAACAATTCGCGGTAACCGGCGCGGAAGCGCTCGATACCGCCGGCGTCCAGGAACACCTCGCCCACCGGGCGCAGGGTCAATTCCTGCACCGCCACGCCGGAACGCTGGGTGCCGGGGTCGAAGCGCCGCATGCCGTCGATCTCGTCGCCGAACATGTCGATGCGGATGGGCTCGGGCTCACCGGCGGGAAAGAGGTCCAGGATGCCGCCGCGCACGGCGTATTCGCCATACTCCATGACGGTGCCGGAGCGGTTGTAGCCATTGGCTTCCAGAAAGGCGGTGATCCGCTCGATCGTGACGCGCCCGCCGCGCTTCAGCGCCAGGGTGCTGCCGGAAAACACCGAACGCGGCGGTACCTTCTGGACCAGCGCGTTCACGGTGGTGAGGAGGATGCGCGGGCGAGTCGGCGGCTCGGCCAACCGTGCCAGGGTGGCGACGCGCTCGGCCACGATCTCGGGGTTGGGCGAGACCCGGTCATAGGGCAGGCAATCCCAGGCGGGGAAGCGCAGCACCTCGGCCTCGGGCATGAGGAAGGCCAGGCCCTCCTCAAGTCGCGCCATGCGGCTGTCGTCGCGCGCCACATGCAGCACCGGGCCGGTCATCTCGGCCCGGCGGGCGCGCAGCAGGGTGGCGTCCACACCCTCCGGCGCGCCGTAGACCGTCAGCATCGGGCGGGCATTCCGGAGCCCGATTCGGCGCATTCGGCGGCCATGCGCGCCAGCATGGGGGTGGCGTGGCTCTCGGGGATGGGCAGGCGGCCGGTCAGCCAATCCGTCAGGTCGGTGTCCTGGTAATCCAGCACGGCTTCCAGATCATCCAGCTCGGCCTCGGTAAACGCGGCGATGTGGCGGGTGACGAAACGGCCCACCATCAGGTCGGCCTCCTTGGTGCCGCGATGATGCGCGCGAAAGACAATGCGGCGCCTGCGGGGGGAGAGTTCGGTTTCGGTCATCGCGTGGCATATAGGCCCGCGTGAACCACCCTGTCAGCACCATCGCCGCGATTCTGGAGGCGCCGCTCCAGAGCCTGCCAGGCATCGGCCCCAAGCTGGCCGGGCTGCTGGAGCAGGCGGTGGGGGCCGGGCGGGTGCTGGACCTGCTGCTGCATCTGCCCGAGCGATTCGCCGAAAGAATGCGGGTGGAACGCCCATCCGACGCGCCGGTGGACCGTGATGCGGTGTTTTCGGTGGTGGCCGAATCCCACCGCGCCGTGCGCTCGGCCAAGGGTGCACGCTATGTGGAGGTGCGCGCCGGCTCGGCCGAGGCGCGGCTGACGCTGCGCTTTATGAACGCGAATTTACCCTGGATCGAGGGCAAGCTGCCACGCGGCGAGGTGCGCTTCATTTGCGGCCGGGTCCGGCCGGAAGGCGAAGGCTTCTCGGTGATGAACCCCGAGGTGGCGCGCGACGCCGAGCAACTGCCGGAGCGCGAGGTCATCTGGCCGCTGGTGGCCGGGCTGCATCGTGGCCATGTCGCCCGCGGCGTCGGCGCTGCCCTGGCCGTGCTGCCCGACATGCCGGAATGGGCCGACGCGCCGCTGCTGGCGCGGGAAAAATGGCCGCCCTTCCCCGCCGCGCTGCGCGCCGCGCAGGCCGGCCCCGCGCCCGAAGCCCGAGCCCGCCTGGCCTATGACGAGCAGCTCGCCGGCCAGATCGCGCTCGCCCTGGTGCGCAGGCGCGAGCGCAACAAGCCCGGCCGCGCGCTGCTGGGCAATGGTGAAAAACGCGCCGCCGCCCTGGCCGCCTTCGGCCACGCCCCCACCCCCAGCCAGACCGCCGCCCTGGCCGAGATCGACGCCGACCTCGCCTCCCCGCACCGCATGCTGCGCCTGCTGCAGGGCGATGTCGGCAGCGGCAAGACGCTGGTCGCCCTGCTGGCCATGCTGCGCGCCGTGGAGGCAGGCACCCAGGCCGCGCTGATGGTGCCGACGGAACTGCTGGCGCGGCAGCATTTGCGCACGCTGGACCGGCTCTGCATCCCCGCCGGCGTGCGGGTGGCCATGCTCTCGGGCAGCCTCAAGGCCGCCGAGCGCCGCGCCACCCTGGCCGGGCTGGTCGATGGCTCCATCGACATCGCCATCGGCACCCATGCGCTGTTCCAGGAAGGCGTGGTGTTCCGCGACCTGGGGCTGGCCGTGGTGGATGAGCAGCACCGCTTCGGCGTCGAGCAGCGCCTGACCCTGGCCGGCAAGGGCCAGGCCACCGACCTGCTGGTGATGACCGCGACCCCCATCCCGCGCACCCTGCTGCTCACCCATTGGGGCGAGATGGAAGTCAGCCGCATCACCGGCAAGCCGGCCGGGCGGCAGCCCATCGCCACCTCCGTGCATGGGCTGTCCAGCCTGGAGGAGGTGGTGGCCGCCGCCGGCCGGGCCATGGCAAAGGGTGCGCGCATCTACTGGGTCTGCCCGCTTGTGTCGGAGAGCGAGGTGCTGGACATGGCCGCCGCCGAGACCCGTTTCGCCGAGTTGGCGGCGCATTTCGGCGAGCGTGTGGCGCTGGCCCATGGCCAGATGGACGTGACGCTGCGCGAGGCGGCCCTTGCCCGCTTCGCCCGTGGCGAGGCGCAGATCCTGGTCGCCACCACCGTGATCGAGGTCGGCGTCGATGTGCCGGAAGCGACCGTGATGGTGATCGAACATGCCGAGCGCTTCGGCCTGGCGCAGCTGCACCAGCTGCGGGGCCGCGTGGGCCGGGGTGCGGCGCGCAGCTACTGCATGCTGCTCTATGACGAAAGCACCGGGCGGGTGGCGCGCGACCGGCTGGGCATCCTGCGCGACACCGAGGATGGCTTCGTCATCGCCGACGAGGATTTCCGCCTGCGCGGCGCCGGCGAGGCGCTGGGCACCCGCCAATCCGGCCACGAGATGGCCCGCCTGCCGCTGGAGGATGCCACCGCCCAGGCCCGCCTGGTGGAGATCGCCCATGGCGATGCCGAGCTGTTGCTCAGCCGCGACCCCGGGCTGGAAGGCGAACGCGGCCAGGCGGCGCGGCTGCTGCTCCGGCTGTTCGGCCGCGACGCCGCCATGGCCACCCTGGGCGCGGGCTAGATCCGCGCGGCCTCGATCATGGCGGTCAGGGCGGCGAAATCCAGCTCCTCCACCAGCAGGGATTCGAGCGGAATGGGGCAGGGCCTTGGCAAGCCGGCCGCCAGCACCCGATCATGCTCGGCAAATGCCGCCTGCGCCTGCCGCACGGCCCGGCGCCATTCCAGGTCCATATCTATTTTCGGCTGCATGGCCCGGGTGATGTCGGCCAGAAGGTCGGAGTGCCAGACGACCATCTCGGTCCGCCAATGCCGCAGCGCCGAGGATTCCGGATCGGAGACGGATTTGATCAGATGCGCCAGGATCAACCGCACCCGGCTGGCCATGGCGCTGAGCTGGCTGTTGCCCACGCCCTCGATCTCCTCGGCGATATTGGCGATGTCCAGCGCGTTGGGCAGGGTCTTGGCATCGCGCGCCAGGGCACGCAGCATCCCGGCCTGTTCCTGCGACCAGGCGTAGAAATCGGTGTCGTAGAGCGTTTCGCCGGGCATCACCGCCTCCTCGCATCAATATGGTTGGCGCCCCACCCCTTGCCAATGGAAATCCACCTTGCCATGCAGCGCCCTGGCAAGTCTGTCAGGGGTTCGCAGTGTCCGCGCTTATCGAGATCGACCGCCTCACCAAACGTTTCGGCAGTTTCGTCGCCGTCGATGATGTGAGCTTCTCTGTCGCCCGTGGCGAGGTTGTGGGCTTCCTGGGCCCCAACGGCGCCGGCAAATCCACCACCATGCGCATGCTGGCCGGCTTCATGGCGCCGACCACCGGCACCGCGCGCATCTGCGGCTTCGATGTCGTCGAGGCGCCGGTGAAGGCCAAGCGCCAACTCGGCTTCCTGCCCGAGGGCGCGCCGACCTATCCCGAGATGACCGTCTCGGCCTTTCTGGCCTTCACCGGCCGCATCCGCGGCTATCGGGGCGCCGAACTCACCCGCCGCGTCGGCCGCGCCATGGAGCGCACGCAGCTGGAAGGCGTGCGCCTGCAACCCATCGAGACGCTCTCCAAGGGCTTCAAGCGCCGCGTCGGCCTGGCCCAGGCGCTGCTGCACGAGCCACCCGTGCTGGTGCTGGACGAACCCACCGATGGCCTCGACCCCAACCAGAAGCACGAGGTCCGCACCCTGATCCGCGAGATGGCGCCGGAGAAGGCCATCATCATCTCCACCCATATCCTGGAGGAGGTGGGCGCCGTCTGCACGCGGGCCATCATCATCGCCCGCGGGAAGGTCGTGGTGGATGCGCCGCCCTCGGTGCTGGAACAGACCGGGCGCAGCCTGGAAGAGGTGTTTCGCATCCTGACGACGGGAGCAGCTGCGTGATGGCCACCGATTCAGCCCTCCGCGGCCTGCGGCCGCTCCAGCCATCGGAGGCCGGGATATGATCTCCGTCGCCCGCCGCGAGCTCGCAGGCTACTTCGCCACCCCCGTCGCCTATGTCTTCATCGTCATCTTCCTGGTGATGACCGGCGCGCTCACCTTCACCCTGGGCAATTTCTTCGCCCGCGGGCAGGCCGACCTCAACCCGTTCTTCGGCTTCGTGCCCTGGCTTTTCCTGTTCCTGGTTCCCGCACTCACCATGCGGCTCTGGGCCGAGGAGCGGCGCCTGGGCACTATCGAATTGCTGCTGACCCTGCCCATTGCGCAATGGCAGGCGGTGGTGGGGAAATTCCTCGCCGCCTGGGCGTTCTGCGGCATCGCACTCATGCTCACCTTCCCGCTCTGGCTCACCGTGAATTATCTGGGCGAGCCGGATAATGGCGTGATCCTGGCCGGCTATGCCGGCTGCCTGCTGGTGGCCGGGGCCTATCTGGCGCTGGGTGCCGCCATCTCGGCGCTGACCAAGAACCAGGTGGTGGCCTTCGTCCTCGCTGTCGCCGGCTGCTTCATCTTCGCCGCCGCCGGCTCGCCGGTGGTGACGAATTTCCTCTCCACCAATATCCCGCAGCTGGCCGACCTCGCCCGCGCGGTGTCGGTGGCCGATCGCTTCTCGGGCTTCACCCGTGGCGTCGTCTCGGCGCGCGACGTGGTGTTCTTCGCCAGCTTCATCGGCTTCTGGCTCTTCGTGAACAATGTGGTGCTCGACCACCGGAAGGCGGATTGATCCCCATGGAAGCCATCAAGCCAACAGGGGCAAAACCCGGCCCGCGCAAACTCTGGTTCTCGGCCTTCGGGCTGCTGGCGGCCGCGGCGCTGGCCATCGGCGTGAACATGCTGGCGGACCGCTTCGCCACCAACGCCCGGGTCGATCTCACCCAGGCCCGCCTCTACACGCTGTCGGACGGCACCAGGCAGGTGCTGGCCGGCCTGCGCGACCCCATTCGCCTGCGGCTGTTCTATTCCCGCCGCCTGGGCGCCGAAATCCCGGTCTATGGCGCCTATGCCGAGCGTGTGCGCGACATGCTGGCGGAATTTGTCGCGGCCAGCGGCGGCAAGCTGCGCCTGGAGGTGCTCGACCCCGAGCCCTATTCCGAGACCGAGGACCGCGCCACGGCACTCGGCCTGCAGGCGGTGCCGCTCGATCAGGCCGGCGAGCAGGTCTTCTTCGGCCTCGCCGCCAGCAATGTCGCCGATGACGAGCGCACCATCCCCTTCTTCCAGCCCGAGCGGGAGCGGTTTCTCGAGCTCGACCTGACGCGCCTCGTCTATGAGCTGTCCAACCCCACCCGGCCGGTGATCGGCGTGCTCAGCGCGCTGCCGCTCAATGGCGACCCGCGGGCGATGATGCTGCGCCAGCCCGCACTCGCGCAGCCGCAGGTGGTGATGAACCAGCTCCGGCAATTCAACACCCTGCGCGACGTGGCCCCCGATGCCCAGGTGATCGACCCCGAGATCCGCGTCCTCATGCTCGCCCATCCGCAGAATCTGCCGGAAACCACGCTCTACGCCATCGACCAGTTCGTCATGCGTGGCGGCCGGCTGCTGGCCATGGTGGACCCGCATAGCGAGATGCAGGCGGCACGCACCCAGCCCGGCCAGCCCGCGGCCAATACCAGCTCCAACCTCGACCGGCTGCTCAACGCCTGGGGGGTCGAGACGGTGTCCGACCAGGTGGTGCTGGACCTGCGCGGCGCCTGGCGGGTGCGCGCCGGCGCCAATGAGCGGGTGCAGGCGGTGGATTACGTCGCCTGGTTCGCCATGCAGGGCGACAGCCTGAACCGCAACGAGCTCGTCACCGCGCAGCTGGAACAGGTGAGCGTGGGCAGCGCCGGCCTGGTCCGTCAGCGCCTGGGCGCCACCACCGAATTCACGCCGCTGCTGACCAGCTCCGCCCAATCCATGCTGATGGACGCGGCGCGGGTGCGCGAGCAGCCCAACCCCACCCGCATCCTGGCCGATTTCCGCGCCGATGGCCGCAGGCATGTCATCGCCGCGCGCATCCGCGGCGCGGTTCGCTCAGCCTATCCCGAAGGCCCGCCGCCGCTCGCCGAGGGGCAGGAGCGCGCGGAAAACATGCCGGCACACAAGACCGGCAGCGATGACGTGGCCAATCTCGTGGTGATCAACGACAGCGACGTGCTTGATGACCGGTTCTGGGTGCGCGTCCAGGATTTCTTCGGCCAGCCCCTGGCCACGCCCTTCGCCGGCAATGGCAGCTTCATCGTCAACATCGCCGAGCAGCTCGGCGGCTCCGACGCGCTGATCGGGTTGCGAAGCCGCGGCGAATCGTTGCGGCCCTTCGAACTCGTGGACGAGATTCGCCGCACCGCCGACGCCCAGTACCGCCAGACCGAACGCGGGTTGCAGGAACGCCTGGAAGCGACCGAACGCCGGCTGCGCGAACTCCGCCAGGGCACGCCCGTGGCACCGGGCGAGCGCAACCAGAACCAGACCCTGATCACCCCCGAGCAGCGCGCCGAGATCGACCGCGCGCGCGAGGAAATCGCCGCCACCCGTCGCCAGCTCCGCTCCGTGCAGCTGGAATTGCGGCGCGACATCGAGGCGCTGGAGACCCGGCTGCGCATCGCCAACATCGCCGCCGTGCCATTTCTGGTGACCCTCTTCGCGATCTTCCTGGCCGTGCTGCGCCAGCGCCGTCGGGCGGCGGCGCGGGCATGAGGCGGCGCGGCCTGATCCTGCTGGCCGCGGCCGGCGCGGGCAGCATAGGGGCTGCGCTGCTGCTGGCGCCGGGAGATACGCCCGCGCCCGAGACCGGCGGCGCCCTGGCCTTCCCCGGCCTAGCCGAGCGCCTCTCGCGCGCGGCCAGCCTGGAAATCCGCCGAAACGACGCCACGCTGCGCGTCAAGCGCGAGGGTGATCGCTGGGTGCTGCCCGATCGCCACGACTACCCCATCCGCGAGGCCCGCCTGCGCGAGCTGCTGACCGGCCTGAGCGAATTGCGGCTGGTGGAAAGCCGCGGCTCCGACCCCCTGAACCTCGCCCGTTTCGGCGTGGACGACCCGGCCAGCCCCGAGAGCACCGCCAACCATTTGCGGCTGCTCGATGCTGAAGGCGGGGTGATCGTCGATGTCCTGCTCGGCCGCCGGCGCATGCGCACCCAGGGCAACCTGCCGGAGAGCGTCTATATCCGCCGCGCCGGCGACAGCGAGGCCTGGCTGGCCGAGGGCCGCATCCCGGTGGAGACCGATGCCGCCTCCTGGATGGAGCGCGACGTGGCCAATCTCGCCGCCGAGCGGGTGCAGCGCGTCGTGGTCCGCCGCGTCGCCGTGCCCGCCATCACCGTGGCCCGCGCCGCCCCCGGCGCGCCCCTGCTGGTGACCGACCCGCCCGACCCGCCGCAGGTCGACCGCACGGCGCTGGATGACATCGCCCGCGCCTTCGAGTTCCTGACCTTCATGGACGCGCTGCCGGAGGCCCAGACCCCCGGCGAGGCGCAGGGCGAGGCCCGTTTCGAGCTCTCCGGCAATCTCGCCGTGACCGTCTGGGGCAGCCGGTTCGAGCAATTTCTCTTCATCCGCATGCTCGCCGAGGGCAGCGCGGAGGGCGAGGTCGAGGCCCGGCTGCTCAATGCCCGCTGGGCGGGCTGGGCCTATCAGGTCGGTATCTGGAAGGAAAAGGCCTTCCTGCCCCGGCTGGAAGAGCTGACGGGCGGGCCTTGACCGGGCGCGAATACCCCACCCGGCCCTGGGTGGGCATCGGCGCCATCATCTTCCGGGGCGAGGCGGTGCTGCTGGCCCGCCGCGGTAAACCGCCCCGCCTGGGCTCCTGGTCGCTGCCCGGCGGCGCGCAGCATCTGGGCGAGGCGGCGGAGGCCTGCGCCCGGCGCGAATTGCTGGAGGAAACCGGCATCCAGGCCGGCCCGCTGATCCTGGCCGATGTGATCGACGCCATCACCTGCGATGCGGATGGCCGGCCGCGCTACCACTACACCATCATCGACTATTGCGGGCTCTGGGCCTCGGGCGAGGCCAGGCCGGGCGATGACGTGGCCGAAACCGCCTGGGCATTGCCCGGCGAACTGCCGGGCTATGCGCTGACGCCCGAAGCGCTGGCGGTGATCGCCAAGGCCCGCGCTTTGCTTTCGGATAACCGGCTGGATAACCGGCTGGGCTAACCGGCTGGAAACCTGCCGTCTTCTCGGGCATTCTGCGCTCCCAGTCATGGAGGCCCCGATGACCACACGCCGCATCCTTCTCGCCGCCCCCGCGTTGCTGGCGCTGCCCGCCGCGGCCCAGCCCATCGCCGGCGGCCGCGCCGTGCGGATCGTGGTGCCATTCCCGCCCGGCGGGGCCGTGGACCTCCTGGGCCGGCTGCTGGCCGAGCGGCTGGGGCCGGCACTGGGCCAGAATGTCGTGGTGGAAAACCGTGGCGGCGCCGGCGGCGTCCTGGGCGCCGATGCGGTGGCCAAGGGCGACAAGGACGGGACGATGCTCGGCCTGATCGGCGTCACCACCCTCGCTGCCTTCCCCTTCATGACCAACCGCCTGCCCTTCGACCCGGTGCGCGACTTCTCGCCGGTCAGCCAGATCACCGATGGCGCGCTGCTCTGCGTGGTCAATGCGGAGGCGGCGCGGCGGCATGGTTGGACCGATTTCCGCAGCATGATCCAATGGTCCCGCGCCAATCCCGAGCGGGTGCGCATGGGCTCCTCGGGCAGCGGCACCTCGAGCCATCTCAACATCGAGGCGATCAACCGCGCCGCCAATGCGCAGATCCTGCACGTGCCCTACCGCGGCGGCGGGCCGGCCATCAACGACCTCGTGGCCGGCAATATCGAGATGATGTTCGACGTGATGCCGGCGCTGATGCCGCATGTGGAGAGCGGGCGGTTCCTGGCCTTCGCCGTGTCCTCCAACGCCGCGCTGCCTTTCCTGCCCAATGTGCCGGGGATGGGCGCCTTCGCCGATCTCGGCCTGGGCAGCCACAATGTGGTGACCTGGAACGCCATCATGGCGCCCGCCGGCGTGCCGGAGGCGACCATCGCCCGGCTGCACCAGGCGGTGCTGGCGGTGGCGGCGGACCAGGCCTTCGTGCAGCGCCTCCAACCGCTGGGCTATGGCACCGTGACCAGCCGCCAACCCTCCGACCTGGCGGCGCTGATCCAGGCGGAGCGGCCGTTCTGGCAGCGGCTGGTGGAGATTTCCGGCGCGCGGCTGGACTGATCAGCGCCGGCGCAGCACCAGCGTCGTCCATGGCCCGACATCGATGCGCCGCGCCAGCACCATCCCCTGCCGCCGATGCGCCGCCAGCACCATCCGCGCCTGGCTGCCCAGCAGCCCGGCGAGGATCGCGGTGCCGCCTGGGGCCAGGGCGCCGGAGAGGTCGCGGGCCATGGCGCAGAGCGGCCGGGCCAGGATATTGGCGAAGACGAGGTCATAAGGCCCGTCCGTCTTCACCCGATGGTGCCGCCAGCCATCCGCCAGCCGCGCGGATAGCAGGTTGCGAAGGCCATTCATCACCCCGTTCTGCGCCGCGATGCGCACCGACCAGGGCTCGATATCGGTGGCCAGCACGGGGCGATGCAGCCATTTCGCCGCCGCCATGGCCAGGATGGCGGAGCCGCAGCCCAAATCGAGTATCCGCTGGGGCCGGCGATGGGCGATGCCCTCGAACGCCATCAGGCAGCCGCGGGTGGAATTGTGCTCGCCGCTGCCGAAGGCCAGGCCGGCATCGAGCATCAGCACATGCCGGCCATATTCGCGCCTGTTCGGCACATGGGTGGGGCGGATGAGGAAGCGCCCGCCGATCGGCTGTTCGGGAAAGCTCTGCACGGTGCGGGCCAGCCAGCCCTCGGCCTCCACCGGCGCGTGTTCGGGCACCGCCTCATGGCCCGAGACCAGGGCGGCCAGGGCCAGGGCCGCCGTCAGCGCGCCCTGGTCGGCCGATTGCGGCCGCACGGCTTCCAGGCGCCAGGTCTCGCCCGGTTCCTCGCGGAAATAGCCGACGGAGGTGGCGACCGATTGCAGCGCGGCCTCATAGGCCGGCACCGCCTCATCGGGCAGGCCACTCAGGGAAATGGTCTCCAGGATTTCGGCCCGGCGCTTCACGACTTCGCCTCGACAAACCGGTCCAGCACCTTCTTCACCCCCGCCTTCTCAAAGGAGATTTCCAGCCTGTCGCCCTCCACCCCGATGACCCGTCCATAGCCGAATTTCTGGTGGAACACCCGTCCCCCGAGCGCAAATCCGCCGGGTTTTGCCGGGCGCGCCTGCACCTCCCAGGCGCCGGTCTCGACCGCGCGCGGGCGGGTGGAGATGGGAAACGCCCCGGAAAACGCCGGTGCCGCGCGGGCCGTGGCCGCACTCCCCTCCCGCTCCACCCATTCCGCCGGCAATTCATCGAGGAAGCGCGACGGGATGGAACTGGTCCAATTGCCATAGATCTGCCGGTTGGCGGCATGGCTGATGATGGCGTGGCGCCGTGCCCGGGTGATGCCGACATAGGCAAGCCGCCGCTCCTCCTCCAACCCCTTGCCGCCGGCCTCGTCCAGCGCGCGCTGGTGGGGGAAAAGCCCTTCCTCCCAGCCCGGCAGAAACACCATGTCGAATTCCAGCCCCTTGGCGGCATGCAGGGTCATCAGGGAAAGGCGCTCGCCGGCCGCGTTCTCATCGTTTTCCATGACCAGGGCGACGTGTTCCAGAAAACCTTGCAGCGAGGGGTAGTCGCCCATCGCGCGCAAAAGTTCCTTCAGGTTTTCCAGCCGGCCCGGGGCTTCGGGCGATCGGTCCTGCTTCCACATCTCGGTATAGCCGCTCTCATCGAGCATGGTGGCGGCCACCACCACATGGCCCTCGCCATTCAGCCCGGCGCGCCACCGCGAAAATCCTTCCAGCAATTCGCGCAACGCGGCGCGCGGGCGGGGGCGCAGCGTGTCGGTCTCCGTCAGCATGCTGGCGGCGATGGCCAGCGGCACCCGCTTCTCCCGCGCCAGCATTTGCATCTCGCGGATCGCGGTGTCGCCCAGGCCCCGCTTGGGCTGGTTGACGATGCGCTCGAAGGCCAGATCGTCGGCCGGCTGGGCGATGATGCGCAGATAGGCCATGGCGTCGCGGATTTCCGAGCGCTCATAGAATTTGGCGCCGCCCACCACGCGATAGGGCAGGCCCAGGGTGATCAGGCGTTCCTCGAAGGCGCGGGTCTGGAAGCCGGCGCGGACCAGGATGGCTATTTCGGACAGATTCTGCCCGGCGCGGCGCGCCGCCTCGATCTTTTCGCCGACGGCGCGGGCCTCCTCCTGGCTGTCCCACAGCGAGAGCACGCGCACCTTGTCGCCCGTGGCGTCGTTGCGGCCCGAGCGCAGGGTCTTGCCCAGCCGCCCCTCGTTGTGCGCGATCAGCCCGGCGGCAGCGCCCAGAATGGGGTTGGTGGAGCGGTAATTGCTCTCCAGCCGCACAATCCTTGCCCCGGGAAAATCCCGCTCGAACCGCAGGATGTTCTCGATCTCGGCGCCGCGCCAGGAATAGATCGACTGGTCATCATCGCCCACGCAGCAGATGTTCTTCGACGCCTGGGCCAGCAGCCGCAGCCAAAGATACTGCACCGTGTTGGTGTCCTGATACTCATCAACCAGGATATAGCGGAACAGCCGGTGATATTGCGCCAGGATGGCTTCGTCGGTGCGCAGCATTTCCGTCACCAGCAGCAGCAGATCGCCGAAATCCACCGCGTTCAACTCGCGCAGCCTGGCCTGGTAATTGGCGTAGAATTCCATGGCCCGGTTGTTGGCGAAGTCGGTGTCCTCGGCCGGGGTCACCCGCTCGGGGGTCAGGCCACGATCCTTCCAGCGTTGGATCACCGCCATCAGGCCGTTCAGCGGCCAGCGCTTGGTGTCCAGGCCCCCGGCCTCGCAGACCTGCTTCAGCAGCCGGTTCTGGTCGTCGGTGTCCAGGATGGTGAAGTCGTTGCGCAAGCCCGCGGCCTCGGCATGCCGCCGCAGCATGCGCGCGCAAAGGGCATGGAAGGTGCCCAGCCAAAGCCCTTCCGCCGGCTGACCCAATATGGCGCTCACCCTCTCCCGCATCTCCCGCGCCGCCTTGTTGGTGAAGGTCACCGCCAGCACCTGCCAGGGCTGGGCGCGTCCGGTCATCAGGATATGGGCGAAGCGCGTGGTCAGCACCCGCGTCTTGCCGGTGCCGGCGCCGGCCAGCACCAGCAGCGGGCCATCCACCGCCTCCACAGCCTCGCGCTGCTCGGGGTTCAGGCGGGTGAGATATTCTGGGGGGAGAGGTGCGGGAATCACACCCCAGGGTATAGTCCAGCCGCAAAAGGGAACAAAGCTTGCACGCCACCCGCCGGTTTCTGGAGGCCTGCGCCCGCCACGGGGCGCGCATCCTGGCCCTCAGCATCTTCCTCGGCCTCAGCGCCCCGCCCTTGGCCGCGGTGTTCAGCGACGTCGTCACCCTCACGGTCGCCGGGCTGATGACGCTGGTGCTGCTGCGGGTGGATTTCGGCCAGGTGCTGGCCTGGCTGCGCCGCCCCCTGCTCATCCTGGCGCTGCTGGCATGGCTGCTTTTGGCCTGCCCCATCCTGGCCTTCGCCGTCTGCTGGTTCCTGCCGCTGCATCCCGGCTATGTCGCGGGGCTGGTGGTGCTGGCCACCGGCTGCGCCGCCACGTCGAGCCCGGCCTTCGCGCGGCTGGTGGGGCTGGATGGCGAGGTCGCCTTCGTCGTCTCCATCCTCTCCACCTTCCTGGTGCCCTTTACCGCGCCGCCCATCGCACTCGGCCTGATGAACATCGACCTGGCCCTCAGCCTGGGCGGGCTGATGGCGCGCCTGGCCCTGCTGGTCGGCCTGCCCATGGCGCTGTCGCTGGTGCTCCGCCGCATCATCCCCGCCCCCGCCTTGGCGCGCGAGGCCCGCGCCATCGATGGCGTGGTCGTGTTGCTGGTGGCCGCCTATGGCATCGGCGTGATGGATGGGGTGCTGGCCATGCTGCTCGCCGAACCCCTGCACGTGCTCAGCGGCATCCTCATGGCCTTCGCCGGCTGCCTGGGGCTGAACGCCGTCACCGCGCTCGCGTTCTCCGCCGCCGGGCCGCGCTTCTCCCTTGCCGCCGGGCTGCTCTCGGGCAACCGCAACATGGCGCTTTATTTGGCCGTGCTGCCGCGGGAGACCGACCCGGCCATCCTGCTCTTCCTCACGCTGTGCCAGTTCCCGCTGTTTCTCTCGCCCTTCCTGCTCGGCCCGATCTATGCGCGGTTGCGGCGTGGCTGATTTCGCCCATGAAACCGCCGCCGGCGGGCTGGTGGCGGGGGTGGATGAGGCCGGGCGCGGCCCGCTCGCCGGCCCGGTGCTGGCCGCCGCCGTGGTGTTTCCGCGCGGGGTTCCCGCTGGCCTGGCGCCGCTGCTGGACGACAGCAAGCGCCTCTCCGCCGCCCGGCGCGAGGCTGCCTTCGCGGCACTTCTGGCCGCCCGCGCGGCCGGGCTGGCGCAATGCGCCATCGCCGCCGCCTCCTCCGCCGAAATCGGTCATCTCAACATCCTCGCCGCCACCCATCTGGCCATGCGTCGCGCCGTCCTCCGCCTGCCCGCGCTGCCCGACCTCGCGCTGATCGACGGCAACCGCGCCCCTGCGCCGCCCTTTGGCCTGCCATGCACCACGCGCTGCCTGGTGGGCGGCGACGGGCTGTCGCTCTCCATCGCCGCCGCCTCCATCCTCGCCAAGGTGCTGCGCGACCGCGCCATGGCCAGGCTCGGTGCCCGCTGGCCCGCCTACGGCTTCGCCCGCCACATGGGCTACCCCACCGCAGCGCACCGCGCCGCCCTGGCCCAGCACGGCCCATGCCCGCATCACCGCCGGGGATTTGCCCCCGTCGAGGAGGCATGGCGGCGGCGGGTTTGACCTGGATCAATGCGCGATCGCAACGGACCGGCCCAGGATGCCCGCGTCCAGGAGAAACCCGATGCGCATCCTCTTCATCCACCCCAACTACCATTCCGGCGGCGCCGAGATCGCCGGCAACTGGCCGCCCGCCTGGGTGGCTTACCTCACGGGTGCGCTGAAGCAGAACGGCTTTTCCGACATCGTCTTCATCGACGCGATGACCAATGACATCGACGACGACCGCCTGCGCGAGCTGATCGCCAAGGCCGAGCCCGATGTGGTCGGCACCACCGCCATCACGCCCGCCATCTACAAGGCCGAGGCGATCCTGAAGATGACCCGCGAGACCTGCCCCAACGCGGTGACCGTGCTGGGCGGCATCCACGCCACCTTCATGTACAGCCAGGTGCTGACCGAGGCGCCCTGGATCGACTGCATCGTCCGTGGCGAGGGCGAGGAGATCGTCGTCCAGCTCATGCGCGCCATCGAACACGGCCGCTGGCCCAGCGACCGCGCCAAAATCAAGGGCATCGCCTATGCCGACGGCGGCCAGGTCATTGCCACCCCCGCCGCCCCCACGGTGAAGGACCTCGACGCCATCAAGCCCGACTGGGGCATCCTGGAATGGAGCAAGTACAACTACATCCCGCTGGGCAAGCGCGTCGCCATCCCGAATTTCGCCCGCGGCTGCCCCTTCACCTGCTCCTTCTGCAGCCAATGGAAATTCTGGCGCGACTACCGCGTGCGCGACCCGAAGAAGGTCGTGGACGAGATCGAGACGCTGATGCGGGAACACGATGTCGGCTTCTTCATCCTCGCCGACGAGGAACCGACCATCAACAAGAAGAAATTCGTGGCCTTCTGCCAGGAGCTGATCGACCGCGACCTGAAGATCCTCTGGGGCATCAACACCCGCGTCACCGACATCATCCGCGACGAGGAATTGCTGCCGTTCTACCGCCGCGCCGGGCTGATCCACGTCTCGCTCGGCACCGAGGCCGCCGCCCAGCTCAAGCTCGACCTGTTCAAGAAGGAGGCGACGGTCGCCCAGAACAAGCGCGCCATCGAGCTGCTGCGAAACGCCGGCATCGTCGTCGAAGCCCAGTTCATCGTCGGAATGGAGAACGAGACGGCCGAGACGCTGGAAGAAACCTACCGCATGGCGCAGGATTGGAAGCCCGACCTCGCCAACTGGTCGATGTACACCCCTTGGCCGTTCTCCGACCTGTTCCGCTCGATGGGCGACAAGGTCGAGATCTTCGACTACGAGAAATACAATTTCGTCACGCCGATCGTGAAGCCCGATTTGATGGACCGGGCCGAATTGCTGGATCGGGTGATGAACAATTACCGCCGCTTTTACATGAAAAAGGCGTTCTTCTCCTACCCCTGGTCCTGGCCCTGGGGGCAAAGCGGCCAGCGTGGCCGCTATTTGCTGGGCTGCCTCAAGGCCTTTCTGAAATCGGGCTTCGAGCGGAAATTCTACGATCTCGGCAAGGTCAATTACTGGGGCCCGCAATCGAAGAAGAAGGTGGATTTCCACTTCGATGCCACCCGCGCCCGGGCCGATGACAGCCAGGTGGAATGGACCACCAACCACAATCGCGGCGTGCAACGCACCGAGCCGGTGAAAGCCTGTGGCGGCGGTACCGAGCAGTTGCCCGAAAAGGCGGTGTGACATGTCCGCCCTCGCCGCCGCCACGCATGACCCACCACAGGGCCGCATCGGCCCCAACGCCGTTCTCCAGCTCAGCGCCGTGCTGCTGGAGCTGGATGGCGAATTGACCCGCCACCGCATCTTCCGCCGCGCCGGCCTGGCCCATCACCTGGGCAATCCGCCCGAGGGGATGGTCGAGGAGGAGAGCGTGGCCGCCCTCTACACCGCCCTGGACGCCGAGTTGGGGGAGGATGCCGCCCTGTCGCGCATCGGCGCGGCGGGCTTGGGCACGGCCATCTATCTGCTGGAGCACCGAATCCCCGCCGTGCTGCGCCTTGCGCTGCCGGAAATCCCGCAGGGCTTCGCCGCCGCCCTGCTGACGCGCGCCATCCAGCGCCACGGCTGGACGTTTCTGGGCAGCGGCAGCCTGACCGTAACCCGCGGCCGGCCGCTGACGCTGCGCATTGCCCTGGCACCGGCGCTGGTGCCGGTGGCGCCGCTCATCGGCGAATTCTACCGCGCCTGCTTCGAGGGGCTATTCCAGGCCCTGGTCAGCCCGCGTGCCCGCGCCCGCCACCGCCCCACCCAGCCCGGGTGCCGCGACATCGAACTCAGCTGGTGAGAATCATGACCGAGACCAATCCCCTGATCCTCGCCGAGCGTTCGGTGCCGCGCTACACCTCCTATCCCACCGCGCCGCATTTCCACGCCGGCATCGGCCCCTCCCAGGCGCATGCCTGGCTGGCCTCGCTGGCGCCGGATGCTACCCTCTCGCTCTATCTCCACGTGCCCTATTGCGCGGCGATGTGCAGCTATTGCGGCTGCCACACCAAGGTCACCCGCCGGCAGGAACCGATCATCGCCTATACCCAGGCGCTGCTGGCCGAGATCGCGCTGCTGGCCCATTCCACCGCGGCGCGCCGCGTCACCCATCTGCATTGGGGCGGCGGCACCCCCACAATGCTGGGGCTGGAGGGCATGCAGCGGGTCACCGCCGCCATCGCCCAGCGTTTCGACCTTTCGGGCGTGCTGGAACACGCCATCGAGCTCGACCCGCGCGACACCAGCCGCGCCACGGCGCGGGCGCTGCGCGCCATGCGCGTCACCCGCGCCAGCCTGGGGGTGCAGGATTTCAACGCCGACGTGCAGCGCGCCATCGGCCGCATCCAGCCCTTCGACGTGGTGGCGCATGCGGTGGGGCATCTGCGGGGGGAGGGGATCGCGGCGCTGAACCTCGACCTGATCTACGGCCTGCCGCTGCAGGGCAGCAGCGGGCTGGAACGCAGCCTGTTGCTGGCCGACAGCCTGAAGCCCGACCGCATCGCCCTGTTCGGCTACGCCCATGTCCCCTGGATGCGCCGCCACCAACGCCTGATCGACGAGGCCGCCCTGCCCGGTGCGGCCGAGCGGCTGGACCAGGCCCGGGCCGCGCGGGCATTGCTGCTGTCGCTGGGTTACGCCGCGGTGGGCCTGGACCATTTCACCCTGCCCGGGGATTCCTTGGCCATCGCCGCCCGCGGTGGTAGGCTTAGGCGCAATTTCCAGGGCTACTCCAATGACACGGCCGATGCGCTGCTGGGCCTGGGCGCCTCCTCGATCAGCCACCTGCCGCAGGGTTTTCTGCAGAACAACGCCGATATCGGCGCCTATCGCGCGGCGATGGCCGAGGGCCGTCTCGCCATCATCCGCGGCCTGCACATGAGCGCCGATGACCATGCCCGCGGCGCGGTGATCGAACGCCTGATGTGCCACTTCGCCGTCACCCCGCCGGCGGCCATGCTGGCCGGCGCCATGGCCGAACTGCGCCCCCTGGCCGATGCCGGGCTGCTGACCATCCAGGCCGGCAGGCTGGCGATGACCGAGGCCGGGCGGCCCTTCCTGCGCCTGGCCGCCGCGGCCTTCGACGCCCATCTCAGCCGCGCCGGCAGGCATTCCGCGGCGGTGTGATCGAAACCCTCGCCAATTGCCTGCACGACCTCACGGCGCTGGGGCCGGGCGGCATCCCGGCGCTGGTCTCGGCGCTGTTCCTGGCGGGGCTTGCCGGCGGCGTCACCCATTGCGCGGGGATGTGCGCGCCCTTCGTGCTGGCCCAGGCGGCGGCGGGGGCCGAGCGCGCGGGCGGCGGCATGCTCACCCGGCTCTCGGGTGCTGCGCTGCTGCCCTATCACGCCGGCCGCATGCTGGGTTACGCGGCACTCGGCGCGCTGGCCGGGGCCGGGGCGGGGCTGGTCAGCCAGGTCACCGGCCTGCGGTTTCTGCTCGCAGCACTTTTGGCGCTGGCGGCGCTGCTGATGCTCTCGCAGGCGGCGGAACGGCTGGGGCGGGGCTGGCTCCACCTGCCCGCACCAAGCTTGCCGTCGGGTTTCCAGGCGCCGCTGCGCCGGCTGCTGGCCTCGCCCACCGGGTGGCGTGGGGTGGGGCTGGGGCTGTTGCTCAGCGCCCTGCCTTGCGGGCTGCTCTACGCCGCGCTGGCCGCCGCCGCGGCCTCGGGCAGCGCTCTGGGCGGCGCGCTGGGGATGGCCGGCTTCGTCGCCGGCACCGCGCCGGGGCTGATGGGTGTGGCGTTGTTGGGCCGGCTTTTCGCCCGTAGCAGCGGCCCGGCGCTGCGGCTGGCCGGCGCCGCGCTCTTCGCCCTGAACGGCGTGGTCCTGGCCGGCATGGCCTGGCGGATGCTGTAGCTCAGAGCATGATGTGTTGAGGCGGAATCGCCGAAAACGCTGAATCATGCTCTCAGCAACGGCTGGACCATGCGGAGTGAACGCATGTGAACGCAGCGTGATCTAGCCCGGCTCGACCATCGCCACCGCCTGCCCCAGATCGACGCTGAGCAGCCGTGACACGCCGCGCTCCTGCATCGTCACGCCATAGAGCCTGTGCATCCGCGCCATGGTCAGCGCGTGGTGGGTGATGATGAGAAAGCGCGTCTGCCCGCCCTCCGCCATGGCATCGAGCAGGTCGCACAGCCGCTCCACATTGGCGTCATCCAGCGGCGCGTCCACCTCGTCCAGCACGCAGACCGGCGCGGGCTGGCAGCGGAACACCGCGAAGATCAGGGCGAGCGCGGTCAGCGCCTGCTCGCCGCCCGACAGCAGCGACAGCGCGGCCAGCTTCTTCCCCGGCGGCTCGGCGAAAATCTCCAGGCCGGCTTCCAGCGGGTCCTCGCTGCCGACCAGCGCGATATGGGCGCGGCCACCACCGAACAGCTTGCCGAACAGCGCCCGGAACTCGCCATCCACGCGGTCGAACACCGCCCGCAGCCGCTCCCGCGCATCGCGGTTGAGATGGCCGATGGTGCCGCGCAGCTTGGCGATGGCCGCGGTGATCTCGGCCCCCTCGCGTGCCAAATCGGCCAGCCTGGTTTCCACCTCGGCCAGCTCGATCTCGGCGCGCAGATTGACCGGGCCCATCTCCTCGCGCTCGCGCGTCAGCCGGTCGAGTTTCCGCCGGGCGCGCTCCTCGGCCGCCTCGCCCGGTTCCTCGGCGGGTTCGGGCAGGGTGGCGTCCTCGCCCAGCCGCTCGGCGATGCGCGCGGCGAGTGCCGCGGCGGCGGTGCGCGCGGCCTCCAGCCCGGCCTCGGCGCGCAATTGCCCCTCGCGCGCGGTGGCGAAGCCGGTATCGGCCAGGCGCCGCCCCTCCTGCGCTGTGCGCAGCCGGGTCTCGGCCCGGGACAGTGCCTCCTGCGCCTGGGCGTGGATGGCCTCGGCCTCGGCCAGCAGGCGGCCGGCCATGTCGCGGCGATGGGCTGCCTCCGCGGGCGCTTCGGCCAGACGCGCAACCTCCGCTCCCGCCGCCTCATGCCGCGCGGCCAGCCCGGCCACCCGGGCGGCGGCATCGGCATGGCGCGCCGCCCAGCCGGATTGTTCCTCCGCCAGGGCGGCGCGGCGCTGGGCGATGCGCGCGGCCTCGGCCTGCAAACCGGCCTCTTCGGCGCGGGCGGTGTTTTCCACCCCGCGCACCCCGGACAATGCCCGGCGGGCCTGCTCCACCGCATCGCGCGCCTGGGCGAGGTCGGGCAGGGAAGCGCGGTGGGCGCGGGCGGTGGCCAGCGCCGCCTCGGCCTCAAGCACTTCGCCGGCCAGCCGTTCGCGCAGCGGGGCCAGGGCAGCGAGGCGGGCGGCGGCGGTGGCGGCGGCGGCGGTGAGGCGGGCTTCGGCGGCGCGGGCGGCTTCCAGCGCGGCCTCGGCCCCGCGTCGGGCCTCGCGCGCGGCGGCTTCGCGCGCCACCGCCTCGCGCGCCAGCGTCGCGGTTTCGCTTTGGCGGGCCCGCAGCGTGGCGGCATCGGGCAGGGCGGCCAGCGCGGCGCGGGCGGCGGCCAGGCCGGCATCGGCCTCCGCCTGCTCGGCCGCGAGCCGCGCGAGCTGCGGCGCCAGGGCGGCGATCCGCGCCTCGGCCGCGCTGTGTCGCGAGGCGGCCTCGGCGGCCTGCCGGCGGGCCTCGCGCCCCTGGGCCTCGGCCGCATCCCGCGCGGCGCGGGCGGCCGCCTCGGCGCGCGAGGCCTCGCTTTCCGCCCGCGCCGCGCCATCGCGCGCGGCCAGCGCCTCGCGCGCCGCGATCCGCGCCTCGGCCAGCTTCGCCTCCGCCTGGCGCAGCCGTGCCAGTTGCTGCAAGCGCGCCGCCCCGGCATTGGCGCCGCCGGCGGCCAGTGTATGGCCATCCCAGCGCCAGAGCCGGCCGGCCCGGTCCACCAGCGCCTGGCCCGGTGCCAGCGACGCCTGCAGTGCCGCACCATCGCCCTCGATCAGCCCGATCTGCGCCAGGGCGCGGCCAAGTTCGGGCGGCGCCTGCACCAGATCGGCCAGCGCGGCGGCGCCCTGGGGCAGGGCCGCGACGCCGGCCAGCGGCGGCAGGGCCCGCCAATGCCGCGCCGCGGCGGGGTCGCGCGCCGAATCCAGCGCCTCGCCCAGCGCCGCGCCCAGCGCCGCCTCCAGCCCCTCCGGCACCATGATGGCGTCGATGATCGGCGCGGCCTGCTTCGGCCCCGCGCCGCGCAGCGTGGCCGAGACGCCATCCACCTCCGCCCCCAGCCGCGCGGTGGCTGCCTCCGCCGCATTGGCCGCCTGCCGCGCCTGGGCCAGGGCGTCCGAGGCCCCCTGCCGCGCGGCGCCGGCCGAAAGCAGCGCCTGCGCCGCCTGCCGCGCAGCGTCATCGGCCTGGCCTTGCCCGGCCTCGGCGGCCGACAGGGTCTCGGCGGGGATGCGCTGGCGCAGCGCCGCCTCATGCTGCGCGGCGATGGCGCCGGCCTGCTCGGCGGCGCGGCGGGCGCGGGTCTCGGCCGCCTCCTCATCGCGCCGGGCGCGGGCGAGTGCGGTCTCGGCATCCTGCGCCGCGCGGGCGGCGTCGGCGGCCGCGGCGGTGGCGTCGGCGCGGCCGGCCTCGGCCATCTCCAACGCGGCGCGGGCGGCGTCCAGCGCCGCCTCGCCCGCGGCCCGCGCTGCCTCGGCCCGGGCAAGCGCCTCGGCGGCGGGCTGCGCGGTTTGGGCGGCGCTGTGCTCGGCCTCGGTCTGGGCGAGTTGCCGGGAGAGCCGCTGGGCGCGCTGCTCGGCGAAGGCCAGTTCACCGGCGACCTGGTTGGATTGCGCGGCGGCCTGGGCGGCGGCATCGGTGGCGGCATCGGTCCCGCGCTCGGCCAGGCGCACCGCGTCCTCGGCCTCGATCAATGCGCTCCGGGCGGTCTCGATCCGTGCCGGCAACGCGGATTGCTGGGCGGCCAGGGCTGCATCCTCGCGCGCCGCACGGGTTTCCGCCGTTGCGGCATCGGCCGCCATGGCCCGGGCATGGGAAAGATCGGCCTCGATCTGCAAGGCCAGCCGTTGCGCCGCCTCCAGCGCGGCCACGGCGCGGGCCAGCGCCGCCTCCACCCCCTCGGCCTCCAGCCGGCGGCGTTCCAGCGCGGTGCGGGCCTGGGCCTCGGCGGCGCGGGGAGCGGGGATGGCCTGCTCGGCCTCGAAGCCCGCGATGGTCGCGGCCTCGGCCGCCGCCTCGGCGCGGCGGGTGGCGGCCTGCGCGCCCGAGGCGGAGGCCTCCGCCGCATCCAGCGCCAGGCCAGCGCGGGCCACCATCAGCGCGAACATCGCAGCCTCCGCATCGCGCACCAGGCCCGAAAGATTGCGGTAGCGCGCCGCCTGGCGGGCCTGCTTCGCCAGGCTTTCGCGGGCGGTTTCCATCTGCCCGCGCAGATCCTCGGCCCGCAGCAGGTTGTTCTCGGCCTGGCGGAGTTTCAGCTCCGCCTCATGCCTGCGGGCGCGAAGGCCGGCGATGCCCGCGGCTTCCTCCAGCACGCCGCGCCGCTCCTCCGGCTTGGCCGAGATCAGCTGTGAAACACGCCCCTGGCTGACCATGCCCGAGGCGCGCGGGCCGCTCGCCAGATCGGCGAACAGCGTCTGCACGTCGCGCGCCCGGGTCTCGCGCCCGTTGATGCGGTATCCCGAGCCCTCGCCACGGGTGATGCGCCTGATGATCTCCAGCTCCGGCTCACGGTCCAGCGGCGGCGGCGCCACGCCCGCGGCCTCCTCCAGGAACAGCGTCACCTCGGCCAGGTTGCGCGCCGGGCGGGTGGCGGTGCCGGCGAAGATCACGTCATCCATCTCGCCGCCGCGCAAGCTGCGCGCGCTGCTCTCGCCCATCGCCCAGCGCAGCGCCTCGACCACATTGGACTTGCCGCAGCCATTGGGGCCGACGATGCCGGTCAATCCGGGCCGGACCTCGACCATCGTGGGCTCGCAAAAGCTCTTGAAGCCGGCGATCCGCAGACGCGTGAGATGGGCCGAGAGCCGGCGCGGCTCGACGTCTTGCGAATCGCTCATCTCGGCCGGGGCGCCCTGATCATCAGGCTATCTGCCCCGCGCGCGCGGCCCGCGTCCAGCGCTTCAGCCCTCGATCACCTTGGGGCCGCCGATGCGCCGGGCCATCGCCTCGCGCGCCAGGGACTGGAATTCATCCACCGGCAGCAGCACGAAAGCGTCGCGGCCATGCCGGGTCAGCACCACCGCGCCGCGCAGGGCGGCGTCGATCAGCTTGGGCTGGGCGGTTTCCAGCACCGAGATATCGGCCCGGGGAAACCGCTCCATGCCCTCGCGCGGGTCCACATCGCGCGTCGGTCGCACCGCCTCGTCGGGGTGAGGGGGGCGGCGGGCGGTCATCAATCCAGCGCGGTGGCCGGGCCGGTCGGACGGGCGGAGCGGTTCCAGGCCGTGCGAATCGCCTCGCTCACCGCCACCGGGTCGGGGATGCCGCGCAGCACATGGGTTTCCTCGGTGCGGCCCTCGGTGGATTTGACCACCACGTCGCCGATGCCGAACATCCGGTTCCAGATGTTCTGCTTCACCACCACGTCGCGGATACGGAAGATCTCGACATCGTCGCGCACCTTGTTCCAGAAGCCCTGTTCCAGGACGATGCGCTCATTCGTCACCTTGACACTCTGGCGCCCGAGGAAGGGCAGGCCCAGACAGATGATCGCCCAGAGTATCCCCAGAACGCCGAAGGACCGCCGACTCTCGCGGGTTTCAAGAATGGTCTGTTCCGTCATCCGAAGGCTCTCCCGGTGTGCGATCGCAAGTAGCCATGGCTTGGCGCTGCTCGCAACCTTGCTTGTGCTGTCCGGGCCCGCGCTGGCGCAGCGCCAGGCCCGGGCTGGGGTTTCGCGCCCCTCGCCGGCGGCGCTGGAGGCGGCGCGGCGCTACCTCTGCCCGAATGGCGGCACCCCCCAGCGCGCGGCGGTGAGCCGGCGGGGCGGGCGCTGCACGCCAGGCGGTGGTGGTGGCACCGGCGGCGCGGGCATTGACCCCGATGTGATCGGCTGGGACCGCGATCTGCCGGCGGCCAGCCGTGCCCAGGCGCCCTGCCCGCCGGGTACCAGCCCCGCCCCCTCCGCCCAAGCCGGCGCGGTGCGCTGCGTGCCGGGCTGAGCGCTCTCCCGCAACCCCGGGGGGCGGCAAGGCGTTCCTGACCCTGACGCTCCCTGATACATAGGAACCCCATGACACACCCTGCGGATACCCTGTTCCAGCCCTTCACCCTGGGCGATCTCAGCCTGCCCAACCGCATTGTGATGGCGCCGCTCACGCGCAACCGGGCCAGCCATGACGCCGAGGCCCCGCGGCCGCTCAATGCCGAATACTACGCCCAGCGCGCCTCCGCCGGCCTGATCATCAGCGAGGCCACGCAGATCTCCCGCCAGGGACAGGGCTATGCCTGGACGCCGGGGATGTTCACCCCCGCCCAGCGCGAGGGCTGGCGCGGCGTGACCACGGCGGTGCATGACAAGGGGGGCCGCATCTTCGCCCAGCTCTGGCATGTCGGCCGGATTTCCCATGTCGCGCTGCAGGAGAACGACGCCGCACCCGTAGCGCCCTCCGCCATCCAGGCACAGGCAAAAACCTTCATCCCCAGCGGCTTCGTCGAGACCTCCATGCCCCGCGCGCTGGAGACGCATGAAATCCCAGGCATCGTCGCCGATTACCGCCACGCCGCGGAGGTGGCGAAAGCGGCCGGCTTCGATGGCATCGAGCTGCATGCCGCCAATGGCTACCTGATCGACCAGTTCCTGAAGGATTCCAGCAACAAGCGGACCGACGAGTTCGGCGGCTCGATCGAGAATCGCACGCGCCTCGCCCTGCTGGTGGTGGATGCGCTGTTGCAGGTGTTTCCGCGCAGCCGCCTGGGCATCCGCCTCTCGCCCGCCACGGTGAATGACGCGACCGACAGCAACCCGCAACAGCTGTTCGGCCATCTCGTGGCCGAGCTGTCGCGGCGCGGCCTGGCCTATATCCACCTCATCGAAGGCGCGACCGGCGGCGCGCGCGATGCGCTGGCCTTCGATTACGCCGCGCTGAAGCGCGCCTTCTCCGGCGCCTACATGGCCAATAACGGCTATACCCGCGCCATGGCGATGGCGGCGGTGGCCGAGGGCCGGGCCGATCTGGTCGCCTTCGGCCGGCCCTTCATCGCCAATCCCGACCTGGTGGCGCGCCTGCTCGCCGACGCGCCCCTCAACCCGCTGGTGCAGGCCACCCTCTATGGCGGCGGCGCCGAGGGCTATACCGACTATCCCGCGCTGGCGGCCTGATAGCCGCGCTCTTCGGGCCGTGGTTAGCTGCCATGGCTTCGGAGGGAATGCACATGAACATCACACTGGATGGCCGCCGCGCCATGATCACCGGCGGCTCCAAGGGCCTGGGCCTGGCCATGGCGAGAATGTTCGCCGAATCGGGCGGCCATGTCGCCCTGGTGGCGCGCGGGGCCGAGGCGCTGGAGGCGGCGGCGGCGGAAATTCGCGCCGCGGCGCCGGGCGCGACCGTGGTGGCCATCCCCGCCGATATCCGCGGCGAGCAGGGCTGCGCCGAGGCTGTGGCGGCGGCGATCGCCGGCCTGGGCCAGGTGGATATCCTGATCAACAATGCCGGCACCTCGCAGCGCGGCCCTTTCCTGGAGGTCTCCGAGGCGCTGTGGAAGGATGATCTGGACCTGAAGCTGATGGCGGCGGTGAGGCTGTGCCGTGGTGTGCTGCCGGGGATGGTCGAGCGGAAATGGGGCCGGATCATCAATGTGCTGAACATCGGCGCCAAGGCGCCGGCGGCGGGCTCGGCGCCCACCAGCATCAGCCGCGCGGCCGGCATGGCGCTGACCAAGGCGCTTGCCAATGAATTCGCTCCCCACAATGTGTTGGTGAACGCCATGCTGGTCGGCATCATCGAAAGCGACCAATGGGTGCGCCGCCATGCCGGCGAGCAGCGCAACATTACCTGGGAGGAATGGAAGGCCGAGCAGGGCAAATCGGTGCCCCTGGGCCGGATGGGCTATGCCCATGAATTCGCCGCCCAGGCGCTGCTGCTGGCCAGCGAGATGGGCGGCTACATCACCGGCACCGCCATCAACGTCGATGGCGGCCGCTCCCCGGTGGTGTGACGGGCATCCCTCACCCCGCCCATCCGCCCGGACATCGCACCCTGGTTCGCCTTCCGGGGGCGGGGGGCGATGTCGCGCGCGCCGCAGTCGCGGCAGAGCGCCGGGCTCACCACAGCCTGGCCGCCCCCAGCACGCCCGAGCTGTCGCCATGCGCCGCCGGCACCAGCCGCGTCCGCACCACATCCGAGAACACCCATTGCCCCCAGAGCCTGGGCACCTGCTCATAAAGGTGCTCCATGTTGGACAGCCCGCCGCCGAGGATGATGCAATCCGGGTCCAGCAGGTTGATCACATGCGCCAGCGCCCGGGCCAGGCGATGCGCGTGGCGGGAGAGGGCGGCGGTGGCCCGGCGGTCGCCGGCGGCGGCGCGGCCGGGCAGGGGGCTGGCGTCGCGCGCCTCCGGCCCATCGGCATCGGCGGCGAGCGCCGGGCCGCACAGGAAGGTTTCGATGCAGCCGGCGCGGCCGCACCAGCAGCGCGGGCCGGGATGTTCTTCCCTGGTCATCCAGGGCAGCGGGTTGTGGCCCCATTCGCCGGCGATGCGGTTGGCGCCCTCCAGCAGCCGGCCATCGATGGTGATGCCGGCCCCCACGCCGGTGCCCAGGATGGCGGCGAAGGTGATGCCGGGCAGGTTTTCGCTCAGCGCCAGGCAATTGGCGTCGTTGCTCAGCCGCACCTCTCGGCCCAGTTTGCGGGCCAAATCCTGGTCCAACCGCCCGCCATTCAGCCAGGTGGAATTGGCGCCGCGCACCAGGCCGGTAGCGGGGCTGAGGCTGCCGGGAATGCCGATGCCGATGCTGCATGGCCCGCATTCGGCCTCGGCTGCCGCGACCATCTCGGCGATCGCGGCCAGCACGCCGTCATAGCTGCGCGGGGTGGGCATACGGCGGCGCAGCGCCACCTCGCCCGCGGCGTCGAGCACCGCGACCTCGATCTTCGTCCCGCCCAGATCGACACCCATGCGCATGCCGCAAAATGGGGCATGGTTCCCCGCCGCCGCAAGGCCCGGGCTTGCCGGCATGGCCGTTGCCGTGCTGCAACCGCGCCATGCAAGAGCTCGACCTGCGCGGCCTGCGCTGCCCGCTGCCCGTTCTCAAGGCCAACAAGGCCCTGCGCGGGATGTCGCCCGGCGACGAACTCACAGTGCTGGCGACCGACCCGGCGGCGGAGAAGGATTTCGCGGCCTTCGCCAATGAGACCGGCCATGTGCTGCTGAGCGCGACGCGTGAGGAGGAGGTGTTCCGCTTCGTGCTGCGCCGGCGCGCCGATGGCTGAGCGCCCGCTCCTCTACCTCACCCACGAGGCCTGCCTGGGCCACGACATGGGCGAGGGTCATCCGGAATGCCCCGACCGGCTGCGCGCCATCTGGGACGCGCTGGAACACCCGGATTTCGCTGCCCTGATGCGCGAGGAGGCGCCACGCGCCACCCCGGCCCAGCTCGCCCGCGCCCACCCGGAGGGCTATGTCTCAGGCATCCTCGAGATCAGGCCGAACCCGGGAAGCCGCATCGGCCTGGACGCCGACACGATCATGAGCGCGGGCAGTGCCGAGGCCGCGCTCCGCGCTGCCGGGGCCGGCATCCGCGCAGTCGAGGCCGTCTGTCGCGGTGAGGCGCGGGCCGCCTTCTGCGCCGTGCGTCCACCGGGCCATCATGCCGAGCCAGGCCGCCCCATGGGCTTCTGCCTGTTCTCCAACGTGGTGGTGGCGGCGCGGCACGCCCAGGCGGAGTGCGGCGTTTCGCGCGTGGCGATTCTCGATTTCGACGTTCATCATGGCAATGGCTCCCAGGCCTGCGTTGAGGCCGATCCCTCGATTCTGTTCATCTCCAGCCACCAGATGCCGCTCTATCCCGGCACCGGGGCCGCCCACGAAACCGGTATGGGCAATGTGCTGAACCTGCCGCTGCGCCCGGGGGCGGGCGGCGAGGCGTTTCGCGCGGCCTGGGCCGAAGCCCTGCCGCGCCTGACGGGCTTCGACCCCGGCCTGGTCATCATCTCGGCCGGCTTCGACGCCCATGCGCGTGATCCGCTGGCGCAGCTGCGCCTCCACGAGGTCGATTTCGCCTGGATCACCCGCGAAATCCTGGCCGCCCTGCCCGGCGTGCCGGTGGTGAGCATGCTGGAGGGCGGTTATGACCTGCAGGCCCTGGCCGGCAGCGCGGCGGCCCATCTGCGGGCCTTGATGGATGGCTCATCCCTCCCAGCCCGGTAGCGGCCGCGGGACCTCCAGCCCCACCACCTGCCAGCGCAGGCTCAGCGCGTCGCGCAGCGCCAGGGTGACGGTCATGGCCTCGCGGTTCTCGCCCGGGGCGTGCAGCGCCACCTGCAAGCGCCCGCCCGATGCCGGCCGGATGGCGCCGATCATCCCCATGCCGCCCGACCCTGGCCCGGCCGCAAGCCGCTCGCGCATCAGCGCCATCAGCCCCTCGGGGGTGGCCAGGCCGCGCGCCATCTCGTCGGCCATGCCGGCAAGGAAACCGGAAGCGCCACCGTCGCTGTCCCGCACCGTGGCCTCCATGCCTTGGCGCAGGGCGGGCGACAGGCTTTGCCAATCCACCGCCGCCTGCAGCCCGGCCACATCGCCCGTGGCCAACGCCTTGCCCACCCGCGCCGCCGCCAGGATGGGCGCGGTGGCATAGGTGGTGGCGCCGACGATGATGCACAGCGCTGCCAGGCAGCGCACCCCGCGCTGCCACCCCGCGCCGCGCCGCCGCCGCGCGACCCTGGGTGCCAAGGGGGCGGGTGCCAAGGGGGCAGGCG
>JAKFUL010000041.1 GCA_021732665.1 Acetobacteraceae bacterium
GGGGTTGATCGGGGCGGTGGTGGGGGAATTCATCGCAGCCACCAGGGGGCTGGGGTATCTCATCCAGAACGCCTCGACCAATCTCGATCTCGGCACGGTCTTCGCCGCCATCGCCTCGCTGGCGGCCATCGGCATCGCGGGGTCGCAGGCGCTGCGCTGGGTGCAGCGGCGGCTGGTGTTCTGGGAGCGCGGCGGCCGCGATGCCGCGGCCTCGGTGGTGGTGGAGGGGTAGGGCATGCACGACACGCTGTTGATCCGCGGCGCCGCCGCGGTGGTGACGATGGACGCGCAAGCGCGCGTGCTGCGGGGCGCCGATATCCTGGTGCGTGACGGGGTGATCACCCATGTCGGCGAGGTGCCGGCCGGGGCCGCCGCCCGCGTGATCGATGCCCGCAACCGCGTCGTGCTGCCGGGCATGGTCAATGCGCACACCCATTCGCCGCTGGCCTTCGCCAAGGGCTGCTACGATTTGGCCAATCACCGCGCGGCGCTGTGGATGTTTCAGGCCTTCACCGGCAACGCCACGCGCGACGAGATCCGCTGCGCCGCGCTGCTGAACTGCATCGAGATGCTCACCACCGGCACCACCGCCTGCATCGACCATTTCCCCGAGCAGGGCTTTGGCATGGAGCAGGTGGATGCGGTGGTCGATGCGTATCGCGAATCGGGCATGCGCGCGGTGGTGGCGCTGCGGGTTTTCGACGAGCCCTACACCGATATCTATCCGCCCGCCGGCGCCTTCCCGCCCGATCTCGACGCCCGGCTGCGCGCGGCCGGCGTGCTGGAACCGCGCCCGACCGATGAGCTGCTGGCGCTGGTGGATGCGGCCGTGCAACGCCATCACGATCCGGCGGGCATGATCCAGATCGCCCCGGCGCCCTCCAACCCCATGCGCTGCTCGGATGCCCTGCTGGTGGGCTGCCAGGCGCTGGCCGGGCGGCGCGACACCCCGGTGCATTGCCACCTGCTGGAAACCCGCGTGCAGGCCGAGATCGCACATAAGCGCTTCGGCCGCAGCCAGATAAGCCATCTCGACCAGTTGGGCGTGCTGAGCGACCGGCTCTCGGCCGCCCATGTCATCTGGCTCGACGATGACGACATCCCGCTGCTGGCCCAGCGCGGCGTGGTGCCGGTGCACAACCCCGAAAGCAATGTGCGTGGCGGCAGCGGCGTGGCGCCTGTGGCCAGGATGCTGCGCGGCGGCGTGACCGTGGCGATCGGCGCCGATGGCTCGCCCTCCGGCGGCAACCAGGCCATGCAGCACAGCCTGCGGCTCGCCACCATCATCGCCCGGCCGCAGGACCGCGACGTGTCGCGTTGGGTGACCACGGCGGATGCGCTGGGCATGGCCACACGCGGCGGCGCGGCGGCGATGCGCCAGTCGCACCGCATCGGTGCCATCGCGCCGGGGATGCAGGCGGACATGGCGTTGTATGACATCGCCTCGCCCTGGTGGACGCCGCTGAACGACCCGGTGCACCAGTTCATCTATTCCGAGACGGGGGCCTCACTGCGCGAGGTTTTCATCGCCGGACGCCAGGTGGTGGCGGAGGGGCGCATCACCGCCTTCGACGCCGACGCGGTGCTGGCCGAGGCTCAGGCGCGTTTCGCAGCCCTGCTCGAACGCAATGCCGGGCTGCTGGAACTGTCGCGCCGGCTGGCCGAGGCCAGCCTGGGCTGAAGCCGGCGGCACGACCGCCGCCCCAGCCGCAACCCCGCCCGCAAGCCTCAACCCGCCGGCGCCGAGACCTGCTCGGCGTCGCGGGCCAGCTTGCGGATGCGCTCCGCGGCCTGGGCGCCCTTCTGCGCGTCGCGCCACACCGCCTCCGCCACGCGCTGATGGGTGGCCACGGCGTCATCGGCGCTGGTGATGGAGGTGACGCCGGAACTGATCCAGGGCAGCGAATCGACCGGGAAGGGGCTGGTGACGACATGCGCCCTGTCGCGCCCGCGCAGGATGCGGAAGGCGCCGCTGGGCTCGGCGCCTTGGGTGAGGCCGATCTGCAAGCCCATCGGCGAGGATTCCATCATGCTGGCGAGGTTCTGCACCTCGGCCATCGCCGCCACGCGGCAGCGCGCCCGGGTGCGCTCGGGAATCGCCAGGGCGCCGCACACCCCATCGGCCAGGAAGCGCCGCACCGTCGCCTCGCTCAGGACGGCAATGATGTTGGGCCGGCGGGCCTGGTAGTTGCGCTTGCGCTGGGCCAGGCTCTGCATCGCCTGCTCGACCGCGGCGCGGGCCACCGCGCGGTCTGGCGCTTCCTCGGCCGCCTCGGTCCAGGCTTCGGCCATGGCGCCATCGAAGGCGTCGGTGGTGACGGATTGCACCAGCCGGCCGCCGACCTGGAGCACCTGATCGGCCTGTTCCTCCAGGTTGCGCAGGCGTTCGCCATAGGCGGTCGGGCGGGAGAAATACTCCACGCCGATGCCCAGCAGCGAAAGCGGCGAGATTTTCAGCAACTCGGCCAGGCGCCGGATGGTTTCCAGCTTGATGACCTCGCCCTTCTCGTAGCGATACAGCGCGGCACGCGAGACACCGAGCCGTGCCGCGATTTCCTCGGCCCGCATGCCGGATTCCAGGCGGTAAGCGCGAAGCTGTTGCCCGACATCGGCGAATTTCATGGGAGTCTCCGTGAGTATCGAATTTGATATAGAGGCTTCCACGCTGAGAAGCCATCTCATCAAATAGACTGTATGCGCGAAATCCTTGATGGATTCCTACGCATTTCCCGCTCACGAATCGGTGAGGCGCCTTATTGGCTGGTTTTGCTTCAGTCTGCGGGATTTATTTCATGCGAAGCCATAATCTCCAAAGCGCGTATCATGCCGGAATGATCTAAATTCGCGCCGCCCATGGCGGCCACGGCGGAGAAAAGCTGCTGCGCGCTGGCGGTATTGGGCAGCGCCACGCCCAGCTCCTTGGCCGATTGCAGCGCAAGGTTCAGATCCTTCTGGTGCAGCGCGATTCGGAAGCCGGGCGCGAAGGTCCGGTTGATCATGCGTTCGGCATGGACTTCCAGAATGCGGCTGTTGGCGAAGCCGCCCATCAGCGCGGCCCGAACCTTGGCCGGGTCGGCGCCGGCCTTGGAGGCGAAGACCAGCGCCTCGGCCACCGCCTCGATGTTCAAGGCCACGATGATCTGGTTGGCCACCTTGGTGACCTGCCCCGCGCCATTGTCGCCCACCAGGGTGATGTTCTTGCCCATCGCCTGGAACAGCGGCAATGCCCGGTCGAAGGCCGCCTGCGGCCCGCCGATCATGATCGTGAGGGCCGCGTTCTTCGCGCCGACCTCGCCGCCCGAGACCGGGGCGTCAAGATAGTCGCAGCCCAGGGCATTCACCTTCGCGGCGAAATCCTTCGTCGCGGTCGGCGAAATGCTCGACATGTCGATCACCAGCTTGCCGGGGGCGAGGCCCGCGGCCACGCCGGCGGCGCCGAACAGCACGCGCTCGACATCGGGGGTGTCGGGCACCATCAGGATGATGACCTCGCTGGCCGCGGCCACCGCCGTGGCATCCGCCAGCACGGTGAACATCGCCCGCGCCTCGGGCTTCAGCGACGCCCGTTCCGGCACCGCCACCTCGTGGCCGGCCTTCTTCAGGTTTTCCGCCATGGGCAGGCCCATGATGCCCAGGCCGATGAAACCGATTTTCATGTGATTATGCTCCAATCTTGTAGGGTGCGTACCAGCCAAGCCCGGCCAAGGTCTCTCCGGCTGGCCGGTACTCGCAGCCGATCCAACCCCGAAAACCCATGGCATCGATTTCGCGGAACACGAAGGGCCAGTTCACCTCGCCCGTGCCGGGTTCGTGACGTCCGGGCGTGTCCGCCACCTGCATATGCGCGATATACGGCAGCAAAGCCTTGGCGCGCGGCACCAGGTCACCCTCGGTGATCTGGGTATGGTAGAGGTCGAACTGCAAACCCAGCCGCTCCGGCCCCACCGCCTCGATCACCGCCAAAGCATTGGCGGTGCCGGTCAGCGCGTAGCCGGGCATGTCGCGCTGGTTGATCGGCTCGATCACACAGGTTACGCCCTGGGCGATGGCTTTTTCGGCCGCCCAGGCCAGGTTGATGGCGTAGAGGCAGGTCATCATGCCCTGCGACACGCCCGCCGGCATCATCCCCGCCATCACATGCAGCCGGGGGCAGCCCAGCGCGCCGGCATAATCGAGCGCCTTCATGATGCCGTCACGGAATTCCTGTTGCCGGCCGGGGATGCAGGCCATGCCGCGCTCGCCATTCGCCCAATCGCCCGGCGGCGCGTTGAACAGCACCTGTTGCAGCCCGTTATCCTTGAGGCGCGCCGCGATCTCGGCCGCCGGGAATTCATAGGGGAAGAGGAACTCCACCGCGCCGAAGCCCGCCGCACGGGCCGCCGCGAACCGGTCGAGGAAGGGCAACTCGTTGAACATCATGGAGATATTGGCGGCAAAGCGCGGCATGGAGGATCCCCCGGTTTTTCAAGCCGTAACCCGTCCGGGAGCGGCTGTCACCACATCGAGGCTTTCGCCCGTTCCGGCCATTCCAGGTCATAGGTCTCGCCGCCCACCTCGCCCGCGGTCAGATTGGCCAGCACCCGGCCCGGGGTTGGCAGCCCCTCGGCGCGGCTTTGGCTGGCGGCATCCCACAGCCCGGCGCGGATGACGGCGCGGGCGCATTGGAAATACACCTCCTCGACCGTCACCACGGTGACGCTGCGCGGCTTGGCACCCTCCACCGAAAAGCTTTCCAGCAGGCCCGCATCGGCGGTGAGATGCGCCCGGCCATTGATCCGCAGCGCGTTGCCGCTGCCCGGTACCAGGAACATCAGCGCCACGCGCGGGTCGCGCATGATGTTGCGCAGGCTGTCGATGCGGTTGTTGCCGCGCCGGTCGGGCAGCAGCAGCGTGGTCGGGCTCTCGATCCGCACCAGGCCATGCGCGTCGCCGCGCGGCGAGCAATCCAGCCCCTCCGGCCCCACCGTGGCCAGGGCGCAGAACGGCGCCGCCTCGATGATCCGGGCGTAGTCGGCGGTGATGTGGTGGGTCACCTTCCTCATGCTCGGTGCCTGGGGCGTGCCGTAGAGCGCTTCCAGCTCTTCCATCGTGCGGATCATACGGTTCCTCCCAGGGGAAAACGTTCGGCGATGAGAAATGGCGCGCCGGGGCCGGATTGGGTGAAGAGGCAGATCTCCGTTACCAGTCGCGGCGTGGCGGGAATGTCGGCGAAATAGGCGTGCAGCGGTGGCTGGATGGCGTCGTGCTCAGCGGCGTTCAACCGGCGGGTGAGGGTGACATGGAACTGCCATTCCGTCAGCACATAGGGGTAGCCCCAGGCCGCCAGCATCGCCTCATGCGCGGGCGAGAGGGGCGCCCGGCGCCGGCGCGCCAACTCGGCCTCATCGGGCGGCGCCCGGAAGGCGTCCAGCCCGGTCACGCAGGCATCAGCCAGGGCATGCAGCGGTGGGCAGGGCGCGGTCTCCCGCAGCGCCAGGAAGCCCTTGAGGTTCTGGATCGACAGCGGCGGCAGGGCGAAGGGGCGGCGGGATGCCGCCAGCTCCGCCACCGCCTGCCGCAGCACGCCATAGGGCTGGGCGAGGCGAAACGGCGGCTTCAGCGTGGCATGCAGCCCATAGCCGCGGGCATCGGCGGTGATCTCGGCAATCCCTGGCACATCCGGCTGGCGCAGGGCCGCCGCCGTCTCGGCATCGCGCCCCAGCCAGGCGCTGCCCAGCGCATGCAGCGGGTCGGCGATCTCCGGCGCCCAATAGACCGCCGCGCGCATCATGCGATGCGGCCACCCTCGCGCCACACCCGGCGCACGAAGGGCAGGCCGGCATGGTGCTTGATCTGCACCAGATCGGCGCGCAGCCCGGGTGCGATGCGTCCGCGGTCGTCCATCCGGCACATGCGGGCGGGGTTGGCGGTGATGGTGGCGATGGCCGGCGCCAGGCCCATCGCTTCCTCGCAGGCATAAGCAGCCTCGATCATCGCCGCCGGCACGTAGTCCGAGGCGATGGTGTCCATGGCGCCGGCGCGCACGACCTCCATCACCGAGACATTGCCCGAATGGCTGCCGCCGCGCACGATATTGGGCGCGCCGCCGATCACCGCCACGCCCATGTCGCGCGCCGCCTCCGCCGCTTCCATGGTGACGGGGAATTCGCTGATGCGGATGCCGAGTGCGGCATGGTCGGCGATCTGCGTGGCACTCTCGTCATCATGGCTGGCCAGGGGCAGGTCGCGATGCGCCACGCGGTCCAGCACCCATTGCCGGTGTTTCGGCACCACACGTTCGCGCTTCTCGCGCAGCGCCGCGATGCGGGCCATCACCTCGGCCTCGCTCCAGTTGGTCTGCCGCACGCGCATCTTGATGTAGCGGGAAATGTCCCGGTATTGGCCCACGCCCGGCGAGTGATCCATCATCGACAGCATCGCCACCAGCGGGTGGTCGGCGACCGTGTCGAGAATCCGCGGCATGTCCTCGCCCGGCAATTCGCAGCGCAGATGCAGCAGATGCTCGGATTTCATCAGGCCGGTGCCGTGCATTTCCGTCAGGTCGCGCACGCCGTCCAGAAAAGTCTGGTCGCGCTCCTGGTCGAAGCCCAGATCGCCGATGCACAGCGCATCCAGCACGGTGGTGACGCCGGCGGCGGCGCATTGCGCGTCATGCGCGAGGAAGGCGCTGCGGCTGGGCCAGCGGGCATTGGCGCGCGGCTGCACCTGGCGTTCCAGATTGTCGGTGTGGACATCGACGAGGCCGGGGATGAGGTCGTCCCCCTCGCAATCCTGTGCGCCCGGTGCGTGGCTGCGGCCAGGCTGGATTTCGGCGATCAGGCGGCCGCGCAGCACCACGGTTCCGTCCATCACCCCATCGGGCAGGATGATGCGGGCGTTCGTCAGGATCGTCTCGGGTGTCATGCGGGCTCGTATACCGGTAGGATTTGGAACAGGCGATCCGCCACGCGCTGCCGCACCGCCGTGTCGTGGAAGATGCCGATGATGGCGCAGCCGGCGGCTTTCGCCTCGGCGATGAGGGCGATCACCACCTCGGCATTGGCGGCGTCGAGGCTGGCGGTGGGTTCGTCCAGCAGCAGCACCGGGTGACCGGCGGCGAAGCCGCGGGCGAGGTTGACCCGCTGCTGCTCGCCGCCCGAGAAGGTGGCGGGCGGCAGGCCATGCAGGGCAGGGGGCATGTTGAGGCGTGTCAGCAGGGCGGCGGCGCGGGCGCGGGCCTCGTCCGGCGCCACGCCGCGGGCACGCATGGGTTCGGCCACGATGTCCAGCGTGGGCACGCGCGGGATGACGCGCAGGAACTGGCTGACATAGCCCAGCGTGTCGCGCCGCACCGCGCGCATGACCCGCGCATCGGCCGCGGCGATGTCGATCATGGCACCCTCATGGCGCAGCAGGATGCGCCCCGAATCCGCGCCGTAATTGCCGTAGAGGCAGCGCATCAGCGTGGACTTCCCCGCGCCAGAAGGACCTGCCAGGGCCACGCATTCGCCGGCGCGCAGGGTCAGTTCCACATCGCGCAGCACGGGAATGCTCACCCCGCCCTGCAGATGCAGGGTGAAGGATTTTGCCAGGGCCTCGGTGTGCAAAACGATCATGCCGCGAGCACCGAGGAGACGAGCAACTGCGTATAGGGGTGGCGCGGGTCGTCGAGCACGCGGTCGGTCAGCCCTTCCTCCACCACCTGGCCGTGCCGCATGACCATGATGCGATGCGCCAGCAGCCGGGCGGCGGCAATGTCATGCGTCACCAGCAGCACGGCGAGCCCCAGATCCGCCACCAGCCCGCGGATGAGATCGAGCAGCTTCGCCTGCACCGAGACATCGAGCCCGCCAGTGGGTTCATCCATGAAGACGAGGCGCGGGCTGGTCACCAGCGTGCGGGCGATCTGCAAACGCTGCTGCATGCCGCCGGAGAAATTTTTCGGTGTCTCGTCGATCCGCGCCGGGTCCATCTCGACCCGTTCCAGCCAATGCGCCGCCACCTCGCGGATATTGCCGTAGTGCCGGTTGCCCGCGGCCATCAGCCGCTCGCCCACATTGCCGCCGGCCGAGACCTCCATGCGCAGCGCGTCGCGGGCGTTCTGGTGCACGAAGCCCCAGTCGCTGCGCATCAGGCGCCGCAGCGCGGCGTCGGAGGCATCAAGGATGGAATGCGTGGCCCCTGCCGCGTCGCGATACAGCACCTGGCCGGCATCGGCCCGCTGCATACCCGCCAGCACGCGCAGCAGGGACGACTTGCCCGAGCCGCTTTCGCCCACGATGGCCACCACCTCGCCCGGCCAGATCGACAGCGCCACATCATCCAGCGCCCGCACGGCGCCGAAGCGCAGATGCAGTCCCTGGGCTTCCAGCAGCGCGTTCATACCGGCGGCCTCGATGCACAGTAGTCGGTGTCCGAGCAGACATGCATCCGCCCGCCCTGGTCATCGGTGATGACCTCGTCGAGATAGCTCTCCTCGCTGCCGCAAATGGCGCAGGCATGCGGCGCGCGGACGGGCTTGAAGGGGTGGTCCTCGAAATCGAGGCTGCGCACATCGGTATAGGGCGGCACGGCGTAGATCCGCTTCTCCCGCCCCGCGCCGAACAATTGCAGCCCGGCATTCATGTGCATCTTCGGATTGTCGAAGGCGGGGATCGGCGAGGGCGACATCAGGTAGCGGTGGTTGACCATGACGGGGTGGTTGTAGCTCGTCGCCACCTCCCCCTGCCGGGCGATGTCCTCATAGAGCTTGACCTGCATCAGGCCGTATTCGGCCATGGCGTGCAGCCGGGTGCTTTCGGCCACGCGCGGTTCCAGCCTGAACAGCGGCTCGGGCATCGGCACCTGGTAGACCAGGATCTGGCCCTCGCTGAGCGGCGTCTCGGGGATGCGGTGGCGGGTCTGGATAATCGTGGCCTCGGCCGTGCTTTCCGTGGTCGCCACCCCCGCCACCCGGTTGAAGAAGCGGCGGATGGAGACGGCGTTGGTGGTGTCGTCGGCGCCCTGGTCGATCACCTTCAGCACGTCATCGGGGCCGAGCACCGAGGCGGTGACCTGAATGCCGCCGGTGCCCCAGCCATAGGGCAGCGGCATTTCCCGCGCGCCGAAAGGCACCTGGTGGCCGGGGATGCACACCGCCTTCAGCAATGCGCGGCGGATCATCCGCTTCGTGGCTTCGTCGAGATAGCCGAAGTTGTAGCCTGTGAGGGCGGCGTTCATTCCGTGCGCTCCGCGAACCAGCGCGCGCGAATGGCGCGGATTTTTTCGAGCTCGCTCTGGAAATCGACGTAATGCGGCAGCTTGAGATGCTCGACAAAGCCCGTGCTCTCCACATTGTCGCAATGGTAGAGGACGAATTCCGGGCTTTGCGCCGGCGCGGTCGCCTCCTCGCCCAGCTCGGGGGCGCGCAGCGCGCGGTCGACGAGTGCCATCGCCATCGCCTTGCGCTCATTCTGCCCCACCACCAGGCCATAGCCGCGGGTGAATTGCGGCGGCGCCTCGGCGTTGCCCACGAACTGGTTCACCATCTGGCACTCGGTCACCACCATGTCGCCGATATCGATGGCGAAACCCAGCTCCGGCGGCTCGATCTCGACGCTGACCTCGCCCATGCGGATTTCGCCGACGAAGGGATGGGCATTGCCGTAGCCGCGCTGGGTGGAATAGCCGAGGCTGAGCAGAAACCCCTCATCGCCCCTGGCCATGGCCTGGAGCCTGAGCGCCCGGTTGGCCGGAAAGGCCAGCGGCTCGCGCGTCAGGTCCGGCGGTTCGGCGTTGGATGGGGCGTCCGGCGCCATCAGCCCTTCCTGCGCCAATATTTCGGTGACCTGGGGCATGCGCTGCGCGCCCTGTTCGGCCTCGGCCGGCGGCGGCGGGTCCAGCCCCTCGGCGGCCAGGGCGAAATCCAGCAGGCGATGGGTGTAATCAAAAGTCGGCCCCAGCACCTGGCCGCCCGGCAGGTCCTTGTAGGTGGAAGAAATGCGGCGCTGGATCGCCATCGCCCCGGTATCCACCGGCAGGGTGTAGCCGAAGCGGGGCAGGGTGGTGCGATAGGCGCGCAGCAGGAAGGCGGCCTCGGTGCTGTCGCCGCGGGCCTGTTTCAGGGCCAGTGCGGCCAGGCCGCGATCGGCGCAGGCGCCCTCGGCCATCACCCGGTCCACCGCCAGCGCCAGCTGTTCCTCGATCTGCGCGACGGTCAGTTCCGGCAGCGCCGGGTCGCCGCGCCTGGCCTCGGCCAGCCAGGCATGGGCGTGGCCGATAGCCGTCTCGCCGCCCTTGACGGAGACATACATCAGGCACGCTCCCGGATGCTGGTGGTGCGTGGCAGGGCGGCGATCAGCGCATCGGCGCAGAGGATGATGTCGAGGCCGCGCGGGAACAGCGCCCCCAGGGCCGCGCGCTCCGCCACGAATCCCGGCGGCAGGCCGGTGACGCACAGCGCCGTCTCGTGCTGGATGCCCGGACCGGTCAACAGCCAGCCGGCGGCTGCCTCCAGCCCCGCCACCTGCAACAGCAGGGTCGCGCCATCCTGCGGCGCCTCGTCGCTGCCCAGGCAGAAGCCGGCCAGCGGCGGCGGGGCGCCGGTGGCGATGGCGAAGCGCGCCTCCCTCGGCGCGCCCCAGGGTGCGCCGGTGTGGAAGCGCAGCCAAGCGGCGGCCTGCTCCCCGGCATCGTGCCACAGCAGCGTATCGGCGTCGCACATCGCCAGCGCGGCGGCACCGGCGGCGGGGGCGAGCGGGGCCGGCGCCGCCGGCAGATCGGCCAGCCGGATGATCCGACCGGGGTGGGAAAGGGCATGCAGCATGGCACGAAAGCTAGATTGCGCGCCCAGCACGGGGTTGTCGAAGCCCGGGGTCATCGCATCGTCGCCATGGTGAAGAACTGCACCCGGGTGGCCTCGGCGCGGCGGGCGGTGCGGTCGCGCGCTTCCGCCTGGGCCTCGGCCAGCGGTTCGATCACATGATCGAGAAGCGGGCCGCGCAAGGCGGGGGATTGCAGGGCCGCGTCGATGGCGGCGGCGAGCTCGGCCTGCGCCAGGTCCCGCCCCAGCACGGTGGCATGGCCCATGCGGCCTTCCATCTCCACCGTGCAGCGGGTGGCGGTGGCCTCGCTCAGGTTGAAGGGCGCGCCATCCCCGCCCATCCTTCCCCGCAGCATGACGAGGCCGATTTCCGGCCCGCGCAGGCGGGTATGCGGGGGCAGCGCGGGCAGGCCAGCCAGATGTGCGCGCAGGGCATCGGCCCCGGCGCGGGCGAGAATGGCCATCCAGCGTTGGCGCTGCTGCCGGGCTTCATCGGGATGGGGTGAATGGGTCATAGGGAGGTCTAGACATCACCACATCCCATCCTTTACGGTCAACCGGATGATCTCACGGAAAGGGCGGGGCCTTGGTTGAAGATTCCATGACGGTCGACCCCTGTCTCGCCGAAGCCCTGCCGCGCGGCGATGGCGTGTCGCTGTGGCGGCAGATCGTCTCCCGGCTGGAGGGCGCGATCGCCAGCGGCACGCTGGCCGCCGGCGCCCGCCTGCCCACCGAGGCCGAGCTGGCCCAGCGCTTCGCCGTCAACCGCCACACCATCCGCCGCGCGATGGAGGAGCTGGCCAGTCGCGGCCTGGTGCGGGTGGAGCAGGGCCGCGGTTCCTTCGTGGCGGAGGAGGTGGTGGAATACCCGCTTGGCAGCCGCACCCGCTTCTCCGAGATCATCCGCGCCCAGTCGCGCGAACCCTCGGGCCGTATCATCCGCATCGCCGAAATCCAGGCGGAGGGCCGGGTGGCCGAGCTGCTGAAGATTCGCCGCGGCAGGGGCGTGGTGCAGGTGGACCGTCTGGGCTTCGCCAATGGCCGCGCCATTACCCTGGGCTCGCATCATTTTCCCGCGCACCGCTTTGCCCGCATCGCGGCGTTGCTGGCCGAGAATCCCTCCATCACCGTGGCGCTGGCGGCCTGTGGCGTGCCGGATTACCGCCGCCAGGTCACCCGCATCACCGCCCGCATGCCCACCCCTGAGGAGGCGCAGCTGCTGGGCCAGATGCGCAACCGGCCGGTGCTGCTGACCGAGGCGGTGAATGTGGATGGCGAGGGGGCGCCGATCGACGTCACCTTCTCCCGCTACGTCGCCGGGCGCACCCAGCTTGTGGTGGAAAGCCTGTGAGCGGCTGGCGCATCAGCGGCGGCGAGGTGCTGGCGCGCGGCGGCTTCGGCCCGGCCATGCTGGCGCTGGCCGGGGGGCGGGTGGCAGCGGAGCCGCCGCCCGCGGGCCGAGGCTTCGACGCCTCCGGCGCCTGGGTGCTGCCGGGCATCGTGGACATCCATGGCGATGCGCATGAGCGCAGCCTGCAACCCCGGCCGGGCGTGGGTTTTCCGCCGGGCTTCGCGTTGCGGGACACGGCCACCCAGCTTTTGGCCTGCGGCATCACCACCGCCTATCTGGGGGTGACCTTGTCCTGGGAGCCCGGGTTGCGATCGCTGTCGATGTTCCGCGCGCTGCTGGCCGCGGCCCGGCCCGCCGTGCCCGACATCCGCGTGCATCTGCGCTTCGAGGCCGATAATCTCGACGCCATGCCCGATGCGCTGGCCGCCGTCGCGGCCGGCGAGGTGGCGCTGCTGGGCTATAATGACCATACCCCCGGCATCGCCAAGAAGGTGTCGGACCCGGCGCAGCTGGCGAAATATGCCGGCCGCGGCGGCGTCTCCAACGCAGAATTTGCCGCGATGGTCGAGGCCGCGCTGGCCCACCGCCCGGCGGTGCCGGCGGCGCGCGAGGCCTTGGCCCGGGCGGCGCGGGCGGCTGGCATTCCCATGCTGAGCCATGATGAGACCAGCCTGGAACAGCGCGCCCTGTTTCGCGCGCTGGGGGCGGCGATCTGCGAATTCCCGCTCACCGAGGAGGTGGCCGCCGATGCAAGGGCGCAGGGCGAGCATGTGGTGATGGGCGCGCCCAATGTGGTGCGTGGCGGCAGCCACCTCGGCTGGGCCTCGGCGGCACCGCTGGCTGAGCGTGGCCTCGTCTCGGTCCTGGCGAGCGACTACCACTGGCCCGCCCTGTTCGAGGCGCCCTTTGTCATGCTGCGGCGTGGTGTCCTGGATCTGGCCGCGGCCTGGGCCCTGGTCTCGGCCAACCCGGCCGAGGCGCTGGGCCTGACGGATCGCGGTGCCCTTGCGCCCGGGCTTCGCGGCGATGCGCTCGTGGTCTCGGGTGGCGCCGAGGCGCCTCGCCTCGAAGCCGTCTTCGTGGCCGGAGACCTGGCCTGGCTGGCGCCGGAGGGGGCGCGGCGGCTGGGCTGACCCAGGCGCAGCGCGTCGGCTCAGCCAGCGGCGCGGCTGCGCTCGTCCTGGAATTCGGCGACAACACGGTCGACCGGCAGGGCAACCTGGCCCTCCGCCTCGGCCATGGTCTGGCGCACATCACGCAGCAACGCGGCGCCCTTGACGGTGCGCTGCACCAGCACGCTGCGGCGGTCCATCGGATCGAGCTTGCGGCGGGCGAGGTCGAGTTCGCCAAGCCGGTCCAGCGCGCGGGTGATGGCGGGCTTGGAGACGTTGAGCTCGGCCGCCAGGCCACGCACGGTGTGCGGACCCTCGGCCAGATAGACTGTCAGGAACACGCCGAGCTGGCGGGCCGACAGGTCGGGGCCATCGCGCCGCACGAGCGACACGACAGTGTCCCTGAGGATGCCGACCAGCTGGTCGGCCGAATGGGCATTCGGCATTCTCGTCATTCCTTCCGCGGGCCTGCGGGCAAAACCTTCCCGACGGGGTGGGCCTGCGCGCGAACCGGATGTGTACCGTCACTTGATCTCTGTGGGCATGCGCGCCCAGTGACCAACAATACCCCAAAACTCTTATCGATTTGGTCGGGAAATATCTAACATTTTCTTCATTAAGTCGGATTACCAGCGCTTGTCAACCGAAACCATCTCCGGGCCGCGCCGGGCTAATCAGGCACTTGCCGGGAACAGGGGATGGAATTGCGGTAAACTTGCAGCCCCGCCACCAGCGCCCTCAGCCCGGTGGCCTCGCCGCCCTCCGGCCGTCCAGGGCGCGGGGTGTCATTCCAGGCATAGAGATCGAGATGCGCCCAGGGGGTGGCAGCGGGCACGAAGCGGCGCAGGAACAGCGCAGCCACGACCGCGCCGGCGGTGGGGCGCGATGAAATATTGTTCAGGTCCGCCACGGGGCTGTCCAGCCAAGCGTCATACCCGTCATGCAATGGCAGGCGCCAGAGCGGGTCGTGGGCAGCCAGGCCACCGGCCAGCAGAGCCGCCGCCAGGGTGTCGTCATTGCTGAACATCGCCGGCAGGTCAGGCCCCAACGCCACCCGCGCGGCACCGGTCAGCGTGGCACCATTGATGATCAGGGCCGGACGGTGCTCGCCGGCGAAGCCCAGCAGGTCGGCCAGCACAAGCCGGCCCTCGGCATCGGTGTTGCCGATCTCGACCGACAGGCCGGCGCGGGTGGCGATCACATCGCCCGGGCGGAAGGCGGTGCCGGAGACGGCATTCTCCACGGCGCCGACCAGCAGCAGGATGCGCCAGGGGGCGCCGGCGGCCATCAGGCACTCGGCCAGCGCCAGCATCACCGCGGCCCCGCCCATGTCCTTCTTCATCCGCAGCATGGCCGAGGCCGGCTTGAGGTCGAGGCCGCCGGTGTCGAAGCACACGCCCTTGCCGCACAGCGCCAGCAGCGGCGCGTCGGGGGCGCCCCATTCCAGGATGGCGACGCGCGGCCCGCGCGGGCTGCCGCCTCCCACCGCCTGGATGGCCGGGAAGCAGGCTTCCAGCGCGGAACCCTCGATCACCCGGAAGCTGGCGCCATGCGCGGCGGCGACGCTGGCCACCGCATCGGCCAGCTCGGCTGGGCCCAGCTCATTGGCCGGGGCATTGATGAGGTCGCGCGCGCGGCGGATGGCGCGCAGTTCGGCCAGAACGGGTTCGCTGCCGGCTGGCGGGCGCAGCCGGGCAGGGCCGCGGCGCGGCAGCTTGAAGCGGGCGTATCGATAGGCGCCCAGGCCCCAGCCCAGCACCGCTTCCGGCGCGCAGGCGGGGTCGGCCAGGTGCCACAGGCTGTTCTCCGGCAGGCCATGCGCAAGCCCGCCGAATCTGTGCGGCGTGACCGCGCCCTCGCCCAGGCCCAGCACGGCGCCGGCAATCCCGCCCGGGGCCGGTAGCAGCGCGATCTGCTGTGCCTGGCCGGAGAAGCCGCTGGCATCGAGGAAGGCGCGGTGCTCCGCAGGCAGCCTGTCCAGAGTTGCGGGGGTGGCGGTGAGCAGCGGCAAGGTGTGGGCCGCATCCGTGAAGCAATCTTCCATATCCGATGCCTAGCCCGTTCAAGGGGCGATGGCCACATGCCCGCCATGCGTTGCAAGGTCGGGGCGGCCGGGCCACATGAGCCGCCATGATGAACACCAATGATGTGCTGGGATGGCACGGAACGACCATCCTCTGCGTGCGCCGGCTGGGCCCCGATGGGGTGATGCAGGTGGCCATGGCGGGCGACGGCCAGGTCTCGATGGGCCAGACCGTGGTCAAGGGCAATGCGAAGAAGGTGCGGCGCATCGCCGGCGGCCGGGTGCTGACCGGTTTTGCCGGGGCCACCGCCGATGCCTTCACCCTGCTGGAGCGGCTGGAGGCAAAGCTCGAACGCTTCCCCGACCAGCTCGAACGCGCCTGCGTCGAGCTGGCCAAGGATTGGCGGACCGACCGCTACCTGCGCCGGCTGGAGGCGCTGCTGGCGGTGGCCGACAAGGATCGCTCCCTGCTGCTGACGGGACAGGGCGATGTGCTGGAGCCGGAGGACAGCGTCATCGGCATCGGCTCGGGCGGCAATTTCGCGCTGTCGGCCGCGCGCGCGCTGATGACGGTGGAGGGCATGACGGCCGAGGAAACTGCGCGCCGGGCGATGAAGGTGGCCGCCAGCATCTGCGTCTACACCAATGGCAATTTCGTGCTGGAGACGCTGTGATGGATGCCGTGAACCTGTCGCCCCGGGAAATCGTGAGCGAGCTTGACCGCTTCATCGTCGGCCAGAACGACGCCAAGCGGGCGGTGGCCATAGCCCTTCGCAACCGCTGGCGCCGGCAACAGCTGCCCGAGGCCATGCAAGGCGAGGTGGTGCCGAAGAACATCCTGATGATCGGCCCGACGGGCTGCGGCAAGACCGAGATCGCGCGGCGCCTGGCACGCCTGGCCAATGCCCCCTTCATAAAGGTGGAGGCAACCAAGTTCACCGAGGTCGGCTATGTCGGCCGCGACGTGGACAGCATTATTCGGGATTTGCTGGAAGTCGCCATCGCCCAGCTGCGCGAGGCCGCCCGCCGCGGCGTGCAGGCCAAGGCCGAGTTGGCTGCCGAAGAACGCCTGCTGACCGCGCTGGTCGGCGAGGGCGCCTCCGGCGAGACGCGGATGAAATTCCGGAAAATGCTGCGCGCCGGGGAAATCGAGGCGCGCGAGATCGAGGTGCAGGTCAGCGAGCCCGCCGCCAGCCCCATCGGCATGCTGGAAATGCCGGGGATGCCGCCGGGCATGCAGGGCATGCAGGACCAGCTGGCAAAAATGTTCGGCAAGGGCGCCAAGCCGCGCAAGATGAGCGTCGCCCTGGCGCGCGAGGCGATGACGCGCGAGGAAGCCGACAAGCTGCTGGACGAGGACGCCCTGGTGCGTGACGCGGTGCGGCATGTCGAGAATAACGGCATCGTCTTCCTCGACGAGATCGACAAGATCGCCCGTGGCTCCGGCCCCGACGGCATCCGTGGCGGCGATGTGAGCCGCGAGGGCGTGCAGCGCGACCTGCTGCCGCTGATCGAGGGCACGACCGTGAACACCAAGCATGGCGCGGTGAAGACCGACTTCATCCTGTTCATCGCGTCGGGCGCGTTTCACCTCAGCAAGCCCTCGGACCTACTGCCGGAATTGCAGGGTCGCCTGCCCATTCGCGTGGAACTCAAGGCCCTGACGCGCGAGGATTTCCGGCGCATTTTGCGTGAGCCGGAACACTCCCTGGTCAAGCAATACGTGGCACTCATGGGCACCGAGGGGCTGACGCTCGACATGGCCGAGGACGCCGTGGATGCGGTGGCGGACCTTGCCGCCGACATCAACGCCAATGTGGAAAACATCGGCGCGCGCCGGCTTTCCACCGTGCTCGAGCGGCTGCTGGAGGAGATCAGCTTCTCGGCCAGCGACCGGCCGGGCGAGACGGTGCGGGTGGACGCCGCCATGGTGGCCGAGAGAGTGGCGCCGCTGGCCGGCTCGGCCGATTTGTCGCGCTACATTCTGTAGCGGGGCTTGTCCTGCTCGCCGGTGGTTCAGCCGGCGACAATCCCCTCCGCCCGCGCCATGGCCACCCAATGGTCGCGGAAGCCGGCCACGAACCGGGCAAAATCGGCGCCCACCGGCGCCGGGCTGCGCGGTGCGGAGGCGAGTTCCGCCAGCCTTGCCTGGATGCCGGGCTGCGCCGCGATGGGCGGCAGTGCCGCGATCAGCCGCTCGCTCACCGCCGCCGGCAGCCCGCGCGGGCCGGAGAGGCCGATCCATTGCGTGTGCGTCGCCTGGCCGTAGCCCAGTTCGGCCAGGGTGGGCACGTCGGCAAACGCCGCCACCCGGGTCTCGCCCGAGGTCGCGAGCATGCGCAGCGTGCCGTCCTGCAACTGTCCGACCAGCGTGGTGATCGGCGCGTTCATGGTGTCGATCACCCCGGCGAGAAGGTCCTGCATGGCCGGCGCCGAACCGCGATAGGGGATATGGTCAAGCTGCGCCGCACCCGCGGCACGGCCGACCACGGCACCCATGATATGCTCGGCCGAGCCCACGCCCGAGGAGCCGAAGGCCACCCGCCGCGTGCGGGCGGCGGCCAGCATCTCCACCATGCTGCGATAGGGCGAGCGTGCCAGGACGACGGTGATGGTCGGCGCCTCGGCCAGCATGGCGAGGTGGGTGAAATCCGCCACCGGGTCATAGGGCATGGCGGGCAGCACCCCGGGCGCAAAGCCGAAGGGGATGGCGTGGGAGACGGCCAGCGTCAGCCCATCCGGCGTCGCCTTGGCCACCGCATCGGCGCCCAGCGTGCCGGAAGCGCCGGTGCGGTTTTCCACCACGACGGAGGTGCCCAGCGCCTCGCCCAGAGGTGCTGCGAAAAGCCGCCCGATGGCGTCCGCCAACCCGCCGGCAGGGAAGCCCGCGATGAGGCGGATGGGCTGGCGATTGGGCCAGGCCGGCTGGGCGCGGGCGGGGGCGGCCGCCAGCAGGGCGGGCGAGGCGAGAAGGGTTCGGCGCAGCATGGCGTGTCCTGGATGGGTGATGTCAGCCCAGGTTTTGAGCAACATTCATGCCACGCAAATAGGCCTCGGTCTCGGCCAGCCCTTCGGGCTTGCCGATCTCATAAAAGCGCCGGGTGACGGCGTGGCCGGCCAGCCGCCCCTCCCGCGCCAGGGCGCCGGTCAGCGCCGAGAGGTCCCACGGATCGGCCTCGGGCCAGGCTTCCACCACGGCGCGGGTGAAGACGGAGAAGCCGAAATCGATCCATTCCACGCCGGGCTGCCCGCGCATCGTCTTGTCATGCGCAAGCACGAGCTGGCCGTCGAAGGCGACGTTGGAGGGGTCCCATCGGTCGCGATTATGCAGCACGCTCATCAGCGCCGGCTTTCCCGCAGCCAGGAAGGCTTCGTGAATGGGGGCGGCTTCCACATCCAGATAGCTGTCGCCGTAGAGCATGAAAAAACTCTCGCCCAGCAGGGCCAGGGCGTGGCGCAGCGCGCCGCCGGTGCCGCGGCGGGCCGGGCCTTCATGGCTCAGCGCCACCTCCAGGCCGAAATCCCGCGTCGCCACGAAGGCCTCCACCTGCTCGGCGAGATGGCCGACGCAGAGCACCACGCGGGAAAACCCCTGCCTCCGCGCCAGGCGCAGCTGATGCGCCAGGAACGGCTCGCCGCAGACAGGCACCAGCACCTTGGGGATGGTCTCGGTGATCGGGCGCAGCCGCGTGGCCAGCCCGCCGGCGAGGATCGCGAGCCTGGGCAGGCTCACCGATCCAGCACCTTGGTGCCTTCGAGGTCGACATGCAGCCGCACCTCCTGCAGCCCGGCACCCGCCATGGCCTGGCGCAGGCGGCGCGCATCCTGGGCATAGAAGAGCAGGAAGCCGCCGCCACCCGCACCCACCAGCTTGCCGCCGATGGCGCCGCTGCGCAGGCCCAGCGCATACCATTCATCGATCTGCGGCGAGGACATGCCGGTGGAGCGCTGCTTCTTCACCTCCCAATGCTCGCGCATGATCTCGCCCCAGCGGCCCAGGTCGCCGGCCAGGAAGGCGTCGCGCGTCTCCAGGCCCAGCGCCTTCACCCGGTCCAGATTGGCCAGCATGGCGGCATCGGCCCGGCGGGATTTGCGGTCCTGCTCGGCCAGGATGGCGCCGGCGCTGCGGGCGCGGCCGGTGAAGAACATCAGGGTGTTGTCCTGCAGATCCTCCATCGTGCCGGCGCTGACGGGCAGGCTCTCCGCCACCACCCGGCCATCGCGGCCGAAGGTGAAGGCGGTGAGGCCGCCGAAGGCCGCGATATACTGGTCCTGCTTGCCGATCGGCTCGCCCAGCCGGTCCAGCTCGATATGGCAGGCGAGCTCCGCCAGCCCGCCCTGGTCGATATGCGTCCGCTTGAGGATATGCAGCGCGCGGAGCAGGGCGGTGGCGAAGCTGCCGGAGGAACCAAGGCCGGTGCCGGCGGGAATATCGGCGACCGAGGTGATCTCCAGATTGCGCTCCCCCTCCAGCCCCAGCGCGAGCAGGCTTTCGCGGATGATGGGGTGGCGGATGGCGGCGACCGAGTGGGGGCGCTCGAGCTGCGAGTATTTCAGCAGCAGCCCGGGGTCCAGCGTGCGTTGCAGCGAGACATAGACGTGCTTCTGGATCGCCATGGCGACGAGAAAGCCCTCGCGCTCCAGGTAATAGCTCGGCAAATCGGTGCCGCCGCCGCCGATGGAAATGCGCAGCGGCGATCTGGTGATGATCAAGGCGCATGCTCCGAGGGGATGGCGTAGAAGATGAAGTCTATCCCGTCATGGTCATGGGCGCGGAAATGGAAGCGGTAATCCGCCACCCGGCCCATCACCCAGGCGGGGATCGCGAAGATATCCTGCGGGGCGTGATAGGCTGAGACGCCAAGCGAGGGCCGGCAGCGGGCGATGGCGCCTTGCGCGCCGGCCAGTGCCTGTGGCTCGAAACCCTCGACATCGACCTTAATGTAATCAACCCGCCCGCCATCCAGGGCGTCATCCAGCGTCAGGCAGGGCACCTCCACCGCGCCTGCCAGGCCGGCCATGGTGCCGGGGGTGCCGGTGGGGGTGAGGCGCAGCTTGCCGGAAGCGGCGCCGATCGCCGCGTTCAGGCAGGTGATGCGCGCCGCCACCTCCGCCGGCAGCCCGGCGCGAAAAGCCTCCAGCCGGGCGAAGCTCAGGGGATCGGGCTCGAAGGCCAGGAACCGGGAAAAACGCTTGCCCTGCCAGAGCAGGAAGACATCGAGCGTGTCGCCGGCATAGGCGCCGATATCGGCCACCACGCAATCATCGGGCAGGCGGCACAGCGCGGGGTCGAAATAGATCCGCCGCGGCTCGGGGGCGGGGATGAGATCGGGGTCCAGCAGCAGCCGCCAGGCCAGGGCGCCGGCGAATTGGCGGCGGCTCTCGCCATCGCTCAGCGCGTCATGCACCGCCATGATCGTCTCGGTTGACTTCACATAGGCCCCGGGCTTGCCGAACTGGTAGTGCGGCCCGATCAGATCGGCATAGCGCCAGAAACCCGCCTGGACCGGCAAAACCCGGGTCACCCCGCGTGAAGCCAGCCAGGCACGGGTGCGGGCATAGATGTGATGTGGCGACCAGATGGCCACGATCACCAGCGGGTCCGGCCCGGTCAGGGCCAGGGCCTCATCCAGGCAGAGCACCGGCACGCCATCGGCCTCGCCGTCCCAGAAGCGGGCGTCGAACTCGACATGCGCCACCACCCGGCCGCCGGCCTGGCGCACCGCCGATGACAGTTTGCGGGGCAGGGCGGCGGCGCCCACCAACAGAAGCGTGCCATTGGCCGCCGCGGCGGCGATGTCGGCACAGGTATCGTCGGCGAATGTTTCGACCCGCGCGGGGTCCAGCGCGTATTCCAGCAATTCCCGGCTGGTGGAATAGCCGCCTATGGCGCTGCCGGTCATGCCCGGCTCTCCAGCACCCAGCGATTTTCGCGCAGCCAGCGCAGGGTCAGCCGCACGCCCTGCTCGATGGAATGCACCGGTGCCCAGCCCAGACCGCGCATGCGCCCGGCGTCGAGGAAGATGAAGGGGTTGTCGCCGATCCAGCCGCGATCGCCGCCGGTGTGTTCCAGGCGGGGCGCGAGGTCGAGGCAGTCACAAATCCAGCCGACGCTGTCATTCACCTGGCAATACTCGTCCGATCCGAGATTATAGACCGCGAAAGGACCCGGCGCGCGGTCCAGTGCCAGCAGCAGCGCCGCCACGCAGTCATCGACATGCAGGTAGGATTTGCGCTGCAACCCGTTGCCCAGGATTTCCAGCCGCGTCGGGTCGGCCAGGAGCTTGCGGTAGAAATCGAAGACATGGCCATGGGTGTAGCGGGGGCCGAGGATGCTCACGAAACGAAACACCGTGCCGTGGAAGCCGAAGCCCTCGGCATAGGCCGAGATCAGCCCCTCGCCCGCGATCTTGCTGGCGCCGTAGAGCGAGGTCTGCACCGGGAACGGCGCATCCTCGGGCGTGGGGATCACCGTCGCCTCGCCATAGACGCTGCCGGTGGAGGAGAAGAGGATCCGCTTGATCCCGTTCGCCCGCATCGCTTCCAGGACATTGCAGGTGGCGATGGTGTTCTGTTCGAGGTCGCGCCTGGGGTGGTGGGTGCCGAAGCGCAGATCGGCATTGGCGGCGAGGTGGAACACCGCGTCGCAGCCGGCCATGGCGGCGGTCAACGCCGGCTCATCCAGCACATCGCCGCGGACCAAGGCGAAGTGGGGCTGGGCCCGCGCGCCGGCCAGGAAGGGTTCCTGGCCGGTGGAGAAATTGTCGTAGCCCACCACCGCGTCGCCGCGCGCCAGCAGCGCGTCGCAGAGCGTGCTGCCGATGAAGCCGGCGGCGCCGGTCACGAACAGCTTCACAGGCTGAACCCGGCCGCCACCGCGTCGTTGCGGAACATGTTCACGGTCTCCAGGCTGAACCGGCCGAGGTCTTTGCCCGCAGGGTTTCGGCGGTGATGGGCATCACGATCCTCATGCGAGCAGAATGGGCAGCCCGGCGGCCAGCCCGGGGGCGATGGCCGTGGGCGGCAGCGCGGGTGGGCGTTCGGGGTAGCCGCGATCGATCAACAAGGTCCGGCAGCCGGCGGCCTGGCCGGCCTCCATGTCGCGGTATCGGTCCCCCACCATCCAGCTGGCGCCGAGGTCGATGCCGTGCAGGGCGGCGGCGTCGGCCAACATGCCGGGGCGGGGTTTGCGACAATGGCAGCCATCGGCGTCGTCATGCGGGCAGAGCCGCATCTCGTCCAGCCCGCATGCCGTCACGATCCGCGCGTTCACCCAGTCGACGAAGGCGCGGCTTGTGGTGCCGCGGGCGATGTCGGGCTGGTTGGTGCAGCCGATCAGCAGGAAACCCGCGGCGCGCAGCGCGGCGCAGGCCTCGGGCACGCCGGGCAGGATGCGCAACTCGGCGGCGATGCGCGGCGGCAGCGGGTGGCCGCGCTCGTCGGGTATGGCGGCGTTGAGCACGCCGTCGCGGTCGAGGAAGATCGCGCGGCGCACCCCGCTAGCCCCCCTCCGCTTCCCACTTCGTCGGCATGGTCTTGAGCAGGGGATGGCTCACCAGCAGGTGCCAGATGACGGCGCAGAGGCCCTCCGTGTGCGGGGTCACATGTTCGTGATGCAGTGGCGGGATGACCACCACGGCATCGCCCACCTCGGCGGTGTATCCGCCCTGCCGCCCGACAATGCCGGTCACGCGGGCGCCGACACCCTGCGCCACCTCGATGGCGGCGACGATATTGGCCGAAATGTTCCTCGCGCGGTCGCCGCCGCCCACTGAAAACACCAGCACGCCATCGCGCGGGCCGATCCGGCTGCCGCGCAGATAGGCCGCGAAGGTGGTCTCCCAGCCCTCGTCATTGGTGCGCGCGGTCAGTTCGCTGACATTGTCGGTGGGCGCATAGGCCTCGAAGCCGCAGAGCTTGCGGAAATCATTCACCGCATGTCCTGCATGGCCGGCTGAGCCACCCACGCCCAGAATGAACAGCCTGCCACCGCCGTCGCGGATGCCGGCCAGGGTGGCGGCGAGATGTTCGATCGCCGAAGCGTCGAGCCGGGCAAGGATGGCCTGGCTTTCGGCCAGGAAGCTGGTGCTGAAATCCATTGCGCGGCCCATGGGTTTCTCCCGCATCAGCGCTACCCCGGACTGCGGAAGGCGGCAAGCTTGGGGAAGATTTCATCGCCGGCGTTGTTCCGCCGCGACAGTATTGCAACTAAGCCGTGAAAGCGATGATGACAGAACCCGTAATCGTGGCGGCCAAGCCGCATATCGTGCTGCTGAGCCCGGATGCGCCCGGCCCGCATGCCCCGTCCGGCGCGGGCTGGATGGCGCTGCGCCTCGCCCGGCGGCTGGTGGCCGAGGGGGCGAGGGTCGATCTGTTGGTGCCGCGCGAGGCGGTGTCGGACTGGCCGCATACCCATTGGTGGGATGTCTATGCCCAGGCGGGGATCGCGCTGCATATCCTGCCCTGGGCGGATGGGTCCGATGCCATGCTGGGCTATCGGGCGCTGGAATGGCTGCGCCACCGGCCGGCGCCTGCCTGCCTGCTGGCGCTGGACCATCGCGGGCTGTCCGGCTCGGCAGTTTTGGCCCGGCGCATCGGCCTGGCGCTGGAGGGTCTGCCGATCGGCCTGGTGGTGACCGGCGGGGATGGCTGGGCCGAGCCCGCGCCACGGCCCGTCTCCCCCACCCGCATGCTGCGCCGCCATCTCGAGCGCGAGGCGGCCCGCGAGGCGGATTTCCTGCTCTTCGCCCATCCCGCCCTGGCGGCCTGGCACGCCGCCTCGGGGCTGCCGGAGAAGCCATCCCTGCTGCTGGCCGGTCTTGGCGAGGCGGGCTGGGCGGCCGCGGACGACACCCCTCGGCTGCGCCTGGCCGGCGGGCTGCGCGATGCGGGCGCCGCCCGGGAACTGGCCGCGCTGCTGCGCGCCCTGCCGGTGCCGTCCCGGCTGCGGCTGCCGCCGCCGCCGCCCAATCCGGATGGCCCGCAGGAGGACCCCCTGGCCGCGCTGGTGGCGGCGCTGGAGGGATCGGGGGTGACGCTCTCGCTCGATCTCGCGACGCCCGATGTTTTCGCGCCCAGCCTGCTCGCCCCAGGCACCATCCTGCTGCTGCCCGACGCCAGCGCCGTCACCGCGCCGCTTGCCCTCGATGCCGCGGCGCTGGGGCTGGTGCCGTTGCCGCTGGATTGCGCGGCGGTGGCGGCGGCCCTGGCCGCGGCATGGGTGGCGCCCATGGCACCGCAGGCCACGCCCGTCCTGCCCTTCCTGGCCAGGCAATCCGCCCCGCCGCCGGTCTGCCGCGCGCTGCCCGAGCCGCCGCCGCTGGTCTCCGTCTGCATCTCGCATTTCAACCGCCCGACGCTGCTGGCGCAGACCATCGACAGCCTGCGGGCGCAGAGCTGGCCCGCGCTGGAGGTGGTGCTGGTGGATGATGCCAGCCCCTCGGCCGAGACCCAGGCATGGCTGGATGCGCAGGAGGCGGATTTTGCCGCTCGCGGCTGGCAAATCCTGCGCAACGAGACCGAGCAATGGCAATCCGTCAGCCGCAATCGCGCGGCCCGGGCCTGCCGCGGCGCCTTCATCCTGGTGATGGATGACGACAACCTGGCCCGACCGCATGAGGTGGAGACCATGCTGCGCGCCCTGCTGACCACCGGCGCCGACGCCGTGGGCGCGCTGCAGGCGCTGTTCGAGGGCGAGCACGATGCCCTGGCCGACGACCGGCCGGACAGGGTGGAATTCTTCCCCACCGGCGGCCCCGCCGATCTGGGGGTGGTGTGGAACGTCTTCGGCGATGTAAACGTGATGTTCCGGCGCGAGGCCTTCGAGGCCCTGGGTGGCTACACCTATGAGCGCGAATTGGGCTGCGAGGATTACGAGATCGGCGCCGCCCTGGCGCGCGATGGCCGCCGCCTGATCATCATCCCGGAGGCGCTCTACATGTACCGCTTCTCCAGCGTGAACATGGCGCGCGGGATGAGCAATGAGCGGCTCTACTGGAGTCATCGCCGCCCGCTGCGCCCGGCGCTGGAGGGGCTGGAGCCGGCATTGGCGCGACTTGTCGCCTTCACCCACGGCGCCGAGCACGCGCAGCAACAGCGAAATGGCTGGAGCTACTGGGCCGGCCGCCCGCTGAGCGCGCCGCTGCCGGAATTCGGCATCGACGAGGGCGCGGCCTGGGGTGCGGAATTCCGCTACCGCGCGGCCCTCCACGCCCTGCTGGCGGGCGGGGAGGGGGTGGCGCTGCGCTGGCTGCCCGCGATGATGCGGGCCGACCCGGATGACGCAAGGCTGCCCGGTTTGCTGGCGCGGGTGGCGTTGCGGCGGCCGATGGAGGGCGCAGTGCGCGCGGCGCTCTTCGCCGCCGACCGCCGCGATGGCTCCGGCCTGGCGGAGGAGGTGGCGCGCCAACTCCTGCGCCGCGGCAACATCGCCGCCGCGCGGGCATGGATCGCCCATGGCCTGCCCGAACTGGCCGATCTGCTGCCGGCGGATGGCACGCCATGACGTATCACTGGCCCGGCCGGCCATTTTTCGGCCTGAAGCCCGACGCCGCGGCCGGGCATGCCGTGGTGCTCTCCTGGCATGTCGCGCCCGATCTCACCGCCATGCCCGGCCAGGACCGCATGCTGGCGATCTGGGCCGAGCCGTTGCTGGATGCGCTGGCAGAGGTTTTTCCGCGGGTGACGCTGCTGATCCTGGCGCCCGAGGATTCCGGCCCGGCCGAGGCCCTGGCCGAGGCGCTGCGGCCGCGCGGCATCGGGCTGCATGTCGCGCGCGGCCTGGGCCCCATGGCCCGTGCGCTGGCGGTGGACCGGGCGCTGGAGGAGCTGGCGCCCGACATGGTGCATGCGCCTGAACGCGGCGGGCTGCTGGCCTGCGCCCTTGCCCGCCGGGCCGCCGGCCTCGCGCATCTCGACACGGTGATGCTGCTGCATGCCCGCGGCCCCACCCTTTTCCAGATGGAGGAGCAGGCCTGTTTCATCGCCGACGCCCAGGCGCTGCGGCTGGACGAGATGGAACGCCAGGCGATGCGGCTCGCCGATGCCGTGCTGGCGAGCGGCGCCGAGGTGGCGCGGGCGATCGCGGCCGGGCCGCAGGCTCCGGCGCTGCACGGGGTGGGGCCGCTGGTCTGGCCCGCCCCCGCCCGGCCGCCCGCGCCGCTGAATGAGCTGGTCTTTCCCCTGCCATTGGGCAGCGAGGCCGGGCTGGAATTCGCCGTGGCGGCGCTGGCGCGGGCTTCGGCGCGGCGGCCCTTCCCGCTGCCCGTCACCTTCCTGGGCCAGCCCGATGCGGTGACGCTGGGCGACGCGGCGCAGGCCCTGGCACGGCTGGGCGAGCATCTGGACTGGCGGGTGGCGGCGCTGGAGAGCCCGCAGCAGGCGCTGCAATACCTGGCCGCGCCGGGAAGGCTGGCCCTGTTCACCGCGGCCCGCGCCACGCCGCCGGAATGGCTGGAATTCTGCGGCGCCGCCGGCATTCCGGCGCTGGCCACGGAGAACCACGTGACCGCCCGGGCAGCACGGCGCTGGCCATGCATCCATGTGGTGGCGCGGGCCGAGCGGCCCTTCGCCGCCGCGCTGGAGGCGCTGCCCTGCCTGCCGGAGGCCGCGCCGCCCGCGCTACAGGCAGCTTCGCGGCTGGGGCAGCCGCCCTCCCTCACGGGCTGGCGGCGCCCGGCCGCCGCGGCCCTCGCGCTGCTGTCCGAGCCCGCATCGCCGGACCTTACCCTGTTCTGCCCGCCGCGCGGCGGGCTGCTGGACAGCCTGGCGGCGCAATCCCTGGCCTGCTTCGCCACCACCATCCTGCTGGCCGAGGGCGAGGCGCCGCCGCAGCCCGAGCGCCCGCCGGGCCGCCCGGTGCGGATCGAGAGCGCGGCGCTGCCCGAGGCCCTGGCCGCCTGCACCACCCGCTACGCGGTCCTCGTCGGCGGGGCGCATCGGCTGCGGCCGGGCGCGTTGCTGGCGCTGCGTCGCGCGGCCCTCGCCACCGGCGCCCCGGCCATCGCCGCCTGGGACAGCGCGAGCATGCCTTTGGGCGGCGGTGCGGACCTCGCGCTGCTGCGCCCGGGCGCCACCATCGGCCATCTGGTCTTGCTCGACCTGACGGCGCTGCGCGCAGGGGGTGGCGGCTGCCTTGCCCTGGCCGGCACCCCCGCCTTCGCCGGCGCCCTGGCCGAGGAGAGCGACGGCGTGCGCATGCTGCCCGAGATTCTCGCCGATGCCGCCACCCCGCCGCCCCGGCCCGATGCGCCCGCCCTGGCCGGGCTGCCGCCCCGGCTGCGCGGGGTGGCGGGCATGGCGCTGCATTATGCCGGCCTGGTCGTGCCGCCACGGGAAGCGCGCGAGCCCGACATCCCCGCCGCCATGGCCGTGGCCAATCGCGACAGCGCGCATTACCGCAAGCTCATGGCCCGGCTGATGGAGCGCGCCGGCCAGCCCGAGGCGGCGGCGCAGGCCTGGGCGGCGCTGGTCGCCCGGGGCGAGGCCGACGCCGAGGTCTGGGAGAGACATGCCGGCCACGCCATGCGCCGGCATGGCCATATCGCCGAATTCGAGGCTTTCCGGGCCCATGTCGAACGCCATGGACCCGGCGATTTGGCGGAGGGCATGGTGGCGCGGGCGGCGGCGCTGCGGCGCGAGGGGAAGGCCCGGGAGGGTTTCGCGCTGCTGCTGGGGCTGGCGCCGGCCTTGCAGCGCGATGCGGTTTTCATCGCCGCCCTGGCCGCAGGCTTCGCCGGCCTGCCGCCAGCAGAGCGTTCTGCCGTCGTCTGGCCGATACTCGAGCCGACGCCCGGGCAGGCCCTGCAACAGGCCCTGGCGGCGCATGGCCTGGCCGGGGTCGGGGAGGCGGCACCATGAGCCAGGCGCCTGCGGCGAGCCTGGCGGAATGGCTGGGCATCCACGCGCCGGGGCGCAGCTACATCCAGCTCGGCGGGCTGGGCAACCCGCTGCTGGAGCATGGCCAGATCGCCCTGCGGGCCGGCGCCATTCGCGCCCTGCAGATCGAGACCATCCCCCTGCCCGACAGCCGATGGGCACCGCTGCGCGCGGCCTGCGCGGAATTCGGCGAGGCTTTCTCCGGCCTCACCCTGGACCCCGCCGATGGCCATGCCATGCTCCGGCAGGTGCCGCGGGCCGATATCGTCCACGTCACCCAGCTGTTTCATGAGCGCGACCCCTATGTCGTGCTGGAACGGCTGGATCGGCACGCCAGGCGCTTCCTGGCCGTCACCACGATGCGCATGCCGGTGGGGCCCGAGGGGCTGGCTGAGGATGACGCGGTGCCCGGCTTCCTGCCCGCTGACCCACGGATGGAAGCGGTGCGGCGGCTGATGGCGGCGCGCGGCGCCGTGCTGGAGCAGTTTCTCCGCCCGCCCGATCTCGTCCTGGCCAATGGCATGGCGGCCTGGGGCGGCATGTGGAACTGGTTCATGACCGAGGCGGTGTGGCGGCGGCTGATCGGCCATTTCGGCTGGCGGGTGACGCATGCGTTTCCCAGCTGGGGCGACCTCGGCATCACGCTGCTGGCGGAGCGTTAGCGCGGCAGCTCCCGCACCCCCGCCGGCCCGATGCCGAAGGCCATCCGGTCCGCGCCCACCACCGGTGGCCCGGCATAGGTGGTGCGGTTACGGCGGCACCACCAGGTCGTTCAGCAGCATGAGGTGGCAATAGACCGCGAGCCTGGGCGCGGCCTGGGTGAAGATCTCTCCGGCCTGCTCAGGTGTCGTGTGATGGTCGAGGATGTCGCACCAGCTGGATGAACGGGCCAGCAGTTCCGGCCGTGCCGCCGCGGCCTGGTGGACCGGCAGGTCGGTGCCCCGGGCGTGGCGCAGCAGGTTGGTCGAGGGCCGGGTGTCGCCCGAGATCACCACCGAATGTCCGGCATGCTCCACCTTGAAGCCGAAGCTGGGGTGGATCAGGTCGCCATGATCGACCTCGAAGGCGATCACCCGCACGCCGCGGCCCTCCCTCAGGCGCCGATGCGGCGGATTTTCGGGCTGGTCAGGTTCTGCCCGGCGGCGGTGTCGCATGAGGTGGGGGCCTTCGCTTAGGGCAGGGCGCCGATCAGCACATCCGCCTGGCTCACCGTGCCGAACACGCCCCCCTGCATCTTCACCATCTTGATCGCCGCCGCGTGGTTGCCCGCATCCGTCGCCCCGCAGCAATCCTCCAGGATCAGGCATTCGAAGCCGCGGTCATTCGCCTCGCGCATCGTGGTGTGGACGCAGACATCGGTGGTGATCCCGGTCAGCACCAGGTTGCGGATGCCCCGCGTGCGCAGGATCAGCTCCAGGTCGGTGGCGCAGAAGCTGCCCTTGCCCGGCTTGTCGATCACCGTCTCGCCCGGCAGCGGCGCCAGTTCCTCGATGATCTCCCAGCCCGGCTCGCCGCGCACCAGGATCTTCCCGCAAGGCCCAGGGTCGCCGATCCCCGCGCCGATCTGCTGCGAACGCCAGCGCTTGTTGGCCGGCAGGTCCGACAGGTCGGGCCGGTGCCCCTCCCGCGTGTGGATCACCCAAAACCCCTTCGCCCGCATCGCCGCCAGCACCCGCTGGATCGGCTCGATCGGCGCCCGGGTCAGCGACAAATCATAGCCCATCGCATCCACATACCCGCCCTTCCCACAGAAATCGGTCTGCATGTCGATGACGATCAGCGCGGTGTTGTCCGGCGTCAGCGCGCCGTCGAAGGGCCAGGGATACGGGTCGGCGGGAATGGTGGGCATGATCGGTTCCTCCGGCCGAGGTGAAGCAAGCGCCGTGCCCGCTGGCATCGCGCTTGCAGGACCAAGGGCCAAACCCCCCGCGCCACGGCGCGATGCGTGGTTCTTGGGCAGGGGCGCGGCAGAGGTGCAACAGAATTCGGCATGGCAGAGGGCGGCCTGGATGGCGCTGGGGCCCTTGGCGCTGTTCTGCGTCTGGTGGCTGGTGAACCATTTTGCCCTGGTGACGCCCCGCCTCCTGCCTTCGCCGGTGCGCACGCTGCAATCGGTCTGGACCAACACGCTCTCGGGCGGGATGGGGCTGGATTTCTGGCACACGCTCTCGCGCACCTTGCAGGCCTTCGGCATTGCGGCCTTGTTCGGCGTGCCCATCGGCATCGTCATCGGCGCGTCCGAAAAATTCTACCGCTCGGTGGAATTCCTGATCGACTTCTTCCGCTCGACGCCGGCGACCGCGATGTTCCCGCTGTTCATGATCATCTTCGGGCTGGGGGATTTCTCCAAGATCGCCATCGCCGCCTTCGCCGCCTGGCTGGTGGTGCTGTTCAACGTCGCCTATGGCGTGATGAATGCGCGCCGCACGCGGATCATGGCCGCGCGCGTCATGGGCGCCTCCCGCCTGCGCGTCTTCTCCGACGTGATGTTCTTCGAATGCCTTCCGGCCACCTTCGTCGGCCTGCGCACGGCGGTGTCGCTTGCCCTGGTGGTGATCGTGGTCGCCGAAATGTTCATCGGCGGCGATGACGGGTTGGGCAAGCGCATCATCGACAGCCAGATCACCTTCGACCTGCCGCAGCTCTACGGCACCATCCTGGTCTCCGGGGTGATGGGCTATGGGCTGAACCTGATCTTCCTCACCCTCGAAACCCGGCTGGTGCATTGGTCCGGCCGATGATGGAGTTTTGCGCATGATCGACCGCCGATTGCTGCTCGCCGGCCTGGCCTCCCCCGCCTTCGCGCAGAACAGGCGCGAGAAGGTCACCATCTCCTGGCTGCCGATCATGCAGACCATGGCGTTCTACGTGGCGCAGGAGGAGAGGCTGTTCGAGGCCGCCGGCATCGAGGTCGAGGCCGCGCGCTTCCAGGCCCCGAACCAGATCATCGACAGCCTGGTCGCCAACCGCGCCGAGGTCGGCGCGCCGGGTGCCGCCGCCGGCATTTCCGTCCTCGCCGAGGCGCAATTCCCCGGCACCTTCAAGGTCTTCGGACTGCAGGGCGGCGGCATCGCTGTGAACCGGATCAATGACGGGCTGATCGTCGCCAACAACTCGACCATCCGTGGTTTCGCCGATCTGCGCGGGAAAACGCTGGGGCATCTGCCGGGCATCCAGTGGCGCACCATTTCCCGCCACATGGTCCGCCGCGCCGGCCTCAACCCCGATGGCGATGTGCGGCTGGTGGAGATGGCGGTGGGGCTGCAGGTCCAGGCCGTCATCGCCGGCACGGTCGATGCCACGCTCTCGCTCGAACCGGTGGGCTCGATCGCCGTCGCCCTGGGCGAGGCCCGGCGCGCCATGACCAACCCCGTGGCCAGCGTGATCGCCGACCCGTTCTATTCCGGCTGCTCCCTGCTCACGACGAAATTCATCCGCGAGCGCCCGGCGGTGGCCAAGCGGGTGGTCGAGGTGCTGGACGAAGCCACCCGCCTGGCCGAGACGCAATACACCCGCCTGCGCGCCATCCTGCCGCGCTGGACGGCGGTGAGCGCGGCACAGGTGGAGGTCGTGGCCCAGCCCTATCTGCGCGCCTGGCGCGACCTGAACGAGACCGACCTCAACTCCTATCAGGCGCTGGTCGATGTCTTCTCATCGGAAGGCGTGCTGCGCGCGCCGATGCGTGTCAGCGACATCATCCTCAAGCCGGGCGACCTCGCATGAGCGAACCGCCCTTCCGCGGCTATCACGACATTGGCGGCCGCCCCGCCGGCCCGGTCGCCTGCGTGGAAAAGCCGTTCGACGACTGGCAGAAACTGTCGGAGGCGATCCGCGGTGCCATGGACGCGCAGCACCAGATCGTCTCGCTGGACGAAATCCGCCGCGTCTTCGAAAGCTTTGGCGAGCCGCTTTACGAGACGCTGGGTTTCTATGAGCGTCGGGCCGAAGCCTTGAGCATTCTCCTCGCGGAAAAGGGCGTGGTTTCCCTGCCCGACATCCATGCCCGCATGGAGGCCATCGCCGCCGCCCGTGGCCAGCGCGTGGACCACACCGAAAAAACCGTCACCTGATGCCCCGCTTCGCCCCCGGCGACGCGGTCCGCATCCGCGACAACCACACCCCAGGCCATGTCCGCATCCCGTTCTTCGTGCGGCATCAGCAGGCGATCATCGAGCGCTACTGCGGCGCCTTTCGCAACCCTGAGGACCTGGCCTATGGCGACCGCCATGGCCCGACCATCGACCTCTACCGCGTCCACATCGCGCAGGCCGCGCTATGGCCCGACTACACCGGCGCGGCCCACGACACGCTGGAAATCGAGGTCTACGACCATTGGCTGGACCCGGCGGCATGAAATCCCGCTTCTCCGCCGACGCGGTGGACCCCAACACCCCTGTCATCGAGGGCCATCACGGCGCCGACTACTATGCCCTGATGACCGAGGCGCTGCATAAGCTGCTGCTGGAAAAGCGGCTCCTTTCGCAGGCCGACACCGACCGGGTGATTGCAGCTCTCGAGGCGCCCAACACCACCTGGGGTGCCCGCCTCGTCGCCGAAGCCTGGGCCGATCCGGCCTATCGCGAGCGGCTGATCGAGGATGGCTCCGCCGCCGCCCTCGAACTCGGCTTCCGCATCAAGGAGGCGAAGCTGGTGGTGGTGGCGAATACGCCCGCGCTGCACAACCTGATCACCTGCACGCTGTGCTCCTGCTACCCACGCTCGCTGCTGGGACAGCCGCCCTGGTGGTATATTTCCAAAAATTACCGGGCGCGGTCGGTGCGCGAGCCGCGCCGGGTGCTGGCCGAATTCGGGCTGGACCTGCCTGAGACCACGGAGCTTCGGGTGCATGATTCCAACGCCGACATGCGCTACATGGTCCTGCCGATGGCCCCCGAGGGCGCCGGGCAATGGCCGTTGGAACAGCGCATCGCGGCGGTGACGCGGCACATGCTCATCGGCACCGCGGCCTGACGCCACCGGCGCGCCAGCCGAGGGGCCGACCCGATGCCGGCGCGCGCATCTCACCCCGGCGCCACATTCTTGATCTTCTTCGCCATGTCGGCGCGTCGCCAGAGATACCAGGCGGCCACCGAGCGATGCGGCGCCCATTCCCGGCCGATCTCGGCCAGGGCCTTCGGCTTTGGCTGTTCCTCGAGCCCCGCCGCCAGCCGGTAGCCGTCGCGCACGCCGAAATCATCCACCGGCAATATGTCGGGCCGGCCCAGGGTGAACATCAGCAGCATCTCCACCGTCCATCGCCCCACGCCGCGGATGGCGACCAGGCGCTGGATCAGCGTCTCGTCATCCAACGCCTCGGCCGCCGCCAGGGTGGGAACCAGGCCGCTGGCGGCCTTCTCGGCGATGTCGCGGATGGCCGCCACCTTGCTGCCGGAAAAGCCGCAGCCGCGCATCGCCTCCACCGGCAGGGCCAGGATGAATTCGGCTGGCGGGAAGCCCGGCCCGGCATGCAGCGCCAGCAGCCGGCCCATGATGGCGCGCGCGGCATTGCCATGCACCTGTTGGTGGGAGATGGCGTGGACCAGCGCCTCATAGGGTTCCCGCGGCTCGACCGCCATGGTGCAGGGGCCAACCTGGGTAATGATCGGCTTGAACAGGGGGATGCGCTTGAGCGCGCGCTCGGCTTTTGCGTAACTCATGCCTCCAGGATAGCGCGGCGCGGCGCAAAGCGGCAGATTGGCGAAAGCGATGATTCTGTCCGATCTGCACGCCACCGAAGCCTTCGCCGCGCGCCTGGCCGCACTCGCCCGGCCGGGCGATGCGCTGCTGCTGAGCGGCCCGCTGGGTGCCGGGAAATCCGCCCTGGCGCGGGCCTTTCTGCGCGCTCTGGCCGGGGATGCGGGCCTGGAGGTGCCATCGCCCAGCTACACGCTGGTGCAAAGCTATCCCCTGCCCGGCGGCGGGCAGGCGCATCATTTCGACCTCTACCGGCTGGACGGCCCGGCCGATCTGCGCGAGTTGGGCTGGGAGGAGGCGACGGCGGATATCGTGGTGGTGGAATGGCCGGAGAGGCTGGGTGGCCTGACCCCGCGAGGCGCGCTGCACATCGCGCTGAACCCGATCGACGAGGATTCCCGCGAAGCCGCCATCGCCGGCTGGGAGGACAGGCTGTGACGCAGGATTTCCTCGCAGCCCATGGCTTCGCCGCCGCCCGGGCCGAGAGCCTGCCGGCCGATGCCAGCTTCCGCCGCTACACCCGCCTGCATGGCGGCCCGGCGCCCGCGCTGCTGATGCACGCGCCGCCGCCCGAGGATGTCCGCCCCTTCTGCGCCATCGCCCGGCATCTGGCCGCCCATGGCCTGGCCGCGCCGCGGATTTTCGCCGAGGACGCCGCCGCCGGCCTGCTGATCGTGGAGGATTTCGGCCCGGCGACCATGGCGGAGAGGCTTGATGCCGGCGCGCAGGCGCTGCCGCTCTACCTCGCGGCGGCGCAGACCCTGGCCGCGCTGCACGCCGCGCCGCCCATGCCCGGCCTGCCGCGCTGGGGCATCGCCGAAATGCAGCGCGCCACCGCCGCCACGTTCCTGGACTGGTTCTGGCCCGCCGCCATGGGCGCGCCGCCCGGCCCCGGGATCCGTGCCGGGCTGGATGCCGCGCTGGCCGGGATGCTGGCGCCGTTCCAGGCCGGATGCTTCGTCCATCGCGACTATTTCCCCGCCAATCTCATGCCGCTGGAGCATGGGATGGGGCTGCTGGATTTCCAGGATGGGGCGCTGGGGCATCCGGCCTATGACCTGGTCTCGCTGGTCGAGGATGCCAGGCGCGATGTGGCGCCACAGATCCGCGCCGCCGCCATCGCCCGCTACCAGGCGCTGAGCGGCGCGCGCGATCTGGAGGCCGCCATGGCGGTGCATGCGGCGCAGCGGCATCTGCGCGTGGCGGCGCTCTGGGTCCGGCTGCACCGGCGCGACGGCAAGGCGCATTACCTGGCGCATGGCCCGCGCTGCTGGGCGCTGCTGGCCCGCGCGCTGGAACACCCCGCGACCGCGCCGCTGCGCGACTTCCTCGACACCCATCTGCCGGCCTCAAAGCGCGGCAATCCATGAAGGCCATGGTGCTCGCCGCCGGGCTGGGCCAGCGGATGCGGCCCCTGACCCAGGACACCGCCAAGCCGCTGCTGACGCTGCGCGGCCGCAGCCTGCTCGACCATGCCCTGGACCGGCTGCATGACGCCGGCGTGACCCAGGCCGTGGTCAATGCGCATTGGAAGGCCGAGCGCGTGGTCGCCGCCATGGCCGGACGGGAGAATCCCCGGGCGCGGGTGCAGCTGGAGCCGGAATTGCTGGAAACCGGCGGCGGGGTGCGCCAGGCGCTGCCGCTGCTGGGCGAGGCGCCGTTCTTCGTCGTCAATGGCGACGCCTATTGGCTGGATGGCCCGACGCCGGGGCTGACCCGGCTGGCCCGCGGTTTCGACCCCGGCCGGATGGATGCGCTGCTGCTGCTGGTGCGCACCACCCAGGTTGAGGGCCAGGTCGGCCGGGGCGATTTCCTCATGGATGGCCTGGGCAGGCTGGCGCGGCCGGCGCCGCACCAGGTGGCGCCCTATATCTTCTCCGGCATCCAGATGCTGGCGCCCGGCCTTGTCGCGCCCGAGCCGCTGGCGGCCTTCAGCCTCAACCGCTGCTACGACCGAGCGGCCGCCGCCGGGCGGTTGTTCGGCCTGGTGCATGACGGGGTTTGGTTCCACCTCTCGACGCCGCCGGACCTGCTGGCGGCGGAGCACCGGCTGCGCAGCGGCCTGCCTTGAGGCGCGCCTATGGCGGCAACCGCTTCGCCAACCTGCGCGCCAGCGCATAGCCCAGCAACCCGGAGATCGGCGCCGCCGGCAGCACCAGCAGCCAGCCGACATGCGCCCCGTTCACCGCAAGACCCAGGCCCACGCCAAGCATGAGCCCGCCGACCAGGCTGCCCAGGACTCCGGCGGTAAGGCCGAGGATGAGGATTTCCGCGCGGGTGATCATGCGGCGCAGTAGGGGGCGGCCCTTGGCTTTTGCAAGTCCTATCGCCGGATCAGGAAGTAGTTCACGGTCAAATCCACCTCCACGCCGTTCGGGTCGGCCCCCGGCGGAAAAGCCGGCAGGCGCGCGCCGGCGAAGGGCCGCGTGGTGCCGGAATTCAGCCAGGGCGAGGCTGATTGCTGCAGGATGCGCACGCTGCGCACCGTGCCGTCGGGCGAGGCGGTGATGCGCACCCTGACCGTGCCGCTGTCGCCCTCGATCGCCGCCTGCGGCGGGTAGCGCAAATTCTGGTCCAACCAGCGCCGGAAGGCGTTGGACCAATTCGGCCCCACCTGCGCGCCGCGCACCTGCACCACCGGATCGCTCGATGTGCGCCCCTCCAGGAAGCGGGGATCAGCCGAGAGATCGAGCGGCGCGCGGGGCCCAATGGGGCGCCCCGGCGCCGGCCTGGGCTGGGAGAGGTTGAACCCCTCGGGAAGCACCATGCCGGGCAGACGCGGCGTGGGCTGGGCCTGCTGCGCCGGGCGCGGCGGGGGGGTGGGGCGCGGCCTGGGCTGCGGCGTCAATTCCTGCCGCGGCGGCGAGAGCGCCAGTGGCGTGGGCGGGGCCAGCAGGTCGGGCGGCAATTGGGTGGCCGGGCTCTCGGCCGAAAGCCTGGGCACCGGCTCCGGCGGGCGGGGCGGCGGCCCGGCCAGGGCGGGGATCTCC
>JAKFUL010000048.1 GCA_021732665.1 Acetobacteraceae bacterium
GGGCCGATGCCGCCACCCCCCGCCCCGCCCTGGCCACGCTGCTGCGCCAGGTCAAGCGGCGCGCGGCGCTGGTGATCGCGGCCGCCGATATCGGCGGGCTATGGCCGCTGGAGCGGATGACGGCCGCGATGACCGGCCTGGCCGAGGCGGCGCTGGGCAGCGCCTGCCGCCATTTGCTGCGCGCGGCGGTGGAGCGCGGCGAACTCCGGCGCCCCGCCGCCCGGGGCGGAAAGGGCTGCGGCCTGGTGGTGCTGGGGATGGGCAAGCTGGGCGCGGGGGAGCTGAACTATTCCTCCGACATCGACCTGATCCTGATGTTCGACCCGGCCGCGGCCATCGACCCCGACGCGGCCCAGGGGATTTTCGTGCGCCTGGCGCGCGATCTTGTGAAGCTGCTGGAGGAGCGCACGGCGGAGGGCTATGTCTTCCGCACCGATTTGCGGCTGCGGCCCGACCCGGCGGCGACCCCGCTGGCGGTCTCGATCTCCGCCGCCATCACATATTATGAAAGCATGGGTGCGACCTGGGAGCGCGCGGCGATGATCAAGGCGCGGCCGGTGGCCGGCGACATCGCGGCCGGCGAGGGGTTTTTGCGCGAGATCCGCTCCTTCATCTGGCGCCGCTCGCTGGATTTCTCGGCGCTGGCGGACATCCACGCGATCAAGCGGCAGATCAACACCCATAAGGGCCACTCGCAACGCATCGCCATGCCCGGCCACGACGTGAAGCTGGGGCGCGGCGGCATTCGCGAGATCGAATTCTCCGCCCAGGCGCTGCAACTTCTCTGGGGCGGGCGGGACCCGGCGCTGCGCCAGGCCACCACCATGGGCGCGCTCACCGCCCTCGTCGGCGCCGGCAGGCTCGATCGGCTGGCGCTGGGCGAGTTGTCCGACGCCTATCTTTTCCTGCGCCAGCTCGAACACCGGCTGCAGATGATCGACGACCGGCAGACCCACAGGCTGCCCGAGGATGCGGCCGGCCTGGCCCGCATCGCCAGCTTCATGGGGATGACGGGGACGGAGGCGCTGGAACAGGCGCTGCTGCGCCATTCGCGGCTGGTCGAGGGGCATTACCTGCATGTCTTCGAGGGCATCGTGGGCGAGATGCCGGCCTGCGGTTTCCAGATGCCCGAAGGCGCCGAGGATGCGCCGGAGGCGGTGGCGGCGCTGGAGGCGATGGGTTTTCGCGATGGCGCCTCGGCGCTGGGCATGCTGCGGGGCTGGCAGCAGGGAGGGGTGCGCGCGACCCGCAGCGAGCGGGCGCGGGGGTTGCTGTCCGGGCTGTTGCCGGCCCTGCTGGAAAGCTTCTCCAGCCAGGGCGAGCCGGATGCGGTGCTGGCGCGCTTCGATGCCATGCTGTCCCGGCTGCCGGTGGGGGTGCAGATCCTCAGCATGATCCAGCGCAACCCGGCCTTGCTGGGGCGCATCGCCACCATCCTGGGTGCCGCGCCGCCCTTCGCCGACCACCTGGCGCATTTTCCCGCCGCCTTCGAGGGGCTGCTGAGCAACGACCCCGCGGCCGCCCTGCCGATGCTGGCAAGGGTGAAGGAGGCGCGGCATCTGGAGGAGGCGCTGGACGCCGCCCGCAGGCTGGCCACCGAACGGCGCTTCGAGATCGACGCGGCTTTGCTGGAGGGCCGGCTGAGCGCGAACGAGGGCGGGCGGCTGCGCTCCGACCTGGCGGAGAGCGTGATGGAGGCGGTCATCCCGCGCGTCACCGCCGAATTCGCGCGGCGGCATGGGCGGGTGGCGGGCGGGGCGCTGGCGGTGCTGGCCATGGGCAAGCTGGGCGGGCAGGAAATGCTGCCGGGCAGCGACCTCGACATCGTACTGCTCTACGACCATGCCGCCGGGGCCGAGGCCAGCACGGGCGGCGCGAAATCCCTCGCCCCCAGCGACTACTTCATCCGCCTCTCGCACCAGATCGTGGCCGCACTCTCCTCGCCCGGGGCGGAGGGGCGGCTGTTCGAGGTGGACATGCGGCTGCGCCCCACCGGCAACAAGGGGCCGGTGGCGACGCGGCTGGCCAGCTTCGAGACATACCAGGTCGAGCAGGCCTGGAGCTGGGAACGCATGGCGCTGACCCGCGCCCGGGTGGTGGCGGGGCCGGCCGCCTTCCGCAAGCGGGTTGCCCAGGCGCTGCGCGCGGCACAGCTGCGCCCGCTGCCGCCGGGGCGGGCGTTGCGCGACGCGGCCGCGATGCGCGCGCGGCTGCTGCGCGAATTGCCGCCCTTCGGCTTCTGGGACCTCAAGGCCATGCCCGGCGGCATGATCGAGGTGGAATTCATCGCCCAGGGCCTGGTGCTGGAACACGCGCCCGGCCGGCCGGAACTGCTGCGCCACAACACCGCCATGGCGCTGCGCGCGCTGGGCGATGGCGGCCTGCTGCCGGAAGCCGGGACACTGATCCAGGCCGAGTCGCTGTGGCGCACCCTGCTGGGCCTGCGCCGGCTGATGATGGCCCGGCCGCTGGACCAGGAACTCTCGGCCACCGCACTCGGCGTGCTGCTGCGCGGCGCGGGCGGGGTGCTGGGCCAGGCGCCGGTTGACGAAGCGGCGCTGCGGACACAGATCACGGAACACGCGGCGGCGGTGCGCGCGGCGTTCATCCGCCATGTCGGCGGCCTTGACGCAGGAGCGAAATGAATGAGCGGACCCAACCCCGGCGATACGGCACCCCCCTTCGAGATGGCGGCAAGCGGCGGGCGGACCGTCTCCTCTGCCGCGCTCGGCGGCCAGCCCTACCTGCTCTACTTCTACCCCAAGGCCGATACGCCGGGCTGCACGAAGCAGGCCTGCGGCATCCAGGAGGCGCTGCCGGCACTGGGCAAGCTCAACCTCACCGTGATCGGCGTCTCGCCCGACAACATGCCGCCGATCGAGAAATTCGCGAAGAAATACAACCTTGAATTCCCCCTCGCCTCCGACCCCGAACACAAGACGGCCGAGGCCTATGGCGTCTGGGTGGAGAAATCCATGTACGGCAAGACCTATATGGGCATGGAACGGTCGAGCTTCCTGGTCGGCGCCGACGGCGTGGTGAAGAATGTCTGGCGCAAGGTGAAGCCCGAGGCGCATGCGGCGGCGGTGATCGAGGCAGCCAAGGCGCTGTGACGGCGGTGGCGCCGGCAAGGGCTTGGCCCAACCCCGCGGCCACCCGCCTGCGCTACCACAGATAGGGCCATCGGCCCTGGTTGCCGCCCACCGGCGCGGGCGCATCCGCCACGCCGCGATGGGCGGGTACGGCCAGGGGCGGTTGGCTCCAGCAATCCACCGAACCCAGGCTGCGGGTGCAGAAGGGCGGCGCGGGCGGTGGGTCGTTCGACGGCCCGCAATAGGCCTGTCCGCGATCGACACGGGCGACGGAGCAGTCCCGTCCGCTGACCCCGCTCACCACCAGGTCGGGCACCGCGCGGCCGGTCAGGGTCAGCGAGGCGACATTGACCGCGCCGAGCGCGAAGAGCCCCGGCCCGTCGCAGCCGCTGAGCAGCAGGGGGCAAAGCAGCAGCAAAAGGGGGCGTCCGGGGATGCGCATGGCCCTCTATCGCCCAGCGGCCCTTAACGCTTGGTCCACGCAGGGCTATACCGCCCCACCCATTGCAGGACATGCACGCTTGCCGGATTTGGTTGACGAGGTCGATGAGGAGATCAGGCAGGAGCGCGCGGCGCGCCTCGCCCGGCGTTTCGGCGGGCTGTTCGCCGGCCTGGCGCTGCTGGTCCTGGCCGGCGTCGGCGGCTGGCAAGCGTGGAAATGGAACGAGAATCGCGGCGCCACCGCCGCCGCCGAGGCGTTTCTGGCCGCCACCCGCGACGCCTCGGTCGAGGGCGCCGACACCCGCGCCATCGCCGCCCGGATGGCCGCGATGGGCGAGGGCGCGCCGCCGGGCTACCGCATCCTCACCGGGCTGCGCGCGGCGGCCCTCTCGGCCGAATCGGGTGACCGGGAGGCCGCGCTGACGCAATGGAACCGCATCGCCAATGACAGTGCCGCCGATGCGCTGTACCGCGACCTCGCGACCCTGACCTGGGCGCTGCATGCGCTGGACGCGACCAATGCGGCGCAGATCCGCGCCCGCCTGGCGCCGCTCGCGGCCCAGGGCCCCTGGCGCGCCTCGGCGCGCGAGATCATGGCGCTGGCGGCCCTGGCCGCGGGCGACGCCGCCGAGGCCAGGCGGGTCTTCACCGAACTCGCGCGTGATGACGAGGCGCCGCAGGGCGTTCGCCAGCGTGCCCAACGTCTTCTCTCCGGCATCGATGGATAACCGCATGGCAACCCGCCGCTCCGCCCTTCTCGCCGGCGCCGGCGCCCTGCTGGCCGGCTGCGACACGCTGACCGACACGGCCGAGCGCATCCTGGGCAATGCCAAGACGCCGCTGCCCGGCGAGCGGTCGGCGGTCATCGCCGCCAATGCCCGGCCGATCACGGTGGACGCCGACGCGGCGGGCCGCGCGTTGACCCTGCCCGAGCCGGTGCTCAACACCGAATGGCCGGTGCCCGGCGGCACGCTGACCCATGCGCTGGGCCACCCCGTGCTGCCGCGCCCGCTGGGCGAGGTCTGGCGGGCCTCGATCGGCAGCGGCAATTCCTATCGCTGGCGGATGACCGCGGCACCCATCGTCACCGCCGATGCGGTCTATGCGATGGACGCCTTCGGCTGGGTCACCTCGCTCGACGTCGCCCGTGGTGTGCGACGTTGGCAGATCGACACGCGGCCGCGCCAGGAGCGCGACGGCGCGCTGGGCGGCGCCATCGCCTTCGCGGTCGACACGCTCTATGCCGTGACCGGACTGGCCGAGGCGCTGGCGATCAACCCCGCCAATGGCGCCATCAAGTGGCGCGCGGCCCTGCCGGCGCCGGCGCGCGGCGGGCTGACGGTCGCCGCGGGAAGACTGATCCTGCCGACCATCGAGAACACGTTGCTGGCGCTGTCGATCGAGGATGGCCGGCAGCTCTGGACCTTCCGCGGCCAGCCGGTGCAGGCCCTGCCGCTGGGCCTCGCCTCGCCTGCGGTGGATGGCGATACGGTGGTGGCGGGCCTGCCCTCGGGCGAATTGACCGCCTTGCGCATCAATGACGGCCGGCCGCTGTGGAATGAGAGCCTGGCCGGCAACCGCGCCGCCGCCGCCTCGATTTCCGATATCGGCGCCATCACCGCGCTGCCGGTGATCGACCGGGGACGGGTCTTCGCGGTGGGCGTGGGCGGGCTTGCCACCTCCATCGACCTGCGTTCGGGCCGGCGGGTGTGGGAGCGCGAGATCGGCGGCAACCAGACGCCCTGGTCGTCCGGCGATTGGCTCTTCGTGCTGACGCGGGAGAACCAGTTGATGGCGCTCAGCCGCAATGAGGGCCGGGTGCGCTGGATCAGCCCGCTGCCGCGCTTCACCGATGAGGCACGCGCGCGGGGGCCGATCAGCTGGGGGCCGCCGGTGCTGGCGGGCGGGCGCATCCTGGTGGCGGGCAGCCATGCCCAGCTGTTCGAGATCAACGCCGCGGATGGCGCGGTCGCGGCGCGGCTGCGGCTGCCGGCGGGCAGCCAGCTGCAGCCGGCGGTGGCCAATGCCAGCGTCTATCTGCAGACCGACAATGGGATGGTGGTGGCGCTGCGCGGGGTTGCTTGATCCCCGGCGACATGGTGTTTGACGGCAGAAAAACCATGTCATTTATGTGCTTTTTTGCTTATGTTTACTTTTAATTGCGCAAGTCAAAAGTCACGTTAGTAGGGAATGGCTGGAAAATGTCCGATTTTCGACGAACAATTACTATTTATAAATGGGGATATTTTATCTGTCTTGGGTTTGCATTTACTTTCAAGTTTTTGGCCGGCTTTCGTGGCTGGCAGATTGGTCTTTGGGATAGATCGAACTATCCAAGAGTAGGCATTGGATATTTTGATGTCTTGCATTGTTTAGAGCAAATTCGTATCTCTTTTTCTACGTCAAATCTTGCATCTTCACACATGAAGCAAGAAATTTTCCAAGAATTAGGATTTTCTTTGTTCATTAGCATGTTTTCTGTCATTATCTTTTATTTTCTTTTTCCTTTTGGCCGGACGTTATCGGAAAGAAAAGAAACAATTTCATACGTAAATAATAAAAAAAATTCAGTTTGGATTAAATTTGCGCTGATATCGCTTGCAATTTTTGGAGTTGATTTTGTCAGATATTATTTTACCAGTATATTTCCCATTCAAAAGAGTTTTTATACTTGGTCAAGTTTTTGCATTTCAGGACCAGAAATTTTTATCTTAGATAAGATAGGATCTTTATTCGAGAGTTGTGCTCTGGCAGCCGTGTATTTATGGATATATATTTTAACAAGTAAGAAGATGCGCCCCTCTATCATGTTATTTCATTCCGATCGTGAGTGTGGACAGAAATCATACGGCATATTTTGGAATACCGTCGGATTGGGTGCGTTCATTGGGATCGTAGGTGGGGTTCTGATTTGGGTGATATATTTACCAGATAATATCAATCCGAATGATAGATGGTATGCTTTAACCCCTATTTTTGTTGTAATTTTGTTCTTGCTGATTTATGTACGGTTGATTCATCGAGCAGTTGAGGCCAAAATTGAATATAAACTAAAATCTGATCTTTTCATTCGAGAAACTCAGGCAGAAAATGGCAGAAATTCCTATGAATCGTTCAAAAAAATCAAAGACATCCCGGCAAATCCAGCAGAAAGATATCTTGGACGCCTTGGATTTGAGGTAATTGTCATTTCCCTGATACCGATTTTTGCAAGTGCAATGTGGTTGGTGCTTTATTTGACCCGTTTCGTTGATACACCACCAGTCATTCAACGATTTTTTCGAAATTTAGTTACGTAGATTATTGAAGAAAACGGTTCTCTTTAGCGGTCCCTAGCGGCCATCCCGTAGTTGGGTGCGAGACCTATAGGATCCATCATTTGCATGCAGACCGACAATGGGATGGTGGTGGCGCTGCGCGGGGTTGCTTGAGAAAAGCGCGGCACTGCTGCTAGGATCGCGGGCGTAACGAAAAAGGCACGCGCCCCATGGATTTCCCTGCTCCTGAACCGCGCCGCGAGGTCACCGTCGGCGGCCGCTTCTTCGGCCTTGGCATTTTCGGCTGCGCGGTGATCGCGGCCATCATGTTCGAGAAATTCGGCTCGGCCACCACCCAGTCCTATATCCTGCCCGTGCTGGGCGGGGCGCTGGTGCTGGGTGTGGTGCTGCCCATGCTGCTGTTCCGGCGCCTCATCCGCTACTGATCGCTGGCACGGTTTTCGCACATTGCCTGGCCGAGGCGCGTCATCCGGCGCGCCAGGCGCCGCTTTGCCCCGATTGCGGGCGCGGCGCTGAGCAGGAGCCAGGCAATGACCATCACCCGCCGCGCGGCCTTCGCCGCCGCCATCGCTGCCCCGGCAGCGGTTTCCGCCCAAAGCCCATGGCCCACCCGCCCGGTGCGGATCATCAACCCCTATGCCCCGGGCGGCGGCAGCGACATCATGCTCCGCACCATGTCCGAGCGGCTGGAGCGCAGCCTGGGGCAGCCGATCATCATCGACAACCGGGCCGGCGCCGGCGGTGCGCTGGGCACCGGCATGGCCGCCCAGGCGCAGCCCGACGGCTACACGCTGCTGATCACCAACACCGGCCCGCTGGCGGTGGCGCCCACGCTGATGCGCAACCTGAACTATGATCCGGGGCGCAGCTTCACCTACATCACCATGTTCGGCGGCATTCCGCTGCTGTGCGCCGTGAAGGGCGACAGCCGGCTGCGGACGCTGCGCGACTATGCCGCCGCCGCCGCCGCGCGGCCGGAAGCGATCAGCTTCGGCAGCTCCGGCGTGGGCTCGGCCGGGCATCTCGCCGGCGTGCTGTTCGGCATGGAGGCGCGCGCGCAGCTGCTGCACGTGCCCTTCCGCGGCGCCAGCGAGGCCGAGCAGGCGGTGCTCTCCGGCGACACCGACAGCCTGTGGAACACGCTGGCGGCGCATGCCGGGGCGGTGCGCGCGGGCACGCTGCGCGGGTTGGCGCTGACCAGCGAGCAGGGCGTGGCTTCGCAGCCCGATGTGCCGACGACGGTGGCGGCGGGCTTCCCCGGGGTGATCGCCAGCAACTGGTTCCTGCTGGCCGGCCCGGCAGGGCTGGCGCCGTCGATCGCGGAGAAGATGGACGCCGCCATCCAGGCGGCGGTCGCCGAACCCGCGATCGCCACCCGCTTCGCCGGCCTGGGGCTGGAGGCGCTGCCGCTGCGCGGCTCGGCGCAGATCGCGGCCTATGTCGCGGCCGAAGGGGCCCGCTGGGCGCCGGTGGTCAGGGCTTCCGGGGCCACGCCCTGAGCGGGCGGGCGGCCAATGCGCGGCGCAGCGTGATCACCTTCCCGCGACACCCCGCCCCGGCGCGGTAGCCGCTACTCCCCGGCGCGGTTTTCTGGCAGCGTGGTCGCTCTTTCCATGGAAGGGCTGCGGATGTGTGTTCTCTGCGGGCAGGGCGGCGGCGGCGTCTTCACGCCGTGCCAGGGGCTGGAGCCGCAGTTTTCCGGCGGCGGCGGCGGCGGGGGTGGCGTGCCGGGTGGCGTGCTGGACGCGCTGCTGGCGCTCACCTCGCAGAACTCCGCGCGGTGGAATTTTCCGGCGGCCATCGGCACGCCCGTCGCCGCGCCCGGCGGCATGGGCGCGGCCGTCAGCCTCACCTTCGGCTTTCTCACCAGCCTCCCGGCCGAGCATGCGGGGACACCGAATTTCCAGCCGCTGAGCAGCGCGCAGCAGGCCGGCATGCGGGCGGCGCTGGCGGCCTGGGGCGAGGTGGCGCGGGTCAGCCTCACAGAGACCGCGGGCGCCACCGCCGACCTGCGGATCGGCCGGTCGGACCAGGCCAGTGCCGGCTACGCCTATTTCCCCAGCTTCGGCTATTCCTTCAACGGGGCGAACATCATCACCTCGGTCACCGCGCAGCCGGTGGGGGGCGACATCTTCCTGGCCAACAACCTGGGCGATGGCTTCACGCCCGGTGGCGGGAATTTCTCGGTGGCGCTGCATGAGGCCGGGCATGCGCTGGGGCTGAAACACCCCTTCGAGGCGCCGAGGAGCCTGCCGGCCGCCACCGACAATTTGCGCTACACCGTGATGTCCTACACCCAGCCGAGCAATACCGGCATCGTCGATGTCACGCTGGGCGCCGGTGGCGGCTATTCCTGGATTACCAGCTCCATCCAGCCGCGCACGCCCATGCTATACGACATCGCGGCGATGCAGGCGCTGTACGGCGCGAACATGGCGACACGCGCGGGCAATGACAGCTACGGCTTCGCCGATGGCGAACGGTTTCTGGCCACGATCTGGGATGGCGGCGGCATCGACACGATCGACGCCTCGGCCCAGTCCCTGCGCAGCATCATCAGCCTGGTGGATGGCACGTTCAGCTCGATCGGGCTGCGGCTGACCACGGTGGAGCTGCGGCGGGAGATTCCCGCCATCGCCACCAACGCGCCCACCCCCAGCTATGATGGCCGCGACAACCTGGCCATCGCCTTCGGCGCGGTGATCGAGAACGCCATCGGCGGCGCGGGGGATGACCTGATCACCGGCAACATGGTGGACAACCAGATCCTCGGGGGTGCTGGGAATGACACGCTCTCGGGCGCGGCCGGGAATGACACGCTCACGGGCGGCGCCGGGGCCGACAGCCTGATGGGCGGCGACGGCTTCGACTTCGCAAGCTACGCCACCGCGCTGGCCGGGGTCACGGCCCGGCTCGATTTCTCCAGCCTCAACACAGGCGACGGCGCGGGCGATGGCTTTTCCGGAATCGAAGGCCTGATCGGCACCAATTTCTTCGACTTCCTGGTCGGCGACGCCGGCGACAACACCATCTACGCCGGCGGCACCTGGGATTATGTCGCCGGCAATGCCGGCAACGACCTGATCTTCGGCGAGGAGGGCAACGACACCCTCGATGGCGGCGCCGGCAATGACACGCTCCTGGGCGGCGCGGGTGCCGACAGCCTGATCGGCGGCGGCGGCGCCGACTTCGCCAGCTATGCCAGCGCCACCGTCTTCGGCGTCATCGCCCGGCTCGATTTCCCCACGCTCAATCTCAATGAGGCGGCGGGCGACAGCTATAGCGGCATCAGCGGCCTGATCGGCACCAATTTCTCGGACCAGCTGATCGGCACCACCGGCAGCCAGACCCTGCAGGGCGGCGCAGGCATCGACATCCTCATCGGCAATGGCGGCGCCGACACCTATATCGGCGGCGCCGACCTCGATTTTTTCGGCTTTACCTATCAGGATTTCGAGGTGGGGGTCTGGGACGTCATCAAGGACATGAACGCGGGCGGCGTGGCCGACTGGTTCACGACCTCGGGCGTCAGCCGCTTCGGCATCTGGGCGCTGGATTGGCAGGGCGGTGTCATCGTGACAATCGCCGATCTGGGCTTTGGCCCGACCGGCGGCGGCGTGTTCATCGAGAACTTCACCACCGCGCAGTTCTGGAACCAGTTGCTGACACAGTGACCCCGGCCGGCGGCTGGACACATGCCGCCCGCGCCGCATATGCACGTCGATGCCTGATTTCACGCGAGTCTGGGACGTTCTGGTGGTGGGCGGCGGCAATGCGGCGCTGTGTGCCGCGATCACCGCGGCCCAGGCCGGCGCCTCCGTCATCATCGCCGAGGCCGCGCCGAAGGACCTGCGCGGCGGCAATTCGCGCCACACCCGCAATTTGCGCGCGCTGCACCCCGCACCCACCGATGTGCTGACGGAGAATTATCTCGAGGAGGAATACTGGGACGATTTGCTGCGCGTCACCGGCGGCCGGACCGATGAGCCTCTCGCCCGCATGACCATCCGCGCCAGCCAACATGCGCCCGGTTTTCTGCGCGATTGCGGCGTGGTGTTCCAGCCCAGCCTGTCCGGCACGCTCAGCCTGTCGCGCACCAACGCCTTCTTCCTCGGCGGCGGCAAGGCCCTGGTCAACGCGCTCTACCGCACGGCGCAGCGTCTGGGGATCGAGGTGCTCTACGACACCGAGGTGCAGGACATTATGGTCGAGGATGGTTTCGCGCGGGAGGCGGTGATTTCCTGGCGCGGCTTTCCCGAACGCATCCGCATGCGCAGCGTCGTGGCCTCGGCCGGCGGCTTCCAGGCCAATCGCGACTGGCTGCGGCAATACTGGGGCGCCGCCGCCGATAACTTCCAGATCCGCGGCACGCCCTATGCCCAGGGCACGGTGCTGAAAAGCCTGCTCGGCCAGGGCATCCAGGAGGTCGGCGACCCGACGCAGTTCCACGCCGTCGCCAATGACGCCCGCGCGCCGATGAGCGATGGCGGGCTCGCCATGCGTCTCGACTGCGTGCCCTACGCCATCGTGGTGAACGAGAATGTGGAGCGCTTCTATGATGAGGGCGAGGATGTCTGGCCCAAGCGCTACGCCATCTGGGGCCGGCTGATCGCCCAGCAGCCCAACCAGCGCGCCTTCGCCATTTCCGATTCACAGGCGCTGATGGATTACCTGCCGAGTGTCTTCCCGCCGCTGAAGGCCGACACGATCGGCGAACTGGCCGTGAAGCTGGGGCTGGACGCGGAAAAACTGCAGCGCGTGGTCGCCGGCTACAACGCCGCCGTCCGCCCGGGCAGCTTCCAGGGCGGCAGGCTGGATGATTGCCGGACCGAGGGCCTGACCCCGCCCAAATCGCATTGGGCACGGCGCATCGACCGCCCGCCCTACCACGCCCATCCGCTGGCGCCGGGCATCACCTTCACCTTCCTCGGCGTGAAGGTGAATGACCGGGCGCGGGTGATGATGACGGATGGGCGGCCGTCGGCGAATATTTTTGCCAGCGGCGAGATCATGGCCGGCAATATCCTGGGGCAGGGCTATCTCGCCGGCTTCGGCATGACCATCGGCACGGTCTTCGGCCGCATCGCCGGCGAGGAGGCAGCGAAGCTTGTCCGAAACTAGGAGGTCATCCGGGCGGTCTCCGGGGTCGGTCTGGCGGTGCTTTTCCGCCCTGGCCGCGTTGCCGGCTCGGCGGGATGTCCCGCATCCCGCTGTCGCCGCCGCCTTGCCAGGACGAAAAATCCCTCGCCAGCCCTCAACCCGGAGACCGCCCGAATGACCTCCGACACCATCGTCGAAGCCCGCCGGCAGATGGAAGTCTGCAATGCCTGCCGCTATTGCGAGGGCTATTGCGCCGTCTTCCCCGCCATGGCGATGCGGCGCGATTTTTCCCCGGCCGACCTCACCCACCTCGCCAATCTCTGCCATGGCTGCAAGGGTTGCTATCACGCCTGCCAATACGCGCCGCCCCATCCCTTCGGCATCAATATCCCCGAAACCTTCGCCACCATCCGCGCGGAATCCTATGCCGAGCATGCCTGGCCTCAGGGCATGGGGCGGCTGTTCGAGCGCAATGGCACGCTGGTGACGCTGGTCGCCGTGCTGGCGCCGACCCTCGCGCTGCTGCTGACCATGGCATTGGCCGACCCCGCCACCCTATACACGGCGCAGACCGGTGTCGGCGCCTTCTTCCGGGTCATCCCCTATTGGCTGATCATGATCCTGGCCGGCGGATCCTTCGGCTATGCGCTGGTGGCACTCGCCATGGGCGCCATCAGCTACTGGCGCGGCACCGCCCAAGCCCCCGTCACCTCGCCGGCCCCGGTGGCCGAGGCCGCCTTCGACATCCTCACGCTCCGCCACCTCGGCGGCGGCGGGCATGGCTGCAATGACATCGATGACAGTTTTTCATCAGCCAAGCGCTGGCTGCACCAGGCGATGTTTTTCGGCTTCATGCTCTGCTTCGCCGCCACCACGACCGGGGCGATCTACCACAATATCTTTGGCTGGAAGTCGCCGCATGCCTTCCTCTCCCTGCCGGTGCAACTCGGCTTCTGGGGCGGCATCGGCATGCTGGTGGGCACCACCGGGCTGCTCTGGCTGAAGACGGTGACCGACCCGGTGCCGGTGGCGAAAAAGCTGCTGGGCGGCGAATACGCCATGCTCGGGCTGCTCTGGCTGATCGCCGCCACCGGCCTGCTGCTGCTGGGGCTGCGGCATACCGGGGCGATGGGGGTGCTGCTGGCCATCCATCTCGGGCTGGTGATCGGCTTCTTCCTGGTCATGCCCTATTCGAAGATGGTGCATGGGCTGTATCGCGGCCTCGCCCTGCTGCGGCACGCGCAGGAGAAGCGGGCCCCGGCCGCCGGCTGAGGCCGGCTCGCCTCGCCCGGCTGTCACAATATCGTGAGGATCGCCGCCCGGCCCGCTGGGTGGCCAGCCGGAAGGGCGGTGTTTCCTAAGTTTTCGGCGCGGCCGCGCAGTTGCATGCCTGCGGTGAAATTGGCCTGGCCATTGCGCCCGGCGTCCTTGTTGTTAGGGACATCACATGCCCGAGGCGCCGACATCTCCACCCCGGCCGGAGCCCCCGCCCGGCGCGATCACGCTGCGCCTGCTCGGCGGCTTCGATGTGTTGGTGGGCGGCCAGCGGCTGCGCCTGGGCCGCAAGGGACAGGCGCTGCTCGCCTGCCTCGCCATCTCCGGCCGGGGCGGCGAGACCCGAGGCCGCCTGGCCGGCCTGCTCTGGAGCGAATCCGATGATGCGCATGCCCGCGCCGCCCTGCGCCAGGCCCTGAGCGAGGTGAAATCGGCCCTGCAGTCCGCCGGCTACGGCCTGCTCTCGGCCGAGCGCGATGCCATAGCGCTGCCCGATGCCAGCACCGATCTGCGCGCGGTGCAGGACATGCTGGCCTTCCAGCAGCTCCACCCGCTGTTGCGGGAGACACCACGCCTCGCCGCCTCGCTGCTGCCGGGCATGGAGGATGTCGACCCGGCCTTCCGCGTCTGGCTGCTCGGCCTGCGCCGCGCGCTGGAGCGGCAGTGGAGCCGGGCGCTGGAGGCGATGATGGCGCAGGAGGCCGGTGATGATGCCGCGCGCACCGCCATCGCCGCCGTGCTGCTGCGCCTGGACCCGACGCATGAGGCGGCCTGCCGCTGCCTGATGCGGGCGGCCCATGCGGCGGGCGACACCGCCAGCGCGCTGCGCGCCTATGAGACGCTGTGGGACGCGCTGGCGGCCGAGCATGACATGGAGCCCTCGGCCCAGACCCAGGCGCTTGTCAGCGCGATCAAGGGTGGTGCGGCCGATGCCGCGGGCTGGCGCGCCGGCGTGGCGCAGCCTGTCCCCGCCCCGCCCTTGGCCGCGACACAGCAGCCCGTGCGCATGGTGCTGCTGGTGCCGCATTTTGCCACCAGCGGCGTGGCCGAGGGCCATGCGCATCTCGTCCCCGGCTTCCGCCATGAACTCATCGCCTGCCTCGCCCGGTTCCGCGAATGGGTGGTGATGGATGCGGCCAGCCCGCCGCCGCTGACCGGCCTTGCCGACAGCCCGGGCAGCCGCCTGGCGCTGGAGGCGACGGCGATGGAACGGGCCGGGCGCATCGGCCTCACCCTTGCCCTGCGCGATGAGGCCAGCCGGCTGCTGCTCTGGAGCGAATGCGTCGAGCTCAGCCTGGAGGGCTGGTTCGATGCCAGGCGCCATGTCGTCAGCCGCATCGCCGTCTCGCTGCTTGGCTCGATCTCGGCGGCGCGACTGGCCGAGACCGCGGCCACCCCTGACGTGTCGCTGGCCGCGCACGACAAGTGGCTGCGCGCCCGGGCGATGATCAATCTCTTCCAGCCCGGGAACTGGCAGCGCGCGCAGACGCTCTACCTGGAGGCCGCGGCCGAGGCGCCCGGCTTCTCGCCGGCGCATTCCGCGCTGGTGGAGATGGACAATGCCAGCCACATCGCCTTCCCGGGGCAGCGCCGGGCGCGTGCGACGGAACTGCGCGCGATCGCCCGGGCGGAGCACGCCGTGGCGCTGGATGGCATGGACAGCCGGGCACAGCTCGCGCTGGGCTGGGCGCTGGCCATGGCCAAGCGCTACGAGCGCGCCGCCAGCCACATGCAGCAGGCGCTGCGGCTGAACCGGCACGATCCCTGGACGCTGATCTCGGCCGCGCTGTTCCACGCCTTCATGGGCCAGCATGCGGCGGCGGGCGCGATGGCCGGGGAGGCCTTGGCGCTCTGCCCCGCGCCGCCCCCGGCGCATTGGGTCTATCGCAGCGCCATTGCCTTTCTGGGCGGCGATGACGCGGCCGCCGCCGAGGCCGCCGGCCGCAGTGCGGGCGTGGCCCTGCCCAGCCGCGCCTGGCACGCCGCCGCCCTGCAACATCTCGGCCGCGGGCGGGAGGCGGCAGCGGCGGCACAGGGCTTCCTGGCCGCCGCCCGCGCCGCCTGGGCGGCCGAGGAGGCGCCGACCGACGAGGCCATCGGGCATTGGTTCATGCATCTCTTTCCGATCGCGCGGGAGGCGGACTGGACGCGGCTGCGCGACGGCGTGGCCGGCGCCGGCATCCCCGTCGCCGCCAGCCGCCACCACGGCTGGTGACGCGCCCGCGCCGAACAACATTTCACGCGCCCGCGACGTGATGACGACAAACCCGCGCCCCGCGGCCACGACAAAGGCGACAAACCGTGTGTCGTGCGGACAACCCTCAACAGCACTCAACACCACGCTGACAGGCATGTGATCTACAACATCCCTACCGAAACTGCTCATGGATGGGGACTGACCATGATGATCACCCACGATGCCTTGCGGACCTTCCGCAACGCCGCGATCGCCACGGCGCTGATGTTTGCCTCGCTGGCCAGCTATGCCTCGGTGCATGGCGGGCCGGAGAATGTGAGGCCGCAGAACGAGGCGCAACGCTTCATGTCCGGCGGGCTTTACAACTCGCAGGCCCGGCTGGCGCAGGAGCTGCACCTGCTGCACCCCGTCGGCAGCGATGCCGGCAGCCTGCTCAACCGCCTGGCGCGGGAGGGCTTCGAATGCCAGGCCGATATGCGCAGCCCCGGCAGCTATGAATGCGTCTTCAACCGCCCGCTCTCCTTCCAGCGCGTGGCGCGGCTGGAGACCCGGGTGCAGACGGATGGCAGGAACATCACCTCCATCCTGCCCTCGCTGAGCGTGGCGCCGGCACCGGTGCCCCAGCCCAGCTTCGGCCTGTTGGCCACCCTGTGACCGCCCGTAACCTCGAACAACGCACAACAAGGAACATTGTCATGGGCCGCAATTCCGAAGTCTTCCAGACCGTCAAGCTGATGCTGACCGCGCTGGGCATTCTCTTCCTCGGCGTCAGCGTCTTCGCCTATGTCTGGGGCGGCCAGAGCCCCTGGCCGGTGCGCGCTCCCTTCGACCGCTACATCGACGTGGGCACGGCCGAGGGCACCCGCATGCTGGAGCAGGATCTGGCCGAGGCCCATCCGCAGGGCTCCGACGCCGCGGCGCTGCTGCAGCGGCTGCGCCAATCCGGCATGGATTGCGAGGCCCGCGGCGCCTTGGGTGACCAGTTCAACTGCACCTATCGCCAGCCGCGCAATGACCGCCGCGTGGCCGGGGTGCAGGTGCGCTTCGACATCCAGGGCCGCAACCTCGGCACCATCACCACGGCGCTGAACTCGCCGAACCGGTAGCTTGCCCGCCAGGCGGAGCGCCGCCCGCCAAACCCCGCCCGCCTGGCGGAAGGGGGGCGGGTGACCTCCCCAGGCTCCCCCGGGTTCAGGCGCCGCAAGGGCGGCTGAACCGGGCACCGAGACCGACGCGTTGTTTCCCCATCCCGGCGCGTCGCACGCCCCGGACGGCACCCCCCCATCGGGTGCCGTCCGGGGCTTTTCGTATGCGCGGCGCGCGGCCAGGATGCGCCGCCATGACACATCCCACCGCCGCCGCCCGCCTTGTCCAGTTCCTTGCCGCGCGGGGGGTGGACCGGGCCTGGTGCGTGCCTGGCGAGAGCTATATCTCGTTGTTGCACGCGCTGCACCCGTCGCAAGGGTCGGGGATCGACCTGGTCGTCGCCCGGCAGGAAGGTGGGGCGGGCTTCGCCGCACTGGCGGATGCCAAGCTGACCGGGCGGCCCGGGGTGGTACTGGTCTCCCGCGGGCCCGGCGCCTGCAACGCCGCCATCGCGCTGCATGCGGCCGAGCAGGATTGCGTGCCGCTGATCCTGCTGGTCGGCCAGGTGGAGGCGCGCGACCTGCGCCGCCGCGCCTTCCAGGAGATCGACTATGCCGCGATGTTCGGCGATGTCGCGAAATGGGTGGGCGAGGCCCGCAGGCCCGAGGATGTGCCCGCGCTGATCGCCCGCGCCTGGGCGATGGCGACGCAGGGGGTGCCGGGGCCGGTGGTCCTCAGCCTGCCCGAGGATGTGCTGGCGATGGAATGCGCGGTGGCCGCGCCGGGCTTTCACCCGCCCGCGCCCAGCCTGGCCGACCCGGCACCCATCGCGGCGATGCTGGCCCGGGCCGAGCGGCCGATTTTGCTGGCCGGCCATGGCTTCGAGGATGCCTCCGGCGCCCGCCAGGCGGCGCTGCTGCGATTCGCCGAGGCCTGGGATGTGCCGGTCGCCGTGAGCTTCCGTCGGCAATCGCTGTTTCCCAATGATCACCCGCTCTATGTCGGCGATATGGGGTTGCGGAACCCCGATGCGCAGCGCGCGGCGTTTGCCCAGGCCGATCTGGTGCTGGCGCTGGGCACCAGGCTGCATGACATCACCACGCAGGGTTATTCCTGGCCCGCGCCGGGGCAGCGGCTTGTGCATGTCTGCCGCGATGTCGCCCGGCTGAACTGGGATTTCGCCGCCGCGCTGGCGGTGGATGCCGATGCGGTGGCGCTTCTGGCCGCCATGCCGGCGCCGGCCGCGCCGCCGGCGGGCCGCGCGGCCTGGAATGCCCGGCTGCGCGCCTTGCATGTCGCGGATTGTCGTCTGACGCCGCGCGACTGGCCGGACGGGCTGGCGTTTTCCGAAATCGCGGCGCTGGTGGGCCGGGTTGCCGCGCCGGACGCCATCGTCACCCTCGATGCCGGGACCTTCGCGGCGCCCTTCTATCGCAAGGTGGCTTGGAAAAGCGGGCAATGGCTGCTGGCCAGCCAGTCCGGCGCCATGGGCTGCGGTATGCCGGCGGCGGTTGCGGCGGCGTTGCGCTTTCCGGGCCGGCAGGTGATCTGCGCCCTGGGCGATGGTGGCGCCCTGATGACCGGGCAGGAACTGGCGGTGGCGCAGGCGCGCGGGGCGGCGATCAAGCTGCTGCTGAGCGACAATGGCAGCTACGGCTCCATCCGCATCCATCAGGAGCGCCAGCATCCCGGCGCGGTGTGCGGCACCGATCTCAGCAATCCCGACATGGCGGCGTGGTGCGCGGCCTTCAGGATGCCGGTGCTGAAGGTGGCGAGCCGGGCCGATTTCGCGGCGCTGGAGGCCGGGCTCGCAGCGCCTGGGCCTTTCGCTGCGGTGGTGCGGACGAGCCTGCAGGCGATATTGCCTGCGCGGCAATGACATCGGCGTGCAGCGCCAGCGCCGCCGCACCCGCGGGGCTGAGCGTGTAGAGCCCGCGCGACGGGTTTTCGAACCAGCCGTAGACGTTGCGGCGCAGCATGGCGGCGGCCTTGGGGACGCCGGCGGCATCGCGCAGCTGGGCCGGGCGCCGCGGGCCACCGGCCTCGGCCAGCAGCCGCGCGCAGCGCAGCGCATCCTCGCGATAGGCGGTCATGCGCGGCCGCCGGGTGGTGCCGCCGATGTTGTGGTCGCCGCTGCGACGGTTGAATTCGCTGAGCAGTCTGCCACGCCGGGCGGGGAATTTCCGTGGTGCGAAGGGGCCGGGATCGGCATGCACGACCACGGCGTTGTGGCGGATGGAGAGCAGGCCGAGGCCCAGCATGCGGCACAGGCGCGTGGCCTCGGGCAGCTGCGCATCCCAGTTCCGGCGGGCCTTCGCCCCCTCGGGCACGCCCACGCCGACATAGACCAGGTCCGCCGCCGCCATCCTTCGCAACGCCTGATACAGCACGGCCAGGCCGAAGCTGCGTTTCAGCTCGACCACCACAAGCGTTTCCTGGCCCGCGTCCCAGCCGACCATGTCGCAATGGCCGACCTCGCCACGGATGGCGTAGCCCTGGGCCTCCAGATGCGCCTTCACCGGGGCGTAGAGATCGGCCTCGAGCATCCTCAGCGGGCGGAGAAGACCGGGCCGCAGGCGGCGGGCATGGCCGGCGGTGGCCCGGGCGGGCGGCGCGGCGGGTTGCGCGCCTCGGCGCTCAGCCACCAGTCCAGGCTGGCGTCGCAGCCATCGCCGGGGGGCGGCGGGGCGATGTCCTGGCAGTCGTTCTGGCCCGGCGGGCAGCGCAGGCGGACATGCATGTGGCTGTCATGGCCGCGCCAGGGGCGAACGCGGCGCAGCCAGGCCTCGCCAGGATGCATCTGGCACAGGCTGCGCTTGATGCCGTGGTTCACCAGCACCCGGTCCACGCCGGGCTGGCTGACGGCCATGCGGATGAGGCGGGCATGGGCGGGGGTGAAGCGCTGCGGGTCCACCGCCGATTCGTCGGGCAGGACCAGGACCGGCGGCCCTTCGCCCTCGGCCCAGGCGCGGCTGCCGGCGGGCAGGCCGCGCAGGTCGAGCCAGATATCGGCGTCCAGCCCGTTCTGGTGGCTGGCATGGCCGGAGGACATCGGCCCGCCGCGCGGCTGCGACATGTCGCCAAAGAGCAGCGGCGGGAAGCCCGCCGCGCGGGCCTCGCCGGCCAGCCGGGTCAGGAAGGAGACGATCTCGGGCGAGCCCCAATGGCGGTTGCGGTAGCGCCGCACGGCCTCGAAGCCCGGGCCCTCGGCCGGCAATTGCACCGCACCCGCGATGCAGCCCAGGCCGGTGCCGCCGATGATGCGGGTGGCACCCCCGGTGGGGTTGGCCAGACGGCCCCATTCGGCGCCGGAATTGGGCGCTTGGGCGGCGGCGGGCAGCGCCAGCAGAAGCGCCGCCAGCAGCCATCCCCGCATCAGTGGTATTTCCTCAGCAGCCCCACGAGGCGGCCCTGCACCTGCACCCGGTCGGGGCCGAAGATGCGGGTCTCGTAAGCCTTGTTGGCGGGCTCCAACGCCACCGTGTTGCCCTTCTTCCACAGGCGCTTCAGCGTGACCTCGTTCTCATCGACCAGGGCGACGACGATGGCGCCGTTCTCGGCCGTTTCGCCGCGGCGGATCACCACCGTGTCGCCGTCGAGGATGCCGGCCTCCTGCATCGAATCGCCGGAGACCTCCAGCGCGTAATGCTCACCCATGCCCAGCATGGAGGCGGCGACCTCCACCGTGGTGCCGACGTCGCGCATCGCCTCGATCGGCACGCCGGCGGCGATGCGGCCGAACATGGGAAGCGCCACCATCTCCGGGGCGGGCGGTTTTGCCGCGCGAGAAAAATTGCCGGCGATGACGTTGTTGGGTGGTGCGACCGGGGCCTCCGGCATGCGGGGCTGGCGGCGGGGGCCCAGATCCTCGGGCATCCGCAGCACCTCCAGAGCCCGGGCGCGATGGGCGCGCCGCGCCAGGAAATTCCGTTCCTCCAGCGCCGTGATCAGCCGGTGGATGCCCGATTTTGACTTCAGCTTCAGCGCATCCTTCATCTCCTCGAAAGACGGCGAAAACCCCGTCTCCTCAAGATGCTTGTGGATGAACATCAGCAGCTCGTGCTGTTTGCGCGTGAGCATGCGGAAAACCTTACAAGGGCCGACCACCGAACAAACCGGGAATCTATCCTGTGTTCTAGAAAGGTTCTTTTCCGGAGTAAAGGCATTCGTGCCTTGTTTGTTCAAATTCCCAGCGCGGCAAGGCGGATGATCCGCACCGGCGAACCGGCCGGCAGGGCAGGGGCGTGGGGCGCGCGGATCAGCAGCGCATCGGCCCGCGCCAGGGTTTTCAGCATGGAACTGTCCTGGCGCGCGAAGGGCTTGGCCACGCCGCCATCCTCATCCAGCGTACAGCGCAGGTAATCCTCACGCTGGTCATTGGCCGGCAGGTCGGCCCCCGCCACGGCCGCGGCGCTGGGCGTGGGCGCCGCCGGCAGGCCGGACATCACCGCGATGGCCGGCGCCAGGAACACCACGGCGCAGACCAGGGCGGAGACCGGATTGCCAGGCAGGCCGAGCATCGGCGTCTCGCCCAGCCGTCCCCAGATCAGCGGCTTGCCCGGGCGCATGGCGATCTTCCAGAAATCGAGCGCGAAACCCTGCGGCCCCAGCGCCTTCTGCACCAGGTCATGCTCGCCCACGCTGGCGCCGCCGGTCGTCACCAGCATGTCGCAGCCGCGCGCCCCGTGCGCCAGGGTGGCGATGGCATCGGCGTCATCGGGGGCGATGGGCAGCACCAGGGGCTCGGCGCCCAGGGCGCGCACCAGGGCGGCCAGGGCATGGGCGTTGGAGCTGACGATGCCGCCGGCGGGCAGCGGGTCGCCCGGCAGGGCGATCTCGTCGCCGGTGGCCAGGATGCCGATGCGCGGGCGGCGATGGACCGCAAGCCAGGGGTGATTGGCCGCCGCCGCCAGGCCGATGTCGCGCGCGGTCAGCCGCCGACCGGCGGAGATCAGTGTCTCGCCGCGCGTAAAATCCAGGCCGGCGGGGCGCACCCAGCGGCCCTTCGTCAACGCCTCGCGCACCATGACCTGGTCGCCCTCGGCGGTCGCGTCCTCCTGCAGCAGGATGGCGTCGGCACCCTGGGGTATGAAGGCACCGGTGAAGATGCGCACCGCCTCTCCCGGGCCTACCTGGCCTGCGAAAGGATGGCCGGCCGGGGCCGCGCCCACCACGCGCAGCCGCGCCTCCAGCCCGGCATCGCCCGCGCGCACGGCATAGCCGTCCATGGCGGAGACGGCGGCGGGGGGCTGGGTCAGCCTGGCCTCGAGTGACCGGGCCAGCACGCGGCCGGAACCCTCGGCCAGGGCCACCGTCTCGGGCGCGGTTGGCGCCAGGGCGGCCAGGATGCGCGTCCGCGCCTCGGCCACGCTTTGCATCAGGCGGCCTCGAAGCGGCCCGACTTGCCGCCCTCCTTCAGCACCACGCGGATGCCCTCGATCCGCATGCCGCGGTCGATCGCCTTGCACATGTCATAGACGGTGAGTGCCGCCACGCTGACCGCCGTCAGCGCCTCCATTTCCACCCCGGTGCGGCCGACCAGCTTCACGGTGGCTTCGATCTCGACCGCATCGGGCTCGACCGGCACGAGGTCCACGGTCACCTTGGACAAGGCCAGCGGGTGGCAGAGCGGGATGAGATCGGCCGTGCGTTTGGCGGCCATGATTCCGGCCAGCCGCGCCACGCCCAGAACATCGCCCTTGCCCATCTGCCCGGCCTGGATTTTCGCCAGGGTGGCGGGTTCCATCACGATCCGGCCGCGCGCGGTGGCGACCCGCGCGGTCTCGTCCTTGGCCGAGACATCCACCATCGCGGCCCGCCCCTGGGCGTCGAAATGGGTGAGTTCAGCCCCCTGGTCAGCCCCCTGGTCAGCCATGCAGGAATTCGCGCGTCGCCGCCTCGATGTCATCGGCGCGCAGCAGATGCTCGCCCACCAGCAGGCAGCGCGCGCCGGCCTCGGCCATGCGGCGCACATCGGCCGCCGAGCGCAGCCCGCTTTCCGCCACCGGCAATTTGTCGATGGGCACCAGCGGCGCCAGGCGCTCGGTGGTGGCGATGTCGGTCTTCAGCGTGCGCAGGTCGCGGTTGTTGATGCCGACCAGGCGGGTTTCCAGGCCGAGTGCGCGCATCAGCTCATTCTCGTCATGCGCCTCCACCAGCACCGCCATGTCCAGGCCGCGGGCCAGCTCCTCCAGCTCATTGGCCAGGTCGTCGGACAGGGCGGCCATGATCAGCAGGATGCAATCCGCACCCATCGCCCGGGCCTCGAACACCTGGTAGGGGTCGATCATGAAATCCTTGCGCAGGACCGGCAGGGCGCAGGCGGCGCGGGCGGATTTGAGGTCGGCCGGCGTGGTGCCGAACCAGGTCTCGTCGGTCAGCACGGAAAGGCAGCGGGCGCCGGCGGCCGCATAGGCGCGGGCGATGGCGGCGGGGTTGAAATCCGCCCGCATCTCGCCGCCCGAGGGCGAGCGGCGCTTGATCTCGGCGATCAGCCCGGTCGAGCCCTCCGACACCGCGGCGCAGAGCGAGCCCACGAAATCGCGCGCGGGAGCGGCGTCGCGCGCCGCGCGCTCCATCTCCGCCAGCGGATGGGCGGCCATGCGGGCCGTCACCTCCGCCCGCTTATCGGCCAGGATGCGGGCGAGCGTGTCGGGCATCTCGGTCGGAATAATCACGGCGGGAGCATTCATGGCAGGGATGTAGCCTTTTGGAGGCGCTGCAATACCCCGAGTGCCGCGCCGGCATCAATGGCGCGGGCGGCCTGGGCAGCGCCCTCCATCAGATCGGGCGCCCGGCCCGCCACCACAAGGGCGGCGGCGGCGTTGAGCAGGACGATATCGCGATAGGCCCCGGGCGCGCCCTCCAGCAGGGCGCGCAGGGCCGCGGCGTTTTCGGCCGGTTCGCCGCCGCGGATGGCCTCGGGCGGGGCCTCGGGGAGGCCCGCATCGGCGGGCGATATGGTGAATTCGCGGATCGCGCCGTTTTCCAGGGCGACGACATGGGTGGGGCCGCTGAGGGCGATCTCGTCCAGCCCCTGGCCATGCACAACCCAGGCATGCGTGGTGCCCAGGCGTGACAGCGCCTCGGCCATCGGCCGCAGCCATTCGGCGGAGAAGGCGCCGGTGAGCTGGCGGGTGACGCGGGCCGGGTTGGCCAGGGGGCCGAGCAGGTTGAAGATGGTGCGGGTGCCGAGCTCGACCCGCGCGCCGCCGGCATGGCGCAGGGCGGCGTGGTGGCGGGGTGCCAGGAGGAAGACCATGCCCGCCTCGGCCAGCACGCGGGGCAGCGCCTCGATCGGCGTTTCCAGGCCGATGCCCAGCGCCGAGATGACATCCCCGGCGCCGGATTTGGACGACAGCGCCCGGTTGCCGTGCTTGGCCACCGGCACGCCGCATCCCGCCACGACCATGGCGGTGGCGGTGGAGATGTTGAGGCTGCCCGAGGCATCGCCGCCGGTGCCGACGATGTCCATGGCATCGGGCGGCGCCTCGATGGCGAGCATGCGGGCGCGCATGGCCCGCACCGCGCCGGTCATCTCCGCCACCGTCTCGCCGCGCACCCGCATGGCCATGAGCAGGCCCGCGATCTGCGCGGGCGTGGCTTCGCCCGCCATGATCACGCCGAAGGCGGCCTCGGCCTCGGTCTCGGCCAGGCGCTCGCCGGCGGCGAGGCGGGCGAGGATGGGCTTGAGGCCGTTCACGCTGTTGTGCGGGCGCCGGCGAGGCGGATGAAGTTGCCGAGGATCTGGTGGCCGTGTTCGGAGGCGATGCTCTCGGGGTGGAACTGCACGCCCCAGATCGGCAGGGTCTTGTGCGCCATGCCCATGATCAGCCCGTCGGCGGTGAAGGCGGTGGAGGTGAGGCAGGCGGGCAGGGTTTCGCGCTCGACGACCAGGGAATGGTAGCGGGTGGCGCGGAAGGGGGAGGGGAGGCCGGCGAAGATGTCGGTGCCGTTATGGGTGACTTCCCAGACCTTGCCGTGCACCGGCTCCGGCGCGCGCAGCACCACGCCGCCGAAAGCCTGGCCGATGGCCTGATGGCCGAGGCAGACGCCCATCAGCGGGAGGCCGGTTTCGGCGGCGGCGGCGATGAGGGGGAGGCAGATGCCGGCCTCATTGGGGGTGCAGGGGCCGGGGGAGAGGAGGACGGCGTCGGGGCGTAGGGCCATGACGTCCTGCACGCTCAGCGCGTCGTTGCGGCGGACTTCGACCGCTACCCCCAGGTCACCCAGGAAGTGGAAGAGGTTGAAGGTGAAGCTGTCGTAGTTGTCGATGAGCAGGATCATGGCGGCGATCCTTGCGGGGGGCTGTGGCCCCGGTCAAGCTGGTGTGGTTTTTCTGACCAAGGAATGCTGATGACCGAACTCCTCTGGGCGCGGATGACCGCCCCCGAACTCCGCGCCGCCGCCGCCGCCGACACGCTGGTGATCCTGCCCGTGGCCTCGTTGGAACAGCACGGGCCGCACCTCGCCACCGGCACCGACACCTTTCTGGGCGAGGCGGTGGCCGGGCGCACGGCGGAAAAGCTGCACGCGGCCGGCCACAAGGTCGTTGTGCTGCCGGTGGTCTGGCACGGCCTGGCCGAGCACCACATGGCCTTCGGCGGCACCGTCACGCTCGACCAGCCGACCTTCCTGGCGGTGCTCCGCGGCATTGCCCGCAGCGTCTTCCGCCATGGCTTCCAGCGGCTGATGCTGCTCAACGCCCATGGCGGGAACACTGAGGCGATCGGCGTGGCGGTCGCCGAAATCGGCAATGAATGGCCGGACCGGAAAGTCGCCGGCGGCACCTATTGGCTGGTGGCGCCGGAGGCGTTTGCGGGGATTCTCGAGGACCAGCCCGGCGTCATGCATGCCTGCGAGGCCGAGACCTCGATGATGATGCATGTCACGACCGGCACGGTGCGGATGGAACGGATGGCGCAGGCGCATGGGCCGCACAGCACCCGCGCCCCGGGCCAGCCGCGCGCGCTCTACTTCCGCCGCAGTTTTTCCGACATGACGCCGACCGGGGTGGTCGGCGATGCGCGCCGCGCCAGCGAGGCCAAGGGGGCGGCCTGCCTGGAGGCCTTGGGCGTGCAACTCGCCGACATCCTGGGCGATGCCGCGCTCTGGGCCGAGCCCGATCCTTCCCGGCGCTTCAGCGCCTGAAGAAATGCGCCCCTTCCATGGTGATCACCACCACCCCATCGGCCACCCGCCGGCCCTCATAGAACATGACCGCCACGCCAAGCTCGGGGCGTGAGCGGCTGGGTTTCAGCTCCACCACCCGGCCGGTGACCGAGAAGGCCTCATCCGGCCTGAGCGGCGCCGGCCAGCGCGTCTCGATGCGGTTGCCGCCCAGCGAGATCTCGCGGAACAGGCCCGAGCCCGTCACCGCGCCGAACACCACGCCCATGGTGTGCAGCCCGGACGCCACCAGGCCGCCGAAGAGCGGCGCATTCACCGCCGCCTCGGGGTCGGTGTGAAACGGCTGGCGGTCGAATTTCTGCGCGTATTCGATGATCTCGGCAGCGCTCATGCTGTGCGTGCCGAAGGAAAACTCCTGGCCCAGGGAGAGGTCATCGAAGGAGGCGAGCGGGATATGCTGCATCGCGCTATGCTGCCGTCAGACAGGCAAGGACACCAGCCATGGGTTTCATCGAACCGCTCACCATCATTCTCGTCCTCCTCATCGGGCTGGCGGTCTTCACCGTGGCCCAGGGCGTGCGCACCGTGCCCCAGGGCGAGGTCTGGACGGTGGAGCGCTTCGGCGCCTTCACCCGGCTGCTCAATCCCGGCCTCAATATCATCGTCCCCTTCATCGACCGCATCGGCCGCAAGCTGAACGTGCAGGAGGTGGTGCTGGACATCCCCGAGCAGAGCGTGATCACCAAGGACAACGCCACAGTCGCGGTCGACGGCATCGTCTATTACCGGGTGATGGACCCGGTGAAGGCGGCCTATGCGGTGCAGAATTTGCAACAGGCGCTGACAGCGCTGGCCATGACGAATATTCGCGCGGTGATCGGCGAGATGGAGCTGGACGCGACCTTGTCGGGGCGTGAACGCATCAATTCCTCGCTGCTGATGATCCTGGACGGTGCGACCGACCCCTGGGGGATGAAGGTCAGCCGCGTGGAGATCCGCAAGGTGGAGCCGCCGGAGAACCTGATCCGCGCCATGAACCTGCAAATGACGGCCGAGCGTGAGCGCCGCGCCACCGTCATGCGCGCCGAGGGTGACCGCCAGGCCGCCATCCAGCGTTCGGAGGGCGAGAAGCAGGCGCTGATCCTGCAGGCCGAGGGCCGGCAACTGGCCGCCGAGCGCGATGCCGAGGCGCGCGAGCGCCTGGCCCAGGCCGAGGCGAACGCCACCCGCCTTGTCGCCGATGCCGCGGCCGGCGCCGGCGACACGGCGCTGCGCTACTTCATCGCGGAAAAATACGTCGCCGCCTTCGCCATCCTGGCCGCCAACCCGGCCCAGAAACTGGTGCTGGTGCCGATGGAAAGCGCCGCCCTGGCCGGCGGCGTGGTGCAGGCGCTGGAGCTGATGCGCGGCCCCCCCAACGCGCCCATGGCGCCGCGCGGTTCGGTGCCCAACACATGATGGAGCCCTGGGTCTGGTGGGTCGGCAGCGGCCTGGTGATGCTGGCGGCGGAGATGCTGCTGCCCGGCGTCTTCCTGTTCTGGATCGGCGCGGCCGCGATCGGCGCGGGGCTGGCCGTGCTTTGGCTGGGCTGGGCTTTCCCCGCCGCCTGCGTGGCGTTCCTGGTGCTGCTGGCGGCGGGCGTCGGCTTCTCCTGGTCACGCAAGCGGGTGAAACCGCCGGTCAACAATCCGGGTGACGGGCTGGTCGGGCGGCATGTGCTGCTGATCGAGGATGGCCCGGCCGGCGCGCGGGTGCGGCTGGGTGACAGCGAATGGCCCGCCCGGCTGCTGGCCCCGGCGGAGCCGGGGACCGGCCTGATGGTGGTGGCGGTGGAGAACACCACGCTGGTGGTCGGCGCCCCGCGGGCCTAGCCGGCGCGGGCATAGTCCAGCCGCCGGTCCGCCGCCATGGCGATGGCGGTGCTGATGGATTGCAGCCCGCGAATGGTCTCATCCAGGCTTTCCAGCAGTTCTGGCGCGCGGCTCGCTGCCGGGCGGGAGAGGCCGCCGCCGCCGGCCAGCCCCTCGGTATCGCGCAGCAGCGATGCGACCTCGCGCCCCACGCCATCCAGGCGCATGAGGGTGGCGGCGACCGCCGGCTCCTCGGCCGGCGCCAGACGACCCAGGATGGACGCGGCGACCGAGGGGGTGTGCTGCGCTTCGGGCCTTGCCGCCGCCGGGCGGCTCTGCGTCGCCACCGCCAGCGCGTCCATGGCGCGGCGGGTGGCGTCCGCCATGGGGGCCAGGCTGCCGCCGGTGGCGGCCAGGGCGCCAGCGGTCTCGATCAGCCGGTCGGTCACGCCATCCAGCACGGGCCCCAGGGTTTCGAGCGCGGCGAGATGCGCGGCCAGCCCTTCGGCCGCGGGCGGGAAGCCGGCGGCGGCGTGTTCCAGCCCCGCGGTCAGCGCCCCCAGCCTGGCCTCCAACGTGGCGGCCAGCCTGGCCGGCAGGGTTTCGGCCAGGTGGTGGGCGGCCTGCTCCAGCCGCGGCGCCAGGGTGCCGTCGCGCTCGGTCAGGGCCTGCTCCACCCCGCCGGCGACGGCGTGGGGCAGGGCCTCGCTCAGCGCCAGCATGCGCTGCACGCCCTCCTCGATCCGCCCCGCTGTGGCGTCCAGCGCCGGGGTGGCGGCGGCGATGCCCTGGGTGATGGCCATTGGCAGGGCGTCGCCCAGCGCCATCATGCGCAGGGTCGCGGCCTGGACCCGATCGGCCGAGGCATCGAGCGCGGGTGTCGCGGCGGCGATGCCCTGGGTGATGGCCAGGGGCAGGGCGTCGCCCAGCGCCATCATGCGCTGGGTCGCGGCCTGGACCCGATCGGCCGAGGCATCGAGCGCGGGTGTCGCGGCGGCGATGCCCTGGGTGATGGCCAGGGGCAGGGCATCGCCCAGCGCCATCATGCGCAAGGTCGCGGCCTCCACCCGCTGCGCGGTGGCGTCCAGCGCGGGGGTGGCGGCGGCGATGCCCTGGGTGACGGCCTCGGGCATCGCCTCGCTCATCACCGTCATGCGCTGGGCCGCGGCTTCGATGCGGCCGGCGGTTTCGGCCAGCGGCGGGGTGGCGCCGGCGATGCCCTCCGCCACCGCCGCACGCATCTCCTGCGCCAGCTCGCCCGGCAGGGTCTGGCCCAGGCTGCGGATCGCCTGGCCTGCGCCCTCGATGCGCTCGGTCAGCTCGGTCAGGTCCGGCGCCACGCCCTGGCGCAGCGCGGCCACGGCCAGGCTGGCCAGCTTGGCGCCGAGCGCCTGGCCCAGCAGCGGCGCCAGGCTCTCCGCCAGCTGCGGCGCCAGCGAGGCATGCAGGCTCTCCGCCACCCCCGACAGGTCATGCGCGGCCAGCGGCGGCACCTCGCCGGCCGAGAGGCTGGCGGAGAGCGCCAGGGCGCGCTTGAGGTCGCCGCCGATGCTCTCCAGCCGCTCGGTCGCCTCCATCACGCCCAGCGCCAGCATCGGGTCGGGCATGGCGGCTTCCAGACGGGCCAGGACGGCGTCCAGCCGCGCGGCCTCGGCCGGGTGCTGCTGCGCCAGGGCGGTGCCGATCTCGCCAGGCAGGCTGTCGAGCCGGGCCACGGCGGCGGCGAGGGGCGCGAGGTCGGGCGCGGGAGAGGCGCCCAGCCGGGCGATGGCGGCCTCCAGGGCGGTGAAATCCGGCGCGGCCGCGGCCTCAAGCCGGGTCTCAAGCCGGGCCACCGCCTGGGCCATGGCGTCGGGCATCGCGTCCAGCCGGCCGATGGCGGCGTCCAGCGCGGCGCTGTCGGGCGCCGGCAACGCTTCCAGCCGCGCCAGCGCGGCCTCCAGCCCGGCCAGATCCCTCGCTGGCGCCCCGGCCATCCGGGCGGCGATCTGCCCGGGCAGGGCGTGCAGCAATTCCGCCAGCCCGGCACCCGCCGCGCCATCGCCCAGCACCTCGGGCACCTGGGCCAGGGCCTGTTCGGCGCGCGCGGCCATCAGCTCGATGCGCTGGGCGTGGTTGTCGGCGATGCCGGGCAGCAGGGCCAGGGCGCGGGCGGCGATGGCGCTGCTCTCGGCGCTCTCGTCCAGGCGGGCGATCGCCGCCTCGGCCGAGGTGACGATGCGCTGGCTGGCCTGGCGGGCCTCGGCCATGCCGCGGCTCGCCTCGGTGCTGTCGCGCTTCAGGCGCATCATCTCCTCGGCCATGCCCTGCATCAGCGCGGCCAGGTTTTCGACCATCTCGCGCCCCGGCACGGGGGCGGCCGGCGGTGCCAGCGGCGGTGCGACGCCGCGCCTGGCGACCCCCAGCAGCCCGAGCAGCCCCGCCGCCACCCCCAGCCCGGCGGCGGCCAGCGGCACCCAGGGCTGCGGCATGGCGCCCGAGGCCGCGACCCCCAGCGCGGTGGCGGCCAGCATGGCCAGCGCCGCCGCCGCCATGCCATCGGCACCCAGCGCGGAAATCCTGGTGGCGGTCATCGCAGCCTCCTTGCTCAGAGCAGCCGGCCCAGCGGGCCGAGATCGAGATTGAGTTCGCCGGGCGCGAGGCCCAGCCTTTCGCACAGCCCCACAACCGCGGCACGGGTGCTGAGCAGGGCGGAACCCAGCCTTTCCACCTCGGCCTCGTCGATGGTGCCGGCTTCCATCCGGCGCAGCGCCTGCGCCTCCAGCAGCCGGCGGATGAGCTCCACCAGCGTCAGCACAAGCCGCGCCAGGTCACGCTCGGCGGCACCGGGGTCGATCGAGAAGCGGAACAGCGGCGCGGTCTCGCTCATGGCCGGGGTGCCGCCGTGACCAGGCGCTGCGCCGTGTCGACGGAGGCGAGCAGCGCGCGCACGCCGACATGGATCAAATCCACCCCGGCGAGGGCGATGACGATCTGCCCATCCAGCACCACGCCGGTGTCCAGCAGCTGGTCCAGCACATCGACCAGCGATTGCTGCGGCGCGGCGGGGCCGGGCAGGGGCTGGCGCGGCATCAGGTCGATCAGGTCAGCCATGCAGGCTGGCCTCCCGCGCGAAGGCATAGGGCGGCCAGGGGCCGGAAAGGCTGAGGGTGAGGCCGGTTTCCTGCAGCGCCGTCGCCTCACCCTCCATCACCGCATGCAGCCGTGGCAGGGCCGGGGCGGGCAGCAGCAGGTTCCAGCCCGCCACCGCGGCGGGCTGGCGCGGGGTGCTGTGCCAGACGCGGCCGGCGACACTTTCCAGCATGATGCCCAGCGCCTGGGCGGCATCGCGCCGGCGGGCGTCGCGCGCCGCCGCCAGCGCCTTTTCCAGCCGGCGGTTGAGCATGAAGGCGGTACCGGCGGAGGCGCCCCTGGCCTGCGCCGCCAGTGCCGAAAGCCCGGGGTCATGGCCGCGCAGCCAGGCCTCATGGGCGGTCACATCCTCGGCCAGGACGATCGACCATTCGCTGTGGCCGCGCACCGCCTCCAGCGCGGCGGCGAATTGCGCCGCCCCCTCGCGCAGCCATGCCCGCAGCTTGGCCTCATCGGAGAAGAGCGCGCCAAAAGCCAGGGGCAGGATGGCGCCCTGGGTGGCCGCGACCACCTGGTGATGCGCGGCGGCGCGCGCCGCCAGCCAATCGGGGTCCTCGGTGCGGCATTCCGGCCCGGCCTCGAACCACGCGCGGGGCACGGGGCTGGCGAGGGCGGCCACCCCCGCCTCCTCGAAGGCGAGCAGCGCCGCGCCGGGCAGGATGGCGCTGACCAGCGGCGGCGTGCCGCCGGCGGCGATCACGGCATAGGTGTAGAGCGCGTCGTTCATGCGGCCTCCGGCGTGATGTCGAGGTAGCGGCCCGGGCGGGCGAGGAAGGCGTTCCGTCGCAAGGGGCCGTTCTGCCGCGCCGCCTGTTGGCGCAGCAGGCGATAGGCGGCGGTGGCGGCGGCCATGGCCTCCGCACTCGCGCCCGGTGCCTGGGTGTCGGGGTGCAGCGTGGTGGCCAGGCCGCGCCAGCGCAGGGTCAGCTCGCGCGGCTCCAGCGTGTCGGGCAGGCCGAGGCGGTCCCAGGCCTCGGCCAAGGCGCGGGGGTCGCAGCGCATCATCCGGAAAGCGCCCTGGGACAGGGCGGGCAGGGGGCCACGCAGGTCGCAGCTGGCGCCCTGGCTGGCGAAACCTGGCAGGGTGCCGAGTGCGGTTTCGATCGCCGCCTCGCCGCCGGCGAGGACGATCACGGTGGCGCCGGTTTCCGCATCGCCCTGGGCCGGAATGGCCTCGGCGATGGCCAGGACATGGGGGCGCAGCGCTGCCACGAGTGCGGCGCGGCGGGCCTCGACCTCGCGGCCCAGCAGATCGGCGATGGCCTTTGCCATCGCCTCGCGCGGTCCGGGGGTGAGTTCCCCGCGGCGTGCCATCAGCACCGCCTCGGGCTGCCAGCGCAGGATCACCTCCCATTGGTGGTGGGTGCCGTGGCGGGACAGCGCGGCGCCCAGTTCCTCGGCGGCGCCGGCCAGCATGGGGGCGAGCTCGGCCTCCGGGCAGATCGCGGCACCGGGGTCGCAGGCCAGGAAGGGGCCGGCCTGGCAGAGCGCTTCCAGCCGCTGCTGGACGGCGGCGAGGTTGCGCAGCAGCGCCGCCTTGTCGCGCTTGAGGAAAAAGGCGCGCGACGGCGCCTCGGCCGGCTGCGCCAGCCCCGCCACCGGCCCGGCCGGCAGCAGCCGCACCGCGCCGCCGAGCATGGCGGCCCGCGCCGGCCCATCCGCGACCGGCACCACGCCCAGCAGCCTTATTCCGTGTTCCAAACCCTGGCCTCCTGTTGCGCCCTGAGGGCGATGGCGAAATCACCGGCGGTCACGCTGTCGGGTTCAGCAGCGCCGGCGCGGGCCAGGGCTTCGAGCCCGGCGCGGCGGCACAGCCCGGCGAGATCGGCGCCGACGAAGTTGTCCGTGGCCGCGGCCAGCAGCGCATGGTCGACATCGGCGGCCAGCGGCATGCCGGTCGTGTGGACGCGAAGGATGGCGAGGCGCGCGGCCTCGTCCGGCAGCGGCATTTCCACCACGAGGTCGAAACGGCCGGGGCGCAGCAACGCCGGGTCGATGCGGTCGAGCCGGTTGGTGGCGCCGAGCACGACGACGCCCGGCGGATCGGCCACCCCGTCCATCTCGACCAGGAATTGCGCGACCATGCGCTCCACCGTCGCGCCGTCACCGCCACCGCGGCGCGGCGCGATGGCGTCGATCTCGTCGAAGAACAGGATGCAGGGGGCCGCCGCGCGGGCGCGGGAGAAGGCTTCGCGCAAGGCCCGTTCGCTGGCGCCCTGCCATTCCGTCAGCATCTCGGCGCCGCGCACGGCGATGAAGGCGCAACCGGCCTCGCTGGCCAGGGCTTTCGCGGCCAGCGTCTTTCCGGTGCCGGGACGGCCATGCAGCAGCACGCCGCGCGGTGGCCGCAGGCCGAGGCGGGCGAAGGAAGCGGGACGGCGCAGCGGCCATTCGACGGCGCGCATCAGCGCCTCGCGCGCCACGCCAATGCCGGCCACCTCATCCCAGCGCACATCGGGGATTTCGACGAAGGAGGCGCGCAGGGCGGAGGCGACGACGAGGCGCTGGGCGGCGGCAAAATCCTCGGCCGCGACGGTGAGGTTTTCCGGCGCCATGGCCAGGCCCTGGGGGCTGAGACCGCCGGCGCGGCGCAGCGCCGCCATCGCCGCCTCGCGGCACAGCGCGGCCAGGTCGGCGCCGACATGGCCGGGGGTTTCGCCCGCCAGGCGGTCGAGATCGACATCGGGCGCCAGCGGCATGGCGCGGCTGTGCACGGCCAGGATTTCGCGCCGCCCCGCGCGGTCGGGCGGGTCGATGCGGATCTCGCGATCGAAGCGGCCGGGCCGGCGCAGCGCCGGGTCCAGGCTGTCGGGCAGGTTGGTGGCGGCCAGCACCACCACCTCGCCCCGGCCGGAGAGGCCGTCCATCAAGGTCAAGAGTTGTGCCACGATACGGCGTTCGACCTGCTTTTCGCCCGACAGCGCCTCGCGCTTGGGGGCGATGGCGTCGATCTCGTCGATGAAGATGATGGTCGGCGCGTGTTTCTGCGCCTCGGTGAAGATCGCGCGCAGCGCCTGTTCCGAGGCGCCGTAGTATTTGTCGATGATCTCGGGGCCGTTGACGGCGATGAAATGCGCGCCGGTCTCGGTCGCGACCGCGCGGGCGATGAGGGTTTTTCCGGTGCCGGGGGGGCCGTAGAGCAGCACGCCCTTGGGCGGCGCGATGCCCAGCGCCTCGAAGGCGGCACGGTGGCGGAGCGGGAGTTCCACCACCTCGCGCACCCGCTCCAGCACGCGGGAGAGGCCGCCGATTTCCTCGTAGCGGATGGATTCTTTCGCCGGCGCGGTCGCCGCCTCGGTGGTGATGTATGTCGCCTCCCCCAGCAGGCTGGGGCCGGGGGGGGTGAGGGCGGTGATGCGCAGGCTCGTCTCGCGCCCGATGCGGTGCGTGTCGCCGACATTGAGCGGCACGCCGGCCAGGGCGCGACGGATCGCGGCGTCGGGCAGGGTGGCGCCGGCCAGGGCCAGGCGGGCGGCGATGGTGGCATCGGGGGCGGCGGCGACCGCCACGGCGTCACCCAGGCCGAGGCCCAGATTGCCGCGCGTCGCGCCATCGAGTGCGATCTGGCCGGCCATGCCGCGGCGGGGCAGGGCGCGGGCATGGGTGGTGCGGGCGCCGGTCAGCGCCACCAGCGCGCCGGGGGCGAGGCCGAGGGCCGCCATGTCAGCGAAGTCCAGGCGGGCGATGCCGCGCCCGGCCTCCGCCGCCTCGGCCTGCAGGATGGTAAGCTTCATGGCGCCACCGCCGCGCGGCGGGCGCGCATGGCGTGGAGTTCGGCCAGCAGCTCGGCCTCGGCGGCCTCGAATTCCGGCTCCTCGATCTCGCCGGCATCGAGCCGTTCTTCCAGGCGCAGCAGCGCGGCCTCGATCCGCTTGGGGTCGTTCCATTGTGCTTCGACCGCGCCGGCGACCTGGGAGGCGATCCAGCCCACGCCGCCCATGGGCAGGAAGGCGGGGAAGGCGAGGAGCTTGAACAGACCCATCTCAGGCCGCCTCGGCGAGCCAATCGGCCCGCAAGGTGACGAAGTTGTATGGCGGCACGGGGCCGATATAGCGGAGATTCATCCGGCCATCCTGGGTCTCCGCCAGGCGGCGCATGGCCTGGTCGAATTCCGCCTCGCGCTCGCGCCGCACCAGAAATGCCTGGTTGAGCACCATGGCCTCGTCGAGCTGCTTGAGGGTGAGGGATTTCTCCGCCAGCGGCCCGAGCAGGCCGGTGATGGCGGCGGTGTCGGTGCCCCGCAGCTTGTCCATCGCCGCCTCCACGGCCCGGCCGAGCTCGATGCGCTCGTGATAGGTCTGGCTGCCTGGGCGTGATTGCAGCCGGTCGCGCATCGCCCGCAGCCCCGGGTCGGCGGCGAGGATTTCGCGCACCGCCACACCCTCCTGCCAACTCGCCTTCACGCCGAGCTCGATGCGGCCGGCGATGCCGGCCAGGGCGGCGCGGAACAACCCGGCATGGCGGGTGAGGCAGGCATCGAGCTGCGCTTCGCCCGGCGCGATGGTGGCGAAGCGCATGGGGAGCACATCGGCGCGCTGGATGGCGCGTTCCAACGCCGTGGTGTGGGCCATCATGTTGCGGCGCGTGGCCTCCGGCGGCTCGGCGCCGGCTTCGGCGACCAGGGCGGCCAGGCCGTAGCGGCCGCGAAGCAGGGAGATTTCGGCGCCGGCGAGGCCCGGGCCGATGCCGTCGGCATTGTCCAGCGCCGCGGCCTCGACAATGCCGAGCACGTAGAGCGCGCTCATGCCGGCACCCGGGCCAGGCGGATTTCGACGATGCCGTTGCGGGCCGCGAGCGTCAGGCTTTCCGGCCGCACCGGGCCGGGCAGGGCGATGCGCTTGTGCCAGCGGGTGGCGCCCGTGCAGTCCAGCACCAGCGCGCCTGCCTCGACCTCCGCGGTGATGTCCGCCAGCGCCACCCCCGGCATTTCGGCGATGACCAGGATGGCGTCCGCCTCCTCGATCACATCGACGATAGGCTGGCGGGCCGGGGTCTCGGCGGCGCGGGTGGGCACATGGCCGAAGGCCTCGGCCTTGCCATCGGCGGTGCGGACGGAATAGCCGAAGACCATGCGGCCCTCGCGCCCGCCGATGTCGAGCTTTTGCTCGCCCTGTTGGGAGAACTGCTCCAGCCCTTCGGCCAGCCGGCGCAAGCCGTCCAGCAACCCGCCAATATTCTGTTCCGGCCGCCTCATGCGACATTCCCCATGGCTTTTTCCAGGGCCGCGACGCGCTGCACCAGGGCCGCGTTCTCCACCGCCAGCGCATCGGCACGGCCGGTCAGCGCGGCGTCCGCCTCCCACCAGCGGATGCCCATTTCCAGCGCGCGATCGACGGAGGCGATGACCAGGCGCAGCCGGATGGTCAGCAGTTCCACCCCCACCAGGCTGACCGAGATGTCGCCGGCCACGACGATCCCCTTGTCGAGGATGCGTTCGAGGATGTCGGCAAGGCCGGAGCCGCCGACGCTGTGCTGGAGGGACATCAGCCGGTCTCGCCGCCCTGGCTTCGCAGGAAGCGGCCGGTGCGCTTCCAGCGCAGCACATTGCCGGAGAAGTCGAGCTTCACATCGAAGCTGGCCAGCAAATCATTGGTGCGGGGGATGGCGCGGTGCTCGACCATGTCGATGGCGACCGACCAGCCTTCCTCGTCACGGTCGAACCGCGCCACCGTCTCGGCGGTGAGGCCGGTGATGGCGGACATCTGCTGCTTGGTCTGGGTGAGGATGGCGGTGAGGTCCATGGGCTTGTTCCTGCTCAGTATTCGAGGGTGGCGTTGTCGCCGCGGCGGGCACGGGGCTGGCCCTCGCCGCGCGCCGTGCGGGCCAGCGCCTCGGCCCGGGCGCGGGCCAGGGCAGAGACGATGGGCGAGCGCGCCGGCGGTGGTGGCGGTGGCGGTGGGGG
>JAKFUL010000046.1 GCA_021732665.1 Acetobacteraceae bacterium
GTTAGCGGGCGGGTGGTGGTGCCAGGGGGCGCAGGCATGGGCGCGGCTTCGGCCAGGCGCGGCGGCGGGCTGAGCGGGCTGGAGAGGGCGAGCGCCCAGGTCATCACCTCCGGCAGCAGCCCGGGGATGGCGCGGCCGAAGACGCGGGCATAAGCGGCGACGAAGGCCTCGTGCAGCGCCGCCGCGGCCAGCACAGGCGGGATCGCCACGGCGATTTCGTGGCCCTGGCCGCGATAGCGCATGAAGGCGGTGCGGGATTCCACCAGCCCCTCGGCGGGCGCGGCCTGGAGGACCACAGCCTCGGCCTCCGCCCGCATGTCCGCGAACATGGCGGCAAGGGCGGTGGCGTCCAGCGTGTCGAGGCGGGTGTAGCGGGTGCGCACAACCTCGAAGCCGATCGGCGCCTGCAAGAACCCATGCGCGGAGCCGACGCCGGCACCCAGCGGCACCAGCACGCGGGTGATGCCCAGTTTCTGGGCCAGGCGCGCGGCATGCAGGGGTGCCGCGCCGCCGAAGGCGATCATGGTGCGCCCGGCGGTGTCCTCGCCATTCTCCACCGCATGCACCCGCGCCGCGCTGGCCATGGTTTCGTCGACGATCTCGGCCACGCCGATGGCGGCGTCGGGGCCGAGCGGCGCGAAGGCGCTGCGTGCGGCGCCCTCATCCAGCGGCATGGTGCCGCCGGCGAACAGCGCCGGGTCCAGCCGGCCCAGCAGCAAATCCGCATCCGTCACCGTGGGCGAGGCGCCGCCCCGCCCATAACAGGCCGGCCCCGGCGCGCTGCCGGAAGAATCCGGCCCGACCATGATCCGCCCCAGCTTGTCCCGCCGCGCGATCGACCCGCCGCCGGCGCCGATCTCGACCAGCTCGATCACCGGGATGCGGATGGGCAGCCCACTGCCCTGCACGAAGCGATAGGCGCGCGCCACCTCAAAACTGCGCGCCATGTGGAACGTCCCGTTGTCGATCAGCGTCAGCTTGGCCGTGGTGCCGCCCATGTCGAAGGCCAATACCTTGTCCAGCCCATTCTCGGCCGCGACATGGCGGGCCAGGATGGCGCCGCCGGCCGGGCCGGATTCCACCAGGCGCACGGGGAAGCGGCGTGCGGCCTCGACAGTGCATAACCCGCCGGAGGACATCATCATCAGCACCGGCGCGGCAATGCCGATGGTGCGGAAACCCTCCTCCAGCCGCGCCAGGTAGCCATCCATCAAGGGCCGGACATAGGCGTTGGCGATGGTGGTGCTGGCGCGGTCGTATTCGCGCACCTCCGGGCAGACCTCGCAGGAGAGCGAGATGGAGACGCCCGGCAGCAGGGCCGCGAGGATTTCAGCGGCGCGGCGTTCGTGGGCGTCATTGGTGAAGGAATGCAGGAAGCAGATGGCCAGTGCCTCCACCCCCTCGGCGCGGGCCTGTTCGGCCACCGCATGCAGCGCGGCCTCGTCCAGTTCCAGCAGCACCCCGCCATCGGCCGCGATGCGCTCGGGCACGGTGTAGCGCAGAGCCCGGGGTACGAGGGGGGCCGGCCGCTCCATCGTCAGGTCGTATTGCGCGAAGCGGTGCTCGTAGGCGATTTCGATGCTGTCGCGGAACCCTTCGGTGGTGACGAGCGCGGTGCGGGCGCCCTTGCGTTCGATCAGCGCGTTGGTGGCCAGCGTGGTGCCGTGCAGGACCAGGCTCAGCGTCTCGCCGCGCAGGAGTTTTTCGGCCCCTTCCAGTACAGCGCGTTCCGGCGCGTCCGGCGTGGTCAGCAGCTTGTGGGAGCGGGTGCCCTCGGCCGTTTCCAGCACGAGATCCGTGAATGTGCCGCCGATATCGACAGCCAGGCGGGCGTTCATTCAGTCGGTGATCCTGGTTTGGCCGGCGGCGACGAGAGGTTGGCTGGTGGCCGGCCCCGCCAGCGGGGCCAATGCGGCGCGGCGGGGGATTCTCATATCGGATAGGCCAGCAGGGTCTGCACGCGCGAGGTGTCGTAGACCACCCGCTTTTCGCGGAACTTCCAGCCGTCTTCCGTGCGCACCACGACGTCCTTGTAGATGCCTGCCTGATAGACGCTGGTGGTGCCCTCCAGCGAGGTGTTCACCACGAGATAATTGGTGCGCATCAAGGCGGTATCGGCGCCTTCCTCGATAACCCGCAGCCCGGAAATCATGTGTCGGTAGGTCGGCTGCTCGAAGATGTTGGCGTGGCGCAGGCTGGCCACGCGGTCGCGCATCATCGCGGTGTTGTCGCAGCGCAGGATGGGGGCGGGGAGGCCAAAATCCTCGTTCTCCTTCGGGATGATCTCGTAGAGGCCGTCGTCGGTGAAGAAGCCGGGCCAGTCCTCCAGCCGGTCATCATCGATGGCGGCGATGTAGGCTTCCTGCAATTCCAGCAATTGCCAGCGCAACGGCAGGCTCATGCTAGGTCGCCCGCGGAGAAGCCCATGAGGTTGCGGTAACCCTCCCAGAAGCGCCGCACCAAGCCTTCGGAGATCATCGTCGCCGTCTCATCCGGCTTGTGGCGGGACATATCCAGGACGGATTGCGCGGTGCCATGGCCCACGATGCCGCGCTGCACCAACTCCGTCGCCTCGGTGTCCTCCATCGAGATATAGCCGGCGGGGCCGACCAGATTGGCCTGCTTGATGCGCATGGCCCGCAATTCCGGCGTGTCATCGGCATAGCCGAAGAAGTGGAAGACCAGTTCGAACTTGTCATGCGCCTTGGCGATGAGCTGCCGCGCGACCAGCGTGTTGTGGATCTGCTGGATCACCAGTTGTGGGAAGATCGGCTGGATGTGGTTCGTCGAAAGCTCCGCATATTCCTGCACCATGTCCAGCACCGAAGGGTCCTGCAGCCGGAACCCGTCTTGATAGGTGCGGATGTTCTGCGCCTTGTAGCCCTCCGCCGTTTCCTCCTGGTTCTTCACCACGAGGAGGGCGCTGTGCAGGCCGGTGCTGTCCGTCGTGGTCGTCACCTTCATCCCCACCCGGAGAATGTTGAAGGTCGTGTGGAAGAGGTGCAGCAGGCTGGCGTGATAGGGGTCCTTCACATTCTCGATGTACAGCTTCCAGTTGGAGTTCGAGAATTGCCGGGTGCAGCCGAGATACTCGATCGGCCTGTTGAAGATGCGGTCGACATACTCGCGCATCTCCGGGCCGATGTATTCGGCCAGCGGCGCGACCGTGTCCGAAAAGCTGCCAAACACCAGGCCGCGATAGCTCTCCACCCGCAGCTTGCGCAGCCCGTGGTCCTTCACGTCGAAATCGGGCGGCATGCCCGTCTGGTCCTTCTGGCCCCGGCGGAACGGCACGCCCTGCAAATCGCCTTTCGCCGAGAAACTCCACTGGTGATAGACGCAGGTGTGCACCACGGAATTGCCACGCGTCTTGCGGCAGATCTCCGCGCCGCGATGCGAGCAGCGATTCACCCAGGCCGCCAGCTCGCCATCCTTGGCCCGCGTCATCACCACCGGCGTTTCGCCGACATAGCTGCGCTTGTAGTCGCCATTCTTCGGGATTTCGGCTTCGAGGCCGAGAAAACTCCAGGTCGGTCCGCGGAAAATCCGCTCCTGCTCCAGCGCATAGACTTCCGGCGAGTTGAACACGGCATAGGGAATGCGGCTGCCATCGCGGCGCGGGAAGGGGATGTCCAGCAATTCCTGCGTGATCGGCCCGGTTCCGTCCATGCCCAGTCTCCTGCGGTGTGGCCGCCATCTTCCGCCTTAACCGGCGCTTGTCCATGCTGTTGTGCATGAGCGAATTGGCCGCCCTGATCGACCGCGAAAACCTGCTGGTGCTGGCCACGCATCCGGGCGAAGAGGTGTTTTGGTGCGGCGCGTTGATCGCCCGCGCCTGCGCCCGGGGGCGGCCGCCGATGGTGGCGATCATGACCGATGGCGGGCAGGACACCGAATTGGCCGAGGCGCGCGCCCGGCAAGCCCGGGCAGCGGCCGCGGCGCTCGGGTTGCCCGAGGGGCGGTTGTTCCTGCTCGGCCTGCATCGCGGCACGGCACCGGCGCCGGGCAGCGGATTGTTTCGGGCGCTGGTGGCGGGGCTGCATTTCCTGATGTGGTCGCGCGATTGCGGAGTGATCCTGGCGCCGGCCGATGGCGACGCCGATGCGCGAGCGGCCGGCGAAGCCGCCCGCGTGCTGGCCGCAGAAAGCTGCGTGGCCCTGATGCGCCACGGCCAGGGCCCAGCCCGTCTGGCCTCAGGCCCGGCGAAGGCCGCCGCCCTGGCAGCCTACAGCCTGCCACCCATGCCGGGCGACGAGACCTATCTCATGCCGTCCGGTCGCCCGCGCTGCTGAGCGCGGCCTGCGCCGCCGCCAGCCGCGCCACCGGCACGCGATAGGGCGAGCAGGAGACGTAATCGAGGCCCACCGTCTCGCAGAAGGCGATGGAGGCCGGGTCGCCGCCATGCTCGCCGCAAATGCCGAGCTTGAGGCCGTTCTTCACCGAGCGCCCCTTCTCGCAGCCGATTCGCACCAGGGCGCCCACGCCATCGACATCGATGGAGACGAAGGGGTCCTTCGGCAGGATGCCCTGCTCGACGTAATCGGGCAGGAACTTGCCCATGTCGTCGCGGGAGAAGCCGAAGGTGGTCTGCGTCAAATCGTTGGTGCCGAAGCTGAAGAAATCCGCGGCCTCGGCGATCTTGTCCGCCACCAGTGCCGCGCGCGGCAGCTCGATCATGGTGCCGACCAGGTATTCCAGGGTCATGCCGGCTTCCGCGAAAACCTGGGCGGCGATGCTCTCGACCTGGGCGCGGGTGATGTCCAGCTCGCGCTTCGTCGCAACCAACGGGATCATGATTTCGGGCACGGGGGCCAGGCCGGTTTCGCGGGCGACGATCACCGTCGCCTCGAAGATGGCGCGGGCCTGCATCTCGTAGATTTCCGGGTAGGAAATGCCCAGGCGGCAGCCGCGATGGCCGAGCATGGGGTTGGCTTCCGACAGTTCCTCAAGCCGGCGATGCATGGTCGTGGGCTCGACGCCCAGGCTGGCCGCGACTTCGGCGATTTCGCTGTCGCTGTGCGGCAGGAACTCGTGCAGCGGCGGATCAAGCAACCGGATGGTCACCGGCAGCCCGGCCATGATGCGGAACAACTCCGCGAAATCATCGCGCTGGAAGGGCAGCAGGCGGGCGAGGGCGTCGCGCCTGCCGCCTTCCGTCTCGGCCATGATCATCTGGCGCACCGCGCCGATGCGCGCGGGGTCGAAGAACATGTGCTCGGTGCGGCAGAGGCCGATGCCCTCGGCGCCGAATTTGCGCGCGGTATCGGCGTCCAGCGGCGTCTCGGCATTGGCGCGCACCTTCATCCGGCGCACGGCGTCCGCCCATTCCATCAGCTTGGCGAAATCGACGGAGAGCTTGGGCTCGATCATCGCCACGGTGCCGATGAAGATTTCGCCGGTGGCGCCGTCCAGCGTCACCGTCTCGCCGGCGCGGATGATGTGGCCGCCGGCGGAAAGCGCCTGGGCGTTGTAGTCCACCGTGACGCCGCCCGCGCCGGCCACGCAGGGCCGGCCCATGCCGCGGGCGACCACGGCGGCGTGCGAGGTCATGCCTCCGCGCGTGGTAAGAATACCCTTGGCGGCGTGCATGCCGTGGATGTCCTCGGGGCTGGTTTCGATGCGCACGAGGATGACCGCCTCGCCCTTGGCACCGCGCAGCTCCGCCTCATCGGCCGAGAAGACGACGACGCCGCTGGCGGCACCGGGGGAGGCGGGCAGGCCCTTGCCGAGCAGTTTGCGCGGTGCCTTGGGGTCCAGCGTCGGGTGGAGGAGTTGGTCGAGGCTGGCGGGGTTGACCCGCTTCACCGCCTCGGTCTGGCTGATCAGGCCCTCATCGGCCATGTCCACGGCGATCTTGAGCGACGCGGCTGCCGTGCGCTTCCCGTTGCGGGTTTGCAGCATGTAGAGCTTGTTCTGCTGGACGGTGAATTCGATGTCCTGCATGTCGGTGTAGTGGCGTTCCAGCGTCTCGCGCACCCGCACCAGCTCGCCATAGGCCTCGGGCATGGCCACTTCCATGCTGTGCTCGCCCGGCTTGGCCTTGAGCTGCGCCATGGGCTGCGGCGTGCGGATACCGGCCACCACATCCTCGCCCTGCGCGTTGATCAGGTATTCGCCGTAGAAGATGTTCTCGCCCGTGCTCGGGTCGCGCGTGAAGCACACGCCGGTAGCGCAATCCTGGCCCATGTTGCCGAAGACCATGGCCTGCACGTTCACCGCCGTGCCCCATTCGGCCGAGATGTCATGCAACCGGCGATAGGTGATGGCGCGGGTGTTCATCCAGCTGCCGAAGACGGCGGTGATGGCGCGCCAGAGCTGCGCCTTGGGGTCCTGCGGGAAGGGTTTGCCGGTGACTTCGAGGACCATGGCCTTGTAGCCCTCGACCACGCCCTTCCAGTCCTCGGCCGTCAGTTCGGTGTCCTCGGCCACGCCGCGGTCGAGCTTGGCGGCTTCGATGATTTCCTCGAAGCGGTGATGGTCCACATCCAGCACCACCGAGCCGAACATCTGGATGAATCGCCGAAAACTGTCCCAGGCGAAGCGCGGGTCGCCGGAGGCGGCGGCCAGGCCCTCGACGGTGGTGTCGTTAAGGCCGAGGTTGAGCACCGTGTCCATCATGCCCGGCATGGAAACGCGGGCGCCGGAGCGCACCGAGACCAGCAGCGGTTTTTGCGCGTCGCCGAATTTCAGGCCGACCGCTTCTTCCACGCGGGCGAGGGCGGCCTCGACCTCGGCCTCGAGATCGGCCGGGTAGTTCTCGTTGTTCTTGTAATAGGCGGTGCAGACCTCGGTCGTGATGGTGAAGCCGGGGGGCACGGGCAGGCCGATGCTGGCCATTTCGGCCAGGTTGGCGCCCTTGCCACCGAGGAGGTTGCGCATGTCGGCGCGGCCTTCATTGCGGCCGGCGCCGAAGCTGTACACCCATTGCGTCATGCGTTTCGTCCTTCAGGCTTCGATCTTGGAGAGGTCTGCTACCGTCTCCATGGCGGATTTCAGGCGGGAGAGTAAGCGGAGGCGGTTTTTTCTAAGGGATTCGTCCGGATCGTTGACCATCACATCCGTGAAGAATGCGTCGAGGGGGGGGCGGAGGGTGGCCAGGGCATGGGTCGCGCCGGAAAAATCCTCGGCGGCGAGTTTTTCGATGACCTGCGGCTCGATGGTGGTGAGGGCGGATTCGAGGGCGATTTCGGCGGGGAGGGTGAGGAGGGCGGCGTCGATGGGGCCGGTGTGGGGGCCGTCCTTCTTGTCCTCGATGCGCAGGATGTTCTGGGCGCGCTTGTAGGCGGCGAGGAGGGATTTGCCGTCTTCGGATTGGATGAGGGCGCGGAGCGCTTCGGCGCGGGCGATGATGCGGAGGATGTCGTCGTCGGCGCCGATGGCGGCGGTGACGATGTCGGGGGGGAAATTTTCGGTCCGGAGTTGAATGCGGAGGCGGTCTAGGATAAAGTCTACGACATGCATAGCAACCGCGATACCAGAGTGGTTTCGTAGCCAATCAACCGCACTTAGGTAGCGGAAGGGCACGCCATCCATAGTATCCTCGTCGAAGCCAATCTCCTGCCGCGCGCGCATCTGCACAAAAGAAAGTCGTTCCAGAACTTTGACTTCATATTCGCCCAAATCGCTACTGGCGTAGCTATCCACACAAAGATCCCATATTAGTTCAATGTCTTTATCTATTTGGTCGGCAGCGTCATCCGGCAAAACAATCCATTGGAAATTTTCTGCCAAATGATTGAAATATCCATCATAGGCAAAAAGCCAACGGAAGGAGCCGTCGCGAATAATATCCCAATTTCTCCTTGCAAAGCCGACAGCGGTATCTCTGCCTCTAAAATTGGCTAGACCAATCGGCGCAATAAGAGCCGGCGCAGCGCACTCTGCATGGTAACGCACGGCCTCAAGCAAAAGTTCTTGTAGCGGCAAAGCGAGGCGATGCTCCCGCGCTACACGAATCACCCCCAACGCCGCCCTGCGGAGTGCGTACGGATCACCGCTGCCAGTTGGCTTTTCGCCGACAGCAAAGAATCCGGACAGTTGGTCAAGTTTGTCTGCCAACGCCACACTAATTGCAGCAGGCGAGCTAGGCACACCATCCGTGGCGCCCAGGGGACGATAGTGGTCCGCTATGGCCTCCGCCACCGGAACTGGCTCGCCTTGGCCCAGGGCATAGTATCGGCCCATGACACCTTGCAGTTCCGGAAATTCGCCAACCATGCCAGAGGCCAAATCGGCCTTCGCTAAAGTCGCCGCCCGCTCAGCCTGCGTAACATCCGCGCCCACCAGCGGGGCAATCACGCGCGCAAGCCTCACCAGCCGGCTAATCCGCTCACCTTGCGTGCCAAGCTTAGCGTTGAAAATTGAATTGGCGACCTTGGGCAGGAAGTCCTCAAGTTTGTGCTTGCGATCCTGATCCCAGAAGAACCGCGCATCGCTCAGCCGCGCCCGCAGCACCCGTTCATTCCCCGCCACCAGCGCCGCCCCGCCATCGCTCGCCGCAATATTCGCCACCAGCGCAAACCGGGGCGCAGGGCGGCCATCCGCAAACCGCAGCGCAAAATAACGCTGGTTCACCCGCATCGAGGTCCGCATCACCTCCGCCGGCAAATCCATAAATGCCTGATCGATCCCGCCCAGCAGCGGCACCGGCCATTCCACCAGCCCCGCCACCTCGGCCAGCAGCCCCTCATCGGGCACCACGTCCAGCCCCTCGGCCGCGGCCAGCGCGGCCACGCCGTCGCGGATCACCGCCACCCGTTCGGCGGTATCCACCAGCACGAAATGCTCGCGCAGCTTCGCCACAAAATCCGCATACCCGGCCACCGCGAAGGCCCCCGGCGCATGCACCCTATGCCCCTCGGTCAGATCGCCGCTGGCCAGCCCATGCGCCCGATCATCGCCGCGCGCCAAGGCAAACGGCACCACCGCCCCATCCAACAAACAAAGAATCCGCTGCAACGGCCGCACCCAGGTAAAGCCCGAAACCCCCCAGCGCATGCTCTTCGGCCAGGGAAAGCTCCACAGCACATCCGGCAGCGCCTGCGCCACCAGCGCCGCGGCTTCGATGCTGGAGCCCGGCTTCACCAGCACCCAGAAATCCCCGGCCTGGGTCAGCGCCTCGCGCCCCACACCGTGTTTCTTCAAAAAACCGGCCAGCGCCGCCTCGGGCGCCGCGATGCGCGGGCCGCGCTCTTCCTTCGCTGCCGTCTCGGCCCGCGCGGCGACCTCCATCACCAGCCCGATCCGCCGCGGCCCGGAAAACCCGCGCGGTGCCCGGGAAGAAATCGGCGCCAGCGCCGCCCCCACCAGCCGGCACAGATCCTCCGCCGCCCGCGCCTGCATCCGCGCGGGGATTTCCTCGGTCAGCAATTCCAACAGCAATTCGGGCACTAGATCGCGGCTTTCACATCGGTCCGGGCGAAATCATCGCCCTTGAACAACAGGGGTTGGTGGCGCGCTTTGGCCAGGGCATAGGCGAAGCAATCGCCCATGTTGAGGCCGGCGGGGTGCCGCCCCTTGCCATAGCGGCGCCAGCCCTCGCGGGCCAGGGCGGCGTGTTCGGCGGTGAAGGGCACGATTTCGGGGGCGAGGCGGGCCAGCAGCGCATCCAGCTTCTCGCCCATGGCGGGGCCGAAACGGCCTTCGGCCACTGTCGCGGCCTCGAGCAGCGAGGGCGCGGCCATGGCCAGGTCGCGCGCGGCGGCCACGGCCTCCTCCATCCGGCCGGCATCGGCCTCGCCCCACAGCATGGAGATGATCGCCGAGGTGTCGAGAATCACTTCGGCAGGCCGTTCTCGTCGTACAGATCGGAATGGTCGCTGCTGGTCCCCCAAGGCACCAGCTTGGCCGACTCGCGGGTGATCTCGCGGATCGCCGCCAGCCGCTCGGCCACGCGGGCCTCCTCCTGCGCCGATGCCTGCTCGACGATCTGCCGCAGCACATCCGTCACGCTGGTGCTGCGTCGCTCCGCCAGATGCCGCAGTTTGGCGATGATCTCGTCATCCTTGATGTTCAGCTGCCCCATGGTAGAAACCTCCACGCGCTTTCTACCCTAAGCCGCTGGGGCAAGCCAGGATTCGCAGCAGGCCTTCGCCAGCGCCCGCACCCTTCCGATATAGGCCGCCCGCTCGGTCACCGAGATCGCGCCGCGGGCATCCAGCAAATTGAACCGATGGCTGGCCTTGATGCATTGGTCATAGGCCGGCAGGGCCAGGCCCTTTTCCACCAGCGCCGCGCATTCCTGCTCCGCCTCCTCGAATTGCCGCTTCAGCAGGGCCACGTCCGCGAATTCGAAGTTGTGGGCGCTGTATTCGCGCTCCGCACGGAGAAACACGTCGCCATAGGTCACGCCCGCATCGTTGAAGCGCAGGTCGTACACATTCTCCACCCCCTGGATATACATCGCCAGCCGCTCCAGCCCGTAGGTCAGTTCGCAGGACGGCACCTCGCAGGCAATGCCGCCGACCTGCTGGAAATAGGTGAACTGCGTCACCTCCATGCCGTCGCACCAGACCTCCCAGCCCAGGCCCCAGGCGCCCAGGGTGGGGCTTTCCCAATCGTCTTCCACGAAGCGGATATCGTGCAGCGCCGGGTCCAGCCCCAGCGCGCGATAGCTGCCCAGCAGCAAGGCCTGCGGGTCGCCCAAGGGGGGACGGGGGCTGGGCTTCATGATCACCTGATACTGGTAGTAATGCTGCAGCCGGTTCGGGTTTTCCCCATACCGCCCATCGCTGGGCCGGCGAGAGGGCTGCACATAGGCCGCCTTCCACGGCGCCGAACCCAGCGCGCGCAGCGTCGTCGCGGGGTGAAACGTGCCCGCGCCCATTTCCATGTCATAGGGCTGCAGGATCAGGCAGCCCTGCTCGGACCAATAGCGGTGCAGCGCCAGGATCATGTCCTGGAAGGAAAGGGATTGGGGCATCAGGCTCTGGTGTTGTGTGCGCATCAGCAACATAACGCCGGAATGGACACCAGGGAACTCATCCAGCGCTATTACGCCGCCTTCAACGCGCGGGATTGGGAGGGGATGCTCGCCCTGCTCACCCCCGACGTGGCGCATGACATCAACCAGGGCGGCCGCGAGACGGGCGTGGAGGCCTTTGGCACCTTCCTGGCCCGGATGAACCGCTGCTATGCCGAACAACTGGCGGACATCGTGATCATGGCCGAGGGCGCCCGCGCCGCCGCCGAATTCACCGTCCATGGCCAGTACATCGCGACCGATGAGGGCCTGCCGCCGGCCACCGGCCAGCGCTACCGCCTTCCCGCCGGCGCCTTCTTCGAGACACGCGGCGGCCGCATCGCCCGCGTCAGCAATTTCTACAACCTCGCCGATTGGCTGAAACAGGTGGGCGCATGAAACTCCCCGAACACCCCTTCACCGTCACCGACTGGTCGAAGGTGCCGGCCACCCAACACCCCGGCGAAACCGGCCACGCCCTGTGGCGCACGGTGATGATGGGCGAGGCGCGCATCCGCATCGTGGAATACAGCCCCGGCTACCTGGCCGACCATTGGTGCGACCGCGGCCATGTGTTGATGGTGCTGGAGGGCGAGCTGGTCTCCGAGCTCAAGGACGGCCGGGAATTCGTGATGACCCCGGGCAGCAGCTACCACGTCTCCGATTTCGGCGACGCGCCGCATCGTTCCCGCACCGCGGCCGGCGCAAAACTCTTCATTGTGGACTGACGCGCGGCACCAGCCGCCCGACCTCGGTGCCGATTGTCGTCTGCGGTTCCGAGGGCGGGGAGAGCCGCTGCCGCGTTTCCTCGCGCGTCACGCAATCATTGCTGGCCTTCGCCAGGGCGGCCGGCGTGGGCTGGCCGGCATCCAGCGCATCCAGCACGCAGCGGTCGAAGACGGTGTACTCATATTCCGCGCCGCAACCGAAGGAGGAGCGGTCCGCCCGCGCCGCCGTCAGCACCACCCGGTTCGGCCGCGCCATCGGCGGCCGGGCGAAATCGCCGGTAAAGCAGCCCGAGGCGATGACGAAGCTGGGCGCCCGCCCGCAGCCCCGGCTCAGCGCCTGATCCAGCAACGCGGGCGTGATGAAGCTGCTCTCCGCCGCCAGCGCCAGGCCGCGGCCCTGCATGCCATGCATGGTCAGGAAGACCAGGCAGGCCTCGCCCGGGCCGGGGCGCATCGCCGCGATCGCCTCCAGCACCGGGGCGCGGAACGCCGGCTCCGCCCCCGCCGCCACCCTCTCCCGCCGGGCCGAGAAGCGGCGGATGCTGGCCAACCTGCCACTGGCCTGCAGCCTGGCGCCCATGCGTTCCACCGCGCGGTCCCAGACTTCCAGGCTGGCATCGCCGGCCACCAGCACGGCGTGCCAGCGCGGCGCGGGCTCGGGCCGGGCAGCCTCGGCGGCGGAGACCGGCGGCACCGGCTGCGCGCAGCCGGCCAGGATGACGAGAATGAGGGTGAGGGCGCGGCGCATGCGTCAGTCCAGCCTGATGTTGTTGGCCCGCACGACTTCGCTCCAGCTGAGGGTTTCCGCAGCCATCCAGGCGCGGAATTCGGTGGGGCCGGTGGACCGGATCTCGGCGCCCAGGGCGGCCATGCGCTGGGCATTGTCCGGCTCGGCCAGGGCGGTGCGGAAGGCCGCGTCCAGCCTGGTCACCAGCGCCGGCGGGGTGCGGCCCGCCACGAAGACGCCCTGGAAAGTGCCGGAATTCGGGCCAGGCCAGCCCAGCTCGGCGAAGGTCGGCAGGTTTTCCAGCCCCTGTCCCAGCCGGTGCGGGCCGGTCACCGCGATGCCGCGCAGCCTGCCGTCACGCACGAAGGGGGCGGTGGCGGTGGCGCCGTTGATGACCAGCTGCGCCTCGCCCCCCGCCACGGCCGCGACCGAGGCCGCGCCGCCGCGATAGGGCACCAGAGTCAGGTCGGCACCCCAATGCTGCGCCAGCAGGATCCCGCCCAGATGGGTGGCCGCCCCCACCCCGGCATGGGCGAAATTCACCTGAGACGGGCGGGTGCGGGCCAGCGCCACCAGCTCCGCCGCGTTCTGCGCCGGCACCGCGGGGTTCACCGCCAGGATATAAGGCGCGAAGATCAGCAGGTTGACCGGCGCCAGGTCATTCAGCGGGTCGAAGGGCAGGCGGGAATACAGGCTGGGCGCGGTGACCAGCGCCGAGGTATCGATCAGCAGCAGGGTATGGCCATCGGGCGTGCCCTTGGCCACCAGATCGGCGCCCAGCATGCCCGCGGCACCCGAGCGGTTCTCCACCACCACCTGCTGGCCGAGCTGGCGCGACAGCGAGGGTGCGAGGATGCGTGCCAGGATGTCGCTGGTGCCGCCCGGAGCGAAGGGCACCACGATGCGGATGGTATGGTCGAAACCTTGCGCCCCTGCCACGGCTGGAATGGCGAGGCTGGCGAGCAGGCTGCGGCGTTGCATGATGGTTCCTCGGCGTGTTTGGACGCTACTCTGCACCCAGCTTAGTATTCGGCAAACATCCTTGCGATTTCGGTGTGGTCGCGGGTCCGCGTCAGCGCCAGCATCAGCAGGATGCGGGCCTTCTGCGGCGTCAGGTTGTCGGCGTCGATGAAGCCGAGCTCGCGCTTGCGCGTCGTGCCGAAGACGCGGCCGGAGCCGGCGCGGGAGGAAACCACCACCACCACGCCTTGGCGGGCGACGCGGTCCAGCGCCTCGGCCTCGCCCGGGCTCATGAAGCCCGGCGCGAAGCCGCCGATGACGATGCCTTTCGCACCCGCCGCCGCGAAGGCTGCCGCCGCCGCGCCGTCACCGCCGGCGTAGGAGACCATGACATCCACCCGGGGCAGGGCGGTGACGCTGTCGAGGTCGAACTCGGTATCGGGCGCCGCGCGGCGCAAGGGGCGTCGATACCAGGCGATCTTGTCGCCATCGCAATGGCCGAGCACGCCAAAATCCGGGCTGCGAAAGGTCTGCATGCGCGAGGTGCTGGTCTTCGTCACCTCGCGCGCCGCGTTGATCTCGTCATTCAGCACCACCAGCGCGCCCAAACCACGGGCGAACGGGTCGGCCGCCACGCGGATGCCATTGGCCAGGTTCATCGGCGCATCGGTGGCGAGCCCCGAGGAGGGGCGCTGCGCGCCGACGACCACGATGGGCACCGGCAGCTTGTGGGTGAGGGAGAGGAAATACGCCGTCTCCTCGAGCGTCGCCGTGCCGTGGCCGACCACGATGCCCGCGGCATCGGGGTGCTCCGCCATCGAGGCATGGCACAGCGCCAGCAATTCCAGCCACTCCACCGGCCCCAGCGCCGTGCTGGCCACGTTGCGGTAGCGAATGGGCACGACATCGGCCTTTTCCAGCACCTGCGGCCAGTGCCGGATGATCTCGTCGGCCGCCATGAAGCGGCCCTTGGCGCCATAATCCATGATATCGAATGGGCCATCGACGCCCAGGGCGCTCATTGTGCCGCCGGTGCCGATAAAAAGAACTTTAGGTTTGCTCATGCCGCGAAATCCTTTGCGCTTGCCGCCACATCCAGCACATCGCCGAAGAACAGGTGAAAGCCCGGCAGCGCAGTGCGCGGCCCGACAAGCCGGGCGAAGGGATGATGCGTGACGCACCGGGCGGCCAGCCTGGCCGAAACATCGGGCGTAATGGTGAAGGGATGCATGTCTGCTCCTGCGGCATTGTGCCGGGGCCGGGTTTCCACCGGCAGGCTAGGCCGGTTTGGCCCCCTTGCCCAAGCCCCCCTTCCAGGGGCGCCTCAGCGCAGCGGGATTACAGATGTCGTAAGCCGGGAGACGCAGGAGAGCCTGCCGTCTCCCCGCCGCAATTCGATGTTCCATACATGCACGTTGCGTCCGACCCGGACCGGCCGGCACTCCGCCGTCACCACGTCGCCTTTTGCCACGGGAAGCAGATGATTGGCGTTGATCTCCAGTCCCACGGCGCCGAACCCCTCCTCGCAGCAATGCCCGGAGGCCATCGAGCCCAAGGTTTCCGCCAGCACGACCGAGACGCCGCCATGCAGCATGCCGAAGGGTTGAATGTGCCGCTCATCGACTGGCATCTCGGCGCGAAGGAAATCTTCACCCACTTCGACGATGCGTATCCCGAGCAGACCGTTCACGGTGTCCGCGTTGCGGGCATGCACATCAGCGATGCTGGGAGGGCGTTTCCAGATGGCCATCATTCATTCCTTGCGATGCCCCGGGCGATCTCCGGGCCAACGGCTGGGCAAACTGAAGCCTGGCGCGGTCTTGTCAATATATAGTGCGAAGTTCCATGTTGCGGCGCAGCATGATTGACATGACCCTGACCATCACACGACAAGGTGAAGCGCCCTGGATCGAGCTCCGGCCACGGCGCCGAACGGAGATGGCAAGCGCCTTGCACGTCGTATTGGACATTTCGCGGCTGCTGTCCTCGGCCTGGCGGGGATACCCGTCGGGGATCGACCGGGTGGAGTTCGCCTATGCCCGGCATTGGCGCCAGGCCGGGGAGGAGAGCTGCTGCTTCGTCGCCCAGACACCCTGGGGTGGCTTTGCCCTCATTCCCCGCCCCATCGCCCTGGCGATGCTGGACGCGCTGGCGGGCAGCCTGGCGGAGGGGCTGGCGAACGGTCCCGCGCATCGCCGGGCGCGCCGGCTGGCCGTGGGCCTTTATGCGCGCCTCGCCTCGGGTGTCGGACGGGCCGAATTGATCGACCGCATCCGCCAGCGCCCGGGCAGCATCTTCCTGCTCGTCTCGCACAAGTCGCTGGAACAGGCCGGCCCGATCCAGGCGCTGCGCGAGGCCGGCGCGCGGTTCGTGCCGCTGGTGCATGACCTGATCCCCATCACCCATCCGGAATACAACCGGCCACGACAGACCGAGGCGCATTACCGCCGCATGCTGGTGACCGGCGGCATGGCCGACGCCGTCATCGTCAACAGCGCCGCCACCGGCGCCGCCGTCACCCATCACCTGATGGAACGCGGCTTGGCGCCGCCGCGCATCACCGTGGCGCCGCTGGGCTTCGACCTGCCGCCGCCCGAGACCATTCCGCCGCCGGTGCAGCGCGAAACCCCCTATTTCGTCGTGCTCGGCACGCTGGAGCCGCGCAAGAACCATCACATGCTGCTCACCCTCTGGCGCGACCTGTGGGAGACCCTGGGCCCCGGCGCGCCGCGCCTGGTGATCATGGGCCGCCGCGGCTGGGACAATGAGCCGGTGTTCCGCATGCTCGACCGCTGTGGCGGCTTCGGTGGCCTGGTGGAGGAGCGCGGCCAGGTCAGCGATGGCGAGGTCGCCTCCGTGCTGTCCGGCGCCCGCGCGCTGCTTTTCCCCAGCTTCGCGGAAGGCTACGGCATCCCGCTGGTCGAGGCGCTGACACTGGGCGTGCCCGCCATCTGCTCCGATATCCCGGCCCTGGTCGAGGTCGGCGCGGGGGTGCCGGAATACCACCACCCGCTGGACGGCGCGGCGTGGCGGCGGGCAATTCTGGCCTATTCCACCGATGGCAGCCCCGCCCGCGCCGCGCAGCTTGCGCGGCTGGGGGGGCTGGCGCCGGCCCGACTGGACCAGCCATTTCGAAGTCACCGACGCCCTGCTGAACCGCATGGCGGCCGAACCGGGCGGGGTACGCCGTGCCATACGCGGCTTGCCGGCCCTGACCCGACGCGGGTCGCAGGTTGCGCCCCCCCAACCGGGCATGCCATGAGCCCGGGCATGATGATCACGACCGACGCCGGTCAGCTATCGTTGCGCTGGCAGATCAAGCCGCGATGAAGCCGGGCCGCGCAGCCGCGACATCGCCGGCGCCCGCCGCCCCGGCCGCGGCCATAGCCGTGGTGGGTGCAGCCTGCCGCTTGCCCGGCGCGCCCGACCTTGCCGGCTTCTGGTCGCTGCTGAGCGAGGGGCGGGATGCCGTCACCGAAATCCCGGCTGAACGCTTCAACACATCGGCCTGGCTGCACCCGCGCCGGCAGGAACCGGGCAAGACCTATACCTTCGCCGCCGGCGTTCTCGGCGATGTGATGGGCTTCGATCACGCCGCCTTCGGCCTTTCCCCGCGTGAGGCGGCGGAGATGGACCCGCAGCAGCGGCTGATCCTGGAGCTGGTGCGCGAGGCGCTGGAGCATGCCGGCTGGCCGGAGGCCTCCGTCGCCGGCCGCCCCCTGGGCGTCTACATGGGCGCGAGCACAACCGATTGGGGCGACCTGCGGCAATTCGACCCCCCGGCGGCCGACCGCTACATGATGACCGGCGCCGCGCTGTCGATCATCGCCAACCGGGTCACCAATATCTTCGACCTGCGCGGCCCGGCGCAGACCATTGATACCGCATGTTCGTCCGGCCTTGTGGCGCTGCACCATGCGGCCGAGGCCCTGCGCATGGGCCGCATCCCGGCCGCCGTGGTGGGCGGCGTGAACATGCTGCTCAGCCCCTTCCCCTTCGGCGGCTTCGCCCGGGCCAGCATGCTCAGCCCCACCGGCCGCTGCCAGGCTTTTGACAGTCGGGCGGATGGCTATGTCCGGGCCGAGGGCGGCGCGGTGGTCGTCCTCAAGCGGTTGGACGACGCGCTGCGCGACGGCGATGCGATCCAGGGCGTGATCCTGGCCTCGGGCGTGAACGCGGCCGGGCGCACCATGGGGCTTTCCCTGCCCAGCCAGGCAGCGCAGGCGGCGCTGCTGCGCGCGCTACTGGCGGACGCCGCCATCGACCCCAACCGCATCCGCTACTTCGAGGCGCATGGCACCGGCACCGCGGCCGGTGACCCGATCGAGGCCGGCGCGATCGGCGAGGCGGTGGGGAAGCTGCGCGACCGGGGCGCCATGCCCATCGGCTCGGCCAAGACCAATATCGGCCATACCGAGGCCGCCTCGGGGCTGGTCGGGCTGGTGAAGGGCCTGCTGATGCTCCGGCATGGGCAAATCCCGCCCAGCCTGCATTTCGAGGCGCCCAACCCGCATATCGATTTCCCGGCGCTGGGGTTGCGGGTGGCGACCAGGCTGGAGAGGTTGCCGGGCCGCGCCGATGCGGTGATGGGCGTGAACAGCTTCGGTTTCGGCGGCACCAATGCCGGCATCCTGCTGGCAGCGCCGCCGGCGCCCGCGAAGCCCGCCGCCAAGCCCGGAAAACTCCCGCCATTGCTGCTCTCCGCCCGCTCGGCCGAGGCACTGTCGGGCCTGGCCGAGCGTTGGGTGGGCGCGCTGGAGGGCGCAAGCCAGCCCCGTGCCGCCGGGCTGCTGCGTGGCCAGGTCGCGCATCGCGACCTGTTGCGGCACCGCCTCGTCACCCGCGCCGCCTCGCCTGCCGATCTGGCGTCGCGGCTGCGCGCCTGGCACCAATCCGGCGAGGGCGAGGGCATGGCCGTGGGCGCCGCCGCCCGTGGCTCGGGCGTGGCCTTCGTCTTCACTGGCAATGGCGCGCAATGGCCGGGGATGGCGCAGGCCGCCATGCTGCGCAACGGCCCCTTCCGCACCGCGCTGCGCGAGGTGGACGCGGCGCTGAAGCCCCTGCTGGGCTGGAGCGTGGCGAAATCCCTCTCCGAGGGCGTGGACGCCGCCACCCTGGCCGCGACCGACCATGCCCAGCCACTGCTCTTCGCGGTCCAGCTCGCCCTGGTGGCGGCGCTGGCCGAGCAGGGGATCCGCCCGGCCCTGGTGCTCGGCCATTCGGTGGGCGAGGTGGCGGCGGCGCATGTCGCCGGCCTGCTCGACCTGAAATCGGCCTGCCGGCTGATCGTCGCCCGCAGCCGGCACCAGCACGCCACAAGGGGGCATGGCCGCATGGCCGCGCTGGGAGCGAGCGCCGAGGCCGCCCGCCCCATCCTGGCCGCCTGCGACGTGGCGGGCGAGCCGGCGCTGGAGATCGCCGCCATCAACGGCCCGGGCGCCATCACCGTGGCCGGCCCACCGGCGGCGCTGGCAAGGCTCGACGCCGTGGCCAAGGAACAGCGCTGGAGCTTCATCCCGCTCGACCTCGATTACGCCTTCCACTCCAGCTACATGGACCCCGTGCGCGGCGCGCTGATGGCCGACCTGCGGCGTCTGCGCGCCCGGGCGCCGGCCGTCCCGATGGTCAGCAGCGTGACCGGGGAATTGCTGGAGGCGGCGGAGTGCCGCGCCGAATACTGGTGGCGCAACCTGCGCGAACCGGTGCGCTTCGACGCCGCGCTGGCCCGGGCGGCGAAGCTGCAACCCAGGCTCTTCCTGGAAATCGGCCCCAACCCCGTGCTGCTGAGCTATCTGCGCGAGGGGCTGCGCGCCACGGGCAGCGAGGCCGGCTATACCCACACCCTCTCCAAGCGCGACCCGGCGGGAGACCCGTTGCCGGCCATCGTGGACCGCGCCACCGCGATGGGGGCGGACCCGCGGCTGGCCCGGCACTTCCAGGGACCGGCGCTGCGCGACGGCCTGCCCCGCGCGCCGCTCAGCCGCGCCCCGGCGCCGATGCCCCGCACCGGCGAGCGCACGCTGCTGGCCGAGCAGGCTTCCGTGCATATCCTGCTCGGCACCCGCCGCTCCACCGAGCATCGGGAATGGACCCAGCATCTCGATCTGACCTTGCAGCCCTGGCTGGCCGATCACCGGCTGGCCGGCGAGGCGGTGCTGCCGGCCGCCGCCATGCTGGACATGGCGCTGGCCGCCGGGCTGGCCCGCCACCCCGAGGCAGCGGCGCTGGAAGTGAGCGAATTCCACATCTTCCGCGCCATCCCGCTGGAGCTGGAGCGGACGCGCGAAATCCGCTCGCGTCTGGATGAGGACGGAATCTTCACCCTCGAACCCCGCCGGCGGCTGAGCGAAGAGCCGTGGACGCAACACGCCCGCGGCCGAGTGCTGGAAGTCCCGCGCCTGCCCATGGCGTCGGCGCCGCTGGTGCTGGAGGCACCACGCCATATCAGCACCGAGCGGCTGGTGGCCATGGCGCATGTCGCCGGGCTGGATTACGGGCCGGCCTTCCAGCCGGTGGCCGGGCTGGCCATCGACGCCCAGGCCCGGGTGGCCCGCGCCACGCTGCGCCTGCCCGAAACCGCGCCGGACGACACGCCCTTCCTGCTGCACCCCGTGCGGCTGGATGGCGCCATGCAGGGCATGATCGGCCTGCTCGAGGATGAGGGTATCGAGGCCGGGCATGGCTTCGTGCCGGTGCGCGCGACGCGCCTCGTGGTTCGCCGCGGCGCGCCGCCGGCGACCAGCGCCGATATCCGGCTGACCGTGCGCGGCGAACGCTCGGCCTCCGCCGACCTGGTGCTGCGCGACGGCGCGGGCGAGGCGGTGGCGGTGCTGGAAGGCTGCTGGGTGCAGAAGCTGCGCCTGCCCGGCCGCGCCGACCCCGCGCAGGATGTCTTCCGGATCGAACAGGTGCCGGCCCCCCCGGTGCACGAGACCGCGGCCGATATCGACCTTGCACCGGCGCTGCGCGCGCTGGCGGAAAGCGACGCGGCCGGCGACCTCACCGAGGCCGCGATGCTGCTGGAAGGCTACGCCGCCGCCGCCGCCGCCGAGGCGCTGGCCGGCCCCGCCTTGCCGCCCGGCCCCTATGCCGAGGCGCTGCGCGCCCTGGCCGGCGGCGAGGCGCTTCCGGCACGGGAAAACATCTGGCGCCAGGTGCTGCTGGAACAGCCGGGCCTGGCGCATGAACTGGCCTGGCTGGCCGAGGCCGCGGAGGGCTGCCAGTCGGGCGCGGAGTCCAGCCGCCCCGCCGCCAACATGCCCGGGCCGGATGCCGCGGGCTTCGAGACGATGGCCCGGCTGCTGGCCGGCATGGCCCGGCGCATCGCGCAGGCCTGGCCGCAGGGCCGGCCGCTGCGGGTGCTGGAGATCGGCGCCGGCCCGGGGCCGATGACCCGGCTGCTGGCCGCCGCCCTCGCCGCCAGCGGCAGGCGCATCATCCTGTGCGCCGCCACCCTGCCCGATGGCCGCCCGCCCTTCGCCCCCAGCGCCGCCGGGCTGGAATACAGCCATGCCGCCTGGGACCCGCTGGGGGCCGAGGCGCCGCCTCTGGTCGCCGATCTGGTCATCGGCTTGCTGCCGGGGCTGAAGCTGCGCGGCGCCTCGCATGGCGGCGACGCGCCGCTGGCGGTGGCGCTGCGCCATGCCGTGGCCCCGGGCGGCGCGCTGCTGCTGGCCGAGGCGCTGCCCGGCGTGTTGTGGGATTTCACCCTGGGCCAGGAGCCCGCCTGGTGGGATGGCGCGGGGCTGGCCGATGACGGTGCGTGGTCGGCGGCGCTCACCGATGCGGGCTGGCAGGATGTCTCGGCCCACCGGCTGCTGTCGGTGCCGATGCCGGTTGGGCTGCTGGCGGCCCGCGCGCCGGTGGGCGCGGCCAGCTTGCCGGGCGCGATGGCGCGCAAGCTGGTGGTTGTGGCCGATGCCGCCGCCATGCCGCTGCGTGCCGCGCTGGCCGGGCTGCTCACCGCCCGTGGCGCCGAGGTGCTGGGTGGCACCCTGGCCGATTCGGCACAGCTCAGCCCGCGCCAGATGCAGGGCGCGCCGCTGGTGGTCATCCTCTCGCCCGAGGCGGCGGCCGCGCCGCTGGGCGCCGCCCTGGCGCAGACCGCCAGGCTGGCCGCCGCCGCCGCCGGCGCCGCCAGCGCCATGCGGCTGGTCACCCTCGGCGCCGCCACACGGCCCGCCGGCGCCGCCGTGCAGGCGCTGGGGCGGGTACTCGCCAACGAAATGCCGGCGCTGAAGCTGCGGCGGATCGATCTCGCCAGCCAGCTTTCCACCACCGACGCCGCCCGCCGGCTGCTGGCCGAATTGCAGCACGAGGGCCATGCCGAGGCCGAGATCGCCGTCACCGAGACCGGCCGGCTGGTGCCGCGCCTGCTGCCTGGCCTGCCTGCGCTGGCAGCCCCCGCCGGGCCGCTGATGCTGGCGGTCGCCCAGCCCGGCCAGCTCTCCAGCCTGCATTGGGCGCCGATGCCCAGCCCGGCGCCGGGCGAGGGCGAGGTGGCGATCCGGGTTGAAGCGGCGGGGTTGAATTTCCGCGACCTGATGTGGGCGCAGGGCCTTCTGCCGGAGGAGACCCTGCTGCCGGGTTTTGCCGGCCCTGGCCTGGGCATCGAATGCGCTGGCGTGGTCGAGGCTGTCGGGCCGGGCTCCCCCTGGCGCGTCGGCGATGCGGTGTTTGGCTTCGCCCCCCGGGCGCTGGCCAGCCGCGTCGTCACCCGCGCCGATGCGCTGGCGCGCCGGCCGGACAGCCTCTCCGCCGCCGCCGCCACCACCGTGCCTGTCGCCTTCATGACGGCGGTCTATGCTCTGGAGGAAATGGCCAGGGTCGAGGCGGGCGAGATCGTGCTCATCCATGGCGGCGCAGGCGCGGTCGGGCTCGCGGCGCTTCAGGTGGCCTTGAACGCCGGCGCCCGCGTGGTGGCCACCGCCGGCAGCCCGCAGAAACGCGCCTTCCTGCGCGAGGCCGGCGCGGAGCTGGTGCTGGACAGCCGCGACCCTGGCTTCGCCGACCGTCTGCGCGCCGCCGGCATCCCCGGCGTGGATGTGGTGCTGAACTCCCTGGCCGGCGAGGCGATGGAACGCACGCTCGGCCTGATGCGCCCCTTCGGCCGCTTCATCGAACTCGGCAAGCGCGACTATGCCGAGAACCGGCGCGTCTCGCTGCGGCCGCTGCGCCGCAACGTCACCTATTTCGCGGTGGATGTGGACGAGCTGCCGCGCGCCCGCCCGGCCGTCGCCGCCCGCCTGCTCGGCGGCATCGCCGATCGGCTGGAGGCCGGCATCTTCCAGCCGCTGCCCTTCGCGCTGCGCGAAGCCGGCGAGGCCGAGGCCGCCTTCCGCACCCTCCAGGCCAGCGGCCAGATCGGCAAGCTGGTCATCGCCCCGCCGCCCCCCGGCCAGGCCCAGCCGGCGCGCGACTGGCACCCCGGCGAGGGGGTGGTGGTGGTGCTCGGCGGCGTGCAGGGCTTTGGGCTGGCAGCGGCGCGATGGCTGGCGGGGCAGGGGGTGGAACGCCTCGCCCTGGTCTCCCGCCGCGGCGGCGCGACGCCAGGGGCCGAGGCCGCGCTGGCCTCGCTCGGCCCCCAGGCGCATGCCTTTGCCTGCGACGCCACGGATGAGGCGACGCTGGCCGAGACGCTGGCGCGGGTGAGAAAACTCGGGCCCATCACCGGCGTGGTGCAGGCGGCGGCGGTGTTCGAGGACGGCACGGCGGCGGCGTTGGATGGCAAGCGCACGGCCCGCGTCATCGCCGCCAAACTCAGCGTGGCCGAGAATCTGGACCGGTTGACGGCGCGTGACCCGGTCAAGCTTTTCCTGCTGTTCAGCTCGGCCACCGTGCCGGTGGGCAGCCCTGGCCAGGCCGCCTATGTCGCCGCCAATGCCGCCATGGAGGCGCTGGCGCGGCGCCGCCAGGCCGAGGGCCGGCCGGCCTGCGCCGTGCAATGGGGCCCGATCGCCGATGCCGGCGTGCTGGCGGGCGATGAGGCGACCGCCGCCGGCCTCAGCCGCCGCCTCGGCGCCGTCGCGCTGCCCGCCGCGCAATGCCTGGCCGCGCTGCCGGCCATCCTGGATTCGGGGGTGGCGGTGGCTGGCGTCGCCCGCATCCTGTGGCAACAGGCCGGCGCCGCCCTGCCCGTGCTGGCCGAGCCCATCTTCGCCGCGGTCCGCGCCGGCGTGGACACGGGGGGCGAGGCCGAAGGCCCCGACCTTCGCCACCGGATCCAGGGCCTGGGCGAGGAGGAGGCGCTGGCCTTGGTGCGCGACGCGGTGCGGGGCGAACTCGGCCGCATCCTGCGCGTGCCGCCCGCCTCCATCGCGCTCGACGCGCCGCTGCCGGGGATGGGGCTGGACAGCCTGGGCGGCATGGAGCTGCGCAGTGGGTTGGAACGCCGGATGGGCAGCGCCGTCGCACTTTCCGCCGTGACGGAGGATCTGACCGCCGACCTGCTGGCGCGCCGCATGCTCGAAACCTTGCGTGGCGACGCGCCGGAGCGGGCCGATCTGGAGGCCCGGCTTGCCGCCTATGAACCCCCGGCCCCGGCCAATTCCACCGAAGCGGTGAAGGACGCGGCGGAGTGAGTGGCAAGGCCATGGGCCTGACCATGGCGGCCCGCGCCGCCCTGCTCGCCCGACTCTCCCGCAAGGAGGCGCCGACCGCCAACACCACCGCGGGCCGCGATTTCGCCACCCTGCCGGCGGCGCGCGAAATGGCGCTGGTGCGCGCCGGCGCCGAGACGATGGAGATCCCCAACCCCTTCTTCCGCGCGCATGAGGGGATCGCCGGCGGGCACAGCATCATCGGCAATCGGGAACTGATCAATTTCTCCAGCTACAATTATCTCGGCCTGAACGGCGACGTGCGGGTGGCCGAGGCCGCCAAATCCGCCATCGACCGGCATGGGATTTCCGCCAGCGCCTCGCGCATCGCCTCGGGCGAGCGGCCGGTGCATGCGGCGCTGGAGGCGGCGCTGGCGGCGAATTACAACGCCGAGGCGGCTTTGTGCTTCGTCTCCGGCCATGCCACCAATGTCACGGTCATCGGCCATCTGCTGGGGCCGCGCGACCTGATCGTGCATGACGCGCTGGTGCATAATTCGGGCGCCGAGGGTGTCCGGCTGTCCGGCGCCAAGCGCATCGCCTTCGCGCACAATGACTGGGCGGCGGCCGAGCGCGAGCTGGCCACCAACCGCAAGCGCCACACCCGCGCGCTGATCGTCATCGAGGGGCATTACTCGATGGATGGCGACATGCCCGACCTGGCGCGCTTCGTGGAGATGGCGAAGAAATACGACGCCTGGCTGATGGTCGACGAGGCGCATTCCATCGGCGTGCTCGGCGCCACCGGGCGCGGCGTCTTCGAGCAGCAGGGGGTCGATCCCTCGGGCGTCGACATCTGGATGGGCACGCTGTCCAAGACCTTGTCGGGCTGCGGCGGCTATATCGCCGGCTCCTCGGTGCTGATCGATGTGCTGAAGCATTCCGCGCCGGGCTTCGTCTATTCCGTGGGCATGGCGCCGGCGCTGGCCGCGGCCTCGCTGGCCAGCCTGCAGATCATGCGGGACGAGCCCTGGCGTGTCATCAGGTTGCAGGAGAATGCCCGCGCCTTCCGTGACGGGGCGCGTAACAGCGGCTTCGATGTCGGGCCGTCGGCGGGGTTGGGGATCGTGCCGATCATCCTCGGCTCCTCGGTCAAGGCCGGCCGGGTCTCGGCCACTCTGTTCGAGGCCGGGGTGAATGTGCAGCCCATTCTCTTCCCCGTGGTGCCGGAGGGCAGCGCCCGGCTGCGCTTCTTCATGAGCAGCGAACACACGGCCGAAGACATCGCCACCACCCTGGCAGCACTTTCCGCCGCTTGCGGATAGCGCTCTTCACCCTGGAAAGCCTCGCGAGCGCCGAGGCGGTGCATGCCTTCGTCGCCGCCGCGCCGGGGCGGATCGTGCTGCTGGGGCACAGCGCGCCGGACCGCGGCGCGCAGCTGCGGCGGCATTGGGCACGCGGCGGGGCGGCCATGATCCCCTATCTCGCGGCGAATTTTTCCGCGCCCGGGCTGCTGCGGCGCGGCGGGCGGCTGAGCGATCTGTGTCGTGCCCACAATATCCCCACGCATGCGGTGCGGGATGTGAATGGCGCGGCGATGGTCGAGGCCCTGCGGGCGGCGCGGCCGGATCTCATCCTCTCCTTCCATTTCGATCAGATTTTCCGCCCCGAAACCCTGGAGCTGGCGCGGCTGGGGGGGATCAATGTCCATCCCTCGCTGCTGCCGCGCCATCGCGGGCCCATCCCCACCTGGTATTCGCTGGCCGAGGGGGGCACCGGCGTTTCCGTGCATGTGCTGGCGCCGCGCATCGACGCCGGCGGAGTGCTGGAACAAGCCGAAATCCCGCTGCCGCCCGGCCTCAGCGTGGGTGGCGCGGCCCGGGCGCTGCATCTCGCGGCGTTGCCGCTGCTGGAACGCGCCCTGGCGCGGTTGCCGGCGCAGCCCAATGCAGCGCCGCTCTTGCCCTATTGCCCCTTTCCCGATGCCGCCGCGCTGCGCCTGAGCCGTGTGCCGCTCACGCGTTGGCAGGATTGGCCTGCCTCCCTGTTCGCCCCCGCGGGCGGATGGTAAGCCTTCGTTACAACCTTCCGCGCAGGATGCGCCGCGAAACAGAGTGGAATGACGAACGCATCCCGGCGCCAGTTCCTGTTCCTGCAAGGACCCATCTCGCCCTTCTTTCACCGGCTGGGCGTGCTGTTGCGGGCGCGTGGACATGGCGTGCGCCGGATCAATCTCTGCCTGGGCGACACGCTGTTCTGGCCCGAGCCGGCGGTGGATTTCACCGCGCCCTTCGGGGAATGGGCCGGCTTCATTCAGGACTTCCTGGCCCGGCACGCGATCACCGACCTGGTGCTGCTGGGCGAGCAGCGGGATTACCACAAGCAGGCCATCGCCGCCGCGCATGCCCTGGGGGTGGCGGTAACGGTGACGGATTTCGGTTATCTGCGCCCGGACTGGATCATCCTGGAGCGCGACGGGATGAATCGCGACAGCCGCTTCCCCAAGGACCCCGCCGCCATCCTGGCCCTGGCCGAGGGCCTGCCGCCGGTCGATGGCGAGAAGCGTTACCTGGATGACTTCAACCAGCAGGCGAAATGGGATGTGCGTTTCCACCTCGCCAATCTCTGGCCCGGGAAGTTCCGCCATTTCAAGACCTTCCTGCTGCACCACCCGGTGCCCGCCTATATCGGCACCGGCCTGGCCCTGCTGCGCCGCCCCGGGCTGACCCGCGCGGCCCAGGCCACCCTGGCCGCCCTGCCCGAGGACGCGCCGCGCTGGGTCTTCGCCATGCAGATGGAGACCGATTACTCCATCCGCGCCTACAGCGATTTCCCCGACATGGACGTGCCGATCGGGAAGGCGGTGGAAAGCTTCGCCCGGGCCGCGCCGAAGGATGGGCATCTGCTGGTCAAGGTCCATCCCCTCGACCCCTGCATCAAGCCCTGGCCGAAGCTGGTGGCGCGGATCGCCGCGCGGCATGGCCTGCCCGGCCGCGTGCATTACCTCGGCGCGGGCAATCTGGACGCCATGCTGCGCCGCGCGCGCGGCGTGGTGACGGTGAACAGCACCGTGGGCATCCGCGCCCTGCAACTCGGCCGCAGCCTGCACGCCATGGGTGATGCGATCTACAAGGTGGCGGGGCTGACCCATGCCGATCTCGACGGTTTCTGGGCCGCGCCGCCGCCCGACCCGGCGCTGACCGACGCCTTCCTGCGCGGCATCGCCGCCTGCCTGCATCTGCGCGGGGTGTATTACCGCGAACCCGGGCTGACCGCGGCGGTCGAGGCCGCGGCGGAACGGCTGGAGCGGGGGCTGGTGGGGGTTGCGCTGCCATAGCGGGGATCCACCCCCAGGCAGCCAAATTTACCGGAATTTTTCCGGAATCGACGCATTCGGACAAATTATTGCAAGCGTTTCGGGCCGACCTCCCCGGCCCTGCGATGCATGGGACATGCATCGCACGAAATCATCCCTGGGACAAGGAAAATAAGCCCTTTACAAGGCCTCCAGCGCATCGCCGACGGCGAAGCGACCTCCCTCGGTCACCACCGCATGCACGCCGAGATCGCGATGGCCGTAATGTTCGAAGAGCAGGGCTGGCACATCGCAATCGCGCTCGCCAGTGTCGAGGTTCACCTTGGTGGCCGGGCAGCGCACCGTCCGCTTGAACACGTTCAGCCGCGCGCTGCCCAGCAGCACATCCTGCCCGACCCAGCCGAATTCCGCCCAGGCCGGCAGGCCGGAGAAATAGACATTCGCCCGGAAGCGCAGCGGATCCAGCTTGCGGCCGATCTTCTGCTCGAATTCACGCAGGCTGTTGAGGTTGATCAGCGAGACCCCCTTCTTCACCTGATCGGTGAAATTGTGGCCGGGGACGTCGTGAAAGAGGGGCGTGCCGCGGGCTTCCTCGCCCAGGAATTCGGTGAGCCAGGCGGCGATGGCGGCACGGCCGGCGGGCGTGGTCGGGTCGGCCTGGATCGGCGCCTGGCCGGGGGCGGATAGGACCAGAAGCTGATCATGCGCGTCGAAACCGGCGCGGATCAGCACCACGCGGGGATGCGCCGCCATGCAGGCGAAATTGTATTTGGGAACGAATTTCGGGGCGGCGGGGTCGAAGGGCGCGTCGCCCTGGGCGAGGGCGAAGCGGCGGTCATGCGGAATGCATTGCCCGGCTTCCACGGCGATCTCGTCCAGCGCCTCGGGCGTGAGGCCCTTCACGGGGTAGCGGTAGAGGTGTTCGACACGCATGGGGCCAGGATAGCAGGATGGGCGGGGAAGGGCAGGGGGAAAGTTATCCTTGACTATTATCCTATTTAAGGTTAGGATGACATTCCATTTCTCAGGAATGAGTGATGTCCCGGATCGTAAGAATAACCGAGAGCGATCTGCGCGGCGCGATCGCAGATGAGCGCTACTGGCGTGTTGGCCATCCGGAACGGAGTGCATTTCAAAGCTGGGTCGGGCAGGGATTTCGCGCCTTAAACCCAAGCGACGGAGAGGCCCGCAGCAGTGTCTGGGTGCGCGCCTACATGCGCGAGGGGCATATGGTGTCGGCGCATTGGCGCCGCGCGCCGGCCGGACATGCGCAGGAACGATCTGACTTGGCGGCCACGTCCTCCTTCGTTGAGCGTGCGGGCGACACAAACCTCCACCTGGCGAATTGGTGGTCCAGCCTCATCGCACGCATTCCGCGTGGCCCTGCCGGTGGCCGAGGTGGCGGCGCGTCGCGCGGACGTACGGCGCCGCTGCCTCGCGAAAGACGGGTGGGAGCCGATGGTCGAGATGCGGTGCAGGACCTGCGCGATGAGAGCCGCTGGTCGCGCCCGCTGCGACGGGACGTCGACCAATGGGAGCGAGGTGGAGGGGAGGCCAGACGTGCGGCGGATTTGCAGCGGTTGCGGCCCACTGGGGAAACTAACGTCACCCCGACCCGAGATGTCGTGCACCGTTTGCAGGATGGTCGCACAGCAACGACACGTCCCAGCACATCGCCAGGATACGAGGGAAGACCAACCCTAGAAATTGGCTCACCCGATGGGAGCGCCAGGGCTTGGGGTAGCATCATCACCGACAAATTTCGCTATTGAGGAGAACTGCCATGTACGATCCGCCAAATCCGGAAGATTACTTCAGCAGCAACGGGCTCGATGCCGAATTCCGACGAGCGGGCTCGCGCGAGCAACAGGTCAAACTGCTGAACGAGGCGTGTGAAATGCTTGAGGCTTTCCGAACACCGGGCGGTCTGCCTGGCTCGCGCTTTTCGAATGAATGGTTGGGTCATAACGGCTGGAAGGTGCAGATGGTCCCAAGCATTGGATACAAACTGCCCGGCGAGGAGTTGCTTGGGCCGCTGCTGCCAGCATTGCTTGGTCTCGGTGTCTCGAAACTGTTCGGTGCATCTCTCTATCCGACCTTACCGAAGTTGTCACCGGTTTGGGAACTCGATTGGACAGAGGACCAATTGGATTATTTTTTTAACATCCACCGCTTCGGCTACCATATAGTCTGGGACGAAAAACGGCGTTTCGCCATCCATGGCAATGACGGCGATTACGATGTCTATGCAGGTCCAGAGGAATTTGTTCGTGCAGCGCTGCCTCCGTTCCTGATTGGCGCCGCCGCGACGCGCAAGAACGCGGAAGAGATTGGGTGGGAGCACGGCCCCGGCTGCATCGACAACATTCTCGAACACTACGCCCCCTTCATGCTTGACGACGATTGAACCGCGCCCAGCCCATGCCCATCCAGATCCTGGCGCTGCGCAACAAGAACAATCCGATAGAGCCAAACACCATGACCCGTCAGTCTCAACAGGCTGCAAGTGCTGAGGTTTTGCCGTCGATGGGTAACCTCGGCCGCATGGGCAATGCCGAAGAACAATTGGCCTGGCAGGACCGCGCCTGGACGATGTTGGAGCCGTTCGTCACCAATGGCGGCTTCCTGCGGAATCGTTTGGCCAACACTTGGCTAGGCTCGCAGGGCTGGCGGGTCCAAATGGTACCGCACTACAAGTTGACTGGTTCGACGGCGGGATGGTTGGAGTCTCTGCTTCCTGGCTTGCGCCGGGCTGGTCATCGTTTTTTGTTAGGCACGGTTGTCGAGGAGGGGCTGGCACGACATTCGGCCGTGTGGAAACTCCCTATCGATGCAGACTCGATCGGCAGATTCTTCGAGGCTCACTACGCCGTCTTTCATATGGTGTTTCCGGCAGACCTCAGTTTTGCGGTCCATGCCAATGACGGTGATTATGCAATCGTTGCTGGTCCCGAGCCACTCGTCCGAAGCTTGCTCGCGCCAGTGGATATAGGCGCTGCAGCCACCGCGCGCGTTGTTGAGGATATCGAGGAAGAACACGGCCCCGGCTGCATGGACGGCATCCTCGAACACTACGCCCCCTTCATGCTCGACTGATCGGTGTCGCCGCCCCCTTGAAGCCCCACCCCGCCGATCCCCAATTCCCTGTCATTGGAACGCACCCACGGGTTGCCGCGTTAGGGACCGGTGGGGCGGTTGCCTCGAAAGGGACCTGCCATGGACATCGAACAATTCACCGAACGCGCGCGGGGTTTCCTGCAAGCCGCCGGCACCATCGCCATCCGCGAATATCACCAGCGCATCACGCCCGAGCATCTGCTCAAGGCGATGCTGGATGACGCGCAGGGCGCCGCCGCGGGGCTGATCCGTGCCGCCAAGGCGGACCCCACCCCCGTGCTCGTGGCGATGGATGCCGAGCTCAAGCGCATCCCCGCCGTGCAGGGCGGCGGCGCCGGCCAGCCTCAGGTCTCCACCGAGTTGGTCCGCGTGCTCGACCAGGCCGAGCAGGCCGCGAAGAAGGCCGGCGACAGCTATGTGGCGCAGGACCGCGTGCTGCTGGCACTCGCCACCAGCGACACCCCCGCCGGCCGCGCCCTGCGCGCCGCGGGGCTGGTGCCGGCCGCGCTGGAAGCCGCCATCGCCGAGATGCGGAAAGGCCGCAAGGTCGAGAGCGCCGGCGCGGAAGAAAACTTCGACGCGCTGAAGAAATACGCGAAGGACATCACCGAGCTGGCGCGGGCGGGGAAACTCGACCCGGTGATCGGCCGTGACGAGGAAATCCGCCGCACCATCCAGGTCCTGGCCCGCCGCACCAAGAACAACCCGGTGCTGATCGGCGAGCCCGGCGTGGGCAAGACCGCGATCGTCGAGGGCCTGGCGCTGCGCATCATCCGCGGCGACGTGCCCGAGGCGCTGGCCCGCAAGCGGGTGATGTCGCTCGACCTCGGCGCCATGGTCGCCGGCGCGAAGTATCGCGGCGAGTTCGAGGAGCGGCTGAAGGGCGTGCTGAAGGAGGTGGAGGATGCGGCCGGCCAGGTCATCCTGTTCATCGACGAAATGCACACGCTGGTCGGCGCGGGCAAGGCGGATGGGGCGATGGATGCGTCCAACCTGCTGAAGCCGGCCCTCGCCCGCGGTGAATTGCACTGCATCGGCGCCACCACGCTGGCCGAATACCGAAAACATGTGGAGAAGGATGCGGCGCTGGCGCGGCGTTTCCAGCCCGTTTTCGTGGGCGAGCCCTCGGTGGCGGATACGGTGTCGATCCTGCGCGGCATCAAGGAGAAGTACGAGCTGCACCATGGCGTGCGCATCGCCGACAATGCCCTGGTGGCGGCGGCGACCTTGAGCAACCGCTACATCACCGATCGTTTCCTCCCCGACAAGGCGATCGACCTGATCGACGAGGCGGCGAGCCGGCTGCGCATGCAGGTCGACAGCAAGCCCGAGGAGCTGGACGAGCTGGACCGCCGCGTGCTGCAGCTGAAGATCGAGCGCGCCGCCTTGCAGAAGGAGGAGGATGCCGGCAGCCGCGACCGCCTTGTGAAGCTGGAGAGGGAGCTGGCGGAGCTGGAGGAAAAATCCGGCGAAATGACCACCGATTGGGCGGCCGAAAAGGGCCGCGTGGTGGAGAGCCAGCAGATCAAGGAAAAGCTCGACCAAGCGCGCACCGAGCAGGAGCTGGCCGAGCGCCGCGGCGACCTGAACCGGGCGGCCGAGCTGCGCTATTCCGTCATCCCCGGCTTGGAGAAGGAGCTGGCCGAGGCCGCGAAGGGCGAGGGCAAGCTGGTCAACCAGGCGGTGACCGAGGAGGGCATCGCCGCCGTGGTCAGCCGTTGGACCGGCATCCCTGTCGAGAAGATGCTGGAGGGCGAGCGGCAAAAGCTTCTCCGCATGGAGGATGAGCTGCGCCGCCGCGTGGTGGGCCAGCAGGAGGCGCTGGAGGCGGTGAGCAAGGCGGTGCGCCGGGCGCGGGCAGGGCTTCAGGACCCCAACCGGCCGATTGGCTCGTTCCTGTTCCTGGGGCCGACGGGGGTGGGCAAGACCGAGCTGGTGAAATCGCTGGCGGCCTATCTGTTCGATGACGAGCGGGCGATGACACGCATCGACATGAGCGAGTTCATGGAGAAGCACGCGGTGTCGCGCCTGATCGGCGCCCCTCCCGGTTATGTCGGCTATGAGGAGGGCGGCACGCTGACCGAGGCGATCCGCCGGCGGCCCTACCAGGTCATCCTCTTTGACGAGGTGGAGAAGGCGCATGACGATGTCTTCAACGTGCTGCTGCAGGTTCTCGATGACGGGCGGCTGACCGATGGGCAGGGGCGCACCGTCGATTTCCGCAACTGCATCATCGTCTTGACGTCGAACCTGGGCTCCCAGGCGCTGTCCGAATTGCCGGATGGGGCGGATGTGGAGGAGGCCAGGCCTGCGGTGATGCGCGCGGTGCGGGAGCGGTTCCGCCCCGAATTCCTCAATCGCCTGGACGAGGTGGTGCTGTTCGGCCGCCTGGCGCGGGAGAACATGGCGGCGATCGTCAATATCCAGCTGACCCGGCTGCGCTCCTTGCTGGAGGCCCGGCAGATTACGCTGGAGGTTGATTCGGCGGCTTTGGATTGGCTGGGCGAGGCTGGATACGACCCGGTCTATGGTGCGCGGCCGCTGAAGCGGGTGATTCAGCGTTCGGTGCAGGATCATCTCGCGACAATGCTGCTGGAAGGCAGCGTCCATGACGGCGATGTCGTGCGCCTGGGCGCTGATTCTGACGGCCTGACATTTTCCTCAGGCACGCCCGAACAGCGCGAAGCGGCCTGAAATAAGGCGTTTTGGCGTCAAGCGCGGAACCCTGGTGAGGTGGTATGCGTCTATCGCATGACACGGGGCTTTACAGTCCCGTGTCAGTCCCATAGATAGCCCCTCACCGACGAGGCGCCACGCCAACCGGTCCTGAAGCGGAGACGCTGCGGGGGTTGGGAGAGGCGCCTGTGCCGGTTCCGGTTCCCCTTGGGTGGGTGCCTGATTTGGAAGCGAAGGCTTCTGGATCGGGTGAGCCGGCTTCGTTGTTTTAAAACCGCATCGGTTTTTCATGGAAGTTAAGAAGACTGCGTTGAGAGACGCTTGCTTCTGACGGCTGTGTGATTTGGCTGAAGTGTTCCGCGTTGAGTGGGATGCGTGGCTGGCGCTGG
>JAKFUL010000039.1 GCA_021732665.1 Acetobacteraceae bacterium
CACCCCCACCGGCCGCACCCCCACCAGCGCCAACAGGGAAAACCCCGCCCGGGCCGAGGCGCCGGACGAAATCACATCATCCACCAACAGCACCCGCTTCCCCGAAAGCCGCTCCACCACCCTGGGGTCCAGCCAAAGCCTGCGCTCCACCGGCCCGGTCGAGCTGGCGATGGGCACGCTCAGCCGCTCCTCATACCAGCGTTTGCGGGTGTAGCCCGGCGCCACCCAGTTCCTGTGCCCCAGCGCCTCCGCGACCCCCGGAGCAAAAACCTGCCCCAGCGTCGGCAGCCCCACCACCACCTCAGCCCGCAAATCGGCCACCGCCGCGGCCATGAAGCCGACCAGCGCCCGCACCACCGCAAAACTCGCCTGATTGGCAATCAGCCCCGCCACCCCCACATCGCCGTAATCGCGGATGGGGAGATACAACACCCGACCATCCGGCATCACCGCCGGATAGGTGTCGGCCCAAGGCGCCGGCTCGGCCGTCGCCTCAAATTCCTGCCAGAGGTTCAAGCCGCCTGGGCAACCCGCCCCGCATAGCCGCCGGGGTTGGCGGCGTGCCAGTTCCAGGCCGTGCGGACGATCTCCTCCAGGCTGTCATGCCTGGGCAACCACCCCGTCTCGGCCCGGATGCGGGCCGAGGACGCGACCAGCACCGGCGGGTCACCCTCCCGCCTTGGCCCCACCGTATGCGGCACGGCGCGGCCGGAGACGCGCTCCACCGCCGCGATCACCTCGCGCACCGAATGCCCCGCGCCATTGCCAAGGTTATAGGCCACCGAGCCTTCCTCAAGCCGCGGCAGCACCGCCAGATGCGCCGCCGCCAAATCGGCCACATGCACATAATCCCGCATGGCCGTGCCATCCGGGGTATCGTAATCGGTCCCAAAAATGGTCACCGGCTCCACCCTGCCCATCGCCGCCATGATGGTGCGGGGGATCAGGTGCGTCTCCGGCGTGTGATCCTCGCCCGCGCGTCCCGCAGGGTCGGCGCCGGCGGCGTTGAAGTAGCGCAGGCAGGCTGAGCGCAAGCCGTGCGCGCCCTCGGCCCAGGCCAGGCCCTGTTCGACCATCAGCTTGCTTTCGCCATAGGGGTTCACCGGCTCGCGCGGGGCTGCCTCGTCGATGGGAAGGATGCGCGGCACGCCGAAGACGGCGGCGGTGGAACTCAGCACGAAGCGCTTGCACCCCGCGCGCACCGCGGCCTCGGCCAGCCCCAGCGAGTTGCCGAGGTTGGTGCGGATGTAATGCAGCGGCTGGCGCATGCTGTCGCCCACCAGCGAGAGGGCGGCCATGTGGAACACCGCATCGAACTTCCACGCCGCGAAGACCTCCGCGAGTGCCCGCCCATCGGCCAGGTCGGCCTCCACCAGCGCCGCGGCGTCCGGCACGGCGGCGCGGTGCCCGGTGCTGAAATTGTCGAGGACAACGACGTCATCGCCGCGATCCAGCAAGGCGAGGACAACATGGCTGCCGACATACCCGGCGCCGCCGGTGACGAGATAACGGGCCAAAGACAGGATCTCCAGAGCGCCGCAACCTATCTGCACGCGGCCTTCCGATAACGCCAGCGCATTGTGGCGCAAGCTTGTTCGGGATGAGGAAAAACCGCGTGATGCGCGGCGGCTGCATCACGCCTGGGCACGGATGCCGGCGAGGGTCAGGGCCAGGCGGTCCAGGGTGCCGCGGCGGGGGTGGCGGCCGCGCGCCAGCCGGGCCAGGTCGCGCCCGGCCAGGATCGCGGGCAGGGCCGCGGCCACGGCAGCGCCCCAGCCGGCGGGCGGCGGCAGGCTGGCCACGGCCTCCCGGGCCAGGGCGCGGATCGCGGGTGCGGCGCGTGCCGGCTCGGCCATCGCCTCGTGGCGGGTCAGGCCCGCCTCGGCCAGCGCGTCCTCGGGCAGAAGGCAGCGGCCGCGGGCGGCGAGCGGCGCCACGGCGCGCAGCAGGGCGGCCATGCCATGCGCCGCGCCTATCGCCTGCAGCGCCGGCAGGCGGGCAGGCGCCACGCCCAGCAGCCGCCCGGCGGCCACGCAGAAGCCGCCATGCGCGCCGCGCAGGCATGCCCATAATGCGGAGCGGGTCGGAAAACCTTCCTCGGCCTGCTCCGCCTCGCGCGCATCGGCCATGGCCAGCAGCTCGGCCAGGTCCAGCAGCCCGGCCGCTATGGCCTGGAAAACCGGCGTCGCCACCTCGTGCCGGCGGTGTTCTTCCAGCGCGTCGCGCCACCATTGCAGGCGGATGGCCGCGATCATCGGGTTCGAGGCCGCGGCCCAGGCGCGGCCGAGCTCGTGCTGGTAGCCGATCAGCGCGAAATACGCCTCACGCTTCTCCGGGGGCGCGAACAGGGCGCAGAGAAAGCCGTCGGGGTCATGCTGGCGGGCGAAGGCGCCGATCGGGGAAAGCTGCGCGGCCATACCGTCATGTAACCGCTTGGTTGACGCCCCGCCAGCCGCCGCCTACCTCCTGACCAGTCCCAACCGGAGAACCCGACATGGCCTTCACGCTCCCCGCGCTGCCCTATTCCACCTCAGCCCTTGCCGAACGCGGCATGTGCCAGGAGACCCTGGAGCTGCACCACGGCAAACACCACAACGCGTATGTGACCGCGCTGAACGGCCTGATCGAGAGCAAGGGTCTGGCCGGCAAGAGCCTGGAGACCATCGTGGCTGAGGCCGGCCGCGCCGGCGCCGATGGCCTGCCCGTCCTCAACCAGGCCGGCCAGCATTGGAACCATGCGCTGTTCTGGCAGGTGATGAGCCCCTCGGGCGGTGGCGACAGCCTGCCGGCCAAGCTCGCTGCCAAGATCGACAGCGATCTGGGTGGCCTGGCGGCGTTCAAGGAGGCCTTCAAGGCCGCCGGCGTCACCCAGTTCGGCTCCGGCTGGGCCTGGCTGATCATCGCCCCCGACGGCAAGCTGAAGGTCACCAAGACGCCCAACGGCGCCAACCCCGTCTCCACCGGCGAGGGCGCGCCCATCCTCGGCGCCGATGTCTGGGAACACGCCTATTACCTGGATTTCCGCAATGTGCGGCCGAACTACCTCGACAATTTCCTCAACAAGCTGGTCGCCTGGGATGTGGTCGAGGCGCTGATGGAGAAGGGTGGCCTGACCACCAGCCAAGCCGCCTGAATTCCAGGGCATTCAACTAACATTTCCTCCACGGGGCCGCGGCGGCAAGGATTCCTTAGCCGCCGCGGCCGCACCTTGGCGTTCGTACTATCCGTAACGCGAGGTTGCCGTCCATGTCGAACATCCTGGCCCTGGGCCATCGCCTATCCGTCACCCTGCGCATGGCGCTCGGGTTCACTTTGCTGCTCGGCATGCTCGGGCTGGTCGCGATGCAGGGATATGGCGGCGTCACCGCCGTGGGCGCGCGCGGGGAGGACGTGGCCACCGCCGGCGACCTCGCCATCCGCATCGGCGAGGCCAATGCCCGCATGGGTGACGCCCAGGTCGCCATCCGCGACTATCTTCTGACCAGCGACCAGACCTTTTTCGACCGCACCATCGCCGCCGTGACGGAGGGCCGGCGCATCCTGGGCGCGGCGCGAGAGCTGGCGGTGGGCGAGCAGGCCCAGGCCATCCTCCGGCTGGACGGCAGGCTGGCCGAATGGGGCGGAAGAGCGCAGCGCGTGCGCGCCGCGTGGCTCGCCTATATCGAGGAGGTCGAACAAAAGCTTTTCCCCCTCGGCGTCCAACTGTCGGAGCAAAGCCTGGCGGTGGTGACAGCCGTCCCCGATCTGGCGGCGGTCCATCGGGTCATGGCCGAGACCGCGAATGCCCGTGCCGCGGTCAACCGCTTCATGCATCGCGGCGAGGAAAGGACCGTTTCGGTGGGGCAGGAACGGCTGGCGCAGGCCCGCGCCTCGGCGCTTGCCGCCGCCCAGCTGCCTGGTTTGCCTGACGCCGCGCGGCCGCAATTGCTGGCCATCGCGCAGGGGCTGGAGCGCTTCGCCGGGCTGTATCGCGAGGTGGTGCGCCTGCGCGCGGAGATCGATCGTGAGCGCGACCAGAGCTTGCGCGCCCTGGGCGCCGACATCGCGCGCGAGGCCAGTTCGGTGCTCGCCACCACGGTGGAAGCCGCCGCGCGCAGCCGGGCCGAGGGCTCGGCGGTGGTGGGCGCCACCGGTGAGGGGCTGCTGCTGTTCGGCGTCGGCTCGCTGGTGCTGGGGCTGCTGCTGGCCTTCCTGTTGGCGCGCTCCGTCACCGCGCCGCTGGGCCGGGTCAGCGCCGCGGTCACCCGCATCGCCGCGGGGCAGACGACGGAGCCGGTTCCCGACCAGCATCGCGGCGACGAGCTGGGCGCGGTGGCGCGCGCCTTGGAGGGGCTGCGCGCCATGGTCGGCCAGGCATTCGCCCGGGAGCAGATGGTGGAACAGCTGCCGATCGGCGTGATGATGGCCGACCCGCGCGACAATTTCCGCGTCACCTACATGAATCCGAAATCGATCGAGCTGCTGCGCCCGATGGAACATCTGATGCCGGTGACGACCGAGGCGCTGATCGGCCAGAGCGTGGACATCCTGCACCGCAACCCCGGCCATCAGCGCGCCATTCTGAGCGACCCGTCGCGGCTGCCGCACAGGGCGCGTATCCGGCTGGGGCAGGAGAGCCTGGACCTCAACATCTCCGCCGTGCGCGACCGCGACGGTAACTATTCCGGGGCCATGCTGTGCTGGTCGGTGGCGACCCGCCAGGCGCAGCTGGCGGACCGGTTCGAGGCCGATGTCGGCGCTGTGATCGAGGGCCTGGCGGCCACCACCGCTCAGGTCGAGCAGGCGGTGGCCAGCCTGGACCAGGCCGCCCGCGGCTCGGGCGAGCGCGCCGGCGAGGTGGCGCATTCCGGCCGCGAGGCGGGGGCCGATGTGCAATCCGTTGCCGCCTCGGCCGAGGAGTTGGCCAGCTCGGTCGCCGAGATCACCCGCCAGGTGGCCGAGGGCGCCCAGGTCGCCCGCGCCGCGGCCGAGGAGGCGCGTGCCACCAACGCAACGGTCGAGGGCCTGGCCCAGGCCGCCCAGCGGATCAACGACGTGGTGCGGCTGATCGGCGACATCGCCGGGCAGACCAACCTCCTCGCCCTCAACGCCACCATCGAGGCGGCGCGGGCGGGCGAGGCCGGAAAGGGCTTCGCCGTGGTCGCCTCCGAGGTGAAGGCGCTGGCCAACCAGACCGGGCGCGCCACCGAGGAGATCGGCGCGCAGATCACCGCGGTGCAGAAGGCGGCCGATGGCGCGGTGGCGGCATTGCGCTCCATCGGCGGCACGGTCGGGCGCATGGAGGAGGTGACCTCGGCCATCGCCGCCGCGGTCGAGGAACAGGGGGCCGCGACGCGGGAGATCGCCCGCAGTGCCGCGCGCGTGGCCGGTTCCACCGAGCAGGTGGTCAACCGCATCGAGGATGTGCGCCACGGCACCGAGGAAACCGGCCGCGCCGCCGTCGGGCTGAGCGCGGCGGTGAAGGAAATGGCCGGGCAGACCGGCGCCCTGCGGGAAAAATCCTCCAGCTTCCTGGCGGCGGTGCGCGCCGCCTGACAGCCGCGCGAGGGATGGGCGGCGGCTGGACAGGCGGGCCGCCGCCGCGGTAAGGCCACGCCATGCATTCGGTGAAGCGCTGATGGGCAACCCCTACGAGGCCAAGCCGGCGCATGCCTTCTGGCGCCGCGCCGTCGCCCAAATTCCGCCCTTCGCCCTCGACCCGGTCGTGGCACCGCCCTTCACCATCGGACCGGCGGATACCATCGCGACCGCCGGAAGCTGCTTCGCGCAGCACATCTCCCGCAGCCTGCAAAGCCAGGGCATGCGCTACCTGGTGGCCGAAGCCGCGCCCGCTGGCATGGCCGAGGAACAGGCGCACGCCAACAACTACGGCACCTTCTCGGCCCGCTATGGCAATCTCTACACCACCCGGCAGCTGGTGCAGCTGTTCGACCGCGCGCATGGCGCGTTCATGCCCGAGGTGCCGGCGTGGCGAGCGGCCGGCGGCGGCGTCCTCGACCCGTTCCGGCCACAGATCCAGCCCGGCGGCTTCGCGACGGAGGCTGAGATGCTGGCCGACCGCGAGCGCCACCTGGCCGCCGTGCGGGCGATGTTCGCGACGCTGACCGTGTTCATCTTCACGCTCGGCCTGACCGAGGGGTGGCGCCACGAAGCCAGCGGCGCCGTCGTCCCGCTGGCACCGGGCGTGGCCGATGACGGCGGTTCCCGGGGTGAATTCAGCTTCGTCAATTTCGGCTTCGTCGACACCCATGCCGACATCCTGGCCTTCGCCGAGCGGCTGCGCGGGGTCAACCGGGCGGCGCGGATCATCCTCACCGTATCGCCCGTGCCGCTGATCGCGACCTTCGAGGACCGCCACGTCCTGACCTCCACGGTGTACAGCAAATCGGTCCTGCACGCCGCCTGCATCGAGGCGCAAGCCCGCGCACCGGGCCTGGCCTACTTCCCCTCCTTCGAGATCGTGACCGCGCCGATCAACCGCGACCGCTACTTCGAGGCCGATCTGCGCAGCGTGAACCAGATCGGCGTCGAGCATGTCATGCGGGTGTTCCAGCGGCATTTCGTGGCAGGCGGCGCGGGCGAGCCGGCGGGGCAGGCGCTGCACCTCTCGCGCGAGATCGACGCCTCGCGCCACATCATCTGCGACGAGGAGATCCTCGACCGTTGAAGACCTGTTTCCTGATTTCCAACTGCCATCTCGGCGGGCTGGTCGGCGGCATCAAGTTCCACAATCCCGATGTCAGGCTCGATGCCTGCCATGTCTGGAACCTCGCCACGCGCTTCGGCACGCCCGAGCACCTGCTGGACTTCATCCGGAATTTCGACACCGTCTTCACTATGCGCTTCGGCGCCGAGTTCATGTTCGGCATCAATTCCGACGTGATCGCCGAAGCCGCGAAGGAGACGGTGTTCTACCCCACCGTGAACTTCGCCGGCTTCCACCCCGATGTCGTCTACCTGTTCGAGCGTGACAGCAACTACTGCCGCTTCGTCGTCTCGCCGCTCGGGCCGTTCAACTCCGCCCTGGCGCTCTATGGCTTCCGCCGCGGCTATTCGGTGGAGCGCACGGCGGGGCTGTTCCGCGGCGAGGTCTATGACCAGCTCGGCTATTTCTCGGGCTGGGAGGAGGCGGTGGCGGGGCTGCTGGCCGACCGTGACGCGCGCGATTTCGGCTTCGAGAGCCACCTGCTGCATTGGCTGCGCCAGGGCTGCTTCATGTACAATCCGCAGCACCCCAGGCTCGGCCCTGTGCTGGATATCGCGCGGGAGATCCTGCGCCGCGCGGATCTCGCGGTGCTGCCCGGCCACGCCGAGGGCTACCTGGCGTCGGATCTCGTGCCCGGCCCGATCTGGCCGGTCTATCCCGAGATCGCGGCCCGCTTCGGCCTGCCTGGCGACATGGTCTTCAAGCCCGAGCATGGCGGACAGGCCGAGCCGCATTACCACCGGCTCGAAACCTTCCTGGGCAAAAGCTTCGAGGCCTTCGGGCGATACGACCTGGACGACCACCCCTGCGAAAGGGTGGAGGGCTGGCTGCGCGACGGGGTGGATGTGTAGCCGCCGGCCTCAACCGCGCGCCGAAAACACCCAGGCCGCCAGCGCCAGCACCCGCGCATCCTGGTGCGGCTGGCCGATCACCTGCACTCCCATCGGCAGCCCGCGGACGGCCAGCACGGGGACGGTCACCGCGGGGCAGCCCAGCGCCGAGGTGCCGGCATTGCAGGACGGGTCGCCGGTCGGCCGCGGATTGTCGGCGGCGTCATTGGCCAGCGGGTTCCACACCGGCGCCGGGCCGGGGCAGGCCGGGGCCAGGATCGCATCGGCCAGCGGCGCCACCGCCGCATGGGCCGCGCGCATGGCCGCGCGTTCGGCCAGGGCCGCGGCGTAATCCTCGGCCGTCGTCACCTGGCTGGCATCCAGCCGCCGGCGCATGCGCTCGGAGATCTTCGTCCGGTCCAGCGCGCCATAGGCCCAACGATTCTCGAAGGCGGTGATCATCGTGCCCAGCGCCATGGCATGGCCCACCGCGCGCTCCAGCGCCGCCAGCAGCGGATGGTCCTCCGGCCAGAGAATCTCCACCCCCAGCCCGCGCACGAAATCCTCGAAGGCGGCCTGGCTTTCGGCATCGATCCGCGGCCAGCATTCGGTGCGCATCACGGCGAGGCGCAGCGGGCGCTGGGGCGGGGGCGGCGCCATCGGCCCCATCACCCCTGGCGTGCCCGGATCACCGCCCACCCGTGACGAGATCGCGCGCGCCACGGCCCAGATATCCTCCGCGCAATTGCCGTGCGGCCCGGCGGTGGATTGGCTGGTGCCCTGGCGCTCGCCGCGATGGATACCGCCCTGGGTCGGCTTCAGCGCCCAATTGCCGCAATAGGCGGCGGGGCGGATGATGCTGCCCGCCACCTGGGTGCCGATGGCCACCGGGCAAAAACCCGCGGCCACGGCGGCGGCGCTGCCCGAGGAGGAGCCGCCCGGCGTGTGCGCGGGGTTCCAGGGGTTGGTGGTGGGGCCGGGCTCGCTCATGCCCAGCTCGGTGGTGACGGCCTTGGCCAGAATGATGGCGCCGGCGGATTTCAGCGCCTGCACCATGGCGCTGTCGCGCTTCGGCCAATTCCCGGCATAGGCCTCGCAGCCCATCTGCGTGGGCATGTCGGCGGTCTCGATCAGGTCCTTGATGGCGATGGGCATGCCATCGATGGGCGAGAGCGGCCGGCCGGCGGCGTATCGCGCGGCCGAGGCATCGGCCGCGGCCCGAGCGCCCTCGACGTTGAGCGAGATGAAGGCGCGCACCACCGGCTCGCGCGCCGCGATGCGTTCCAGACAGGCCTCCAGATAGGAGCGGGCGTCGATGGCGCCCATCGGCACGGCATCGTGGAAGGTCAGGCCGCGCCATGAGGGGTCATAGGCCATGCGAGGGCTCCCGTGGAATATGCGGCAAGTCTTGAGCGGCGCGACCGCCGCCGCAAGGGGGGCGGGCAACCCTGGCGGGTGTTGCGGCGTTCAATCGGCAGGCAAGAGCAAGGGATGGACACTGCCCATGATGCAACCCGAAACCCCGACCGAGCGCGTGCGCCAGGGCGAGTCACGCGGGCATATGCGCATCGTGCTCTGGGTCTCGATGCTGGGCGCGATCATTGCCATGACGGTCGCCTGGCTCGCCACCCGATGAGCGACCGGCCCGGCGGTGCAAGGCCCGCCAGCGAACCCATCGAGCCGGAAGGCCGCACCCAGGATGGGCGCGACCAAACGGAGGTGGTGCTGGAAGAAGCGCTGCCCGAGGAGGATCAGCGCCGCGACCAGCTCGATGACGACCCCGACAAGCGCCCGGAGCCGCGGAAGCCCGCGCGGCCTTAGCCGAAGACGTCGGCCGGGCTGTCCGCGCCCAGTTCCAGCCCCAGTTCGCGGCCCATCCGCGCGGCGTCGCGCGCATGGCCGGTGATCTGGCGCTTCAACAGGAAGCTGCCATCGGCGCGGGCAATGAGGCCGGTCAGCCGCATCTGCCGGTCCGGCAGCAGCTCGGCATGCGCGCCGATGGGCGTGCGGCAGGAGCCGTCCAGCGCGCCGAGCAGCGCGCGCTCGGCATCCGCCATGATCCGGCTGGGGATGTGCTGGATGGCGCCGAGCAGTTCCCGAAGTTCATCATCATCTTCACGGACGGTCACGCCGATGATGCCCTGGCAGGCTGCCGGCACCATCACGGTGGGGTCGAGCACCAGATCGGCCTCGCGCTCCATCTCCAGCCGCTTGAGGCCGGCGATCGCCAGCAGCGTGGCCGAGACATGGCCGCCATGAACCCGGCCGAGCCGCGTCTGCACATTGCCGCGCAGCATGCCTATGCGCAGGTCCGGCCGCACCGCAAGGAGCTGCGCCTGGCGCCGCACCGAGGAGGTGCCGATCAGCGCGCCATAGGGCAGGGCGGCCAGCGGGTTGGCCGGGTCCACCGCGTCCTCCATGCCCGGCCCGAGGATGATGGCGTCGCGGCAATCCTCGCGCTCCAGCACGCAGGCGAGCACGATGCCGGGGGGGAGTTCGGTTTCCAGGTCCTTCAGTGAATGGACGGCGAAATCAACCCGGCCATCCAGCAGCGCCTCATGGATTTCCTTGGCGAAGAGGCCCTTGCCGCCGATCTCCGACAGGCGCCGCGTCTGGATCGCGTCGCCGGAGGTGATGATCTGGTGTTCCTCAAAGGCCTTGGCGTCGCGCATCAGCGGGCAGAAGCGCGTGATCAGGCTGAGGAAATGCCGGGTCTGGTAAAGCGCCAGGGGCGATGCCCTGGTGCCCACCTTCATCGGCAGGCTGCGATGGTGCGGCCTGACCATCCGGCCCCCACCTTGCCTTGTGTCTTGGCTCGTCGCGGTCATCCGGACGTCGTTCGTGGTCGCGCTCATGCCCGTGTCAGCCCCAGAAGTTGCGCTGTGTCCTTGAAGAAGATCTTCGCATGCGCCAGCGGGTCCTTCCGGACCAGTTTCTTGTTCATGTAACCCTCCCAGGTCAGGCGCTGGACGTCGGGATCCTGGCACATCTTCACGAACCGCTCCCTCGTCCAATCGTTACGATACCAAAAGTATTGCATGATGCCAAGCACCAGAAAAGTCTGGCCGTGTTCTTTCATGAAAAGCTTTCTGGCCAGTTTCAGCGCCTTCGCATCGCCGGTTTCCAGCAGCTTCGCCGCTGCCATGGCCGCCAGCCGGCCACCCAGCATGGCGTAGTAGATGCCCTCACCCGAAGCGGGGGCGACCACGCCGGCGGCATCGCCTGCCAGGATCACGTCGCGGCCATTGTCCCATTTCTTCAACGGCTTGAGTGGGATGGGCGCGCCCTCGCGCCGGATCGTGTGCCAGCCATCCATGCCCATCGAGGCGCGCAGCCCGGTGATCGAGCCGCGCAGCGAAAAGCCTTTATGCGCGCTGCCCGTGCCGATCGAGGCGGTTTTCCCATGCGGAAAAATCCAGGAGTAGAAATCGGGCGAATACTTGCCCTCATAGATCACGTCGCAGCGCCGGCCATCCCAGCTGTCGCCCTCGGGCGCCTCGACGATCTCGTGATAGGCGAACACGCATTTCGGCAGGGGCTGGTCGGGCAGGGCCTGCTTGGCGACCTGGCTGCGCGCGCCATCGGCGCCGATCACGCAGCGCGCGCGCACCCGCACCGGATTCTCGGCGCCCTTGGGCAGGTATTCCACCACCGAGACGCCATCCGCGTCGCGGCTGATGTTTTCGAAGGTGCCGCGGCGCCATTCGGCGCCGTTCTCCTCAGCCCGCTGCCGCAGCCATTCGTCGAAATGCTCGCGGTCGACCATGCCGACGTAACCGTTCTCGACCGGCATATCGACCCATTTGTGCTTGGGAGAGAACATCCGGGCGCAGCTGATCCGGGCCACGATCTGATGGTCGGGGATCTGGAAGTCTCGGATGGCGCGGGGGGGGATGGCGCCGCCGCAGGGCTTGATGCGCCCGGCGCGGTCGAGCATCAGGACCGAATGCCCGGCCCGGGCCAGGTCATCGGCCGCCGTGGCGCCCGCCGGGCCGCCGCCCACCACCACCACATCGAATGTCTTGTTCATGCGCGTGCCTCCTTGAACCTGCCCGGTCGTGCAGCCACGCCGGTGTGTTGATCATTGATGCGCCAGGCCAGCACCGCAGCCGCGACGAACAGCGCCGCCTCGGTGATGAAGACCAGCGAATAGGCGGGGCCCGCCGCCCCCAGCAGCAGCCGCCCCAGGTCGCACAGCACCGTGCCGGCCAGCCCACCCAGGCCGAAGGCGATGGCCTGCGCAGCACCCCACAGCCCCATGCGCATGCCGGCCCGCCCCTCACCCTCGCGGCCCGCGAGCTGCATCATCGAGCCGATGGCCGCGGCGGCGAAGGCGCCATTGGCGACACCGAGCAGGAAGAAACCCATGCCGAGCGGGAATCCGGGCCGCGCGCCTGCCAGCAGCGCCAGCATCAGCGCCGAGGCCAGGCAGCCGCCCACCCGCCAGCCCCGCAGCGAGCCGAAGGGGCGGCCGGCGAAGAGACTGCCGCACAGCCCCACCAGCACCATGCCCAGCGCGGTGCCGGCATTCTGCTGCCCGGCCAGCGAAGTGGACTGGCCGATGGTCAGGCCAAAAACCTCGCCCGCGAAAGGCTCGAGGATCAGGTCGGCCGCGCTGTAGGCCAGCATCGAGACGAACACGAAGACGGTGAATTGCCGCGCCGAAGGCTCGGCCCAGACTTCCCGAAGTGCCGCGCGGAAATCCACCTCGCGCGCCGGCGGGCGGGCGGCGCGGCCCTCGATTCCGAGCACGGCGACGCAGGCCAGCAGGAAGGCGACAGCGCACAACCCGCCGACCACGGCGAAAAGCCGCCCGGCCGAGAAAGGGTCCAGCAGCTTGCCCGCGATGGTGGCGGTGATGGCGAAACCCGCGATCATCATCAGCCAGACGATGGTGCCGGCGGCGGCGCGACGTGCCGGCGCCACCTCACCTGCCAACAGGGTCAGCAGCGAGGTGCCCGCGGCCCCCACCCCCGCGCCGATCATCACGAAGGAGATGACGGCCAGCGCCACGCCCTCCCAGAAATGTTGCAGCATCAGCCCGGTCGCAAAAGCGGCGCCGGCGCCACCGAGCGCCAGGACCGCCATGCCGCCGATGATCCAGGGCGTGCGCCTGCCGCCGGCATCCGAGCCATGGCCCATGCGCGGCCGCAGCATCTGCATGGCATAATGCAGCCCGACGAGCAGCCCGGGCAGGGTGGCGGGCAGGGCGAGTTCCACCACCATGGCGCGGTTGATGGTGGAGGTGCAGAGCACAACCACCGCGCCCAGCGCCGTCTGCACCAGCCCGAGGCGGAAAATGCCGAACCAGGACAGCCCGGTCATGCGAGCCACCGCACAGCGACGGCGCAGACCATCATGCCCAAGACCGAAAGCCCCACGCCGGTCGCATTGTACCAGGGCGCCTGGCCGCGGGGGTCGCGCAGCAGGCGGGGAATGCACAAGCCCTGCGCCACCATCAGCGCGACGATGACCGGCGCCGCCCAGTACAGCCCCCAGGAGATCAGCAGCCCCACCACCACCGCCTGCGGCACCAGCATCAACCAGCACGCCACCCGCGCCGCGCGCTCGGGCCCCAGCTGCACCGGCAGGGAGGCGATGCCCATCTGCCGATCGCCCTCGATCGACTTGAAATCATTCAGCACCATGATGCCGATGGTGGCCACGCTGTAGAGCCCGGCCAGCCAGAAGATCTCGCCCCCCGGCACCGCGCCGCCCAGCATCACCGCCGCCCCGGTCACCCAGGCCAGCCCCTCATAACAGATGCCGCAGGCGGTGTTGCCGAACCAGCCATTGAGCTTCAGGCGCAGCGGCGGCGCGCTGTAGGCCCAGGCGAAGATCAGCCCCAGCAGCGTGGCGGCGACCACCACGGGGCCGAGCGCCAGGGCCACCAGCATAGAAAGCCCGGCCCAGATCCAGGCGATATACAGGCCCCATTGGCCCGGAATCCGCCCGGAGGGAATCGGCCGGTTGGGCTCGTTGATCGCGTCGACATGGCGGTCATGCCAGTCGTTGATTGCCTGGGATGTGGCGCAGACCATGGGGCCGCAGAGCAGCACGCCAAGCGCGATCTCGCCGGGATGGGTGTGCAGCGGCACGCCCGCCGAAACCACGCCGCACAGAAACGCCCAGCAGGGCGGGAACCAGGTGACGGGCTTGAGCAGTTCGAGAACCGCCGAGGGCGCCAGACGGGGCATCATCACATCCGACATCAGGCATCCTCCTCCCCGGCGTGGTCGCCGATGTTGAAACGCCGCAATTTCACGTATAGCGACTGGCGCGACAGCCCGAGCATCTCGGCCGCCAGCGCCCGGTTGTCGGAGGAGAGTTCCAGTGCCGCCTCGATCGCCAGCTTTTCGATGACGTCGGTCGCGTCGCGCACCATGTCGCGCAGCGGCACCCGGCCCACGAGTTCGGACAGGTTCGCCGCCGGTGCGGGGATGCTGCCGCCGGTATTGGCGCGGCTGACGCGCGGGCCGATGTCGCGGATGGCGAAGCCATAGGCCGGCTGGCCCTGACCCGGCATCTCGGCCGCCGAGACCTCGACCTGGCTCTCGCTTCCGAGTGCGCCGCGCAGCATGGTCTGCAGCAGCCGCACCGGGCCGCGCATGCGCAGATTGGCCAGCAGGACATCGAGTTCGACCTCCTGCCGGCCGAGGAAGCGGCCCAACGGTTCGCCCTCGGCCTGGGAGACGCTGGTCAACTCGGCCAGGCTGAGGAAGGCGGGGTTGGCGGCCAGCATCCGGCCATCGCCGCCGGTTACCACCAGCCCATCGGGCGAAACCTGCAGGAAGGCCGCGAGTCGCGAGGCGCCCTCGGGCAGGCGCAGCTCCGGCGCGTCGCCGGTCGCCATGCGCAGCATGAAATAATTGCGCTCGTCATGCCGCAGCAGCGAGGCGGAAACCAGCGCCTCGCGCACCGAGCCCGCGAGTCGCAGCGGCACATCCTCGGCCCGCCCGGCGGCGCGGGCCTGGGCCAGCAGCCCCTGCAGCCTCGCACTCGCACTCTGGTCGAACAGGTCGTTCAGCGTCCGGCTCGCCGAAGGGCCGGGCAACACGGCCATGATGCGGTCGGCGGCGAGGTTGGTCTCGGTGATGCGCAGCGTCGCGGCATCGGCCAGCAGCACCGGCTCGGCCGACATCTGGAACAGCACCCGGTAGCGGGTTTCCATCTGCCTGAGGCGGCCATAATCGCGCTCGACGGCCTGCAACGCCTCCATCAACTGCTGCTGGAGCTGGGTCAGCGGGCGCAGATCGCGGCCGAAGACGACGACACTTCCATTGGCGGCGTGCGAGGCCGTGCACATCAGCGCCACCGGCGGGCCGTTGGGCGCCTGCTGGTTCACATGTCGTGCGCGCGCGGTGCCTTGGCCGGCCTCCGCCAGCAATTCCCGTGCCTTGTGTCGGCTGTCAGGTGCGGTCGTCTCGGCCCAGTCCCGGCCAACCCATCCACGCAATCCCGCCAGGGCGGGAGCCAGTTCGCTTGAGCCGAATGCCACATCCTCAATCATGCCGGTGGCACCCAGCACGAAGGTGATGTCAGCCGCGGCCGCGAGCAGTTGCGCGGTGGTCTGCGGTTCCAGGCCCAGAAACGCCCCAACGGGGGTTTGGAAGCCCGACAATTCTTTCCTTTCGCGTGACAGGGCCGGCACGGCCCTTGGAATGTGAACCCGAGGCGTCGGGGAAGGCGCCGGCGCGCGCCTCGACCAGGCGCAAGCCCTCGCCCAGCGCCGCGCGGGCATCGAGCGCCCAGCCATCGGCGCCTGTGCGCGCGCCGAAGGCCGGGTCAAGCGACAGCGCGGCGCCGTCGACGATGACCGCGGGCGCCTCCCGCCGCATGGCGCGGCGCATGGCGGCGATGGCCTGGCGCAGCTGCGGCAGCGCCTCGTTGCGGGCGATCGACAGGCCGAGCAGGGCAGGGCGCATGGCCCGCACCTCGGCCACCAAGTCGGCAGGGGTGGCGGGCCTGATGTGCTGCGCTATCCAGCCGTCATTGCGGAAGAACTCGGCTACCATGGCGGCGCCGAAATCATGCTGCTCGCCCGGGAGGGTGGAGACGAGGATGCTGCGCTCCGGGCCCGCGACCAGGACGGGCTGCGGCGCCTGTTCGGCGATGCCGCGCAGGATGCCGCGCAGCCGCCACATGGCGAGTGTGACTGTGGCGAAGGAACAATGGTCCTGCTCCCACATCTCGTTCAGCGCCCGCGCCGCGGGGGCGAGCAGGTTGAGCATGATGACGTCACCGGGAACGCCGCGGGCGGCGAGCGCCGCCAGCTGCGCCTCGCCCTGACCGCCGGCGATCAGGGCCTCGACCAGGGCCAAGGTTTCGGGTAGCGGCGAGTCGTCGCAGCCGGGCGGCGCATGCAGCTTGAGCAGTTGCGGAATGACGCGTTGCCGGATGGCCTGGACCAGCGCGGGCTGGTTCAGATCTGACATCATCGCGTCGGGGGTTACCTGCTGTTGGAGCATTGTGCCTCGTCCTTCCCTTTTATCATCCCGCTTCGGCAACGGTGTCAATCAGACTTTACGTCAATCGAACTTGACACCCGCTTGCCGCTCCCCCTACCTTCCGATTCACCAAGAAGGCAGGTCCGCAACGGTTCAGTCCAGAAACCCTACTGAAATACTCAGGTTTGGGCGCTAATGTTTCTGGAACGAACCAATCCGCAGCGGGCGCCTCTGGGGGAGGGGTTGTCAAGCTATGTCTTCATCGGCGCTGCTCGATCGGGTGATCGCAACCGTTGACGCAAGTCCGCATGGCGTGGCCTCGGGCCGCTGCACGCGCCATCACGCGGTCCGCGAAAGCGCCCGCAAGCCGCTGTATACGCCCGAGGAAAGGGTGCGGCGGGACAATACAAAATGGACCCTGGTCCAGGGCCTGCTCGCGCCCTTCCAGTTCCTGGTTTTCCTGGTCAGCCTCAGCCTTGTGATCATCTATATGGGCACCGGCGAATACCTGCTGGCCACCGAGATCTCGATCGTGGTCAAGACGCTCGTGCTGTACACCATCATGGTAACTGGGGCGATCTGGGAGAAGAAGGTCTTCGGGCGCTATCTCTTCGCCCCCGCCTTCTACTGGGAAGATGTGTTCAGCATGCTCGTGATCGGGCTGCACACGGCCTATCTCTGGGCCTTCCTGACCGATGCCGGCACGCCGGAATTCCGCATGTGGGTGGCTCTCGCCGCCTATGCCGCCTACGTCGTCAATGCCACGCAGTTCATCCTGAAACTGCGCGCGGCGCGGCTGGATACGCGCGCCGCATGAGCATCACGATGGCTCGCGGCTGTTCGGATGCGCCTGTGCTGCGCGAACGCGGCCAGCGCGAGGTGTTTTGTGGGTTGACCGGCATCGTCTGGCTCCACCGGAAAATCCAGGACGCTTTCTTCCTTGTGGTCGGCAGCCGCACCTGTGCCCACCTGCTGCAATCCGCCGCCGGCGTGATGATCTTCGCTGAACCCCGCTTCGCGACCGCGCTGATGGAGGAGCGCGACCTGGCGGGGCTGGCGGACGCGCATGACGAGCTGGACGGCGTGGTCGCCAAGCTGCTCAGGCGCCGTCCGGATATTCGGATGCTGTTCCTCGTCGGCTCCTGCCCTTCCGAAGTCATCAAGCTCGACCTGGGCCGTGCGGCGCAGCGGCTTGACGGCGTGCATAAGTCCAACGGCGTGCGGGTGCTCAGCTATTCCGGCAGCGGAATCGAGACCACCTTCACCCAGGGCGAGGATGCCTGCCTCGCCGCCCTCGTGCCGCAGATGCCGCGAGACGAGGCGCCGCAATTGCTGGTGGTGGGCGCGCTGGCCGAGGTGGTCGAGGACCAGCTCTCCCGCATCTTCTCCGCCATGGGCCTGACCAACCTGGCCTTCCTGCCGCCGCGCCGCGCGCGCGAGCTGGCCTCGGTCGGCCGCGGCACCAAGATGTTGCTGGCGCAACCCTTCCTGGCCGACACGGCGCGGGCTCTGGAGTCGCGCGGCGCCGTGCATATCCCCGCGCTCTTCCCCCTTGGCGTTGAGGGCACCACCGCCTGGCTCACCGCCGGCGCCGCGGCCATGGGCATCTCCGCCCAGCGAATCCGCGACGCGGTGGAAATGCCGGAAACACGTGCCAGGCTGGCGCTGGAACGCGCTCGGGCGGAGCTTTCCGGCAAGCGCGTCTTCTTCATGCCCGACAGCCAGCTGGAAATTCCGCTCGCCCGCTTCCTGCACAATGAGCTGGGCATGGAGCTGATCGAGGTCGGAACCCCCTTCCTGCACCGCGCCCATATGACGCCGGAGCTGGAAGCCATGCCCGCCAATACCTTCCTTAGCGAAGGCCAGCATGTCGATCGGCAGCTCGACCGCGTGCGCGCCGCGCGCCCCGACCTCACCGTTTGTGGCCTGGGCCTGGCCAACCCGCTCGAGGCCGAGGGCATGACGACGAAATGGGCCATCGAACTCGTCTTCACCCCCATTCAGGGCTACAATCAGGCCGCCGACCTGGCCGAACTCTTCGCCCGCCCGCTGCGCCGCAAAGCGCTGTTGGAGGTATAGGGCATGCAGCTTTCCTTCTGGACCTATGAAGGCCCGCCCCATGTCGGCGCCATGCGAGTCGCCACCGGCATGACCGGGCTGCACTACGTGCTGCACGCCCCGCAGGGCGACACCTATGCCGACCTGCTCTTCACCATGATCGAGCGCGACAACAAGCGCCCGCCGGTCACCTACACCACCTTCCAGGCGCGTGACCTCGGCGCCGACACGGCCGACCTGTTCAAGGAAGCGGCGCGCGACGCCTATGAGCGTTTCCGCCCCGAGGCGCTGTTGGTCGGCGCCAGTTGCACGGCGGAGTTGCTGCAGGATGACCCCGGCGGCCTGGCGAAAGCCATCAACCTGCCGATCCCCGTCGTCGGCGTGGAACTGCCGGCCTACCAGAAAAAAGAGAACTGGGGCGCGGCCGAGACTTTCTATCAGCTGGTCCGCGCCTTCGCCCGGCCCGCGACAACGCCGCCCGAGCGCGCATCCTGCAACATCCTAGGCCCCACCGCGCTGGGCTTCCGGCACCGCGACGATGTCCGCGAAATCGTCGGCCTGCTGGAAGGCATGGGCGTCCGCGTCAACGTCGTGGCCCCGCTGGGTGCGGCGCCGTCGGACCTGATGCGACTCGGCGACGCGCATTTCAACGTCGTACTCTACCCCGAGATCGGCGGTGTTGCGGCCTCCTTCCTCAAGCGCACGCTGAAGCAGGACGCCACGAAGACGGTGCCCATCGGCGTCGGCGCCACGCGCGAATTCATCGCCGAAGTGGCCGCCCTCGCCGGCCTCGAAGCCTCCGTAGCGACCGAGGCCTGCCGGCTGCCCTGGTACTCGCGCTCCGTCGACAGCACCTATCTCACCGGCAAGCGCGTCTTCATCTTCGGCGACGCCACCCATGCCGTGGCCGCCGCACGGGTCGCGACCAAGGAACTCGGCTTCGCCGTGGTTGGCCTGGGCACCTATTCCCGCGAGCAGGCGCGCGATGTGCGGGACGCCGCCGCCCTCTACGGCCTCGAAGCCCTGATCACCGACGACTATCTGGAAGTCGAAGCCGCCATCGAGGCCGCCGCCTGCGAGTTGGTGCTCGGCACCCAGATGGAGCGCAACATCGCCAAGCGCCTGGGCTTGCCTTGCGCGGTGATCTCGGCCCCCGTGCATGTGCAGGATTTCCCGGCGCGCTACTCGCCGCAAATGGGCTTCGAGGGTGCGAATGTCATCTTCGACACCTGGGTCCACCCGCTGATGATGGGCCTGGAAGAGCACCTGTTGGCGATGTTCCGCGAGGATCGCGAATTCAACGACACGGCCAAGCCCTCGCATCTCGGCGGCGGCAAACTGCCTGAGAAGCCGGCGGGCGATGTGGCAGTCCTCGACGCCCCGCTGCTCCAGGTCTGGACCGCCGAGGGCGAGGCCGAGCTGAAAAAAATCCCTTTCTTCGTGCGTGGCAAGGCCCGCCGAAACACCGAGAAATTCGCCGCCCAACGCGGCATTGCGAATATCACCGTGGAGACTCTGTATGACGCCAAAGCGCACTTCGCCCGATAAGGGCGAGACGCCGATCAGGGTCTGTCTCGTCACGATGGACAGCCATCTCGGCGGTGCCGCGCTCGAGGCGCGTGAGATGCTGCGTCGTGACATGCCCGGCATGCAGTTCCACGTTCACGCCGCCGATGAATGGGCGACCTGCAAGGACGCGCTGGCCGAGTGCCACGCCGACATCGCCCGCGCCGACATCGTGATTTCCACCATGCTGTTTCTGGAGGACCACGCGAAGCTGGTGCTGCCCGCGCTCGCCGCCCGCCAGCCGCATTGCGACGCCATGCTCAACATGATGTCCTGCCCGGAGGTGATGAAGCTTACCCGCCTCGGCCGGTTCAGCATGGGCAAAGAGGCCCGCGGCCCCATGGCGCTGCTGAAGAAGCTGCGCGGATCGAAGGGCAAGAGCGGCTCGACCGGCGCCGGGCAGATGAAGGTGCTGCGCGAACTGCCCAAGTTGCTGCGTTTCATCCCCGGCACCGCGCAGGATGTCCGCGCCTATTTCCTGGCGCTGCAATACTGGCTGGCCGGCAGCGCGGAGAACATCGCCAACCTCGTGCGCATGATGGTCAACCGCTACGCCGGCGGCGACCGCGCGGCGCTGGCCGGTCAGGTCAAGGTGCAGGCCCCCGTCGAATACCCGGAAATCGGCCTCTACCACCCTGAGATGCAGGGACGCATCAGCGAGCGGCTGCGTGACCTTCCCCAGGGACAGAAGGGCGGCCGGGTCGGCGTGCTGCTGCTGCGCAGCTACGTCCTGGCCGGCAATTCCGGCCATTACGACGGCGCCATCGCGGCGCTGGAAGCCCGCGGCATGGATGTGGTTCCGGCCTTTGTCTCTGGCCTGGACAACCGCGCGGGGATAGAAAAATTCTTCATGAAGGACGGCGTGCCCACGGTGGATGCCGTGGTCTCGCTGACCGGTTTTTCCCTGGTCGGCGGCCCGGCCTATAATGACAGCAAGGCCGCGGAAGAGATCCTGGCCTGGCTGGATGTACCCTACATCGCTGCCCATCCGCTGGAATTCCAGACCATCGCGACCTGGCGCGGCAGCGACACCGGCCTGACCCCGGTCGAGGCCACGATGATGGTGGCCATCCCCGAGTTGGACGGCGCCATCTCGCCCATCACCTATGGCGGCCGCTGTGGCGTCTCCGGCTCCACCGAGCCCTGCCCGGGCTGCGACGGCAAGAGTTGTGCCGGCCGCATGCTGGCGGAGATGGAGCGCGCCGCCATGCTCGCCGGCCGCGTGCATAAGCTGGTGCAACTGCGCCGCCGCGAACGCGCGGCGCGCAAGGTGGCGCTGGTCATCTTCAACTTCCCGCCCAATGCCGGGAACACCGGCACCGCGGCCTACCTCGCCGTCTTCGACTCGCTGTTCAACACGCTGCGCGCTATGGCCGAGGCCGGCTATTCGGTGACCCTGCCGGAAAGCGCCGATGCGCTGCGCCAAGCCATCATCAACGGCAACCGCGAGACCTATGGCGCGCTGGCGAACGTCGCTGTGCGCATCCCCACCGACACGCATGTCCGCAAGCAGCGCTGGCTGGGCGAAATCGAAAAGGCCTGGGGCCCGGCGCCAGGGCGGCAGCAGGCCGATGGCGCGTCCATCCACATCCTGGGCGAGCATTTCGGCAATGTCTTCGTGGGCGTCCAGCCTGGCTTCGGCTATGAGGGCGACCCGATGCGGCTGCTCTTCGAGCATGGCTTCGCGCCGACGCATGCCTTCTGCGCCTTCTATCGCTGGCTGCGCGAGGATTTCCAGGCCGATGCCGTGCTGCATTTCGGCACCCACGGCGCGCTGGAATTCATGCCCGGCAAGCAGACCGGCATGTCGGCCGAATGCTGGCCCGACCGGCTGATCGGCGACCTGCCAAATTTCTACCTGTATGCCTCGAACAACCCCTCGGAGGGGATGCTGGCCAAGCGCCGCGCGGGTGCCACGCTGATCAGCTACATGACTCCGCCGGTCGCCTCGGCCGGCCTCTATCGGGGCATGCTCGACCTCAAGGCATCGATCGACCGCTGGCGGGCGATGGAGCCGGAGGAGCCGCGCCAGAGCCTGGCGGAGTTGATCCAGACGCAGGCCGCGCAGCTCGAACTCGCCGCCGCCGAGCCCTTCTGGGCGCCGGAGATCTGGGAAGCCGAAATCCGCCGCCTGACCGCGGCCCTGCTCGAACTCGAATACACCCTGATCCCGCACGGGCTGCATGTGGTGGGCGAGGGGCTTTCCCTCGCCGCGCGGGGCGAGACGCTGGACGCCGCCGGCATCGCCCCCGGCCCGGAACGCGCGCGCCTGGAAGCCCTGCTGGCGGTGGACGCCGAATTGCCGGCCATCATCCACGCCCTGGATGGCGGCTACATCCGCCCCGTGCCCGGCGGCGACCTGCTGCGCAACACCGAGGTGCTGCCCACCGGCCGCAACATCCACGGCTTCGACCCCTTCCGCATTCCCTCGGCCTTCGCGGTCAAGGATGGCGCCGTGCAGGCCGAGAAAGTCCTGGCGCGGCACATGGCCGATGAAGGCCGCCTGCCCGAGACGGTGGCCATGGTGCTTTGGGGCACCGACAACCTCAAGACCGAGGGCGGCCCCATTGCCCAGGCCTTGTGGCTGATGGGCGCGAAACCCCGTCAGGACAGCTATGGCCGCGTGACCGGCGCCGCCCTCGTGCCGCTGGAGGAACTCGGTCGTCCCCGCGTCGACGTGATGATCAGCCTATCCGGTGTGTTCCGTGACCTGCTGCCCCTGCAGACCAAGCTGCTGGCCGAGGCCGCTCTGCTGGCGGCCCAGGCCGAGGAACCGGCCGCGCAAAATTTCGTCCGCACCCATGCCCTGGCCTATATCGAAAAGCACGGCGGCACGATGGAGGACGCGGCGCTGCGCGTCTTCGGCAATGCCGAGGGTGCCTATGGCGCCAATGTGAACCTCATGCTGGACAATGGCGCCTGGGAACAGGAGGACGAACTCGCCGAGACCTACACATCGCGCAAGGGTTTTGCCTATGGCGTGGATGGCGCGGCGCGCCGGCATGACCGCGTGCTGAACCACACGCTGGCGAGTGTTGAGGTGGCCTATCAGAACCTCGACAGCGTCGAGACCGGTGTCACCACCATCAGCCAGTATTTCGATAGCCTGGGCGGCATTTCCCGCGCCGTCTCCCGCGCCCGCGGCCGCGACGCGGCGATCTACATCTCCGACCAGACCAAGGGTGCCGGCCAGATCCGCAGCCTGAACGAGCAGGTGGCGCTGGAAACCCGCACCCGCGGCCTCAACCCGAAATGGTACGAGGCGCTGCTGAGCTACGGCTACGAAGGGGTCCGCCAGATCGAGGAGCAGGTCAGCAACACGCTGGGCTGGTCGGCCACCACCGGCCAGGTCAGCCCCTGGATCTACACCCAGCTGGCGCAGACCTACATGCTGGACCCCGCGATGCGGGCCCGGCTTGCCGAGCTGAACCCCACCGCCTCGGCCAAGATCGCCAACCGCCTGTTGGAGGCGAATGAGCGCAACTACTGGCAGCCCGACGAGGCGACATTGAACGCCCTGCGCGCTGCCGGCCAAGAACTAGAAGACCGCCTGGAAGGCATCACACCGGAGATGGCCCAATGACAGTGATCACCCGACACGAGACCCTGCGTGGCGCCATTCCCCGCCGACCGGATGGGGAGGGCTCCTTGCAGGTCGCACTCGACCCAGCCCTGCAGATCGAGGGCGCCAAGGTCTTTGCGGTCTACGGCAAGGGCGGCATCGGCAAGAGCACGACCAGCTCGAACCTCTCCGCCGCCTTCTCGCATCTGGGCAAGCGCGTGCTGCAGATCGGCTGCGACCCCAAGCACGACAGCACCTTTACGCTGACCAAGAAGCTGATCCCCACGGTGATCGACATTCTGGAGACGGTGAATTTCCATTCGGAAGAGTTGCGGCCGGAGGATTTCATCTTCGAAGGCTATAACGGCGTCATGTGCGTCGAAGCCGGCGGCCCGCCGGCGGGCACCGGCTGCGGCGGCTACGTCGTCGGCCAGACGGTGAAGCTCCTCAAGGAACACCACCTGCTGGAGGAGACCGATGTCGTCATCTTCGACGTGCTCGGCGACGTGGTTTGCGGTGGCTTCGCCGCCCCCTTGCAGCACGCCGAACGCGCGGTGATCGTCGCCGCCAATGACTTCGACAGCATCTTCGCCATGAACCGCATCGTCCAGGCGATCGCGGCGAAGTCGAAGAACTATGATGTGCGCCTGGGCGGCGTCATCGTGAACCGCTCGGCCGGCACCGACCAGGTGGACAAGTTCAACGCCGCCACCGGGCTGAAGTCCCTGGCCCATTTCCCCGATCTCGACGTCATCCGCCGCTCGCGCCTGAAGAAGGCGACGCTGTTCGAGATGGAGGACAGCCCGGAATTGATCCAGGTGCGGGAGAGCTACATGCGCCTCGCCGAAAGCCTTTGGGCCGGCACCGAGCCGCTTCCGACCGTGCCGATGCGCGACCGCGATATTTTCGATCTGCTGGGCTTCGACTGAGATGAGCACCTACGCCAAGAAACGCGGCCAGCTGGAAGAGTATTTCGACCGCACGGCGGCGCAGACCTGGGCGCGGCTGACCTCCGACGCGCCGGTCTCCGGCGTGCGGGCGAAGGTGCGCGCCGGGCGCGACGCCATGCGCAATACGCTGCTTTCCTGGCTGCCCGAGGACATGACGGGGCTCACTTTGCTCGATGCCGGCTGCGGCACCGGTGCCCTGGCGCTGGAGGCCGCGAAGCGCGGCGCGCATGTCACCGCCATCGACATCTCGCCCACCCTGGTGAACCTCGCCGCCGAGCGCAGCGCTGGCCACCCGCGCCTCGATTTCCGCGTCGGCGACATGCTCGACCCCGCACTCGGGCGCTTCGACCACATCGTGGCCATGGACAGCCTGATCCATTACCGCGCCGATGACGTGGCCCACGCCCTGGCCGGGCTGGCGGCGCGGGCCGACCGCTCCGTCGCCTTCACCTTCGCCCCTGCCACGCCGCTGCTCAACACCATGTGGGCGGTGGGGAAACTCTTCCCGAAAAAGGACCGCTCGCCGGCCATCGAGCCCACGGCGCATGCCCGCCTCAAGCGCCTGCTGGCGCGCGACCGTGGCCTGAGCCTGGGGCGCGACGAGCGCATCTCCCGCGCCTTCTACATCTCCCATGCGCAAGAAATCCGCACGGCATGAAGTTCCGTCTCCCCCGACCCTCGCGCACCTGGATGCGGATGGCGCCGCAATACCTGCCCTTCGCCGATGCCGGCAGCGAAAGCCTGCCGATGTCGCGGCTGCTCCGGCTGTCGCTGTTCCAGGTCTCTGTCGGTCTCTGCTCGGTGCTGCTGATCGGCACGCTGAACCGCGTGATGATCGTGGAGTTGCATGTGCCGGCCGGGCTGGTGGCCGTGATGCTGGCCATCCCCGTCCTGTTCGCGCCATTCCGCGCGCTGATCGGCTTCCGCTCCGACAAGCACCAATCAGCCCTGGGTTGGCGCCGCTTCCCCTATGTCTGGAAGGGCGCGGTGATCATGTTCTCCGGCCTCTCCATCATGCCCTTCGCGCTGATCATCCTCTCCGGCGACAGCCAGGGGCCGGATTGGGCGGGGCCGGCCAGTGCGGCGGTGGCCTTCCTTGTGGTCGGCATCGGCCTGCACACCGTGCAGACGGCGGGCCTTGCCCTGGCCACGGACCTCACGCCGCCGGAAAAACAGCCCCAGGTCGTGGCCTTCCTCTCGGTGCTGCTGCTGGTGGGCATGCTGGGCGGCTCACTCGTCTTTGGCGCGATCCTGGCCGATTTCAGCCAGATCAAGCTGATTCAGACCATCCAGGGCTGCGCGGTCGTCTGCCTGCTGCTGACGACGGCGGCGCTGTGGCGGCAGGAAATCCGCGGTGCCAGTCACAAGATCGAGCCGATCGCGGAAAGCTTCTCCGAGGCCTGGGGTGCGATGCGCCGGCAGGGTCCCTGGGTGCGCCGGCTGGTCGCCGCCGGCCTGGGCACCGGCGCCTTCGCCATGCAGGATATTCTGCTCGAGCCCTATGGCGCGCAGATGCTGGGCCTCTCCGTCTCCGCCACCACACTGCTGACGGCGCTGCTGGCGGCGGGTGGCATCGTGGGCTTCATCGTCGCCGCGCGGCGGCTGGTGAACGGGGCGGACCCGCACCGTGTCGCGGGCTTCGGCGCGCTGATCGGCATGTTCGCCTTCGTGTTCATCATCTTCGCGGCGCCGTTGAATTCGCAATTCCTGCTCAGCCTGGGCACCATTCTGATCGGCTTCGGCGCCGGCCTTTTCACCCACGCCACGCTCACCGCCTGCATGCAGGCGGCACCCGCCGGTCAGGCTGGCCTGGCGCTGGGCATCTGGGGCGCCGTCCAGGCCACCTCCGCCGGCGTCGCGGTGGGTGTCGGCGGCGCCATGCGTGACCTGGTTTCCAACGCCGCCATGGCGGGCCAGCTGGGGCCGGGGCTTGTGCATCCGGCCACCGGCTACGCCTTCGTCTACGGGCTGGAGGTCATCCTTCTGTTCGCGACGCTCGTTGCCGTCGGCCCGCTCGTGCGGCCGGCAGCGCGGGCGTTGTCCGTGCCTTCCCTGCAACCCTGAACCCCTGGAGCCAAATCATGTTCAGCGGAAACTTCTTTCTGAATTTCGATATCTCGCTCATCGCCCTTTACTGCTTCTGGGCATTCTTCCTGGGGCTGGTGATCTACCTGCAGCGGGAGAGCAACCGCGAGGGGTTCCCCCTGGTCTCGGAGAAGACCGGCCTGCCGGTGAGCGACGGCGTCTTCGGCGTGGCGGATCCGAAGACCTTCATCCTGCCGCATGGCGGCACGACGACGGCGCCTAAGGCCGAGGCGCCGGAGATGCTGGCGATCCACCCGCTGCGTTGGGCCGGCGACCCGATCGAGCCGATGGGCGACCCGATGCAGCTCGGCCTGGGCCCCGCCGCCTATGCCCAGCGTTCGGACCACCCGCATTTGACCTTCGATGATCACAAGCCCTCCATTGTGCCGCTGCGCGTGGCCACCGATTTCTGGATCAGCGAGGATGATCCCGATCCGCGCGGCTTCACCGTGACCGATGCCGATGGCGCGGTCGCGGGCACCGTCATCGACGTCTGGGTCGACCGGTCGGAATACCTGGCGCGCTTTGTCGAGGTGCTGACGCCCATGGGCCGGCGCGTGCTTGCCCCGGCACCGCTGGTGCGCATCGATGAGGAGGCGAAGCAGGTCTTGGTGAACACCCTTCTGGTGAAGCATTTCGAGGCCGCGCCGATCACCCAGCACATGGACCAGATCACGCTGCGTGAGGAGGACCGGATCCAGGCCTACTTCGCCTCCGGCCAGCTCTATGCCAAGCCCGAGCGCAGCGAGCCGTTTCTGTGAGCATCCAGGAGCACGAGATCGAGCCCACCCCGGGCCTGCCAGAGCGGCTACCGGCGGGTGAGAACCTGCTCTGGCAGGGCGCGCCCGAGCCTGGCGGTCTGACCCGCCGGGCGATGGGGCTGCGCGGTGTCGCGATCTACTTCGCCGCCATGCTCTGCCTCCAGGCCGGGCTGGGGTTCAATGCCGGGCAGGATGCCGGCGGCATTGCCTTCGGCCTGGCCATTTCGGCTGCCATCGCGCTCGTCGGCCTCGGGCTGCTCTACTCCATCGGGCGCGCCTCGGCCCGCGCGGCGCTGTTCACCATCACCGACAAGCGGGTGGTGATGCGTGTCGGCATCGCGCTGCCGATGACCATCAACATCCCCTTCACCGTGATCGAAGGGCTGGCGCGCCAGGTGCATTCCGATGGCACCGAGGATCTGGTGCTGAGCATCATCAAGCCGCACCGGCTCTCCTATGTGGCGCTCTGGCCACATCTGCGGGTCAGCCATGTGCTGAACCCCAAGCCGATGCTTCGCGCCCTGCCGCAATCCGAGGGCGTGGCGCAGCTGCTGGCCCGGGCGCTCGCGGCGTCGGCCGGTCAGCCTGCCGCGGCGATTGCCGATGCCGCTGAGCCTACCCCGCGCGCGGCCGGTGCCGCGGCGCTGGTCTGACGCAATCAAGCAGAAAGAGGGCCCGCGCCATGCAGCAAGCCACCGCGCCGATGAACTTCACCAGCCGGCCCTTCATCCTGTCGGTCAGCGGCCTCGTGCTTGCCTCGCTGATCTCCATCGGCATCGGCACCTGGATGCGCCCGGCGGCCGAGCCGGTCCGTGAGGTGCCGCGTATCAGCCTGGAGCTTCGCATGCTGACCGCGCCGGAGGGCGATGTCGTCACCGTGCTCGACAATTCCAGCGGGCGGGAGATCGACCGGCTGGTAGGCGACCAAAGTGGTTTCCTACGCACGATGATTCGTGTGATCCGGCGCGATTTGGGGCCGATTGAGGACGTCAATTCAATTCCCTTCCGTATCGAGGCGTGGCACGATCATCGGGTTACTCTGGAGGACCTCGCTTCGGGGCGCCGGATTGACCTGAGGGCCTTCGGACCGACCAACGCCGAGGTCTTCATCCGCTGGTTGATGGAGAAGGAAGCAAGAGGATGATCAAGGCCGGGGAGGGCGCGCGTGGCTGGTTCGGCCCGCGCAGCATCGAGGTGCCGTGCACCATCGAGATCGAGCAGAGTTTCGACAGTTTTCACGCCCATGCGATTCCCGAAGGCGTGGTGCTGCGCCCGGGCGATCGCGTCATCGTCCACAACGCGCCGGCGCATGTCGATTTCGGCACCGTCACTACCTACCAGACCCGCGCCACCGTGCTGCGCGCAGGCCCCCTGACACGGTTCTGGACCGAATTCTCGGCCATCGCCGAGCTGACCGAACTCTACCATTGCGGGTTTGAGCCGAAGGACCACGTCACCTTCCAGGATCACCAGCATCAGGAGCATGCGGCATGAACGCCGTGACCCCCGCGCCGCGGCGCGAACTCAACGAGACCACGCGCATCGCCACCACCGACACGGTGCTGAGCCCACGCTTCTACACCACCGATTTCGCCGCCATGGACGCCATGGACGTCTCCTCCATCCGCCCGCAATGGGATGCGTTGATGGACGAGTTCCGCCGCGACCCCAACAAGGGCCATTTCGTCCGCAACAGCGATTTCGACAAGTTCAAGCTCGATGACTTGCCGGAGCCTTTGCAGAAGGAGGTCCTGGACTTCCTGGTCAGTTCGGTCACCGCAGAGTTTTCCGGTTGCGTGCTCTACGCCGAAATCCGCAAACGGGTGAACAACCCGGACATGAAGGACCTGTTCGGCTTCATGAGCCGCGACGAGGCGCGGCATGCCGGCTTCATCAATGACAGCCTGAAGGACCTCGGCGTCGGTGTGGATCTGGGCTTCCTGACCAAGGCCAAGAAATATCACTACTTCACGCCGAAATTCATCTTCTACGCGACCTACCTCTCGGAGAAGATCGGCTACGCCCGCTACATCACCATCTTCCGCCAGTTCGAGCGGCATCCGGAGCGGCGCTTCCACCCGATCTTCCAGTGGTTCGAGAAGTGGTGCAATGACGAGTTCCGCCATGGCGAGGCCTTCGCGCTGCTGATGCGCGCCAACCCGAAGCTGTTGACCGGCTTCAACAAGCTTTGGGTGAAGTTCTTCCAGCTCGCCGTCTTCGCCACGATGTTCGTGCGCGACCATGCCCGCCCCGAATTCCACAAGGCGCTGGGCATGACGCCGACGGATTACGACATGGAGGTGTTCCGCATCACTTCGGCGATCTGCAAGCAGGTCTTTCCGGTGACGCTGCCGGTGGAGAACCCGGCCTTCCTGGCCGGGCTGCAGCGGCTGCTGGCGGTGTCGGAGAAGCTCAGCGAGGCCAAGTCTGCCCCGGGCATCGGCGGCCGGATGAAGCGCGCCGGGTTGCAGGCGCAGGCGGCGATCAACTTCGTGCGCCTCTATCTCCTCCCCGGTGAGAAGGCCGAGCCGCCGGCCGATGTCCGGATGGCGCCGGCCTGGTGATGGATTTGCTGCCCAATGCCCTGATGCCCGTGCTGTTCACCGTCTTCGTGTGGTGGTTCGGCACGGGCGTGGTCTTCCTGCTCAACCAGCTTTCGCCGCAGACTTTCGGGTGGAGCATGATCGGCGCCTCCGCGGTGCTCGGCATGGGCTTCCTTGGCCTGCTGATGACGGTGCGGGATGTGGGGGTGGGCGGCGCCTATCACGGCTTTCTCTGCGCCATCCTGATCTGGGCCTGGGCTGAAATGGGGTTCCTGACCGGCACGGTGATGGGCACGTCGAAGGACCCGCTGCCCGCCGGAGCGCAGGGCTGGCCCCGGCTGCGCGCCGCCATCGCTGCCATCCTGCTTCACGAGGTGGCGCTGCTGGTGCTCGGCGCCCTGGTCCTGGCGGCGAGCTGGGACCAGCCCAACCAGACCGCGCTGTGGACCTGGGGCGTGCTCTACACTGCCCGTCTTTCCACCAAGCTCAACCTCTATTTCGGCGTGCGGAACCTGGGCAATGCCATGCTGCCGGCGCACCTCGCCCACCTGCCCAGCTATTTCCGGCAGCGCCGGATGAACGCATTCTTCCCCTTCTCGCTGTTGGCCAGCGTCGCGCTGGCCTGGTGGTTGGTGGATGCCGCCCTGGCCAACCAGGCGACGGGCTTCGAAGCCGCCTCCTACAGCATGGTGGCAACACTGGCCGTGCTGGGGGTGGTCGAACACCTCTTCCTCGTGCTCCCGTTCCGTCCCGAATCGCTCTGGACCTGGGCACGCCAAAAACCGCCTGTTAACGCCGCAAAGGCCATGGAGGCCCCATGAACTACGACGCCTTCTTCCAGACCAAGATCAAGGCCCTGCATGACGAGGGCCGCTACCGGATCTTCGCCGAGCTGGAGCGCCACCGCGGACGCTTCCCCACCGCCACCAACCACGGCTCGGCCAACAAGGCGCCGGTCACCGTCTGGTGCTCCAACGATTATCTCGGCATGGGTCAGCACCCGAAAGTGCTCGGCGCCATGCATGAGGCGCTGGACCGCAGCGGCGCCGGGGCCGGCGGCACCCGCAACATCGGCGGCACCAACACCGACCATATCCGGCTCGAGCGCGAACTGGCCGACCTGCACGGGGCCGAGGCCGCGCTGCTGTTCAATTCCGGTTACATGTCCAACCTCGCCACGCTGTCCACCCTGGCATCCCAGATGCCCGATTGCGTGGTGCTGTCAGACGCGCTGAACCACGCCTCGATGATCGAGGGCATCCGCCACAGCCGCGCCAGATGCGTGGTGTGGAAGCACAATGACCTCGAAGACCTCGAAGCCAAGCTGGCCGAAATCCCGGAGGGCACGCCGAAGCTGATCGCGTTCGAAAGCGTCTATTCCATGGATGGCGATGTCGCCCCCATCGCCGAGATCTGCGATCTGGCCGACAAATACCACGCGATGACCTACCTCGACGAAGTCCATGCCGTTGGCATGTACGGCGCCCATGGCGGCGGCATTTCCGAGCGTGATGGGGTGGCGCACCGGTTGACCGTCATCGAAGGCACGCTGGCAAAGGCCTTCGGCGTGATCGGCGGCTATATCGCCGGCTCCGCCAACATGATCGACTTCGTGCGATCCTACGCCTCGGGCTTCATCTTCTCCACCGCGCTGCCACCGGCCGTGGCCGCCGGCGCCGCCGCCTCCATCCGCCACCTCAAGGACAGCGACGTCGAGCGCGTGACAATGCATGAACGCGTGGCCACCCTGCGCGCCCGGCTCGACGCCGCCGGCATCCCGCATCTGCCCAACCCCAGCCACATCGTGCCGGTGATGGTGGGCTGCCCGGTGGCCTGCAAGCGCATTTCCGACACACTGCTGGAACAGCACGGCATCTACGTCCAGCCCATCAACTACCCCACGGTGCCGCGCGGCACCGAACGGCTGCGCTTCACCCCCAGCCCGCTGCACACCGACGCCGATATCGACCACCTGATCAAATCCCTCTCCGAAGTCTGGGCCAGCATGAGTCTGCAGCGCGCGGCATGATGGATGGCGTGAGCGGCCAGACGCGGGTGGCCGCCAGAAAACCGGTATTCCCCTTTACCGCCATCGTGGCGCAGGAGGAGATGAAACTCGCCCTCCTGCTCGCCTCGGTCGAGCCGATGATGGGTGGCGTGCTGGCGCTTGGCGACCGCGGCACCGGCAAATCCACGGCCGTGCGGGCGCTGGCCCAACTCCTGCCGGACATGAACGTGGTCCCGGGCTGCCGCTACAATTGCGACCCCATCAGCGGCTGCGCCATGCCCGATGACTGCGCCAGCCAGGGCAGCGCCGCCGTGCCCGTGCCGGTCGTGGACCTCCCCCTCGGCGCCTCCGAGGACCGCCTGGTCGGCGCACTCGACCTCGAACGCGCGCTGACCCGTGGCGAAAAAGCCTTCGAGCCCGGCCTCCTCGCCCGCGCCCATCGCGGCTTTCTCTATATCGACGAGGTGAACCTGCTGGAGGACCACCTGGTGGACCTCCTGCTCGATGTCGCGGCCTCCGGCGAGAACGTCGTCGAGCGCGAAGGCATCTCCCTCCGTCACCCAGCCAGATTTGTCCTGATAGGCTCGGGGAACCCTGAGGAGGGCGAACTTCGCCCGCAATTGCTCGACCGTTTCGGCCTGGCCATCGAACTCCGCACGCCGCAGGACCTCGCCACCCGCGTCGAGGTGGTCAAGCGCCGCGACGCCTTCGAGCGCGACCCCGCGGCCTTCTGCGCCACCTATGCCGAGGCCGAGACCACCCAGCGCGACAGCCTGATCGCCGCCCGCGCCCGCCTCGCCGATGTCTCCACCCCCGATTCGGTGCTGGAGGAGGCCGCAAAACTCTGCATGGCGCTGGGCACTGACGGGTTGCGCGGCGAACTCACCCTGCTGCGCGCCGCCCGCGCGCTCGCGGCGCTCGAAGGCGCCACCGAACTGACCGTGGCGCATCTGCGTCGCGTCGCACTCCCCGCGCTGCGCCACCGCCTGCGCCGCAACCCGCTTGATGACAGTTCCTCCTCCAGCCGCGTCGAACGCGCCATCGCCGAGGTCTGGGGCCCCGAACCCTCCCAGCCATGAGCGCCGAGGCCGCGCTGCTCTGCGCCGTGGACCCGCAGGGTCTGGGCGGCGTCGCGCTGCGTTCGGCGGCGGGTCCCGCGCGCGATGCTTGGCTGGCCGCTTTCCGGGCGCTGCTGCCCGGCACCCCCTGGCGCCGCATTCCGCCCGACCTGCCGGACAACCGGCTGCTCGGCGGCCTCGACCTTACCGCCACCCTCGCCCTGGGCCGCCCCGTGGCCGAAGCGGGCGTGCTCGCCGGCGTGGATGGCGGCACGCTGGTCATCGCTATGGCCGAGCGCATGCCGGGCGGCACCGCGGCGCGCATCGCCGCCGTCATGGACAGCCGCGAGATCGCGATCGAGCGCGAGGGCGTGGCCCTGCACAGCCCGTCGCGCTTCTGCACCCTGCTGCTCGATGAGGGGATCGAGGCCGATGAGCGCGCCCCCCCGGCGCTGCTCGACCGCCTGGCCTTCCACATCGTGCCCGGCGAGATCCCGCCCGATTTCGACCTGACCGAGGCGCGCGAACTCCTTCCCCAGGTCACCCTCCCCGACGCCATTCTCGAGGCGCTGACCGGCGCCGCCATGTCGCTGGGCATCGCCTCGCCCCGCGCCGTGCTGCTGGCCATGGCCGCCGCCCGCGCCGCCGCGGCGCTGGATGGCCGCACCATTGTCGAAAAACCCGATGCCGAAATGGCCGCCCGCCTGGTGCTGGCGCCGCGCGCCACCATGGCTCCGCCGCCCCCGGAATCCGACGACGAACCCC
>JAKFUL010000045.1 GCA_021732665.1 Acetobacteraceae bacterium
CCCCGGTGGCGCGCCGCCCGGCCCCGGTGGCGTCCGCCGCCCGGTCGCCCCCCCGCCGCGCAAGACGCCCGTGGTGGCGGATCGCCGCAACTCCGGCCGGGTGGACGTGGCCGCCGCCATCGAGGGCGAGGATGAGCGCAGCCGCTCCATCGCCTCGATGCGCCGCGCCCGAGAGCGCGACCGGCGTCAGCAGGAACTGGCACGGCTCCGCTCCGGCCAGGAGAAGGTGACGCGCGACGTCATCATCCCCGAGGCGATCACCGTCTCCGAACTCGCCAACCGCATGGCCGCCCGTGGCGGCGAGGTGGTGAAGGCGCTGTTCCGCATGGGCGTGATGGCGACGCTGACCCAGACCATCGATGCCGACACCGCCCAACTGGTGGTCGAGGAATTCGGCCACCGCGTGAAGCGCGTGGCGGAAAGCGACGTCGAGGTCGGCCTGGAGGGCGACACCGATATCGACACCGACATGGCGCCGCGCGCGCCGGTCGTGACGATCATGGGCCATGTCGACCACGGCAAGACCAGCCTGCTCGACGCCCTGCGCAAGACCGATGTGGCGGCGCGCGAGGCCGGCGGCATCACCCAGCATATCGGCGCCTACCAGGTGCAGATGCCGGCTGGCGAACGCATCACCTTCCTCGACACCCCCGGCCATGAGGCCTTCACCGCCATGCGTGCCCGTGGTGCGGGCGTGACCGACATGGTCGTGCTGGTCGTCGCCGCCGATGATGGCGTGATGCCGCAGACGATCGAGGCCATCCGCCACGCCCGCGCGGCCGATGTGCCGATCATCGTGGCGGTGAACAAGATCGACAAGCCGGGTGTGAATCTTGACCGCGTGCGGCAGGAACTCCTGCAATACGAGATCGTGGTGGAAGAGCTGGGCGGCGAAACCCAGGAAGTGCAGGTCAGCGCCACCAAGCGCCTCAACCTGGACAAGCTGGCCGAGGCGATCTCGCTGCAGGCCGAGGTGCTGGACCTCAAGGCCAACCCGAAGCGCGCCGCCGAGGGCACCGTCATTGAGAGCAAGCTCGATCGCGGCCGTGGCCCGTTGGCCACCGTGCTGGTCCAGAAGGGCACGCTGCGCCAGGGCGATATCGTCGTGGCCGGCGCCGAATGGGGCCGCATCCGCGCCGTGATCAACGACAAGGGCGCCCAGGTGAAGGAAGCCGGGCCGAGCAGTCCGGTGGAATTGCTGGGGCTTTCGGGCGTGCCCGGCGCCGGCGAGACCTTCGTCGTGGTCGAGAACGAGGCCCGCGCCCGCGAAGTGACGGATTTCCGCCAGCGCAAGCTGCGCGAGAAGCAGGCGGCCTCGCTAACCGCCACGCGCGGCACGCTGACGGACATGCTCGCCCGCATCGCGCAGGGCGAACAGAAGGAAGTGGCCGTCGTCGTCAAGGCCGATGTCCAGGGCTCCTCTGAGGCGATCGGCGTCACCCTGGGCAAGCTCGGCAATGAGGAAGTGCGGGTGCGCGTGCTGCACAGCGCCGTCGGCCAGATCACCGAGAGCGACGTGCAGCTGGCCAAGGCCAGCAGCGCCATCATCGTCGCCTTCAACGTCCGCGCCACCACCCAGGCGCGCGAGATGGCGCAGCGGGACGGGGTGGATATCCGCTACTACTCGATCATCTACGAGGTCTCCGACGACATCGAGAAGCTGTTCAAGGGCAAGCTGGCCCCGGTGCAGCGCGAGAAGTTCATCGGCTACGCGCAGATCCTGCAGGTCTTCGAGGTCAAGCGCCTCGGCAAGGTCGCCGGCTGCCGCATCACCGAGGGCGTGGTCAAGCGCGGCTGCGGCGTGCGTCTGCTGCGTGAGGGCGTGGTCATCCACCAGGGCGAGCTCAGCACGCTGCGCCGCTTCAAGGATGACGTGAAGGAAGTGGCCAATGGCTATGAATGCGGCATGGGCTTCCTGAACTACGACGACATCCGCGTGGACGACCAGATCGAGTGCTACGAGGTTGAAACCGTGGCGGCCGCATGAAGACGCAGGCCGCCGGCCCCAGCCAGCGGCAGCTTCGGGTGGCGGAGGAGGTGCGGCATGCGCTCTCCTCCGTCTTTCTGCGCGGCGAGTTCCGCGACCCGGTGCTGGTGGGGGCACGCATTACCGTGACCGAGGTCCGCGCCTCGCCCGATCTCAAGCACATGACCGCCTATGTCAGCGGGCTTGGGAAGGATGTGCCGCCGGAGCAGTTTGCCGCACTCAAGCGGGCAGGGGCCTATTTCCGCACGGAAGTGGCCAAGGCCGTGAAGCTGCGCGTGGCGCCGGATATCCATTTCCAGGCCGATACGGCGCTGGAATATGCGATGAAGATGAACCAGGTGTTTTCGCGGCCCGAAGTGGCGCGCGACCTGGGGCCGGTGGCCAAGCCCGAGGAATAGGCTAGGCTCCCCGGCAAAACACCGAAGGAGACCGCCCATGTTCGCCCGCATCACCCTTTTGGCCGCGCTGCTCATCGGCACGGCGCAGGCGCAGACCGCGCCGACTGTGCGCGATGCCGGCTCGCCATCCTCCGCCATCTACATCGGCAACAGTTTTTTCTATTACAACAACAGCATGCACGGGCATGTCGGCGCGATGATCCGCGCGGCGGGGCTGCCGCCGATGCGCTCAAGCTCCGTCACGATCAGCGGTTCGGGCTTCGACTGGCATGATGTGAGCAGCTATTTCCGCCCCAACGCCGTGGGCAGCTACAGCTTCGATGCCCGCAACAACATCGTCTTCAACAACAACACCCGGCTGTTCGATGTCGCGATCATGATGGATTGCAGCCAATGCCCGATCCATCCGCGCCTCGGCGCGGTCTTCACCGAATACGCCCGGCGGCACAGCGAGACGGTGCGCAGCCATGGCGCGCGCCCGGTCTTCTTCATGTCCTGGGCCTATAAGGATGTGCCGGCGATGACGGCGCAGCTGGCCGAGGCCTATACGGTGGCGGGCAATGCCAACAACGCGCTGGTCATCCCCGCCGGCCTGGCCTTTGCCCGCAGCATGGCCGAGCGGCCGGCGCTCGACCTCTACGTGGCCGATCTGCGCCACCCCAGCCTGTCCGGCACCTATCTGGCAGCGGCGACGAGTTTCGCGTCCCTCACCGGCCGCTCGCCGGTCGGCAACAGCTACACGGCGGGGCTGGAGGCGGAGACGGCCGCTTTCCTGCAACGCATGGCCTGGGAGACGGTGCAGGGGTATTTCGGTGTGCGGCGGGCGGCGGCCGAATAGGCTTCGCGTGCAAGCGGGGCACATGCGGTCTATACAGGCGGAATGAGCGACAATCCGGACAACATGATTCTGACGCTGCTTCGCGCCATCCGTGGCGATATCGCCGAAGTGAAGGCCGATATCGCCGAGGTCAAGGAACGCCTGGGTATCCTGGAAACCCAATACGCCAGCCTCAGCCGCCGGGTCGATCGCATCGGCGGCGATATGGAGCGGGTGAAGCGACGGTTGGAACTGGCCGACGCCTAGGCCAAGGCCGCCTCCACCGCCCGCGCCACCGCGAACAGCTTGCCATCCCCGCCATTCTCGCCGGTGATCATCAGCCCCACCGGCGCCTCCCCCGGCCGCTGGCAGGGGATGGAGATCGAGCAGCGATCCAGGAAGTTGAACACGCTTGTGTTGCGCAGCAGCGCCATGTTGATGCGGTTGTACTCCCGCTCATCCTCCACCGCCGAAATGGCAGGCGGCGTCAGCGGGCAGGTCGGCGCCAGCACGGCGTCGAAACCCGCGGTCTGTGGCGCCACGGCGGCGATCAGGTTTCGCCGCGCCAGCAAAAGCGCCACGTAGTTCTCGGCACTCATCCCCTCGCCGCGCCGGATGCGCTTGAGGATGCGCGGGTCATAGCGCTCGCCGGCGCGCTCGATCAGGTCGTGATGCCAGGTCCAGGCTTCGCTGGCCGCGAAGCCGCCGGTGGCGTTGACGCCGGGCAGGGCCTCGATCTCGGCGATGCGGATGTCGGTCAGCCGGGCACCCAGGGCGGAAAGTTTTGACAGCGTGGCGGCATAGGCGCGGGCCACTTCGTCCTCCAGCCCCTCCTCCACATAGTTGCGCAGCACCGCCAGCCGCAGCCCGGCCAGGGGCAGGGGGGCGTGCCAGGCCGGCGCGTCCGCGATGATGCCGTCGATCACCTGGCAGCAGCCGACGCTGCGCGCGATCGGCCCGATCGAATCGAGCGAGAAGGAGAGCGGCGTGGCGCCGGTCAGCGGCACCCGGCTGGCGGTCGGCTTGTAGCCGACCACGCCGCACAGCGCCGCGGGGATACGGCAGGAGCCGCCGGTATCGGACCCCAGTCCGCCGAACCCCATGCCATCGGCGGCGGCCACGGCGGCACCGGAGGAGGAGCCGCCCGGCAGCCGCCCCGTCGCGCGGTCCCAGGGGCTGGTCGGCGTGCCGTAATGCGGGTTGACCCCCAGGCCGGAGAAGGCGAACTCCACCATGTTGGTGCGCCCCATCACCACCAGCCCCGCCGCCTGCAGGCGGGCGACCACGGGGGCGTCGGCCAGGGCCGGCGCCGCGGCTTCCAGCGCGACGGAGCCGGCACGGGTCACCTGGCCGGCCTCGTCGAACAGATCCTTCACCGTCACCGGAATGCCGGCATAGCGGCTGGGCGCCCGGCCGGCGCGGCGCAGCATGTCCTGCGCATCGGCCGCCGCTCGGGCGGCCTCGTGGTGCAGCACCATGAAGGCCGCGGGTTCACGCGCCACGGCGGAAAAGCTCTCCTCCAGCAGGGCGCGGGCGGTGGTGGTGCCGGCGGCAAGAGCCTCGGCGGCCTGTTCGATGGTCAGCATGGTTTGACATCCCCTCGTCGTCGCCGCCACGCTACCGGCAACCAGGCAGGGCAGGAACCCAGGTGAGCGACAAACCCATCCTTCTGACCGGCGCCTCGGGCGGCCTCGGCCGTATGCTGGCGCGCGAATTGGCGGCACTTGGCCACAGGCTACGGCTGACCGACATCGCGCCCTTCCCCGACGCGCTGCCGGAACACTGCGTCTTCGAACGCGCCGATCTGGAGGATGGCGTGACCATCGCGCGGCTGGCCGAGGGCGTCTCGCATATCCTGCATTTCGGCGGTGTCTCCACCAACCAGCCCTTCGAGGACATTCTGGGCCCCAACCTGCGCGGGCTGCATCACATCTACGAGGCCGCCAGGCGCGAAGGCGCGCGCGTCGCCTTCGCCAGTTCCAACCACTCCATCGGCTTCCATGCGAGGCCGGAGGTGGGCGGCGAAAAGCTCGATGCCGACTGCCAGTTCCGCCCCGACAGCTATTACGGCCTGTCCAAGGCCTATGGCGAGCTGATGGGGCGGCTGTACTGGGACAAGCACGGCGTTGAAAACATAAATTACCGAATCGGATCGTGCTTTCCCGAGCCGATCGACCGCCGCATGCTCTCCACCTGGCTCTCCCAGGCCGATCTGCTGCGGCTGGTGGCCGCCACCATTGCCGCGCCCCGTCTGGGCCACAGCGTGATCTGGGCGTGTTCGGACAATCCGCAAAGCTATTGGGAGAATGACCATCGCGGTCGGATCGGCTGGATGCCGCTGGACAGTGCCGAAGCGTTCCGCGCGAAGCTGGGCGGGATCATTTCGGCCGATCCCGCGACCGAGCGGAACCAGGGCGGCGCCTATTGCGGCGAGCGCTATTCGCGCGCCACGCCGCCGCCGCTCGACGCCTTCGACCTGGATTGAGGCGAAGGCGTCAGCCCAGCAAGGCGAGACCGAGCAATGTCGCCAGCGCCGCCAGGGTCAGTGCGGAAACGGCCCAGGCGGGGGCTAGGTCTTCTTGGCTCATCCAGGGACTCTCCTCTTCTGGAAAGGCCGGCGCGGGGATGCGCGGCCGTCCGGGCAACCATCGGGCGATGACCGGGATCGTGTGGTGGACGGGCGCGGTCATGACGGGATGGAGCGGCATTTCGAATTCGTAGAATATCTAATCCACATTGTAAAGCGTGCATTCTTGCCGTGCCAGCCCGCCCGGCTCATGCTGCCTCCAACGGAGGAACATCATGGCCAAGATCATCATCAGCTGCGCCGTCACCGGCGCCATCCACACGCCGAGCATGAGCGAACACCTGCCGATCACGCCCGAGCAGATCGCGGCCGAATCGATCGCCGCCGCCGAAGCCGGCGCCGCCATCATCCACCTCCACGCCCGCGACCCCATCGACGGCCGGCCAACCCCGGACCCCGAGGTCTTCATGGCCTTCCTGCCGCGCATCAAGCAGAGCACCGACGCGGTGGTGAACATCACCACCGGCGGCGGCCTGGGCATGACGCTGGACGAGCGCCTGGCCGCGCCCCTGCGCGCCTCACCCGAGATGTGCAGCCTCAACATGGGGAGCATGAACTTCAACATCGCCGGCAGCGCGGCGCGGGTGAAGAGCTGGAAATACGCCTGGGAAAAACCCTATCTGGAAAACACCACGAACTACATTTTCCGGAACACGTTCCAGGATATCGAGCAGGTGGTGGAACGGCTGGGCAAGGGCCATGGCACACGGTTCGAATTCGAATGCTACGATGTCGGCCACCTCTACAACCTCGCCCATATGCGCGACCGCGGCGTGGTCGAGGGGCCGCTCTTCGTCCAGACCATCTTCGGCATCCTGGGGGGGCTGGCGGCGGAGCACCGCAACCTGATGTTCATGCGCGAGACGGCCGACCGGCTGTTCGGCGATCAATACGTGTGGTCGGTGCTGGCGGCGGGGCGGCACCAGATGGGGTTCTGCACCATGGCCGGCATCATGGGCGGCAATGTGCGGGTGGGGCTCGAGGACAGCCTGTGGATTGGCCCGGGCCAGCAGGCCACCTCCAACGCCCAGCAGGTCGCCAAGATCCGCCGCATCCTGGAGGATGTCGGCCACAGCATCGCCACCCCCGCCGAGGCCCGGCAAATCCTGGCGCTGAAAGGCGGCGATCGGGTGGCGTTCTGAACCGGCTTCTGCCCTGAGTTTGGGCATTCGCGCCGGGGCCGGCCACGCCGCCGCCGCCACCCCCCTTGCCGCCATCCCCGCCACTGGGCTGGATGGCGGCAAGAACAGGAGCCACACATGCCCCGACGCCGCCATATCCTCGCCGCCAGCCTGGCGCTGCCCGGTCTCGCCATCGCGCAGGAGGCCCGCACCCTGCGCATCGGCAGCGCGCTCGACCCGCAGCACCCCATCATCATCGGCGCCCGCGCCATGGCCGAGCGGCTGGACACCCTCTCAGGCGGCCGGATGAAGGCCAATATCTTCCCCTCCTCCCAGCTCGGCGCGCAGCGCGAGATGTGGCAGAACGTCCAGGCCGGCGTGCTGGACGGGGTGATCGACGCCTCGGCCAACATGGTCAATTTCGTCAGCCAGTTCGGTGTGCTGGACCTGCCCTATCTGGTGCCCGACACGGCCGCGGCCTTCCGCCTGCTCGATGGCCCGGTGGCCGAGACGGAGCTGGTCGCGCGCGCCGCCAGCGCCGGCTTCCGGGTGGTGAATTTCTGGGAGGTGACCTTCCGCAACATCTACACCCGCCGCCCGGTGGGGGCGATGGCGGATCTGCGCGGCCTGAAGATCCGCGTCATCCCCAACCCCTCCTTCATCGCGCTGTTCCGCGCGCTGGGGGCGGCCCCCACGCCCATGGCCTTCGGCGAGATCTACACCGCGTTGCAGCAGGGCGTGATCGACGGGGCGGAGAATGACAACGTCACCTACCTCTCGTCGCGCCATGCCGAGGTCGCGAGGAACCTCGCCATCACCAACCACATGATGCTGGTGAACACCTTCGTGGTCAGCGAACGGCAATTCGCCCGGCTCTCGGCCGAGCAGCAGGGCTGGCTGCGCGCCGCCTCGCTGGCCGGCCGCGCCGCCGTCACCGCCGAGCGCGAGGGCCGCGAGGGCCGCGCGCTGACCGATATCGCGGCCAGCGGCGTCACCATCACGCGGCCCGACCTCGCCCCCTTCATCGCCGCCGGCCGCCGCACCTATGAGCAGAGCGAGGAACGCCTGGGGCGCGAACTCGTGGCGCGCTTCGCCGCCGCCGCCCAGGGGTGAGGGCCGCCGAGGCCCTCCTGGCCCGCATCGAGGCCTGGGCGCTGGGCGCCCTCGTGCTGGCCATGACCGGCGTGACGCTGGCCCAGGTGGTGGCGCGCTACCTCTTCGGCGAACCGCTGATCTGGAGCGAGGAGGCGGCGCGCTATCTCTTCGTCTGGGTGTCCATGCTGGGTGCGGCGCTGGCCCTGCGGGGCGGGCAGCACTACGCCCTGTCGGCGTTGGTGGAGCGCCTGCCGCCCGGCGCCGCCGCGCGGCTGGCCCGGGCGCTGGCCTTCCTGGTCACGCTGGGCTTCATCCTGCTGCTCTTCGCCACCGGCCTGGCCGAGACCCACCAGGCGCATCTCCAGGAAGCCGCGACCCTGCCCATGCGCATGTCGCTGGCCTATGCCGCGCTGCCGGTGGGGGCCGGGCTGATGCTCATCCATTTGCTGGCGGGGCCGCGGGCGTGATCGCCGCCCTGGTCGCCTTCGCGGGTTTCGTCGCCCTTTCGGCGCCCATCGCCTTCGCCCTGGGTGCGGCGGCGGCACTCGGGCTGTGGCTGATGGAGGGCGTGCCGCTGACCATCATCGCCAGCCGCAGCTTCGGCGCCATCGACAGCTTCACCTTCCTGGCCATCCCCTTCTTCATCCTGGCCGGCGAGCTGATGGAGACCGGCGGCATCTCGCGCCGGCTCATCGCGCTGGCCACCGCCATGGTCGGGCATATCCGCGGCGGCCTCGCGAACGTCACCGTGGTGGCGATGATGCTGTTCTCCGGCGTCTCCGGCAGCACCAATGCGGATGCCGCCGCCGTGGGCTCGGTGATGATCCCGAACATGCGCCGCGCCGGCTGGCCGGCCGAGCGGGCGGGGGCGGTGGTCGCGGCCTCCGCCGGCATGGGGATATTGGTGCCGCCCTGCCTGACCATGGTGGTCTATGGCTCGGTGACCAACACCTCGATCGCGGCACTCTTCGCCGCCGGGCTGCTGCCGGCGCTGGTGATGGCCGGCGCGCTGCTTTTGCATATCCGGCTGGAAGGCGCCGGCCCGGCGCCCGAACCCCGCCCCACCGCCGCCCAGCGCCTGGCGGCGCTGCGCGGCGCGGGGCTGGCGCTGGGCCTGCCGCTGATCATCTTCGGCGGCATTCTGGGCGGCGCCTTCACCCCCACCGAGGCCGCGGTCGTCGCCGTCGCCTACGCCATCCTGGCCGGGCTTTTGCACCGGGAATTGAGCTGGGGCTTCTTCTGGGCCGCCGTCGTGCGCTCGGGCATTTCCACGGGTGCCGTCATGCTGATGATCGCCGGCGCCAATATCCTGGCCTGGCTGCTCACGGTGGAGCAGGTGCCGCAAGCCCTCGCCGCGGTGATCACCGCGCTGGGCGGCGGCCAATGGGGGTTTCTGCTGTTCAGCCTGGTCGTCTTCCTGGTGCTCTTCGCGCTGCTCGATGGGGTGCCGGGCATGCTGATGATCATCCCCGTCTTCGTGCCCATCGCGCGCGAGCTGGGGATCGACCCGCTGCATTACGGGCTGGTGATGACGACGGTCATGGGCATCGCGCTCTTCCTGCCGCCTTTGGGGGTGGGGCTGTATATCGTGCTGGGGATTTCCGGCGCCTCGCTGCCCGCCATGTCGCGGGCGCTGGCGCCGTATCTGCTGACCATGTCGCTGGTCGCCGTGGTGGTGGCGCTGTGGCCCGGTCTGGTGCTGGCGCTGCCGCGCCTGATGGGGCTGCATGGCGGATAGGGTGTTTTCCGGGCAGGTGATCCGGCCGATGCGGGGCTGCCTGTGCTGCGAGCCGCAGGTGCTGGGGTTTTCGGCGCAGGCGATCACCTCGGCCACGCCCGTGGCGCCCGAGGCCGCCGCCGCGCATTGGATCATGCCGCCCTTGGCCAATGCGCATGACCATGCCCGCGGCGTGAAGCCCACGGCGCTGGCCGCCTTCGACCTGCCGCTGGAGATGTGGCTGGCGGTGATGAGCGGCACGCCGGTGGCCGACCCCTGGCTGGTGGTGGCCAATGCGCTGGGCCGCCAGGCGCTGTCGGGCTGCGGCAGCATCATGGTGCATTACACCCGCCCGCAAGACCCCGCGCGGATTGCCTTCGAATTGCGCGAGGTGGCGCGCGCCGCCCGGATGGTGGGCGTGCGCATCGCCCTCGCCGTCGCGCTGCGCGACGTGAACGCGCTGGGCTATGCGCCGGACGAGGCCATCCTGGCCGCCCTGCCGCCGGAAGTCGCCCAGGCCGTGCGCGCGCGCCTGCTCGGCCGCCCGATGCCCGCCGCCGACCAGCTTCGCCTGGTGGAGGATCTGGCCGCCGAACTCGATGACCCGCTGGTCGATGTCCAATACGGCCCCTACGGGCTGGAATGGTGCTCCGACGCCATGCTGCGGCTGATCGCGGAGCGCAGCGCGCTCACCGGCCGGCGCGTGCACATGCATCTGCTGGAAAGCCCGGTCCAGCGCCGCTACCTCGACGCCGCCTTCCCGCAGGGGCCGCTGCGCTACCTCGACGAGATCGGCCTGCTTTCGCCGCGGCTTTCCGTCGGCCATGCCGCCCAGCTGCGCGAGGGGGAAATGGCGCTGCTGGCCGAGCGTGGCGTGGCGGTCTCGATCAACACCTCCTCCAACCTCAATCTGCGCAACGGGGTGGCGCCGGCGGCGGAGATGCATCGTCGGGGCGTGCGGCTGGTCACCGGCCTGGACGGCTTCACCGTGGATGATGATGACGACGCGCTGCGCGAGCTGCGGCTGAACTGGATGCTGCATCGCGGCGTGGGCGCCGAGGAAGGCTGGCCGCTGCCGGCCCTGATGCAGGCGGCCACGCTGGATGGCCGTGCCGCCCTGGGCGGCGGGCGGGACGACGCCCCGCTTTCCCCCGGCGCCATGGCCGATCTTCTGGTGCTCAGGCGCGATGCCGCCGATCTGCTCATCCCCGCCGAGGAGGCGCCGTTGCTGGCCCAGCGCGCCACCGCCGGCCATGTGCGATCCCTGGTGGTGGCCGGGCGCGAGGTGGTGCGGGAGGGCCGCCTCACCGGCCTCGACCTTGATGCCGCGCGGGCCGAGCTGGACGCGCAATGCCGCCTGGGCGCGCAGGCCGCCGGCGCGTGGCGACAGGTCGCCACGCGCTACGCCGAAGGGCTGCGCGACTTCTACGCCGCCGCCCTGCCGCGCGGCTGATCAGCCCAGCCGCGCCGGCGCCAGCGCGGCATAGACATCGCCGCTATTCGCCTCGGCGGGCAGGGCCAGCAGCCATTCGCGCATCTCCGCCGCGTCGATGGCCGTGGGGTGGGCGAAGGCCATGCTCTCGCCCAGGCAGGCGTTGAAGCCGCGATAGCCCAGCGCCTCGCAGCGGGCGAGCGCCGCCAGCGCCACGTCGCGCTGAATGGTGGTGAATTCGAAGCTCAACGCCGGCACCGCGCGGGAAAGCCCGACCAGCGCCGCGGCCTCGAAACCTTCGACATCGATCTTGATGAAGGCGGGCGTGCCATGCTCGGCGATCAGCGCGTCCAGCGTGGTGACGGGCAGGGTGATGGCGCCGTCCCATTGCTGCCCCTCCCAGCCCGGCGCGCCCGATGCGGCGGCGATGAAATCCTCGCTGGCGGTGGCGACGGTGGGGTTGGCGGTGTTCAACCGCAGCGTGGCCTGGCCAGGCGTGGCGCCGACCAGCCTGGGCACGAAGACCACATCCCGCCCGCGCAGCACCAGCCGCAGGGCGCGCAGCAGGGCGGGCTGCGGCTCCACCGCCACCACGCGGGCGCCGAGCCGGGCGAAGCTGGCCGACCGGTCACCGACATGGGTGCCGATATCGAAGGCGAGATCGCCGGGGCGAAGGAATCGCGCATAGAAGGCATCGAGGACCGGCCGGCGCGGGGCCGCGTGATAGATCCGCAAGGAGCGGCCAATGGCGCGGGCCATCATGGCGCGAAGACCAGCGCCGCCCCTCCCGCAAGCTCGGGCGGCACCATCAGCCCATCGGGTGCCGCCACCAGCGGCAGGCCCAGGGCACGGACCGCCGCATTGCCGTCATCGGTACGGATCACCATGCCGGCCATGAAGGGCAGGGTGGGGGCGACCACGCCCGGCAGCACCGTGGCCAGGGCGGCGGGTTCGAGGATGCGCACCATCGTCTCCATCGCCGGCGCCCGCGGCCCGGCCACCCCCGCGCCGCCGGGCAGGATGATCCGGAAACCGCCGGCCGGGTCGGACAGGAAGGGCAGGCCGCACAGGCGCGAGAAGCGCGCGGCGGTTTCCGACGGCTCGCGGCTTGCCATGATCAGCGCCACCAGCGCATCGGCATGGTTGGCGTGGTCCATCCAGCGCGGGTCCCAGATCAGCTCGGGTGTCAGGTGCCGGATGAGCTGGACGCGGCCCTCCGGCGCGTCGGGGAAGGGCAGGCGGGCGAATTTGGCGCGCGGGCCGTCGGGCTTGTCGATCGGCCGCTCCAGCCAGGCCACGCCGGGGATGGGGATGCTGGCGGCCTGCATGCGGGCCAGGTTCGCCTGCTCATCGGCCACTCCGAGTGCCAGGATATGCAGCCCCTCATAGCGCGCGATGAAGCGCTTGACCTGGTTGTCGAACAGCGCGGGGTCGAGGATCGCCAGCAGCTCGATATAGCCGTGGCGCAGGAAGGCGCAGCGATTGCCGGTGCCAAACAGCTCGGTCGGGCTTTCGGGGCTGCGCTTGCCCGATTGCTGGGCGATGGGCGAGAGCGAAAACCCCAGCCGCTCATAAGCCGCGACCAGCGGCGGCAGCGCCGGGCCGCAAACGCCGAGATGGTCGAGGGCAATGGCGGTGCTCATGCCGGGTTCTCGTATTTTTCGAGGAGCCATTCGGAGGGCTCCTCGGCCGCCTCCTGGTACCAACGTTGCATCAGCGGATGGGTCCGCACCTCCTTCACATAGGCGAGCGAGGTGGCGCTCAGCTCCGGCCGCCAGGTCAGGAAGCGGCCGATGACGGGGGCGAACATCACATCCGCCGCGCCGAACTCCGTGCCGAAGAGGAATGGCCCGCCCGAGATGGCCAGGCATTCCGCCCAGATCGCCTCGATGCGGGCGATGTCGGCCAGCGCGCCTTCGGTGCGGCGCTGCCCCGGGAATTCCCGGCCGGTGTTGAAGGGCATGGCCATGCGCAATTCGCGGAAGCCGGCATGCATTTCCGAGGCGACCGAGCGCGCCAGCGCGCGCGGCACCGGCGCCGCGGGCCACATCCCCGGCGCGTGCTCGGCGCAGTATTCCACAATGGCCAGGCTCTCCCACACCCGCGCACCGCGATGCTCCAGATAGGGCACGAGGCCGTTCGGGGTGACGTCCTTCACGGCGGAGGTGGCGCCGGTGCCGGCCAGCGGCACCACCTCCTCCTCGACGTCGAGCTTCGCCAGATGCGTAGCCAGCCAGCCGCGCAGCGACCAGGAGGAATAGCGCTTGTTGCCAATCACCAGGCGACCTTCGGACATGCTGTGTTACTCCCGCTTCCGGGGGCTTTTCGCACGTGCGAAGGGCGGCCTCAACTCAGGCCCGGCCTTAGTTGACGGTGATGCGGGCCTCGCGCACCACGCGGCCCCACTTCTCGGTCTCGGCGCGGAGATAGCCGGCCAATTCCTCCGGGGTGGAGGCCAGCGCATCGGCGCCCACGCCGGTCAGGCGCTGCCTCACCATGGGCAGTTCCAGGCTTTCGCGCAGCACGGCGTTGAGGCGGGCCAGGGCAGGGGCCGGGGTGGCGGCCGGCGCCATCACCGCGCCCCAGCTGGTGGCCTCGGCGGCGGCCAGGCCGATCTCGGCGACCGTCGGCACATCGGGCAAGGCGGGGTGGCGGCGGGCGCCGGTCACCGCCAGGGCGCGGACCCGGCCGGCCTGGATTTGCGGCAGGGCGGAGGCGATCTGGTCCAGCATGAGCTGGACATTGCCGGCGACGGTGTCGTTCAGCGCGGGCGCCGAGCCGCGATAGGGGACATGCTGGATATCGAGGCCGGCGACCAGCTTGAACAACTCCACCACCGTGTGCGTCGAGCTGCCATTGCCGCCCGAGCCATAGGAGAGCCGGCCGGGCTGGGCGCGGGCGAGGGCCAGGAACTCGGCCGCGGTGTTCGCGGGCACGGAGGGGTTCACGATCAGCACATGGTCGGTGCCGAAGGCCAGGCCGATGGGTGCCAGGTCGGTCAGCGGGTTGAAGCCCATATTGGCGTAGAGATGCGGGTTGATGGTCAGCGTGCCGGTGGTGCCCATCAGGATGGTGAGGCCATCGGGCGCTGCGCGGACCACGGCCTCGACGCCCACATTGCCGCCGGCGCCGGTGCGGTTTTCCACCGCCACGGTCTGGCCAAGTCGTGCCCCCAGCGGTTCGGCCAGCACGCGGGCCACGACGTCGGTGGCGCCCCCGGGGGCGAAGGGGACGATGAAGCGCAAGGGTCGGTCAGGCGCCCAGTTCTGGGCGAGGGTGGGCGTGGCCAGGGTGGCCAGGATGGCGGTGCGGCGGCTGATCATTGTTGTTTCCTCCCGTGTCTGGCTCAGACTTTGTGGCTGGCCTTGATTTTTTCCAGCACCAGGTCGGGCTCCTCGGCCCACCAGCGGCGGGAGAGGAGTTCGACCTCGGTGAAGCCGGTATAGCCGGCCTGTTCGACCATGGCGCGAAGGCCAGGGATATCGATCACGCCATCGCCGGGCATGCCGCGGTCCAGCACCAGGTCGGTGGTGGGGACGAGCCAGTCGCAGGCGTGGAAGGCGGCGATGCGTGCCCCCGCCCGGGCGATCTGTTCCGCCACCGAGGGGTCCCACCAGATGTGGTAGCAGTCGAGTGCCACGCCCAGTCCCTGGCCCAGCGCGTCGCAGAGGTCGAGCGCCTGTGCGGTGGTGGAGAGCACCGAGCGGTCGGCGCAGGTCATGGGGTGCAGTGGTTCCAGCGCCAGCGTCACGCCGGCGGCGCGGGCGGCGGGGAGGATGGCTTCGAGGCCATCGCGCATCATGGCCCGCGCGCCGGGCAGGTCCTTGGAGCCGGGGGGGAGCCCGCCGCAGACCATGACGAGGCAGGCGGCGTTCAGCGTATGGGCTTCCTCGATGGCGCGCAGATTGTCCTCGATGGCGGCCGCCCGCCCAGCCGTATCGGTCGCCGGGAACATTCCGCCCCGGCAAAGCCCGGTGACGGTCAGCCCGGCGTCCCGGATCTGCCGTGCCGCCGCCGCCACGCCCATGGCGTGCAGCACGTCGCGCCAGGGCGAGATGCCGGGGATGGCGTGCCGCGCGCATCCTTCGATGCATTGCGCCAGCCCCCATTTCTCCTTCACGGTCACCGTGTTCAACGAAAGCTGACTGGCCACGACATGTTTCCTTGTTCGGTCAAAAGAGGCCGTTTCCCCGCCCCGGCCACAATTCTTAGAGGCGGGCCGGTGGTGGCGGGGTCAAGGATGGCCGAAGGCCACCGGCGGAGCCGGCTTGTCCTTGATGCCGCCGCCGCCAGCCCGCCACGCTTATGGTGCCGAGGGCCTATCCCACCCCATGCAGTGCGAGCAGCGTGCGCATGCGATGTGCTGCCTGTTCCGGATCCGCCAGCAGCCCCGCCGCGTCGGCGAGCCGGAACAGCTCCGAAAAATGCTGGATCGAGCGCGTGCTCTGCTGCCCGCCGACCATCACGAAATGGTCCTGGTGCCCGTTCAGCCAGGCCATGAAGACCACGCCGGTCTTGTAGAACCGCGTGGGTGCCTTGAAGATGTGGCGGCTGAGCGGAACGGTGGGTGCGAGGATCTCGTGGAACGTCGAGAGGTCGTTCTTCGCCAGCGAGGCCAGCGCGCCGCCCACCGCGGGTGCGATGGGGTCGAAGATGCCCAGCAGCGCGTCGGAATAGCCGTGTTCGTCGCCAGCGATGAGTTCGGCGTAGTTGAAGTCGTCGCCGGTGTACATGCGCACGGCGGCCGGCAGGCGGCGGCGCATGGCGATTTCCTTTTGATCATCCAGGAGCGAGATTTTCACCCCATCCACCTTGTCGGCATGGGCGTGGATGACGGCCAGCGCAGTTTCCATGGCCGCCATGTGGTCGTGGTTGCCCCAGTAGCCTTCCAGCGCCGGGTCGAACATTTCGCCCAGCCAGTGGATGATGACCGGCTGTTTCACGGCCCCGAGGATGCGGGCGTAGACGCGTTCGTAGTCGCCGGGCGACTTCGCGGCTTTTGCCAGCGCGCGGGAGGCCATGAGGATGATGCGGCCGCCCATGGCCTCCACTGCCTCGCATTGTTCTTCGTAGGCCTGGATGACGTCATCCACGGTGACGTCGGGGCCGGGGGCGAGGTGGTCGGTGCCCGCGCCCGAGGCGATGACAGCGCCGGGGTGGTCGCGCGCGGCGTCCAGGCTGAGGCGGATGAGTTGCTGGGCCGCATTCCAGTCCAGGCCCATGCCGCGCTGGGCCGTGTCCATGGCCTCGGCCACGGCCAGGCCAAGGGACCAGAGGTGCTTGCGGAAGGCGATGGTGCGGTCCCAGTCGACCTTCGCGTCCAGCCAGGGGTCCTGCTCGGCAAGCGTGTCGGCCACCACATGCGCGGCGGCGAAGGCCACGCGGGGGTAGGGCGGCAGGGCGGTGTCGAAGAGGCGCGGCGGCGAGACGGTGAAGGGCCGCAAGCCCTCCGGCGTGGGCAGGTTGATCGTCGTCATGCCGCGATCTCCTCCAGGTCGATCCAGCGCCGCTCCTCCCAGGATTGCAGCCCGGCCATCGCCAGCTGCACGCCGCGCGCGCCGGCGAAGAGGTCCCATTTATAGTCAGGCAATTCGCCCACGACATGGCGCAGGAACAGCTCCCACTGCACCCGGAACCCATTCGGATAGGCCTGGGTGTCGGGAACCTTCTGCCAGCCCTCATAGAAATTGATGGTCTGTGGCACGTCCGGGTTCCAGACCGGCTTGGGCGTCGCCACCCTCGGCTGCACCCAGCAATCGGTCAGCCCGCACACCGCCGAACCATGCGTGCCATCGACATGGAAGGTCACGAGGTCATCGCGCCGCACGCGCGTGGCCCAGCTGGAATTCATGTGCGCGACGACGCCGCCCTCGAGCTGGAAGGTGGCATAGGCCGCGTCATCGACATCGGCGTCGTACCAGTTGCCGGATTCATCCAGCCGCTTGGGGATATGGATGGCGCCGAGGCAGGACACCGACTTCACCGGCCCGAACGTGTTGTCCAGCACGTAGCGCCAGTGGCAGAGCATATCGAGGATGATGCCGCCGCCCTCGGCCTTCTTGTAGTTCCAGGACGGGCGCTGCGTCGGCTGCAAATCGCCCTCGAAGACCCAATAGCCGAACTCCCCGCGCACGCTCAGCAGGCGCCCCAATTGGCCGCTGTCGATCACCATCTTCAGCTTGCGCAGGCCGGGCAGGAAGAGCTTGTCCTGCACCACGCCGTGCTTGATGCCGGCGGCCTGGGCCAGGCGGGCCACGTCCAACGCGTCCTCCAGATTATCGGCCGTCGGCTTCTCGCAGTAGATGTGCTTGCCGGCGGCGATGGCTTTGCGGATCAGGCCGGCGCGCATCTGCGTGGTCGCCGCGTCGAAGAAAATGGTGTCGTCGGGGTTGGCCAGGCAGGCATCGAGGTCAGTGCTCACCCGCTCCACCCCATGCGCCTTTGCCAGCGCCTCCAGCTTCTCGCGGTTGCGGCCCACGATGATCGGGTCGGGCATCAGCCTGTCGCCATTGGCGAGCAGCATACCGCCCTCGCCCCGAATGGCGGCGATGGAGCGGATGAGGTGCTGGTTCATGCCCATGCGCCCGGTGACGCCGTTCATGATCAATCCGATGCGGCGCATGGCCATGGTCCATTCCCTTCGAGTAACCGAATGGTTACCTGAGACAAAACCGCGACATCGTCAAGGGCGGAGATAGCCCAGCACCACCTCGATGATATGCGCCTCGCGCTCGGCCAGCGCAGCTTCGGTGTCCAGCGCCGCCCCGAAAATGGTGGAAAGCGTGTAGCGATTGGCGAGGTAGAAATGCGACAGGCCGAGCAGCGAGACATAGAGCTGCAAAGGGTCCACCCCCGCGCGGAACATCCCCGCCGCCTCGCCCCGCGCCAGCACCCCGCGCAGCGTCTCCAGCAGCGGCGAATACAGCGCCTGCACGCGCGCCGAACTGGCCAGGTAGGCGGCACGGTGCAAATTCTCCTGATGCAGGATCGCCAGGAATTCCGGGTGCCGCGCCACATAGCGCAGGTTGAAGGCGACAAGCTTGGCCATGGCCTCGGCCGGCGGCAGCTCGGCCACTTCCACGGCCCGCTCCTCGGCGCGCTTGGCGGCGTAGGTGGCTTCCAGCACCTCCAGCCACAGCGCCTCCTTGCTGCCGAAATGGGCGTAGAGCATGCGCTTGTTGGCGCCGGCACGGGCCGCGATCTCGTCCACCCGCGCACCCGCCAGGCCCTTTTCGGCGAATTCCACGAAGGCCGCGTCGAGAATCCGCGCGCGCGTGGCCGCGGCACGGGCGGAAAGCGCGGCGGCCGCGCGCTCGCGCTGCGGGGGGATGCCGCCCTTCATTCAGCCCCTTTGGCCATCAGGCTGCCCCAGTCCGGCCCCGGCCGCTCGGCGATGCCGGCCATCTCCAGCGCGCCCAGCACGCCCAGCGCGGTCGCGTCCCAGAACGGGATGGAGGTCGCCACTTCCAGCCACAGCGCCGTGGGCGCGCCGGCGAAATTGGTGCACCAGCACAGCATCACATCGGGTGCCGCGCGCGCCACCTCCAGCCCCTGCTGGCTGATCCGCTTGCAGGGGACCGAGGCATAGGAGAGGTTGTCGGTCATCCCGAGATGGCTTTGCGCCACCACTTCCCAGCCCTCACGCGAAAAATTCGCCACAAGTTTATCGGCATAGGCCTGGGTGTAGGGGGTGACGAGGCCAATCCGCCTGTAGCCATGCCGCTGCATCATCCGCCGCAGCGCGAGGCCTGATGTATCGGCGGGAATGCCTGTCTCGGCGGTGATGCGCGCCACCAGCGCCGCGTCATGCTCCAGCCCGATGGCGCCGCCCTTGCTGCCGTTCCAGATGATCGCGGCCGGCTTCGCATGCGCCAGCAGCCCGGCCGCGGCCAGCATCCCCTCCTCGTCATAGCGGTCGGGAAAGCGGTCCACGCTGCCATGCACGGGCAGGCGGCTGAACAGCGGCGCCACCGCCGGCATGTCGCGGAGCATGGCGATGGTCGTGCGCTCCACCACCGTATTGGCCGAGGGGGTGATGGTGGCGAAGAGGGCAGGGGTTTCGTGCATCAGCATGCGGCCATCCTGGCCGCGCGGCGGGGCTTCCGCCAAGGGGGCGGCGGCTTCAGAATAGCGGGCATGAAAGAACGTCCATCCGCGCTGGTGCTCGGCGCCGGTATCATGGGGCTTTGCGCCGCCTGGGCGCTGCTGGGCCGCGGCTTCGCCGTGCGGGTGGTGGACCAGACGCCGCCGCCCAACCCCCGCGGCGCCTCGGTCGATCACCACCGGCTGATCCGCCACGCCTATGGCGCGCAGGCCGGCTATATGCGGATGGTGGACGACGCCTTCGCCGCCTGGGCGCGGCTTTTCGCCGATCTGGGCGAGGCGCCTTATGTGCAGACCGGCGTGCTGGCCGTGGATGAGGCGATTCGCGAGCCGGGCGGCGGCTGGCTGCAGCAAAGCCGGGTGGCCTTGCGCGGCCACGGCCTCGCGGTGCGCGAACTCTGCCGGCAGAGCCTGCCCGCGCGTTTCCCGATGTTCTCCGGCGATGGCGTGGCCGACGCGTTTTTCATGGCCCCCGGCGGGGTGCTGCTGGCGGGGCGCATCGTGGAGCTGCTGGCTGGCCATCTCGCGGCCCAGGGCGTGGTGTTCGAGACCGCGGAGGTGGCGGAGGTGCTGCCCCAGTCGCTGCGCCTCTCCGATGGCAGCACCCGCGGCGCCGATGCCCTGGTCGTTGCCGCCGGCCCCTGGGCGCCCCGGTTGCTGCCGGGCCTGGCCGGCCGCGTGACCGCCTCGCGCCAGATCATCATCCGGCTGGCGCCCCCGCCCGACCTGGCCGAGGCCTGGGCCCATGCCCCCATGCTGCTCGACCTCTCGCCCGATTCCGGCTTCTACCTCGTGCCGCCGGTGGCCGGCACGCCGATCAAGCTGGGCGACCACAGTTTTTCGTGTCGGGGCGATGCCGAGGAGGACAGCCGCGAGGCCAGCCGGGACGAGGCCGACGCCATCCTGGCCCTGGCCCGCCGCCGGATCCCCCGGCTTGACGAATATCAACGGCTGGGCGCCGCCGCATGCTATTACGACGTGCAGCCGCAGGAGGAATTCGTGGTCGAGGCGATCGCGCCCATGAGCGTGGTGATGAGCGGCTTTTCCGGCCATGGCTTCAAGTTCGCCTCCGTCCTGGGCCAGGCCGTGGCCAATGCCCTGGCCAATCCCCATCTGCTGCCGGCGCTGCCCGGCTGGGCCGCCGGCCGAGAGTTTCCAACACCAGAAAGCATCGCCGCATGAACACCACCCCGGCCCAGGACCTGACCTTCGCGCTGACCCGCCTGCTCGACCTGCCCGGGCAAAGCCGGGGCGCGCTGGACGCGGATGGCGTGGCCGCCATCATCGAGGAATGCGCGAAATTCTGCGCCGAGGCGCTGGCCCCCAACCGCGTGCCCGCCGACCGCGAGGGTGCCCGGCTGGAAAACGGCCGCGTCCGCTGCCCGGAGATCCATCGCGTGGCCTATCGGGCCTGGCGCGATGCCGGCTGGCAGTCGCTGACCGCGCCCGAGGCGCATGGTGGCCAGGGCCTGCCCTTCGGGCTCTGGGGCGCCGTGATTGAGCTGGTCACCGCCGCCGACATGGCCTTCGGCCTTTGCCCGTTGCTCACCGCCGGCGCCATCGAGGCGATCGAGCGCCATGCCAGCCCCGAGCAGCAGGCGGCATGGTTGCCGAAAATGACCACCGGCGAATGGACGGGAACCATGTGCCTGACCGAGCCCCAGGCCGGCAGCGACCTTTCCACCGTGCGCACCAGGGCCGAGCCGCTGGGCGATGGCCGCTACCTCGTCACGGGCCAGAAGATCTACATCACCTATGGCGATCATGACCTGACGGAGAACAACCTTCACCTCATCCTGGCCCGGCTGCCGGACGCGCCGCCGGGTTCGCGCGGCATTTCCTTGTTCGCCGCCCGCCGCATCAAACCCGATGGCACCGCCAATGCCCTGCGCTGCGGCGGCCTCGAGAAGAAAATGGGCATCCATGCCAGCCCGACCTGCATCATGCTGTTCGAGGGCGCCGAGGCCGAGCTGGTGGGCGAGCCCCATCGCGGCCTGACCGCGATGTTCGCGATGATGAACAATGCCCGGCTTTCGGTCGGCATCCAGGGTGTCTCCCAGGGCGCACTGGCCCTGCAACTGGCCGAGGCCTATGCCGCCACCCGCGAACAGGGCGGAAAGCCCATCGCCCATCACCCCGACGTCGCCCGCATGCTGGCGGAGATGCGCGCCATGACGCTGGCGATGCGCCTGCTGGCCCTGCAGGCCTGTGTGGCCGAGCCCACGCGCCTTGCCCTGCTCACCCCCATCGTGAAGGCCTGGTCCACCGATCGCGGCGTGGAGGTCGCGAGCACGGGCGTGCAGGTGCATGGCGGCATGGGCTTTTGCGAGGATGCCGGGGCGGCACAGGTGCTGCGCGATGTCCGCATCACGCCGATCTATGAGGGCACCAACGGCATCCAGGCGCTGGACCTGATCGGCCGCAAGCTGCGCGGCGATGGCGGGGCGGCGATGTTTTCTCTGCTGGACGAGGCCGAAGCCGCGCATCCGCTGCTGGCCGCCGCCGTACCCGGGCTGCGCGACGCCACGAATTACCTGCTGGCCGCCGGGCCGGAGGAGGCCGCCGCCGGCGCCACCGCCTATCTCGATGCCTGCGGCTGGGTTTTCGGCGGCTGGATGCTGGCCCGGGCCGCATCCCTTGAACCTGGCTATGCGCCGATCACGGAATTCTACCTCCGCCGGCTGCTGCCCCGGGCAGGCGCCAGCCTGGTGCAAATGGGCGAGTCGCAGGCGCTTTTGGACCTCATGGCAGCCTGACCCCAGGCGGCTTCCCCGCACCCCGGGGAAAGCGTATTGACATCAAGCCCCTTGCCTTCCGAGTGTTGCACCGCAACTAGCGGCCAGAGAGACATGATCATTCGATGAACGCACCGCTCGCCGCCCCCTATCTCAACCGCCCCAGGACCCATGTCGCCATCATCGGCGCCGGGCCGGGGGGGCTGGCTTCCGCCATGCAGCTGGCCGCGGCCGGCACGCGCGTGACCATTTTCGAGAAGGATGGCGTGGTGGGTGGCCGCACCCGCACCATGGCCACGCCCGAAGGCTACCGCTTCGATCTCGGCCCCACCTTCTTCCTCTACCCCAGAATTCTGAGCGAAATCTTTCAAAGCTGCGGCGCGGAGCTGGAGGAGGAGATCGAGATGATCCGCCTCGATCCGCAATACCGCATCATCTTCGAGGGCGAGGGCGCGCCCGCCGTGCTCGACGCCACCCCGGACATGAACAGGATGGCGGAGCAGATCAGGGCCATAGCCCCGGCCGATGTCGCGGGCCTGGAAGTCTTCATGCGGGAGAACCGGGTGAAGCTGGAGGCTTTCCGGCCGATCCTGGAAAACCCCATCCTGTCGCCGGCCGACCTGTTCACCGTGCCGATGCTCAAGGGGCTGATGCGGCTGCGGCCACATCTCTCGGTCGATCAGGACCTCCGAAAATATTTCGCCGATCCGCGCATTCGCCTCGCCTTCTCCTTCCAGACCAAATATCTGGGCATGAGCCCGTTCAAATGCCCGGCGCTGTTCACCATCCTGAGCTTTCTCGAATACGAGCACGGCGTGTTCCACGTCCGCGGCGGGTTGGGCGGCGTGTCGGAGGCGATGGCGCGGGTGGCGCAGCGGCTGGGGGTGGAGATCCGCTTCAACACCGCGGTGGAGCGCATCGCCTTCGCCGGCAAGCGCGCCATCGGCGTGGAGGCGGGTGGCCACCACACCGCCGCCGACGCGGTGGTGATGAACGCCGATTTCGCCCATGCCATGCCCAAGCTGGTGCCGGCTTCCATCCGCCGGACCTGGTCGGACAAGAAGATCGACCGCGCAAACTATTCCTGCTCGACCTTCATGCTGTATCTGGGCATTGAGGGCCAATGTCCGGCGATCCAGCACCACAACGTGCTGCTGTCGAAGGAATACATGGAGAATATCGCGCAGATCGAGCGCGGCGTGATCCCGGCCATCCCCAGCCTATATTTGCACAACCCGTCTGCCACCGACGCCACCATGGCGCCGCCGGGCCACACCGCGCTCTACCTGCTGGTGCCCGTGCCCAATCTGCGCTTCGGGCTGGATTGGCAAAAGGAGCTGGCGCCGTTCCGCGAGATCGCGCTGGACCGAATTCAGGCGCTGGGCGTGCCGAATATCCGTGAACGCATCCGCTACGAAAAAATCGTCACGCCGCAGGGCTGGCAGGATGATTACGCCGTGGGCTATGGCGCCACTTTCAACCTGAGCCACGAGATCGGCCAGATGCTGCATTGGCGCCCGGGCAACCGCTTCCAGAACACCCAGGGGCTGTATCTGGTCGGCGGCGGCACGCATCCCGGCTCTGGCCTGCCGGTGATCTACGAGGGTGCCCGCATCACCACCCGCCTGCTGCAGGCCGATCTGGGCCTGCCGGTTTCCGAGCGGGGCGGGGTGCAACCCGCCTACGCCATCGCCGCACAGTAATAATTTTCGGAGAGAACACGTCATGGCATCGCATGTGGTTGTGGTGGGGTCGGGCCTGGGTGGCCTGGCCGCCGCCGCCGTGGCCCGCGCCCGTGGGCATCGCGTCACGCTGCTCGACAAGAATCCTTGGCTGGGCGGCAAGGCCGCGGTGCTGAACCTGCCAGCCCCCGGCGGCGGAAACTTTCGCTTCGACATGGGGCCGACCATCCTGACCGTGCCGCGCGTGCTCAGGCGCATTTTCGCCGAGGCTGGCCGGGCGCTGCATGAGGACCTGCCGCTGATCAAGCTGGAGCCGCAATGGCGCTGCTTCTTCGAGGACGGCACCCAGGCCGATCTCGTCGGCGACATCGACGCCATGGCCGCGCATATGAACAGCATCGCCCCGGGCCTGGGCGAGGGCTACCGACGCTTCCAGAAAGTGGCGCACCACCTGCATGACGTCTCGGAAAAATTCTTCTTCTGGAAGCCGGTCGAGGGCATCGGCGACACGCTGAATTTCTCCGATAACTTCAAGCCCGACGTGTTGAAGGACGTCATGGCGCTGCGCATGGGCCAGTCGGCGGCGGGCGTCATCCGCAAGCATGTGCCCGACGCCAACATGGCGCAGATGCTCGACCACTACATGCAGTATGTCGGCTCCAACCCCTATGCCGCGCCGGCCGTGCTCTGCTCGATCGGCGACATGCAGGCGGCCGAGGGCGTGTGGTATCCCAAGGGCGGCACCCGCGCGGTGGCCGAGGGCCTGGCCAAGCTGGCCGGCGATCTGGGCGCCGAGCTGCGGACCAATGCCGAGGTCACCGGCTTCGACATCGTCAACAACGCGGTTGTTGGAGTGAAGCTGGCCAGTGGCGAGACCATTTCCTGCGACGCGGTGATCTCCAACATGGACGCCATCCGCACCTATGGCGAGTTGGTCGGCGGCGCCACCGGCGATGCCTATGCCGGGCGCTACGAGGCGGCCTGTTCGGGCGTCGTGCTCTATCTCGGTCTGAACAAGCGCTACGAGCATCTGGGCCACCACGATTTCGTCTTCTCCCGCGATCCGGAGGAGGAATTCGACGCGATCTACAAGCGCGGCGAGCCGGCACCCGACCCCACCGCCTATCTCGCGGCGCCCAGCGGAACCGATCCTTCGGTCGCGCCCGAGGGGGGTGAGGCGCTCTATGTTCTGGTCCACACCCCCTATCTCCGGCCGCATCACGACTGGAAGACGATGTTCGCGCCCTATCGCCAGGTGATCCTGGACAAGCTCAAGCGCACCGCGGGGCTGACCGATATCGAGGACCGCATCGTGACCGAGGCACATCTCACGCCGCAGGACATCCATGAGCGCTACAAGGTGCTCAACGGCGCGATCTACGGCTTGGCCAGCCACGGCAAATTCACCGGCGCCTTCAAGCCGGGCAACCGCTCGCGCCAGGTGAAGGGGCTTTATCTGTGCGGCGGCGCCGCGCATCCTGGCCCAGGCATGCCCATGGTGATGATGTCGGGCTGGATCGCCGCGGATGCGATGGACACCGACATGGGCGGCCGGGGCATGAACGAGGCGGCCCGGGTGGCCGGCTCACGAGACATCCCGGTCCTCGCCGCCGAATGACCCGTGTGGCCGCTTCGGGCGGTCGTCGCGCCGACGCCGCCGAGGACCCGGTGGCGCTGCGCTCCGAGCGATGGATGGGGTTTTTCCACATCGCCTTCCGCCGGACTTTCGGCGGCTCCATGCGGGCGCTGCGGGTGCCGCATTGGGGCGTGCCCGATGTCCCCGCGGGCCGGCCGCTGGTGGTGCTGGCCAACCACCCGTCCTGGTGGGACGCCGTGATGTTCATGCTGCTGCTGCGGCGGTATTTTCTCCATAGGCCGGGCTTCATGCCGATGGACGCGGCGGCCTTCCGCAAATATGGCTTCATGAAGCGGCTTGGGGTCTTCGGCATAGAGCAGGACTCTGCGCGCGGGGCCGTAAGCTTCCTGCAGACCGCGAAGCATGTGCTCGCCGCGCCCGACCGGATGCTGTGGATGAACGCGCCCGGCCGCTTCGCCGATGTGCGGGAGCGCCCGGTGCCCGTGGCCGCCGGCGTGGTCCGCCTGCCCGAGATCGCGCCGCACGCGCTTTTCGTGCCGCTCGCCTTCGAATACCCGTTCTGGACCGAGAGGCAGGGCGAGGCCCTGGCCGCCTTTGGCCCCGCCATCCCAGGTGAGGAACTGGCCGCCATGGACCGCGAAACCCGCGCCGAGGCGATCCGTGCCGCGCTGACTTCCAACATGGACAGGCTGGCCGAGGACGCGATCAGCCGTGACCCGGAAAGATTTGTGATCGCCCTGGATGGACGTCGCGGCATGGGTGGGCTTTACGGCGCATGGCAATACATGAAAGCCTTGTCACGCGGGGAACGCCATGTGGCCGAACACGCGCCTGAACAAAAACGACCGGGATAGACCATGGATTACGGCCATCTGCCTCTGGCACTCGCGCTGCTGCCGTTGATCTTCGGCGCCATCAACCTTTGGAGCATGCCCCGCCTGCACGGGCGCCCGCCGGCCGGCACGCTGGTGTCCATCCTCATCCCCGCGCGCAATGAGGTGGCGAATATCGCGAGCTGCATCGATGCCGCGCTGGCCTCGACGGGGTGCGAGATCGAGGTGGTGGTGATGGACGACGCCAGCAGCGACGACACCGCCCTGATCGTGGCCGGCTACGCGGCGCGCGACGCCCGGGTGCGGCTGGTGGAAGCCCCCGCCCTGCCGCCCGGCTGGACCGGCAAGGTGCATGCCTGCGCCCGCCTGGCCGAGCATGCCCGCGGCACGCATCTGCTGTTCATCGATGCCGATGTCCGCCTGGCCCCGCATGCCGCCGCCGCCATGGCCGCGCACAGCGCCGACAAGTCCATAGCCATGGTCAGCGGCGTGCCGAAGCAGATCATCCGCAGCCTGGGCGAGGCGCTGACGGTGCCCTTCATCAACTTCCTGCTCGTCACCTACCTGCCCTTCGGCGGCCGCGCGGTGCGCCGCAAGCCAAGCCTGGCCGCGGCCTGCGGGCAATTGGTGCTGGTGGAACGCGCGGCCTATGAGGCGATCGGCGGCCATGCCTCGATCAAGGGCGTTCTGCATGACGGGATCGCGCTCGCCCGGCTGTTCCGCGAACGCGGCCATGATACCGAGATCGTCGATGGCGCGCCGCTGGCGACCTGCCGGATGTACGAGAATTTCGGCCATGCCTGGGGCGGTTTCATCAAGAATGCGCGCGAGGGCATGGCCACCCCCATCGGCCTGCCGATCTGGACGGTGCTGCTGGCCGGCGGCCATATCTGGCCCTGGGCGCTGCTGCCCGATGCGGAGGCGGTGATCACCATCGCCCTGATCTTCGCGCTGCGCGCCGCCGTGACCATCCGCACGGGCGAGCCGTGGTGGACCGTGCCGCTGCATCCCCTGACGGTGCTGGTGGCGCTGGCCATTCAGTGGACGGCGCTGGTGCGCTCCATGCTCGGCCTTCAGGCGGGGTGGAAAGGCCGCGCATATCCCGCCACAAGGGGGGCATGACGGAAGCTGCACCCCCTCTTGCCGCGCCGGGCGCGCCCAACCGCGACCATGATACCGAGAATTTCCCCACCGCCTCGCTGATCCTGGCCAGGCCGGTGCGGGGCAAGGTCATGGCCTTCTACCGCTTCGTGCGCATGGCCGATGACATCGCCGACAGCGCCGAGCTGGACCCTTACGAGAAGCTGCGCCGGCTGGACGTGATGGGCGAGGCGCTGGCTGACCCGGCCACGAGCTTCCCCGAAGCCGCCCGTATGCATGCGCTGGATGTCGGCGCCGCCGAGGCGGCGTTGATGCTGGAAGCCTTCCGGCAGGATTCGCTGAAGGCCCGCTACACCGACTGGGCCGACCTCGAAGCCTATTGCGCCCGCAGCGCCGACCCGGTGGGTCGGATGCTGCTGCGCGTGCATGGGGTGGCTTCCGAGGCTGGCCACGCCGCCTCCGATGGTCTCTGCACCGCCTTGCAGATCCTCAACCACCTGCAGGATCTGGTGGAGGACCGCCAGAAGATCGGCCGCGTCTACATGCCGGAAAGCTGGATGGCGCTGGCCGGCGGCGAGGAGGCCTTCTTTACCCCCGGCAATCCGCGCCGGCGCGAAATCCTCGACGCCGCGTTGGACCGGGTGGAGGAGCAGCTGGACCGGGCGCAGAACCTGCCCCGCCTGGTCGCCGCCGCCTGGCGCCTGGCCTGGCAATCCTCCATGACCATCGCCCTCGCCCGCCGCCTGCTGGAGAAGCTGCGCGCCGCCGACCCGGTGCTGGGTCGCGTGGCGCTGACCAAGGGCGATTTCGCCCGCGCGCTCGCCGCCGCCCCCTTGCCTGGGCCGCATGACCCCGATCTGGTCGCCGGCCGCGTCAACCGCGCCGCCTCCTCCTTCGCCCGCGGCATGCGCGCCCTGCGCGGCGAGCGCCGGCGCTCGCTCTGGGCCGTCTATGCCTTTTGCCGCTCGGTGGACGACATCGCCGATGGCGCCATGCCCGAGGCCGAGAAGCGCCGCTTCCTGGCGGATTGGCGCGGCAAGCTCGAACGCCCCGATTGCGTGCTGAGTCGCGAATTGGCGCTGGCCTGCCGCGCCTTCGACCTGCCGCTGCCGGAATGCGAGGCGATGATCGCCGGCATGGAGACCGACGCCGCCGACCGGCTGCGCATCGCCGATGAGGCGGGGCTCGACCTCTATTGCCGCCAGGTCGCGGGCAGCGTGGGCGCGCTGGCCGTGCGCATTTTTGGCGCGCCGGAGGCGGAGCAATGGGGCCTGCGCCTGGGCCACACCTTCCAGCTCACCAACATCCTGCGCGATGTGGATGAGGATGCGCAGCGGGAGCGGGTCTATATCCCCCTCTCCCTGCTGCGCGAGGCCGGGATCGAGGACGGCCCGGCGACCGGGATCGTGCAACACCCCCGCTTCGCCGCCATCTGCGCCGGGCTGGCCGAGCAGGCAAAAGCGGGCTTCGCCCGGGCCGAGGCCGAGATGGGCCATTACAACCAGACCGCCCTGTTGCCGGCCCGGGTGATGATGTGGGGCTACCACAACCTGTTCCGGCAGATGTTGGCCCGGGGATGGCAGGGCGCCCGGCCACGCCCGCGCCTGAGCAAGCGTGAAAAGCTGCACATGGCCACCATGGCTCTGGGCTGGCGGGCGTGACCATTCATGTCGTCGGCGCCGGCGCGGCTGGCTTGGCCGGCGCCCTGGCCCTGGCGCGCGCGGGCAAGCCTGTGGTGCTGCACGAAGCCTCGCCCGGCGCCGGCGGCCGGGCGCGGGCGCTGGCGGACGGCACCGACAACGGCACCCATGCCCTGGTCGGCGCCAATACCGCGGCGCTGGATTTCCTGAAGACCATCGGTGCACGGGCCGGCTGGGTGGAGCCGGAGCCGGATGGGCTTCCGGTGCTGGATTGCGCCGATGGCGCGGCCAGGCGGATCTCGCTCTCGCCCTTCGGCTGGCTGCGAGCGGAGCGCCGGCCGCCTGGCCTTTCCTTCGGCGCCCTGGCCGCCATGGCCAGAATGACGCTGCCAGGGCGCGACATCCCCGTGGCGCAGGCCATGGCCGCCCATCCCGAATTTTGCCGCGGCTTCGTCGACCCGCTGGTCGTCGCGACCCTGAACACGCCCACCGCCGAGGCCTCCTCCGCCCGCCTGGCGCAGGTTTTGCGCCGCCTGGGCGGGCCGGGCGCCACGCGGCTCTATGTCGCCGAGCGGGGCCTGGGGCCGGACATGGTGGACCCCGCCATTGCCGCCATCCGCCAAGCCGGCGGCGAGGTGCGGTTCAATTCCCGCCTGCGCGCCCTGGTGCTGGAGGGCGGCCGCGTGGTGGCGCTGGAATGCGGCGAGAGGTTGCCCGCCGAACAGGTGCTGCTGGCCACGCCGCCCTGGGAATCCGCCCGCCTGCTGCCCGGCCTTCGCGTGCCCGAGGCGCATGCCCCCATCGTCAACCTGCACTTCGCTCGCACCGAACCGGGGCCGGTGCGCTTCGTGGGCTTCGTGGGCGCGCTGTGCCAATGGGTGCTGGTGCGTCCGTCGGGCGTTTCCGTCACCGTCTCGGCCGGCGATGCCGAGGCGCGGGAGGATGCCGACACCCTGGCCCCGCGCGCCTGGGGCGAGATCCTGCGCGCCGTGGCGGCCTTCGGCATTCCCGGCGAATGGCCGATCAAGCCGCCGGAATGCCGGGTGGTGAAGGAACGCCGCGCCACCCCCCGCCACAATCCAGGCCCCCCCT
>JAKFUL010000051.1 GCA_021732665.1 Acetobacteraceae bacterium
ATGCCAGCTTTAACCCGGCGGTCCAGGGGTCTGGGACCCCTGGACCGCCGGGTTAAAGCTGGCATTGGGGAGGGGGGCGGCTGACGCGCGCCGCTTGCGAATCCCGCCTGCCCCCCTCCCCAATGCCAGCTTTCCAATGGGTTCCAAGGGTTTAAGACCCTTGGCGGTTGGGGTCTGGGGAAGGCAGAGCCTTCCCCAGGGCCGCGCGGGCCACCCCCAATGACCACCGACAAGCACCTCATCCTCATCGACGGCTCCGGCTACATCTTCCGCGCCTATCACGCGCTGCCACCGATGAGCCGGCCGGATGGCGTGCAGGTGAATGCCGTGTTCGGTTTCTGCCAGATTCTCTCGCGGTTCCTGGAGGCGCACAGCGCCAGCCACATCGCTGTGGTCTTCGACACCGCGCGTCTGACCTTCCGAAACGAGTTCTACCCCGAATACAAGGCGCACCGGCCCGAGCCGCCGGAGGATCTGATCCCGCAATTCGGCCTGATCCGCGAGGCGACGGATGCTTTCGGCGTGGCCAGGCTGGAGCAGCCTGGGTTCGAGGCCGATGACCTGATCGCCGCCTATGCCAAGCAAATGGAGGCTGAGGGCGGCCGCACCACGATTGTGAGTTCCGACAAGGACCTGATGCAGTTGATCCGCGCCAGCGTGATCATGCTGGACCCGATCAAGCAGAAGCCGATCCGCGAGCCCGAGGTCTTCGAAAAATTCGGCGTGACGCCGGACAAGGTGGTCGAGGTGCAGGCCCTGGCAGGCGACGCCACCGACAACGTCCCGGGTGTACCGGGGATCGGGATCAAGACCGCGGCGCAGCTGATCAACGAGTATGGCGACCTCGAATCGCTGCTGGCCCGCGCCGGCGAGATCAAGCAGCCCAAGCGGCGCGAGGCGCTGCTGGAAAACGCCGAGAAGGCCCGCATTTCCCGCCGTCTGGTGCTGCTGGACGACAATGCGCCGCTGCCTGCCGCGATCGACACGCTGGTGGCCCGGGCGCCGGAACCGGCGCGGCTGGCCGGTTTTTTTCAAACCCAGGGTTTTCGCAGCCTGCTCTCCCGCCTTGGGCTGGGCGATGCCAAGGCGTCCATCCCCGCCCTGGTCTCCGCTCCCCCCGCGGCCCCGGTGGCGGAGGGCGATATCCCTTTCGGCCCCTATGAGACCATCACCACCGAGGAGGCCCTGCGCGCCTTCCTGGCCGGGGTGGATGGCGTGCTGGGTTTCGACACCGAGACCGACAGCCTGGATGCGCTGAACGCCCGGCTGGTGGGGCTTTCCATGGCCACCGCGCCCGGCCGCGCCGCCTATGTGCCGCTGCGCCATGGTGGCGGCGGCGACATGCTGAGCGGCCCGCCGCCTGAGCAACTCTCGCAGGACGCCGCCCTGGCGATCTTGCGGCCAACCCTGGCCGACCCCGGTGTCCTAAAGATCCTGCACAACGCGAAATACGACATCGAGGTGATGGCCCGGCCCGAAAACGGCGCCGTCACCATCGCGCCCATCGATGACACCATGCTGATCTCCTACAGCATGGATGCCGGCAAGCACGGCCAGGGGATGGATTTCCTGGCGCAGCAGCACCTCAACCACACGCCCATCACCTTCGACAGCGTGACCGGCACGGGCAAGGGCCGCATCACCTTCGACCAGGTGCCACTGGACCGCGCCACCGCCTATGCCGCCGAGGATGCCGATGTCACGCTGCGCCTGTGGCACAAGCTGCGCCCGCGGCTGCGCGAGGCCCAGGCGCTGGCGCTCTACGAACAGGTGGAGCGTCGGATGATCGCCGTGCTGGCGGCGATGGAGACCGCCGGCATCAAGGTGGATGGCGTCGAACTCGCCCGCATCGGTCAGGATTTTTCCGAGCGCCTGGTGGTGCTGGAGGCGGAAGCGCATCGCGTCGCCGGCCGCGCCTTCAACGTGGCCAGCCCGAAGCAGCTGGGCGAAATCCTGTTCGACGAGATGGGCCTGAAGGGCGGGAAAAAGGGCAAGACCGGCGCGTATTCCACCGATGCCAAGGTGCTGGAGGAACTCGCGGCGCAAGGCGCCGAACTCCCGAAAGTGGTGATGGAACACCGCCAGCTCGCCAAGCTGAAATCCACCTATGTGGACGGGCTGACGGCGCAGCTCGGCCGCGATGGCCGGGTGCACACCGATTTCTCCATGGCCGTGACCAGCACCGGGCGGCTCTCCTCCAACGAGCCCAATTTGCAGAACATCCCCATCCGCACCCGCGAAGGCATGCGCATCCGCGAGGCCTTCATCGCCGAGCCCGGCCATGTGCTGATGAGCGCCGACTACAGCCAGATCGAGCTGCGCCTGCTGGCCCACATGGCCGATGTCCCGACACTGCGGGAGGCGTTTGAGCAGGGCCTGGACATCCACACCCGCACCGCCTCCGACATCTTCGGCCTGCCGCTGGATGGCGTGGACCGCGAGGCGCGGCGCCGCGCCAAGGCGATCAATTTCGGCATCATCTACGGCATGAGCGCCTTCGGCCTGGCCGCCCAGCTCGGCATCGGCCCGGGCGAGGCGCGCGGCATCATCGACGCCTATTTCCAGAAATACCCCGGCATCCGCGCGGAGATGGACCGGCTTAAACTGGAAGCCAGGAATCTGGGCTACGTGCTCAGCCCCTTCGGCCGCAAGCTGTGGATCGCCAATATCGCGTCGAAGGACCCCATGCTGCGCGGCGGCGCAGAACGCCAGGCGATCAACGCCCCCTTCCAGGGGGGTGCCGCCGAGGTGATCAAGCGCGCCATGGTCCGCGTGCCCCGCGCACTGACCGATGCCGGCCTTGCCGCCCGCATGCTGCTGCAAGTGCATGACGAGCTGGTGCTGGAGGTGCCCGAGGGGGATATCGACGCCACCGCCACCATCCTGCGCGACACGATGCAGAACGTGGCCACGCTGCGGGTGCCTCTGCTGGTGGAAGTGGGCCACGGGAAAAATTGGGCGCAGGCGCATTGATGTTCGAGCCGGCCGAGAAGCGCACCCTCGTCTCCGTCTCGCTGGCGCATTTCCTCAGCCATGTGCATATCCTGGTCCTGCCGCCGCTTTTCCCGCTGCTGCGGGACCAGATGGGGGTGAGCTTTCTCGAACTCGGCCTGGCGCTGACCGTTCTCAACATCGTCACCGCCCTGACCCAGGCGCCGATGGGGCTGCTGGTGGACCGGATAGGGCCGCGCCGCGTGCTGGTGGCGGGGCTGTGCCTGGGCGGCTGCGCGTTCATCCTGGCCGGCATCGGCATGAGCTATTTTTGGTTGTTGGTGGCCGCCGGCCTGGCCGGGTTGGCGAACGCCGTCTATCACCCCAGCGATTACGCCATCCTGGGCACCGCCATCGGCGAGGAGCGGGTCGGCCGCGCCTTTTCCATCCACACCTTCGCGGGCTTTGCCGGCAGCACGGTGGCGCCAGGGCTGATGCTGGGGCTGGCCTGGGCCTTCGGCCTGCAAGGCGCGCTGATCGTGGCCGGCCTGCTCGGCCCGCTCACCGCCTGGCCGCTGCTGCGCGACGCGCTGGCCGAGCGTGTACCGCCACGCCGCCCCAGGCCCGCGGCCGGCGCGCCAAAACTCCTCAGCTTCACCGTGCTGACCTTGGTGGGCTTCTTCGTGCTGCTGGCCTTGACCAATTCCGCGGTGCAGAGCTTCGGCGTGCCGGCCTGGACGCAGGTTTCCGGCCTGTCGCTGGCCGCGGGCAATGCGGCCCTCACCGCCTGGCTGGGGATGAGCGCGCTGGGGGTGCTGGCAGGGGGGCAGGTGGCCGACCGCACGCAGCGGCATGGCATGGTGGCGGCCGGTGGCCTCGGGCTGTCCGGCGTGCTGCTGCTGATCGGCGGGGTGGTGCCCATGGGGGTGCTGCCGCTGCTGCTGGTGATGGGGCTTTCGGGGTTTCTCTCCGGCCTGATCATGCCGTCCCGCGACATGCTGGTGCGTGCGGCCGCACCTCCGGGGCAGGCCGGGGCGGTGTTCGGCATTGTCAGCACCGGGTTTTCCATTGGCGGCATTCTGGGTCCGCCCAGCTTCGGCTGGCTGCTGGACCACGGACAGGGCGGCGTGCTCTTCGTGGTGGCGGCGGCCTGCATGGGGCTCGCGGTCGCCATGTCGCTCTGGCAGGATCGACGCGGCCGGGTGCTGCGTCTGCAACACGCGTGAGAGAGAGGCCCCCCATGCGCGCCGAACAGGTGCTGCGCGATGCGACCATCGCCGAACTGCCCAACCATTACAGCGGCAAGGTGCGCGACAATTACGACCTGCCCGATGGCAGCCGGATCATCATCGCGACCGACCGTCTCAGCGCCTTCGACCGCATCCTCTGCGCCGTGCCGCATAAGGGCCAGGTGCTGACGCAGACCGCGCGCTTCTGGTTCGAGCACACCGCCGACATCTGCCCCAACCATGTGCTGGCCTATCCCGACCCCAATGTGGTGATCGGCACCAGGGTGAACATTTTGCCTGTGGAGATCGTGGTGCGGGACTATCTGGCCGGCACCACCGGCACCTCGGTGCTGACGCTCTACAAGGCCGGCCAGCGGGAGATGTATGGGCACCGCCTGCCCGACGGGCTGCGCGACAACCAGCGCCTGCCCGCACCTATCATCACCCCCACCAGCAAGGCCGGTCATGGCGACCACGACGCGCCGCTGACGGCCGCCGAGATCATCTCGCGTGGGTTGCTCAGTCCCGCGCAATGGGAGCAGGTCAGCGCCTATGCCTTGGCGCTCTTCGCCCGGGGCCAGGCGATGGCGGCGGAGCGCGGGCTGATCCTGGTCGACACCAAATACGAATTCGGCACCGACGCCACGGGCCGCATCGTTCTGGCGGATGAAATCCACACGCCCGACAGCAGCCGGTACTGGCGCGCCGCAAGCTACCCGGCACGCTTTGAGGTCGGGGAAAAGCCTGAAAGCTTCGACAAGGATTTCGTCCGCAACTGGGTGGCCGCGCGCTGCGACCCCTATGGCGACGACATCCCCGAAATTCCCCAATCGCTGATCATGGACACGGCGGCCGTCTATATCGAGGTTTTCGGGGATATCACCGGCCAGTCCTTCGTGCTGCCGCCGCCGGGTGACGTGCTGGCGCGCATCCGAAGCAACCTGGCGCCTTATTTCACGGCCGGCGCCTGAAGACTTCTATCCCGGCACCCTCGGCTTCCGCAAAAATCTGCAGCTTCGTCACCCGCACCCGGGCCGCGGCCACCCTTGGCTCGGAAAAGCACTGCGCCAGCAATTCCTCGGCCAGGGTTTCGAGAAATTCCACATGGCCGCGCCCGGCCCATCCCCGCACCAGGTTGCGCACCGGGTCGTAATCCACGATGCCCTGGGAGGCCATGGCGGTGGGCACGAACATCTCCACATCGATCGCGAGCTTGTTCGGCCGCTGCGGGTGCCGCTCCCAGGGGTGGATCCCCACCGCGACCTCCACCACCATGCCCATGACCCGGGAGCACACATACCCCTCGGGAAAGATCGAAACCGCGTCCATGGGCTTCCTCGCCAACACTGAGCCGCCTATATGCGGCCTCCCCCCCATCCCGAAAGCCCCGCCCTGATGAATGAGACGCCGCGCAACGTGCTGGTGACGGGTGGCGGCAGGCGCATCGGCGCCGCCATCTCCCGCCGCATGGCGCAGGCGGGCTGGGGGGTGGTGATCCACCACAATGCCTCGGGCGGGGAAGCGCGGGCGCTGGCGGCCGAATTGCCGCGGGCCTGGACCATCCGGTCCGATCTGGGCGATGCCGCCCAGGCCGCCGCGCTGGTCGGCCGGGCGGCCAGGCTGTGCGGCGGGCTGCATGGCCTGGTGAACAATGCCAGCCTGTTCGAATTCGACAGCCCGGCGGAATTCACCCCGGAAGCCTTCGCCCGCCACATGGCGGTGAATCTTTTGGCCCCGGCACTGCTGACCCAGGGCTTCGCCGCCGCCCTGCCGGCGGGCGACGAGGGCGCGGTGGTGAATTTGCTCGACAACCGGCTTTACGCCGCCAACCCGGATTACTTCACCTATGCGCTGTCGAAATACGGGTTGGCGGGCATGACCGAAATGCATGCCCTGGCCTTCGCGCCGCGCATTCGCGTCAATGGTGTGGCGCCGGCCATAACACTCGTCTCCGGCGAGCAGTCGGTGGAGAGTTTTCGCCGCGCCCACGTCAACAACCCGTTGGAGCGTGGCGTCACGGCGAGTGATGTGGCCGAGGCGGTGGCCTATCTGATGGCCGCGTCCAGCACGACCGGCAGTGTCGTCGTCGTCGATTCCGGGCAGCGGCTGCGGCGGCGTGGCCGCGACGTGGCCTTCGCCGCGCAATGATCGATGCCCCCAGCGCCGCCCGGCGCACCCGTCTCGTTTTCGTCCGTGGCTTCGAACTGGTTGCCCGCCTGGGCGTGCATCCGCATGAGAAGGCGGCGCCGCAAAGGGTGGTGATCGGCGTCGAGTTGGAGGTGTTCGACGAGAGCGCGCCGGACGGCATCGGCCCCGATGCGCTGGAGCGGGTGGTGGATTATCAGGCGGTGGTGCACGTCGCGCGGGCAGCGGTGGCGACGGGACATGTGCTTCTGGTGGAGACCCTGGCGGAGACCATCGCGGCCACGGCGCTGCAGGATCCCCGGGTGATGAAGGCGCGGGTGACGATCGAGAAGCCGGATGCCTTCCTTGACGTCGCAAGCGTTGGCGTTGTCATCGAGCGGACAAGGGACTGAAATACTTTGGGTCTTGTCGGGAATTCCGCCGTATTTCGTCCACCGTCCGCGCGGCTAGGGCGGAACGGGGCTGGCGGCAAGCATTATCTTAACCCCGGATTCAGTTCCCAGGAAACGCTCCCGAAATAATGATCAGTAATATCAGACACTTAGAGAATTCTGCCCAAGGCTTGAGCAGGGCGGGGCGAATGGCGGTCTTCCGCCGGATTCGGCCTTGCCCGGAGGGTCTATGCACAGAGTTATCCACAAAAAACGTGGAGAACTCGGCGTCATGATGCCCTGGGCTTGAGCGTGGCCGCAGGGTCGGCCACATCGGGGGGGATGGAGTCTGAAGACGTCCCCCCGCCCGCGCCGCTCCCGCCACCGGCGCCGATTCATGGCCTCGCGGTGATCGAGGCGGCGCTTGCCACCCTGCCGCTCAGCCCCGGCGTCTACCGCATGCTCGATGCGCGTGGCGATGCGCTCTACGTCGGCAAGGCCCGCGCCCTGCGCAAGCGGGTGACCAGCTACACCCAGACCTCGCGCCTTCCCGAGCGGCTGCGCCGGATGGTGTTCGAGACCAGGCGCCTCGAGGTGATCACCACCGCCTCCGAAGCCGAGGCGCTGCTGCTCGAAGCCAACCTCATCAAGAAACTGCGGCCGCGTTACAACATCGTGCTGCGCGATGATAAATCCTACCCCTGGTTGATGATCAGCGAGGATCACCCCTACCCACAGGTTGCAAAGCACCGGGGAGAGCGCCGAAAGGGCGCCACCTATTTCGGCCCCTTCGCCAGCGTCTGGGCCGTGAACCAGACCATCACCGCGCTGCAACGGGTGTTCCTGCTCAGAACCTGCCGCGACACGGTGTTCGACAGCCGCGACCGGCCCTGCCTGCTTTACCAGATCAAGCGCTGCTCGGCCCCCTGTGTGGAGCGGATCAGCAAGGAGGACTATGCGGAACTGGTCACCCAGGCCCGGCTCTTTCTGGCCGGAGAGACGCCGTCGATCCAGAAGGAACTGGCGCGTGAGATGGAGCAGGCGGCCGAGGCGCTGGAATTCGAACGCGCGGCAAGCCTGCGCGACCGCATCCGCGGCCTGACCTATCTGCAGGGCAGCAGCCGCATCAACATGGACGGGGTGGGCGATGCCGATGTGGTGGCCCTGCACATGGCGGCCGGGCAGTCCTGCGTGCAGGTGTTCTTCTTCCGCGGTGGCCGCAACAACGGCAATCGCCCCTATTTCCTGACGCACAGCAAAAGCGACATCACGCCGGAGGAGGTGCTGGGCAGCTTCCTGGGTCAGCTTTACGAGGATTTGCCCCCGCCGCCCCTGGTGCTGCTGAGCCACGAGCCCGACGACGGACCGCTGATCGCCGAGGCACTCTCCTTCAAGGCTGAGCGAAAGGTTGAACTGCATCGCCCGCAGCGCGGCGACAAGCGTGCGGCGGTGGAACACGCGCAAACCAATGCGCGTGAGGCGCTGGAGCGCCGGCTGGCCGAATCCACCGCCCAGACCGCGCTGCTGGAAGGTGTCGCCACGCTGTTCGACCTGCCCGAAACACCGGCGCGCATCGAAGTCTACGACAACAGCCATATCCAGGGCGCCAATGCCTATGGCGCGATGATCGCCGCCGGGCCGTCGGGCTTCATCAAATCCGCCTATCGCAAATTCGCCATCCGCGACGCCAAGGGCGGCGATGATTTCGGCATGATGCGGGAGGTGCTGGAACGCCGCTTCGGCCGCGCGCTGAAGGAGGACCCCACGCGATCCGGCGACACCTGGCCCGGCCTCGTGCTGATCGATGGCGGCCAGGGCCAGCTCAACACCGCGCGCGAGGTGATGGCCGAACTCGGCCTGGAGGACCTGCCCATGGTCGGCGTGGCCAAGGGTGTTGACCGCGACGCCGGGCGCGAATGGTTCCACATGGCCGGGCGCGAGGCCTTCCAGCTGCCGCCGCGTGACCCCGTGCTCTACTACCTGCAACGGCTGCGCGACGAGGCGCATCGCTTCGCCATCGCCACCCACCGCGCCGGCCGTTCCAAGGCGCTGACGAAATCCGAGCTGGATGACGTCCCCGGCGTGGGGGCGGCGGTGAAGCGGCGACTGCTCAACCATTTCGGCTCGGCGCGGGGCGTGCGCCAGGCGGGGCTGGATGATCTGGCAAATTGCCCCGGAGTGGGGCCGGGCCTGGCGCGGAAAATTCACGGCCATTTCCACCCGGTCTGAGACGGGGGCATGACCGCCGCCGCAATCTCCCGTAAAGGCAGGTGGTGCCGACCGACCTCCCCAACCTGCTGACCATCAGCCGCATCGCCGCCATCCCGCTTCTGGTGGCGATGGTGATGCTGCGCAGCCCGGTGGGCGACATGGCGGCCTGCGTGGTCTTCAGCGTGGCGGCCATCACCGATTACTTCGATGGCAAGATCGCCCGCTCGCGCGGCATCACCTCGGGCTTCGGCGTGATGCTGGACCCGATCGCCGACAAGCTGCTGGTGGCGGCGGCGCTGATGCTGCTGGTGGGCTTCGACCGGCTGGATGACCGGGCGCTGCTGCCGGCCATCATCATCATGCTGCGCGAGATCCTGGTCTCGGGCCTGCGTGAATATCTCGCGACATTGCGGGTGGGCATGCCGGTCACCAAGCTTGCCAAATGGAAAACCGGCTTCCAGATGGGAGCCCTGGGCACCCTGCTGGCCGGTGACACTGGCGCGCGGGTGATCGGGCTTGGTTGGCTGCCGGTGTCGGCGATCGGCGAGGCGATGCTGTGGATGGCGGCTTTGCTGACTCTGATCACGGGCTGGGATTACTGGGTCGCCGGGTTGCAGCATGCGGCGAATGATCGTGGTGGGCAGAATGAACGGCCTTGAGCACCGCCATACGGCGGCGCATGTTGCAGGGCAGCGCGAATTGTGGGGCATCGAATGAAGCAGGTTTTGGCAAGTCTGGGCCTGGTGGCCATGCTGGGGATGACTGGATGCGCGCCGCTTGACGGCTATTTCTCCCGTGTTTTCGTGGGCATGGGCAGCATTGGCGGTTCCTGGAGCGGCCCGATCGCCGGCGTGCCGAACGACAGCGTGACGGTGCAGCGCGTGCGCGCCGGCGGCGGCGCCGGCGGCGTGGAGCGGGTGTTGCCGGAGGAAGGCGATGTCTGGCCGGCCGAGGAAGGCCCGCGCGCGACGCTGGCCAACCCCGACGAGGCGCTGCGCGGCATCCCTACCTATCGCCCGGGCGCCGAGACCAACACGCCGCTGCCCGCGCCGGCGACGGCCCCCCGCCGCGCCGCCCGCGGCAGCGGCGCCGCCTTCGAGCCGCCGCCGGACTGGCAGCCGCCGGCCCAGCCCGTGCCGTCGGGCGTGCCGGCCACTCAGGCCGCCCCGCGCCAGCCGCTGCCCGGCAGCACCGTGAACGCCGGCGGCGCCAACCGCACCATCACCGGCAGCACCGGCGGCGTGAGCACCACGGTCGGCCCCTCCGGCCAGTCCGGCGTGCTGCTGGGCCGGCCTGGCGAGGTGCAGATCCTGCAGGAGCCGGGCCGCCCGGCGCAGCAAATCCTGCCCAGGCCCTGAGCCATGAAGGTGCTGTACTTCGCCTGGGTGCGGCAGAAGGTGGGCATCGCCGAGGAGGCCGTCTCGCCCCCCGGCGAGGTGCGCAACGTGGGCGAGTTGATCACCTGGCTGTCCGCCCGCAGCCCCGGCCATGCCGAGGCCTTCGCCCAGCCCCGGCAAATCCGCGCAGCGGTGAACCAGGAATTCGCCGGCCCGGATGCTCTGGTGGCCGCCAATGACGAGATCGCCTTCTTCCCCCCCGTCACCGGCGGCTGAGCATGGCGCGCATCCTGGTGCAGGAGGCCGGGTTCGATGTGGCGGCGGAAACCCAGGCCCTGCAGGCCGACCGCACCGATGTGGGTGGCATCGCCAGCTTCCTGGGCGTCTGCCGGTCTGATGACGGGCTGGCCGCGCTGGTGCTGGAACATTATCCCGGCATGACCGAGCGCGCCCTGGCCGGCATCGCCGCGCAGGCCGAAGCGCGCTGGCCGCTGACCGGCTGCACCATCATCCACCGTATCGGCCGCATGCTGCCCGGCGATCCCATCGTGCTGGTGCTGACCGCCAGTGCCCATCGCACCGCGGCGCTCGAATCCTGCGCCTTTCTGATCGACTGGCTGAAGACCGGCGCGCCGTTCTGGAAGCGCGAGGAATTCGCCGATGGGCGCGAGCGCTGGGTCGAGGCCAAACCCGAGGACGAGGCGGCCGCGCAGCGGTGGTAGGCGCCTTGCTGGCCGGCGCCCTGCTGCTTGGCTGGCCGGCGCTGCTCAACGGCTACCCCATCGTCTTCAGCGACACCGGGGCCTTCCTGGCGCAGACGCTGCTGCCGGCCATGATCTGGGACAAGCCCTATGTCTATGGTCCCTTCCTGCACCTGTTTCATTGGCGGGTCACGCTCTGGTTCCCGCTGGCGGCCGTGCTGCTCGGGCTCTCGCACCTGCTGTGGCTGACCCAGCGCGCGGTGCTGGGGCGGGCCACGCCGCGCGGGCATGTCCTGCTCTGCGGCCTGCTGGCGGCGCTGACCAGCGCGCCCTGGTTCGCCAGCCTGCTGATGCCCGATATCTTCGCCCCCGCTCTGGTGCTGTGCCTGTATCTGCTGGGTTTTGCCCGGCTTTCGCGCGGGCAGGTGGTGTGGGTGGTGTTGGTGGCAACGCTATGCGCGGCGGCGCATCTGTCGCATCTGCCGCTCGCCCTGTCGCTGGTGGTGCTGGTGTTGCTGCTGACCCGGCGTGCCCTTCCTGCACTGCGCGCGGCGCTGCCGCTGGGCCTGGCCCTGGCGCTCCTGATGGGCACGAACTGGGTCGGCCATGGCAGGCTGGCGGTTTCACCCTTCGGCAGCGTCTTCGCTTTGGCCAGGCTGGTGGCCGATGGCCCGGCGGCGCGGGTGATCGAGGCGGCCTGCCCCGCGGCCGGCTGGCACATGTGCCGCTGGGCGGGCCGATTGCCGACCAATTCGGATGATTTCCTGTGGAACGGAAACGGCTCGGTCTGGACCGAAAGGTTGGATGGAGCGCTGCCCGGTGGGCCGATCTCGCTGGCGCCGGAGGCGGGGCGGATCGTCGCGCTGACGCTGCGGCGGGAACCGGCCGCGGTGGCGGCAATCGCGGCGCAAAACGCCTTCACCCAGCTCTTCCGCACCCGGGTGGGGGATGTGCTGGGGCCGGAATTTTTGGAGGTCACGGTCGGGCTGCGGCTGCGCGAGGGAGAGTTTCCAGACTGGGAGCAGACGGCTTTCGCGGCCGCCGTGCAATCCCAGGGCGGGCTGCGCGGGTTGGCGAGCTATTTCACCTGGCCGCACCCCTGGGTGCTGTTGCTCGGCGCTTTCGGCGCCTTGCTGGCCTGGTGGCGGGCGCACAAGGCGGCCGACAATCCCAGGCTCACTTTCGTTCTGTGCGTGCTGGTGGGGATTTCGGCCAATGCGTTGGCCACCGGCGCGCTGTCCATGCCGCATCACCGCTATCAGTCCCGGATCATCTGGCTGCTGCCGTTGGCCGCGGTGCTGTGCCGGCTTCCGCCACGCCCGGGCGTGGCGGTCGCCGGCTACAGGGCCTAGAACAGCGCCGTCGGCGCCACCGTGCTGCCGCTGCCGCCGCGGATCTTCAGGGGCTGAACGGCAATGGCGAACTCATGCACCCCGCGTGAGGCCAGCTCGTCCAGCTTCATGTTCTCCAGCAGATGCACGCCGTTCACCACCAGCGCGATCTGGTGCACCGGCAGCGAGGCGCCGGGCATGGTGCGGCTGGGTGCGACCTCGACCGGCCAGTTGTCGGCGCCCATCAGCATGACGTTCTTGGCCAGCACATGCTCGGCCGCCGCCACGCCGATGCCCGGGCAGCCGGAAACGTAGCGGGCATTGTCGCGGCCCCACAGCGTGCCCCAGCCGGTGTGGAAGATCACCGCGTCGCCTTCCTCAATGCGGGTGTTCTGCACCTGCTGCGCCTGCTCGATCTCGGCCACCGTGATCTCATGGTCGATGGGCAGCACCGGCACGCCGCGCAGCCGCGCGATGTCCAGCATCACGGCGCGGGTGAAGATGGTGCCCACCGTGTCCACGCCCATGGCGGTGAAGCCGTTGCGGCCGCTGATGGAGGGGATCTCGACGCAGTTGTAGGTCTGGCTGCCGATGGTCTGGTGCGGGAACATGTCGAGCTGGGTGCCGACCTGGCCAATCTCGCCCACCACCACTTCCTCGTTCGAGCCGCGGCGGTTGCTCTCCGGGTTCATGAACATCGGCTTCTGGTGGATGTCGAAGCGCCTTGTGCCGAAGAACGGCATCTGCATGGACAGCACGTGGCCCAACTCGACCATGCCGCCGGTGCGAATGAGGCCGGCGGCGCGGCGGGCGCGCTCCTGCGTCATCAGGTTCATCGAGCCGCGACGGTCCGCCGCACCCCAGCGGCTGGGGCAGCGCTGCGCCTCGGCCGGCGGCGCCCAGGCGGGGGTTTGCGCCTGGACGGGGGTGGCCTGGAAGCCGAGATGGGCGCCGCCGCAGCCCAGACAGGCGGCGGCCAGCATGCCGCGTCGCGAGAACAATTTCATGACATTTCTCTCCGCATGTTATGTTATTACTTCGGCGCTTCTGCGCCGGATGATGAAAACACGAAACGATTGCTGTTGGCAGAGGGAAAGATTGACCGCGAGCGTTTCCCACGGTGAGTTGCGGGAATGGGACGGATAACGACAGGCAAGGCCAGAATCGCGGGCGTCTTCGGCTGGCCCGCCGGCCATTCGCGCAGCCCGCAACTGCACAACCACTGGCTGGAGCGCCATGGCATCGATGGCGCCTATGTGCCGCTGCCCGTGCCCCCGGAAAACTTCGAGGCCGCGCTGCGCGGCGTGATGGCCGCGGGCTTCGCCGGCGCCAACGTCACGATCCCGCACAAGGAGGCCGCCTTCGCGCTATGCGATGAGCGCGATGCCTCCGCGTTGCGCGCCGGTGCCGTGAACACGCTGGTGTTTCGTGACGGCCGCATCCTCGGCAGCAACACCGACGGCTTCGGCTTCCTGGAAAGCCTGCGCGCCGCCGCCCCCGCATGGCGGCCGGAACACGGCCCCGCCGTGCTGCTGGGTGCGGGTGGGGCGGCCCGCGCCATCGTCGCCGCACTGCTCGATGCCGGTGTGCCGGAGGTGGTGGTGGTGAACCGCACCCCCGAACGGGCGGAGGAACTGGCCCGCGCCATCGGCGGAAATATCCGGGCTGCCGCGGCACCCCCGCTCGCCACCGCCGCCCTGCTCGTCAACACCACCAGCCTGGGCATGGCGGGCCAGCCGCCGCTGGAGATCGACCTCTCCCCCCTGCCGCCCCACGCCGTGGTGGCCGATGCCGTCTATGTGCCGCTGGAGACGCCGCTGCTGCGTGCCGCCCGCGCCCGGGGCCTGGCCGCCGTGCCGGGCCTGGGCATGTTGCTGCACCAGGCACGGCCGGGTTTTTCGCTCTGGTTCGGCGTCGATCCGGTGGTGGACCAAGCGCTGCACGACGCCGTGGCCGGGGATATCCCGCCCCGATGAAGCGCATCGGCCTGACCGGCGGCATCGGCATGGGCAAATCCACCGCCACCCGCTCGTTCCGCCGCGCCCGCATCAGGGTCTTCGACGCTGATGCGGCGGTGCATGAATTGCAGGCGCGCGGCGGCCGCGCTGTCGCGCCCATCGCCGCCGCCTTCCCCGGCGGCGTCGTGAATGGCGCGGTGAGCCGCGAGGCGCTGCGCCAGGCCGTGCTCGGCAAGCCCGAGGCATTGCGGGCGCTGGAACGCATCATCCACCCCCTGGTGCGCGACATGCAGCGGCGTTTCGTCGCCCGCGCGCACCGTGACCGCCAGCGCATGGTCGTCTTCGACATCCCGCTGCTGTTCGAGACGCGTGGCGGGCGCGAATTCGACCTGGTGATCGTGGTCTCCGCCCCCGCCGCCGTGCAGCGCGCCCGCGTGCTGCGCCGGCCGGGCATGACGCCGGAACGCTTCGCCGCCATCGTCGCCCGGCAGATGCCCGATGCCGAAAAACGCCGCCGGGCCGATGTGGTGGTGCGGACCGGCCTGTCGCGCCATCATGCCGACCGGGCGATTCGCCTGTTCATCAGGGAGTGCCGGGCTTGAGCCGCGAGATTGTGCTGGACACCGAGACCACGGGCATCGAGGTGAGCGAAGGCCACCGCGTTATCGAGATCGCCGCCATCGAGTTGGTCAACCTGCTGCCCACCGGCCGGCATTTCCACACCCTGCTGAACCCCGAGCGCGACATCCCCGCCGATGCCAGCCGCATCCACGGCATGACCAGCCGGGATGTGGAGAACGCGCCGCTCTTCGCCCAGCAGGTCGATGCCTGGCTGGATTTTCTCGGCGACGCACCGATCATCGCCCACAATGCCCCCTTCGACTTCATGCATCTCGATGCCGAGCTGAAGCGCATCGGCCGCCCGCCGCTGCCGCCCAACCGCATGGTTGACACCCTGGCGCTGGCGAAAAAACGCTTCCCCGGCATGCCCAACAGCCTGGACGCGCTGTGCCGGCGCTTCGATATCGACCTGAGCGAGCGAACCACCCACAATGCGCTGCTGGATGTGAAGCTGCTCGCGAAAGTCTATCTGGAGCTGCGCGGCGGCCGGCAGCCTGGCCTGGTTCTGGCCAGCAACAACACCGGGCCCGTGCTGGTGACCGAAGCGCGGGTGGCCAGAACGCCGCGCCCCATCATTGTCCCGCCCGAGGCCGAGGCGGCGCATGCTGCCTTTCTGGCGAAGCTGAAGGACCCTTTGTGGTTGCGGCTCAGCTGAGCAGCTGCCCGCCATCCACCACGATGGTGTGCCCCGTCACCCAGGCCGCCAGCGGGCTGGCCAGGAAGAGCACCACGTTCGCCACCTCCTCCGGCGTGCCCAGGCGGCCGAAAGGGATGGAGCCGAGGATGCGGTTGTAGAGGGCCGGGTCGGAGGATTTGCGCGCTTCCCAGGAGCCGCCGGGGAATTCGATGCTGCCCGGTGCCACGCCGTTCACCCGGATGCCTTTCGGCGCCAGCATGGCCGCCTGGCTCTGGGTGAAGTTGATCAGCAGGGCCTTCACGGCCGCGTATGCAGGCGTGCGCAGGCTCGGGCGAAAGCCGGAGATGGAGCTGACATTGATGATCGCGCCACCCGCGTTCATGTGCGGCACCGCGGCCCGGCTGGCGCGGGTGGTGGCCAGCACATCCACGTTCAGGCTGGCCTCCCACCCCTCCTCGGTATCAAGCGCGCCAAAACCCGATGCGTTGTTGACGAGGATATCGATGCCGCCCAGCGTGGCGGCCGCCTCGGCCACATAGGCCAGCACGGCCGGGCCGTTCCCCAGGTCACAGACCGCGGCGTGGGCGCCGGCGCCAAGCGCGGCCTGGGTTTCCCGCAGCGGCCCCTCGCTGCGGGCGCAGATCGAAACCCGCGCCCCCGCCTGCGCGAAGGCCAAAGCGCAGCTGCGCCCGATGCCGCGGCTGCCGCCCGCCACCACCACCCGCTTGCCGGTAAAATCCATCGTGCTGCCCTTCCTCGGAAAGGCGGGAGGCTATCAGCGCCGCGCCGGCTGTCTATGCCGCGGCCGGCAGGTCGGCGAATTCCGGCATCACCTCACGGGCGAAAAGTCGCTGGGATGCCAGGGATTCCTCCGGACGCATGTCGCCGAAGATGAAGCGGGCCAGCACGTAGTTGCAGCCTGCCGCCTTCACCTGGGCATAGAATTGCTGCCTGACCGTGGCCGGGCTGCCGCAGAAAGCCTTGCCCTGTTCCAGCAGCGCCTCGAACTCGATGGGGAAAACCTTGCTGTGCGGGGTGCCGGCGCGGCTTCGCCAGATGAAATTGAAGCTGCGGAACCATTCCGCATAGGCCCGGCGCCCGATGGCCATGGCCTCGGCATCCGTCTCGGCCACCACGGCGTGGCGGTTCATGCCCAGCAGCGGCATCGGGCCATCCCCGGTCCAATGCGCCCGGTAGGTGTCGGTGATCTGCCGCATCGCGTCGGGGCCATTGCTGCTGACCAGGTTGAAATTGTTGAGCGCCAGCCACGGCGCGGCCGCCGGGTTGGCGACGCCATACCACAGCGGCGGATGCGGCAGCTGCACGGGTGCCAGCACCACCGGCACGCGGTCGGCCTTGTAGAACCGCCCCTCAAAACTCACCTCCTGGCCGGCGCTGCGCAGCACCAGCAGGATCAGTCGCAGCGCTTCCTCGTAGCGCGCCTGGCTCTCGGCGACATCGAGCCCATGGAAGCCCAGCTCATGCGGCGAGGCGCCGCGCCCCACCCCCAGTTCCAGCCGGCCGCCCGACATCTGGTCGAGCATCGAGATCTCCTCTGCCAGGCGCAGCGGCTGATAGGCGGGAAGGGTGAACACCAGCGGGCCGAAGCGCAGCCTGCGTGTCCGCTGCGCCATGGCGGAGAGAAAAATACCAGGCGACGGCGTGACGCTGAGCGGCGTGCCGTGATGCTCGGTGATGTGGAAACGGGTGAAGCCCAGCGCCTCGCCGGCCTCGGCCAGGCGCAGCCGGTGCTCGTAATCCTCGGCCAGCGTCGCGCCGCCGCGGTCCATATGATCGAACAGGCCGAATTCCATCGCGGATGTCCAAAAAGTAATGGGCCTATTATGGGAACTCCGCGGCGGAAGGGAAGCGTTGACGTGGCGCTGCCCGCACCGCATCTGCCCGCCATGGCCGCACCCCCGCTTCTTCTGCTCTCCGACATCCGCGCCAATTTCGGCACCATTCCGCTGCTGCGCGGCGCCACCCTGAGCGTTTCGCAGGGCGAACGCCTGGCGCTGGTGGGGCGCAACGGCTCCGGCAAATCCTCGCTGCTGCGGATCGCCGCGGGGCTGGTGCCGGCCGATGGCGGTACCCGCTTCCTGCAACCCGGCGCCACCATGCGTTATCTGGCGCAGGAGCCCGACCTATCGGCCTTCGCCACGGTTGAAGACTTCGTGATGTCCGGCCTGGGGCCGGCCGATGAGCCCTACCGCGCCAGGCAATTGCTGGGCGATCTCGGCCTTTCGGGCGATGAGAGCCCGGCCCATCTCTCGGGCGGCGAGGCACGCCGCGCCGCCCTGGCGCATGCGCTGGCCCCGCAGCCCGACATCCTGCTGCTGGACGAGCCGACCAACCATATGGACCTGCCGGCCATCGAGTGGCTGGAGCGCGAGCTGAAGGCATTTCGCGGCGCGCTGGTGCTGATCAGCCATGACCGGCGGTTTCTCGAACGCCTCTCCAAGGCCATGGTCTGGCTCGACCGCGGCACCACCCGCCGGCTGGAACAGAGCTTCGAGAAATTCGAGGAATGGCGCGACACGGTGCTGGAGGAGGAGGAGCGCGACGCCCATAAGCTCGCCCGGCAGATCGTGCGTGAGGAACACTGGCTGCGCTATGGCGTGACGGCGCGCCGGAAGCGCAACGTCAAGCGCCTGGGCAACCTGCACAGCCTGCGCCAGAAGCACCGCGAACGCATGGGCCCGCAGGGTGCGGCGAAGCTTTCCGCGAGCAATGCCGAGACAAGCGGCAATCTGGTGATCGAGGCGAAGAACATCGAAAAAACCTTCGATGTGCCGGTGGTGGTGGATTTCTCCACCCGCATCATGCGCGGTGATCGTGTCGGCATCGTCGGCCCCAATGGTGCCGGCAAGTCCACACTGCTGAAAATGCTGACGGGCGAGTTGGCCCCCGATGCCGGCGAAATTCGCCGCGGCACCGAACTCACCATGGTGATGCTCGACCAGCGCCGCGCCGAGCTCGACGCCGACCGCACGCTGACCGAAGTGCTGACGGGCGGGCAGGGCGACCAGGTGGAGGTGAACGGCCAGCGCCGCCATGTCGTGGGCTACATGAAGGAGTTTTTGTTCCTGCCCGAACAGGCGCGCACGCCGGTCAGGTTGCTATCGGGCGGCGAGCGTGGCCGGCTGCTGCTGGCCCGTGCTCTCGCCCAGCCCGCCAATCTGCTGGTGCTGGACGAGCCGACCAATGACCTCGACCTCGAAACCTTGGACCTCTTGCAGGAATTGCTGGCCGAGCATCCCGGCACCGTCATCGTGGTCAGCCACGACCGCGATTTTCTCGATCGGGTGGCGACCAGTGTGATCGCGCATGAGGGCGAGGGCCGCTGGCAGGAATATGCCGGCGGCTACACCGACATGGTGAACCAGCGCGGCTATGGCGTGCAGGCCAAGACCGAGGCCGAAGGCGCGCCCACCGCCCGCGCCGGCCGTGCCGTGGCCCCGGTGCTTGAGAAGAAGCGCCTGACCTTCAAGGACAGCCATGCGCTGAAAACCCTGCCGGGGGTGATGGAGAAGCTGGCCGCCGAGATCGACGTGCTGCGGAATTGGCTGGCCGACGCCGGGCTGTTTGCCCGCGACCCCGCGGGCTTCAACAAGCGCAGCGCGCTGCTGGTGGAGAAGGAGGCGGCGCTGGCCACGGCCGAGGAGGAGTGGCTGCGGCTGGAGATGTTGAGGGAGGAGGCGGAGGCTACGGGGTGAAAAATCTTGCTGGTGCCGCGCCAGAGGTTTAAGCTAGATCAGCTAGCTGAAAAGAGACAAGTCATGCAAACCATCGGTGCCTTTGACGCGAAAAACCAGCTTTCCGCCCTGCTCGACATGGTCGCGCGCGGCGAGGAGGTGCTGATCACCCGCCATGGCAAGCCGGTGGCCAAGCTGGTCAGCCCGGATTTCAAGCCCGACCGCTCGCGCGCCATCGCGGCGGCGGAGCGGCTGCGCGAGCTCAGCGAGGGCCTGACATTGGGTGAGGGCCTGACCGGCAAGCAGTTGATCGAAGAAGGGCGGCGTTGACGCTCGTCCTCGATGGTTCGGTCGCCATCGCCTGGTGTTTCCGCGACGAGCGGACCCCTGTCTTGGACGCACTTCGAACGCGTGTGGCCACGTCCAGCGCGGTCGTCCCATCCATCTGGCCCTTGGAGGTGGCGAACGCCCTGCTGATGGGGGTACGTCGCGGGCGCATCGCCGCCGAGGAACGGGACCACCTGCTGCAGGCATTCGAGCAACTCGATCTTGAGCATGATGCCGAGACCCGACTGCACGCCTGGGGTGGTATCAACCGTTTGGCCGGCCAGCACTCGCTGACAGTCTATGACGCCTGCTACCTCGAACTCGCCCTCCGCCGCCGCCTGCCCCTGGCCACGCTCGACGCCGCCCTGGCCCGCGCCGCCACCGCCGAAGGCCTCACCATCCTGCCTTGACTCCTGCCCGCGCTTGGTGTCTACGCCCCGCTTCCCTGCCGGCGCATGGCATGCACCGGCTATGCCCATTCTCGCGCCCATTTCGGGCGCACGGGCTGAACCAACCCAAAGGGAGCACACATGCCGCTTTACGAATGCGTGTTCATTGCACGCAACGACGTGTCGCAACAGCAGGTCGACCTCATCGCCGACAGCCTCACCACCATCATCACCGACATGGGTGGCGAGGTGAAGAAGCGCGAGTATTGGGGTCTGCGCGGTCTCGCCTACAAGGTGAAGAAGAACCGCAAGGGCCACTACATGCTGCTCGGCATCGATGCGCCGCCGCCCGCCATCCACGAAATGGAACGCCAGCTTGGCCTCAACGAGGACGTGCTGCGCGAGATGACGACGCGCATCGAGGAACTGAACCCGGAAGAGCCCTCGGCCATCCTCGCCAAGCGTGGCGATGATCGGGACCGCGAGCGTGGCTTCCGCGGGCCCAAGCCGGCCGGCCGTTTCGGCTCCGGCCGCGGCCGCGAGCGTGGCGATGAGCGCGAGGAATTCCGCGCCCGTCCCCGCGATGACATGGACATGATGGGTGGAATGGACGACGACCGATGAGCGACACTCCTGAAATGGGTATTGCCGGGCGCCGCCCGGCCGTGGGCGCGCGCCGCCCCTTCTATCGCCGCAAGAAATCCTGCCCCTTCTCGGGCCCGGGCGCGCCGAAGATCGACTACAAGGATGTGCGGTTGCTGTCCCGCTTCCTCAGCGAGCGCGGCAAGATCGTGCCCAGCCGCATCACGGCTGTGTCCGGCAAGAAGCAGCGCGAGCTGGCGGTGGCGATCAAGCGCGCCCGCTTCCTCGCCCTGCTGCCCTACGTCATCAACGACTAGGGTGCCGCGGTGCAGGGCTTCAACAATCCAGGCGTCCTGGCGGCTTCTGCCGCGGGGCTGAGCTCGGCATTGCTGATGCTCTGGGCGCTGCGCGCGCTGCCGCTGGGCTCTGTGCTGATCTGGCTGGCGCCGACACCGCTCTACGCGGCGGGGCTGGCCTTCGGGCCGGTGGTCGCGGCGGTGGCGGTGGCGGTGGCCGGCACGGTGGTGGCGCTCGGCTCCTCCATGCTCGGGATGGGCGTCTACCTCCTGCTCATCGCCGCGCCCACGCTGCTGCTGGTCACGCTCTTCCTGCGGCCGGGGGGGCAGATGCTGTCGGGGCCGGTGGCGGCGTTGGCACTTTATCCGTTGGCGCTGCTGCTGCTGCTCAGCCTGTGGTTCGCCGGCGATGGCGGGTTCGAGGCGGTGCTGCGCGGCGCGGTCGAGCAGGCCACTCGCCGCATGGGGCTCGACCTGCCATCGGGCATGATCGAGGCCGTGGTGCGGGTGAAGGCGGCGGCGGTGGGCTTTTGGCTGGCCGTCATAGCCATCGGCAATGCCACGCTGGCGCAGGGGTTCCTGCGCCGCCAAGGCCTCGCCCTCGCCGCCACGCCCGATCTGGCGGAGGCGCGGATGCCGGGCTGGTTTCTGGTGCTGGTGCTGCTGGCCGGCGCCGCCTTTGCCGTGGGCGGCGATGCGGTGTCGCTCTCCGCCCTGCTGCTTCTGCTGCTGCCCTTCTTCCTGATGGGCATCGGCGCCGTCCACAAACGCCTGCGCCACCGCCAGGGCCGCATCTGGTTCCTGGCCGCCTTCTACACCCTGATGCTGATCTTCCTGCAGATCATGGCGCCCGCCATGGTCGGCATGGGCCTTTACGAACAATGGGCACGGCGCGCGCTGCCGCCGCCGCCGCCGCCGCAGACCTAGGAGATATCTCGATGATCGACCTCATCCTCATGCAACGCGTGGAAAAGCTGGGCCAGATGGGCGACCGCGTGACGGTCAAGCCCGGCTATGCCCGAAACTTCCTGCTGCCCAAGGGCCGCGCCGTGCGCGCCAACAAGGCGAACCTGGAAAAGTTCGAGCAGAACCGCGCCCAGCTGGAAGCCCAGAACCTCAAGCGCCGCGAGGAGGCCGAGCGCGTCGCCGAGCGCGTCGAGAACATGTCCGTCGTCATCATCCGCCAGGCGGGTGAAAGCGGCAGCCTCTACGGCTCCGTCTCGGGCCGCGACATCGCCGATGCCTGCAAGGTCGGTGGCCTCACCGTCACCCGCCAGCAAGTGCTGCTGGAGGAGCCGATCAAGACGCTGGGCCTGAAGTCCATCCGCGTCGAGCTCCACCCCGAGGTGGTCATTCCCGTTATCGTGAACGTCGCCCGCTCCGTCGAGGAGGCCGAGCGCCAGGCGCGTGGCGAGGAGCCGATCCGCGAGGAAGAGCCCACCCTGGAGGCCGAGCTGGCCGCCGAGCTGGGCGCCGCCGCGCGCGACTGATTGACTTCGTTTGTTAACGGGGCGGCTTGCAGCATGGCGAACCGCCCCCAATTGCCTGGACGGAGACGATACGGGCGGGCAATTCGCCGGCCCGGCGCGTCACTCAGGACAGCCCTTCGCCGATGAACAAGATCACCCCCATCAACCGCCTCGCACGGCCCTCGCAGGACCAGGCCGAGGAAGCGGTGAAGACATTGCTGCTATGGGCCGGTGACGACCCCGCCCGCGAAGGGCTGCTCGACACGCCCAAACGCGTGGCCAACGCCTATCGCGAATGGTTCTGCGGCTATGACGAGGACCCGACCGAACTCCTCGCCCGCTCCTTCGAGGAGGTCGAGGGCTATGACGAGATGGTCGTGTTGCGCGACATCCGGCTTGAGAGCGTGTGCGAGCACCATATGGCGCCGATCATTGGCCGGGTGCATGTCGGCTACATGCCGGCGGGGCGGGTGGTGGGCATTAGCAAGCTGGCCCGTGTGGTGGATGCCTTCGGCAAGCGGCTGCAGATCCAGGAGAAATTCACCGCCCAGGTCGCCAACACCATCCAGGAGGTGTTGCAGCCCAAGGGCGTGGCCGTGGTGGTGGAGGCCGTGCACCAGTGCATGACCACGCGCGGCGTGCACAAGACCGGCGTCTCGATGGTGACCAGCCGCATGCTCGGCGCCTTCCGCGACGACCCCTCCACCCGGCGGGAATTCCTGGCGATGATCCAGGGCGGGCGCGGGCCGGCGGAAGGCTGAGGCGGGGGGCTGAAGCGTCGGCTATCCCTCCGCCTCCAGCACCCGCTTCGCCTCTGCGAGCTTTACCGCGATGGCCGCGTCCGGCTCGGGGTAGTGCAGTTCCAGCTTCTCCAGCGCCGCGACCATCGCACCCACCACCACCAGCCGGCAAAACCATTTGCGATCCGCCGGCACCACATACCAAGGCGCCTCGGCGCTAGCGGTGGCGCGGATCGCCTTCTGGTAGGCGCTTTGATACGCGTCCCAATGCGCCCGCTCGGCGACATCGCCGGCGTTGAACTTCCAGTTCTTGCCCGGCTCCTCGATGCGCGAGAGGAAGCGCCGGCGCTGCTCCTCCCGGCTGACATGGAGGAAGAATTTCTGGACCACCATGCCCTGGCGGGCCAGATAACCCTCGAAATTGGCAATGTCCTGAAGCCGCTCCTCATAGACCTTCTTGCCGATGAGCCGCGGCGGGATCTTCTGGCCGGCCAGCACCTCCGGGTGTACCCGGGCGATCAGCACCTCTTCGTACCAGGAGCGGTTGTGGATGCCGATATGGCCGCGCGCCGGCAGCGCCTGGACATGGCGCCAGAGGAAATCATGGTCCAGCTCCAGCGCGCTCGGCGACTTGAACGGCGTCACGTCGCAGCCCAGCGGGTTGAGGCCGGAGAAGACATGCTTCACCGTCCCGTCCTTGCCCGCCGCGTCCATCGCCTGGATGATGCACAGCACCCCCCAGCGATCCTGGGCGTAGAGCTTGTCCTGCAATTCGGCCAGGCGGCGCTGTCCCGTTTCCATCAGGGCCTGCGCCGCCTCGCGCTCCAGCTTCGGCCCGCCCTCATCGGCCGGGTCGTGATCGGCCAGCGAGAATTTTTCGCCCTTCGTCACCCGGTAGCGCTTGAGCAGCTTGTCGAGCTTCATCCCCGTCGTCTCCACAGCCAAACAATCGTGGCCCCCTGGATGATGACCGTCATGGCCATCGCCCAGCCATAGCCGGCCGGGTTCCAGCCCCCCGAGGCATCGCGCGGCCAGAGATCCAGCAACGCGCCGATCATGCTCTGGAACACGAAGACCAGCGCCAGCATGCTGCCATTCACCGCCGTGCTGACGCGCCCGGCCAGATGCGGCGGATAGGCCTGCGCCAGCGAGGAATAGGCAGCCGAGGAGGTCGAGCCGGACAGCGCGAAGGCGAGCCACATCACGGTGACCAGCACCGGATCGCGCGGCGCCACCACCAGCAACAGGACCTGCAGCGCGAGCATAGCGCACATCGCCGCGACCGGGACGATCATCGGGTTGCGGCCGCGCGCCTGCAGGGCGCTGGTGATCTGGCCTGCGACCAAATTCCCGAACATCACCCCCAGCGCGTAGAACAGCAGCGTCACCGCCCGCATGCCCTCGCCCAAGCCCGCCACGTCGCGCAGCCAGGGGCCGAGCCAGAGGCCCTGATAGGTGAAGTTCAGCGCGTTCAACACCGCGATGGCCGGCGCCATGCGGATGAAGACGGGGGCGGAGAAGATCGGCCCGAACTCGCGGATTTCCTGCCAGATCGGTTTTTGCGAGCTGCGCTTCGGGCTGGCCGGTACGACCAGCCAGATGAACAGCGCGGCGCAGGCGGCGGTGGCGGCCAGCAACCAGAAGGCGCCGCGCCAGCCGATGGAGGGCAGCACCAGCTGCATCGGCACCGTCGCGAACAGCCCGCCGATGCCGCCCACGAACACACCCGCGCCGGTCAGCGCCGCCACCCTCTCACGCGGGAACCACAGCGTGTGGCCCTTGATCAGCCCGATCAGCCCCGAGGCGATGCCCAGGCCGGTGAGGAACCGCCCCGCGCCGAGCATGAATGGCCCGTCCGCCACCGCGCTGAGGACAAAGCCCAGGCAGGCCAACGCGGCCGAGGCGCATTGCACCCGGCGCGGCCCATACAGATCCAGCGCCACCCCCACCGGCAACTGCATCAGCCCATAAGCCACGAACAGGATCGCGCCGAGCAGCCCCAGATCGGCCGCCGAGAGCGAAAACTCCACCGCCAGCAGCGGCCCGATCAGCGCCATCAGCGAACGCGAGGCCTGGTTGATGAAATTGACCAGGGCAAGCGGCAGGGTGACGTTGAAGAAGCTCAAGGCAGGCGCAGCCGGACCGAGACCGGGCAATGGTCGGACAGTCGCTCACGCGCCGAGGGCTCGCGTTCGGCATAGACCATCACCCGCAGCGTGTTGGGCAGCACCCAGCCGCGCGCCGGGCCGCCGAACAGGATGTGGTCGATGAAAGGCCGGCCGCCCCGCGCGTCGCTGAAACAGGGGTTGGAATAGCCCTCGGTCGCGCGCAGCAGGGGCGTGCCAAGCCGGGCCATGAAGGGGTCCTGGCCGGGCAGGATCCGGCGGTTGAAATCGCCGAGGATGGCGAAGGGCACGCCCTCTCGCCGCCGTTCGGCCACCCAGCCGCCGAGGATTTCGGATTGCTGGGCCAGGCCCTGGCATTGCTGGCTGCTCTCCAGCGCTTCCTCGCGGCAGCCGGCATTGAGATGGATGGAAAGCAGCCGCAGGCGCTGGGCGCCGCTCTCGACCGTGACATCGGTGCCGCGGCGCAGCGAGAAGCGCGCCTGGGGGCGCAGGTCCAGTGCGGCGAGGTCGGGGTTTTGCGTCACCCGCAAAGCGCGGCGGATGGCGAAGCCTGTGCGCTGAATGTCGTTCTCGTCGGGGAAGAACAGGGCGTATTCGCGCTCGGCGAAGATTTTTCGCGCGGCTTCCGGGCCGTCGATTTCCTGGAAGGCGATGACATCGGCCTCCAGGCGGATGGCGTATTGCCGCAGCAGGGTCCAATCGGCCTCGGTCCGGCGAGGCACGTCGCGCGGCATGTCGCGGTCATCGAGGGGGCGCAGCGTGGCCCAGGCGATGTTCCAGGTTGCGAGCTTGAACTCGGCCGCCGCCGCAGGGGCGAGCAGGGCGAGGAGGAGGAGGATGACGCGCATGGCGTGAGGCTACAGGAGAAGTGCCGGTTCCGGGATGGGGGTGGGCATGGCCAAGGCGCGTGCGCCGCAGGCGGACAGAAAGCCGGCGATGGCATCCATCTCGGCCGCCGCACGGGTGGTGTCGTGGAAATCGCCGGCGGCGCTGCCGGGCGGCACCCAGATGATCGTCTCGTAGCGCGCGCGCGTCAGCAGCACGCGGTAGGTGTTGCGAATGAATGTGCGATTCTCTGGCTTGGCGACGCGGTTCCAGCGTGCGCCGCTGAATTCGCGCGCCTGCCAGGCGCCGGCCCAGGACAGGTCGCCGCCCCAGGCCAGGCCCACCGCGTCCAGCTCCAGCCCCTGGCAGTCATATTCGGTGGCGAAGGTCTCCAGCGCCTCGGAGGCGCGGATATCTGGCCAGGAGTTGAGGAACCAGTCCTCGATGCCCGGCACCTGCACGCCAAGCCCCTCGGCCCGCAGCCGGCGCGCGCCGGCGGAGGCGACGATGCCGGCTCGGCGTTGGCCGCGGCAGAAGCCGCGCAGCCCGCCGCGCAGTGCCGCCAGGCTGCGGGTGAGGAAATACGGCAGCTCCGGTGTGGCCAGCGCGGCTGCGGCGGCGGCGTCTCCGGCCAGCACCGCCTCCACCCAGGCCGCGCCCGCGGTGCTGCGGATGGCGCGGATCGGCACCCGCAGATCCAGTGAATCGTCCAGCGACAGCCAGGGGGCGGCGGGCAGCCGTTGCTCGGGCTGCGGCGCGGCCAGCACGGCGGAGGCGGCGAACCCGCGCCATGCCGGCCGGTCGGCGATGGCGCGCCCCCATTCCGCGAGCCCCGCCTCGCCGGTATTGATCTCCTGCCCCTGGCCGACGAGGGCCACGATCACCGCAAAGCCCGGCGCGCGGGCCATGATCTCCAGCGCATGGGCGGGCTCGCTCATGCTCAGGTGGCTCTTGCGGCGCTGGGTGTCCTTCGTGGCCTGGGCCTCGTTCCAGGCGCGTTGTGCCTCGTCGAAGACGATGATGTTCTCCGGCTGGGCATGGGCGCCGGTGGCGCCGGCCTCCAGGAAGCGATGCACGTTCTGCAGCTTCGCGTGGGTCTTGTGGCGCTCGGCCTCCAGCCTGGTGCGGCCCTGGATGGCGGCGTTGCGGGCCAGCGCCTCGCGCAGGACCCGCACCAGGGGGACGTTGCCGGAGAGGAAGGCGGCGGGCTCACCGCCACCGAAGGCGATGTTCAGGCCGCAGAGGGTTTTCCCGGCGCCTGGAATGCCGGTGATGAAGACGACGCTGCGGCCGCCTTCGGCGCGGGTTTGGGCAATGATGGCGCGGATCGCCTGGGTGGTGCGGTGCAGGTTCTGCGCGTCCGCGCGCGCGGCGGCGATCTCGGCCACGCCATTGCGGGCATAGAGCATTTCTGCCGCCGCGATGATGCTGGGCACAGGGCGGTAGGCAGCGTGTTCCCAACCCGCGACGTCGAGCGGGGTGCCGGGCGGGCCGATGGCGGCATGGGCGCGGGCCAGCAGATCGCCCAGGCCGGCGGCATTGCTGAGCATCAGCGGCACCGCGCCCTGCCAGATCAGCGGCGGCGCCCAGGCCACATCCGGCGCATGGGTGGCGACCAGGATGGGCACCAGCGGGTGGCTGCGCGAGGCGGCATGGAAGTCCCAGAGGTCCTGCGCGTAGTCATCGGCCTGGCGCCGGTCGGCCAGGGGAAAGCCGCGGGCGCCGCGCTTGAACTCCAGCACGAAGATGGCACGGGGCGTGACGATCACCGCGTCGATCCGCTTGTCCAGCCGCAGCAGGTCGTATTCCAGCACCACGCGCCAATCCGCCGCCTCCGGCATGGCGAGCGCCGATTGCAACAGCACGGCGATGTCCAGCCAGCTGTCGAGTTGTGGCAGGTCGGTCGTGGCCAGGCGGCGGGCCTGGGCGGCGGCCAGCCGGGCCTCGATCTCGGACGGCGCGAGCGCCAGGAGTTCATCGCGCGAGAGGGAAAGCCAGGCCCTCATCGCCGCGCGGGCCAGGTCGCCAAAAACATCGACACCATCATCAGTCCGAACCCCACCGCATGCACCGTGGAAAACTGCTCCCCCAGAAACACCACCGCCACCACCGCCGCACTCGCCGGCAGAAACGCCGTGAACACCCCGGCAACACCCGCCGGTACCCGCTTCAGGCCCTGATACCACAGCAGCAGGCACAGCACGCTGGCGGTCAGCGAATGGAACACCAGCAGCGCCGCGATCTCCGCCCCAGCCAGCGCCCCCAGCGCGGAAAACCCAGGGACCGCGAAGGGCAGCAGCACCGCGGCCGAGAAGAGCTGCATCCAGAAGCTGGCGGTGATCACCGGGGCCTGCCCGGCGACGCGCTTGGCCAGCAGCACATAGGCGGCCTCCCCGCACACCCCCACGAAGACCAGCGCATTGCCCAGGGCCGACCCGCCCGCCTCACCCCCCAGCCGGCCCAGGGT
>JAKFUL010000036.1 GCA_021732665.1 Acetobacteraceae bacterium
GCCGGGGCCAGGGCCGGCAGCGCCAGCAGGAGGAGGAGCGGGGCGGGGCGGAGCATGCCCACCCATGTGCCTCCTCCCCGCCGCTGGAACAAGGGTCATCAGCCCGCTGGCAGGCCCGGCCCGGCGCGGGGCAATTCGAAGAGTTCTTCGCACATTCACCGGCGGCGCAGGTAATCCTCGGTCGTGGTGGTGTTCGGCCGCTCCGGCCCGGCATAGGGGTCCATGCCGCCGGTCGTCGCCACCACGGCGCGGCAATCCTCGCAAAGGTCGAGCACGGCCAGGCGCTCGGGGCTGCTGAACATCCAGTGGCCGGAGGCGCGCAGCTTGTCCTTCACCCTGGCGACGCTGGCGCGGGTGCCGAAAAGCTTGCCGCAGCGGGTGCAGGCGGCCGGCTCCTCCGCCTTCACCACCTGCGGCTGGCTGGCCTGGGGGGCGAAATTCAGGCGGGGTTCCAGGCTGATCACCTTCTCCGGGCAGGTCGCCACGCACAGCCCGCATTGCACGCAGGCGTCCTCCAGAAAGGAGAGTTCGGGGGTGTCGGGGTTGGCGCGGAAGGCGCCGGTGGGGCAGACCATGGTGCAGGCGAGGCACAGAGTGCAGCCGTCGGTCGCGACCTGCGCCGCGCCGAAGCCGGCCAGGGCGGGCAGCGGCACCATCGCCGCGCCGCCGGTGGTGGCGTGCAGGGCGCGCAACGCGCGCAGCGCCACTTCACGCGGGGCGCCCAGCGCCAGGCCGGCATCGGGCTGCCAATCCGCGCGCAGCGGCAGGGTCGCTTCCAGCGCCTCGGCCATGGTGAAGGGATCGTCGGTCTCGATCATGGCGGCGCGGCTTCCCAGGCCCAGCCCCTCAGCGATGGCGTTCAGCGTGTCGATGTTGCGCAGCGCGCCCTCCAGGCCGTGCCCGCGGCGGCCCGGTGCCAGCACGCGCAGGCCGGCCGCCCCCCAGGCGAGCGCGCTGGCCAGGATCGACAGGTCGATCTGCGCCTCCTCGTTGACGCGCAGCGGGATGACACGCGCCGGCAGGCCATCGCCATGCCGGGCCAGGGCGTCGATCAGCGCATCGCCATGGCCGGCATGCAGCAGCAGCACCGGGTGCTCGCCGCCCGCCGCGCGGAACGCGGTGAGCGCCGCGCGCACCCGGCCCGCCACGGCCTGGGCCGGCGGCAGCGCGTATTGCGCGGCGCCGGTGGGGCAGACGGCGGCGCAGGCACCACAGCCGGCGCAGATCTCGGCCGCGATCGACACGGCGTCCTTCGCCGCCGTGATCGCCCCGGTCGGGCAGACATCCAGGCAGCGCGAGCAACCCACGCGCTTGTTGCGGCTATGCGCGCACAGCGCCGGCTCGAAATCCACGAAGCGCGGCTTGTCGAAGCTGCCCACAAGCCCCGAGGCGGCGAAGACCGCGCGCATCACCGCCAGGGGGTCGGAGGGCTCGGCGCGCAGATAGCCCTCACGCGTCTCATGCGCGGAAAACAGCGGCGGGCGGCCGGAGAGGTCGAGGATGATGTCGCAGGCGCTCTTCGCCCCGTCACGTCCCGTCCCCCAGGACAGCGCGGTTCGGCTGGAGGGCGCGGGGGCCGAAAACCCATCCACCACCACCTCGAAACCGCCCAGCCAGCCGGTGGCCGCGCGCGCCCGGCCGCGCAGCACCGGGAAGGGGTTTTCCCGCCCGGGCTCCACCGGCTCCTCGCCGGTCAGCAGAACCGTGATGTCCAGCGTGGCCATCAATTGCCGGGCGGCTTCCAGGGCCGAGGCATCACGGCCCAGCACCAGGCAAACGCCCTCGCTTTTCAGGGCGACCAGTTTCGTGGCCGGCATGGGCACCGCGGCTGCGGCCAGCAGCGCCGCCATTTTCGGGCTCGCCGCCGCGCCCTCCCGCGCCCAGCCCGCCGCCTCGCGGATATTGACGAAATCGATCGCCCGCCCCTCGGCCTCCTGGGAGAAGACCGCGCTCTCCTGGGTGCAGGCCACGGTGATGGGCCGCTCATCGGCCAGGGCGGCCTGGAAACGGTCGAGCTGGGCGCGGCACAATTGCTCGGCGCCGCGGATTTCCACGCCGGGGCAGCCCCGGCCGATGACGCCCAGATCGGGCGCCATGGTGTCCTCGCAGGAGCAGACGAAGGCCAGGCGTTCCATCGGTGACAGCTTTCCGGCTTTTTATGTGACAGCAGCGCGCGTATATCGGCGCAAACGCCGCCCGGGAACAGCGCCACCTTGCAACTGCCCAGCCTCTTCCGCCCCGTGCCGCTGCGCGAGGGACAGGACGCCATGCGGATGGCGCGCGCCCTGGCGCCGGAGGGCGGGCCGCCCGCGCTGTCACGCGGCGCCGGCACGCTGGTCCATGTCCGCAGCCTGAGCCGGGCCGAGGCGGCGGTGGTGCTGGAGCCGGAGATGAGCCTGGCCGCCGCGCGGCTGGCCTTTCATGTCGGGCTGAACGCCCTGGCCGATGCGCTGACGGTGCTGGGGCCGGCCAATACGCCGGTCACCTTCCAATGGCCGGGTACGGTGCTGGTGAATGGCGGCCGCATCGGCGAGTTCCGCCTGGCCATCCCCGAGGAGGCCACCGGGGATGGCGTGCCGGAATGGCTCGTCATCGGCTTCGAGATCCGGCTTTCCTGGCGGGAGGGCCATGAGGGCGGGCTGCTGCCCGGGGAAACCGCCTTGGCCGATGAGGGGTTCGAGGAGATCACGGCCGAGGCGGTGGTCGAGGCCTGGGCCCGCCACATGCTGGCCGGCATGGATGAATGGCAGACCCGTGGCCCGCGGCGGGCTGCGGAGAAATTCCTCGCCCGGCTGTTGGACCATTCCGAAACACCGGGCGTGAAGCGCGGCCTCGATCCCTCGACCGGCGCCCTGGTGCTGGAGCGCGACGGCGCGCGCGAGGTCGTGGCGCTGTGACCCGCCTGCCCCGCACCATTCGCCTCGACCCCAGCGACAGCCTGATCTTTCCGCTCGCCGCCGCGCCGGGCGAATGGGCGGTCCCCGGCGCCTTTTGCTTCTGGGATGATGACGATAGCCTCTCGGGCAAGCGGCGGCAGGCGTTCCGGGCCGGGTTTCTGGGCCTGTCCAGCTTCGGCTGGTCCACATTGGTGGAAGTGACCGCGGCGACGGCCTCCGAGCGCGCGGCGGCATGGGCCGCGCTCACCGCCCATATCCGCGACGCCCATGGCGCGCCCGATGACGCCGCCGCCCTGGCCGCCGCCGATGAGGAGATCGCCTTCGCCGAATCGCTTTGCGCCGACCATGCGCCGGGCACGGTGCTCGCGCTGGAGCGCCGCTTCGAGGGCGGCGAGCTTCGCGAGACCTTCCGCACCCTGCATCGGCGCGAAACGCCGCACAGCAATTTCGGCGCCCTGCCCGTCTTCGCCATCGCCGAGGGCGTTGACGAGCCGGCGGAGCAGCCCGACCTGACAAGGCTTCGCCCATGAACGCCACCCTGCTGCCCGGCGACTTCTGGGTCGCCTCCGGCCACCAGCTTTGCGACCGCGATGATCTGGGGCGGCTGATCGCCACGCCCGATCTCTGGCGCGCCTTTCTGGCGAGGCCCGAGCTGGTGCCGCCCGGGGAAGCCTGCGCCCGCGAGCGCGCGCTGCACGCCGCCCTGTTGGATGACCCGCTGCGCGCCGCCGACCCGACAGGGCTGGCCGACCCGGATGCGGTGGAGAATTTTGTGGTTTTTCTGCGGTTTCGGGACCGTGTGGCCGCCCAGCCCACGCTGGAAGCCGCCTGGTCTGAGCTGTATCGCGCCGGCGTCTCCGGCATTCCGCCCATCTTCCTGCAGATGCTGACGCAATTGGTGGTGCGCGCCGCGCTGGAGGGCGTGACCGACGCGCATGTCCTGCGCGCGGGCGAGACGCTGTTCCGCCCGCAACGCGTCGCCATCACCCAGGGCGCGATGCTGCTGGCCGACCAGGAGGTGGTGGAGGCGCGCGCCGAGGATGGCGATCTCGGCCCCCTCGGCCGGCTGCTGACCGAGGCGGGGGCCCCGCCTGTTGAGGTGGAGCTGGATGTCCTCTCCGAACACAATGCGCATGAGTATTTCCGGCGCTCCGACGCGCATGACATGGCACTCGACATCGCCGAGGGCCGCGACGGCCAGGCCGCCCTGGCCCGCGCGCTGGAACGCCTCATCGCGCATGTGATGGGCGAGCGGGTGCGCATCGCCGCCACCCCGGTGATCGAGGATCGCAACTGGACCTGGCATGTCGGCCTGGATGCCGAGGCGACGCGCATCGCCAATGCGCTGTGGCATGGGAAGAAGGTGAAGCAGGCCGAGCTCGCCCGCATCCTCTGGCTGGGCGTGCTGGAATTCGAGGATGCGTCCCGCGTCATCCCGCGCGCCAAGGGCCGGCCGGTCTATCTGGCGCTGGCGATGGATCAGGCCCAGCTGATGCGGATGAAACCGCAGAACCTGCTGACCGGGCTGCCGCTATGAGCAGCGTGCCGCCGCTGGCGAGCATCGAGTTGGGCGTGCTGGTGGAGCGCCGGCCGGCCACCAGCCCCTGGGCCGAGCATGTCTGGGCCGCGACCGAATTGCTGCTCGACCCGCCGCCCGTGGCCCCCTGGACCCTGCTGCGGCAGGAGGCGGCGCGCAGCGTCTTCTTCGCCGGGCTGGGCGAATTGCGGCTGTTCCGCACCGAGACCGGCAACCTCAAGCACAACATGGAAAGCCCAAGCCCGAGCATCTGGGTGGTGCTGCGCCCGACCGGGGCGGCGCCGGGGATGGCGCTGCAATGCGTCACCGCCGACCCGGGGGAGGCCCATCTCTACGCCGATTCCGGCAATGATCTGGTGGAAGCCCTGCCCATGCCCGCGCCGGTGGCCGAAGCCATTGCCGCCTTCATCGCCGCCCATCACCGCGAGGAAGTCCACCACAAGCGCAAGCGCGACCGGCAGAACCCGGAATCGCTCGCCCGGAACAGCTGGGAGATGGAGGATGAGTGAGGGATTCTTCTCTCGCTGGTCCAAGCTGAAGCGTGGCGAGGCGCCACCGCCGGCCGAAAACCCGCCCGAGGCCGCACCGGAGGCGCCCGCCCCGCCGCCTGAGCCCGAATTCGACCTGGCGAGCCTGCCCGATCTCGAGACCCTCTCGGCCGACACCGACTTCACCGCCTTTCTGCGCAAGGGCGTGCCCGAATCCCTCAAGCGCCAGGCCCTGCGCCGCGCCTGGAGCCTGGACCCGGCGATCCGCGATTTCTGCGGCCCGGCGGACTACGCCTGGGATTTCAACGCGGTGGACGGCGTGCCGGGCTTCTCGCTGAGCCTGGGCGGGGATGTGGCGAAGCTGCTGGCCCAGGCCATCGGCCAACTCGAGAGCTGGGACGACACACCTGCCATCCCCGCCCAAGCGCCCAGCTTTCTGCCCCCCGGTGCCACGCCCGCCCCCATGCTGGCGCCTCCGGATCCGGACAGCCCGCCGCAAACCCCGCTGCGCCTGGCCGAGTTGGTGCCCCAGCCCCCACCAGAGCCGCCCAGCAGCGACGAGGAACCGGCCGAGACGCCGCCACGGCGGCATGGCGGCGCCCGCCCGGTTTGATGCCGGCTCGCATCCGCGCAAGCCGGCTTACGCAGAACCGTCATTGAAATTGACGACGGTGCAGAAATCCTGCACTGAAGCGGCGTGGAAACACCGGGAACCAAAGCGGTCGAAGCCGCCGTTGCAGCGCTTGGAGGCATGGAAGCCTTCCAGGCCCGCCTCGGCGTGTCCCGCCGCACGGTGTTTCACTGGAGACAGCATGGCATCCCGGCTGAGCGTGCCCCGGCCATCGAGGCCGCGACCGGCATCTCCCGCAGCCGCCTGCGCCCCGATCTTTGGCCCGCCATCCTGATGACCGAATCCGATACCCTGACCCGGAACCGTGCCGGCGCCTTCGCCCTGCTCGGCGCGCTGCTGGCCGCCCCCCCCGATGGGGGCCTGCTGCAGGCGGTGGCCGCCCTGCCGACCGGCGATAGCGTGCTCGGCCAGGCGATCGGCAGCATGGCCGATGCTGCCGCGATGGCCGACCCGGTGGTGCTGGAGCGCGAGTATCACGATCTCTTCGTGGGTGTGGGCCGCGGCGAATTGCTGCCCTATGCCAGCTACTACCTGACGGGCTTCCTGCATGAGCGGCCGCTGGCCGATCTGCGCGCCACGCTGCGTTCCATCGGCGTCGAGCGCGCGCCAGCCGTGGCCGAGCCCGAGGACCACATCGCCTTCATCTGCGAGACCATGGCGGGAATGCTGCGTGGCGACATCGCCGCGACGGGTGACGGCTTTGACGCCCACGCGTTCTGCCAGCGGCATATCCTGCCCTGGGCCGGGCGCCTGTTCGCCGATCTGCTGGCCAACCAGCGTTCGGAGTTTTTTCGCGCGGTCGGCGGTTTCGGCCGCGCCGTGCTGGATATCGAGACCCTGGCAGCCGAGCTGCCGGAATGAAACCCGCGGCAGCGCTGCCGAAGTGAACAGAGGGAAGGTTCAGACAATGACCGACGCCACGAACCCTAAAGGCGAACGCCGCGGCTTCCTGCACATGCTGGGCCTGGGCACTGCCGCGGCGGCGGCCGCCGCGGCGACACCGGCCCTGGCGCAACGCGCCGATGCCGTGCCGGCGCGCGACGCCCGCAAGGAGAACCAGGCCCAGCGCCTCGCTGCCCGCTACCAGCCCAATAGCCCGCATGTGCAGGCTTTCTACCGCACCAACCGCCAGTAAAGGGGGCCAGCAGATATGTTGATCAAGCGCAGTGACGGCCGGGCGGCGAAGCAGCGCCTGGCCTCGGCCTATCAGGGCCTCTCCTCCGGCGGCATGGACCGTCGTGGGTTTCTCAAGCAGGCCGGCGTGGGGGCCGCGGGGCTGGCCGCCATGTCGACCCTGGCACCGCGCATGGCGCAGGCCAGCGGGGCGGCCACGGGGGTGATCAACCACCAGATCCCGGTGCAGCGGATCAAGAACATCTGCACCCATTGCTCGGTCGGCTGCACGGTGACCGCCGAGGTGCAGAATGGCGTCTGGGTTGGCCAGGAGCCGACTTGGGAGAGCCCGATCAACCGCGGCACGCATTGCGCCAAGGGCGCCTCGGTGCGTGAGCTGGTGCATGGCGACCGCCGCATCAAATTCCCGATGAAGCTGGTGGGCGGGCAGTGGCAGCGCATCACCTGGGACGTGGCGATGGCCGAGATCGCCGAGAAGCTGATGCAGGTGCGTCAGGCCTCCGGGCCGGACAGCGTGTTCTGGCTGGGTTCGGCCAAGTTCTCGAACGAGGGCGCCTATCTCTACCGCAAGCTGGCCGCGATGTGGGGGACGAACAATGTCGACCACCAGGCCCGCATCTGCCACTCCACCACGGTCGCCGGTGTTGCCAACACCTGGGGCTATGGCGCGATGACCAACAGCTACAACGACATCCGCAACTCCAAGACCATGATCATCATGGGCGGCAACCCGGCGGAAGCGCATCCGGTGTCGCTGCAGCACATCCTGGTGGGCAAGGAGCAGAACCGGGCGCATCTCATCGTCGTCGATCCGCGCTACACCCGCACCGCCGCGCATGCCACGGAATACGTCCGGCTGCGCCCGGGCACCGATATCCCGCTGGTCTGGGGCATGCTGCACCACATCTTCGCCAACAACTGGGAAGACCGCGAATTCATCCGCCAGCGGGTTTACGGCATGGAGGAAATCCGCGCCGAGGTCGCCAAGTGGACCCCGGCCGAGGTCGAGCGGGTGACCGGCGTGCCCGAGGCCCAGGTCAAGGGCATGGCGCAGAAATTCGCCACCGAGAAGCCGGCGACGCTGATCTGGTGCATGGGCATCACCCAGAAGACGGTGGGCACGGCCAATGTGCGGGCGCTGTCCATCCTGCTGCTGGCCACCGGCAATGTCGGCGTCGAGGGCACCGGCGCCAACATCTTCCGCGGCCATTGCAACGTGCAGGGCGCGACCGATTTCGGCCTCGATGTCACCACCCTGCCCGGCTATTACGGGCTGGATGAGAATGCCTGGCGGCACTGGTCGCGGGTCTGGGACGTCTCCTACGAGAGCATGGTCGCCCGCTTCGACAACCCCGCCATCATGGCGACGCCCGGCATCCCCACCACGCGCTACTTTGATGCCGTGACGCTGCCGAAATCCGAGGTGCAGCAGCGCGACAATCTCAAGGCCATGATGGTCTTCGGCCATGGCGCCAATACCGTGACGCGCATGCCCGAGGCGGTGAAGGGGCTGGAAGCCCTGGAACTGCTGGTGGTGGCCGACCCGCACCCCACCACCTTCGCCGTGCTGGCCAACCGGCGCGAGGGCACTTACCTGCTGCCCATCGCCACGCAGTTCGAATGCGATGGCAGCCGCACCTCCTCCAACCGCTCCATCCAATGGGGTGCCAGGGTGGTGGCGCCGATCTTCGAAAGCCGCACCGACTACAAGGTCATGCATGACCTGACGGCCGCGCTGGACCGGGCCGCCACGCGGCGCAGCATGACCGTGCGCTTCCATGAGGCGATGTGGAAGAAGATCGAGATCCGCAATGGCGAGCCGGTGGCCGAGAGCGTGCTGCGCGAGATCAACCTGGGCAGCCTGAGCACCGGCTATTCCGGCGTGAGCCCGGAACGCCTGAAGCTGCACATGGAACACCAGGACAAGTTCGACCTGGTGACCCTGCGTGCCACGCCGGATGCGCCGGACAGCATCAAGGGCGATTTCTACGGCCTGCCCTGGCCCTGCTGGGGCACGCCCGAGATGCGCCACCCCGGCACGCATATCCTCTACAACACCAACCTGCATGTGAAGGAAGGCGGCGGCACGTTCCGCGCGCGCTTCGGCGTGGAACGGAATGGCCAGACGCTGCTGGCCGAGGGCAGCTACTCCAAGGGCTCGGAAATCCAGGACGGCTATCCGGAATTCACCGTGGCCGTGCTGCGCCGCCTGGGCTGGTTCGATGAGCTGACGGCGGCGGAAAAGGCCCAGATCGAACGCCAGGGCGGCGCCGCCTCCTGGGCGACCGACCTGTCTGCCGGCATCATCCGCGTGGCGATGGAACATGGCTGCGTGCCCTATGGCAATGCCAAGGCCCGCGCCGTGGCCTGGAACCTGCCCGACCCGGTGCCGGTGCATCGCGAGCCGATCTACACCGCCCGGCCTGACCTGATCGCGCAATACCCGACCCTGCCGGACCGGCGCGGCTTCAGGCTGCCGCATCTGGGTGTGTCGGTGCAGAACCGCAGTGCGGGCCTGGTGCGCGACTTCCCGATCATCCTTACCTCCGGCCGGCTCGTGGAATACGAGGGTGGTGGCGAGGAGACGCGTTCGAACAAGTGGCTGGCCGAGTTGCAGCAGGACATGTTCGTGGAGATCAACCCGCGCGATGCGGCGGCGCGCAACATCCGCGACGGCGCCTGGGTCTGGGTCCGGGGCCCCGAGAACAACAGCCGGGCACGGGTGAAGGCGCTGGTGACCGAGCGGGTCGGCCAGGGCGTGGCCTTCATGCCCTTCCACTTCGCCGGCTGGTTCCAGGGTGTGGACCAGCGGTCCAAATACCCGGCGGGGACGGACCCGATCGTGCTGGGTGAATCGGTCAATGCCGTGACCGGCTACGGCTATGACCCGGTGACCTTCATGCAGGAGGCCAAGGTCGGTCTCTGCCAGATCGCAGCGGCTTAAGGGGGAAACAAGACAATGGCACGGATGAAATTCCTCTGCGACGCCGATCGCTGCATCGAATGCAACGCCTGCGTCACCGCCTGCAAGAACGAGCATGAGGTGCCCTGGGGCATCAACCGCCGGCGTGTCGTGACCATCAATGATGGCAAGCCGGGGGAGCGCTCGATCTCCATGGCCTGCATGCATTGCACCGACGCGCCCTGCGCCGCGGTCTGTCCCGTCTCGTGCTTCTACACCACGGCCGATGCGGTCGTGCTGCACGACAAGGACCTGTGCATCGGCTGCGGCTATTGCTTCTACGCCTGCCCGTTCGGCGCGCCGCAATACCCGCGCGTGGGCAATTTCGGCGGCCGCGGCAAGATGGACAAATGCACCTATTGCGCCGGCGGCCCGCAGCAGGACAACACGCTGGTGGAATACACCCAGTACGGTTCGAACCGGCTCGCCGAGGGCAAGCTGCCGCTCTGCGCCGAGATGTGCTCGACCAAGGCGCTGCTGGCCGGCGATGGCGACATGATCGCCACGATTTACCGTGAGCGTGTGGCCAAGCGCGGCTATGGCTCGGGCGCCTGGGGCTGGCGCACGGCCTATCGCGAAGGGGTGGGCGCATGAAGTGCACCGACCGCATGAGCCGCATGTTCCGCTTCCTGCTGCTGGCGCTGGCGCTCGGGCTGGCGGCACCGGCTTTTGCCCAGCAGGGCACGCCGCGCGGCGTGGTCTCGGCCGAGGAGATGGAAGCCGCGACCATTCGGCAGGGCGGCATCATCGATGGCCGCACCACCATTCCCGACCCGCAATCCGGCAACCTGATCCAGCCTGTCGGCAAATCCTGGCGCGACTTCCACAACCAGACGCTGGCCTGGGTGGGCGGCGTGGCGGTGCTGGGAATGCTGGCCATCCTGGTGGCCTTCTACATGACGCGCGGCCGCATCAGGATCGAGGCTGGTGCCTCCAATCGTACCATCACGCGCTTCAACCTTCTGGAGCGTGCCAATCACTGGATGGTCGCCGGCAGCTTCATCGTGCTGGCCCTGTCCGGGCTGAACCTGACCTTCGGGCGGCATATCCTGCTGCCGGTGATCGGGCCCGAGGCCTTCACCGCGATCAGCCTCTGGGGCAAGATCGCCCACAACTACCTGTCATTCCCCTTCACGCTTGGTCTGGTCGTGATGCTGCTGCTCTGGGTGAAGGACAACATCCCGAACGCGCGCGATCTGGAGTGGATCAAGCAGGGCGGCGGCCTGATCGGCCATGGCCATCCGCGCGCCGGGCGGTTCAATGCCGGGCAGAAGGGCGTGTTCTGGCTGACCATCCTGGGCGGCGGGCTGGTCGCGGCCTCGGGCTATGTGCTGATCTTCCCGTTCTTCGGAACGGATATCGGCGAGGTGCAGCTGGCGCACATCATCCACTCGCTGCTTTCCGTGCTGATGATCGCGGCCATGATGGCGCATATCTATATCGGCTCGGTCGGCATGGAGGGCGCGTTTGACGCCATGGGCTCGGGCGAGGTGGATCTGAACTGGGCGAAGGAGCATCACTCGCTCTGGGTCGAGCAGGAACTGGCCAAGGGCCAGGGCAGCGTGCCCGGCAGCGCCAAGGTGGCCGGGGCGGACTGATCGCCTCAGTCGGCCCGGTAGGCCAGGCGCAGGCCGCCCCAGTGGCGGCCGCGTACCATGATCGGCGCTGAGCAGTCTTTCATCAGCGCCACCTGCCCGCCGCCCATGTCGCGGCGGTAGGCCTGCAACAGAAAGGGAGCCCGGTTGCGTGCCGCACCCGACCCGGTTCGGTCGTCGAAGATCCGCCGGTTGCGGCAATGGGCGGTGTTCCAGGCCAGCTCGCCCGGCCTTTGCGGCTCACTGAACTTGCGGTTATGGGTGGGCAGATAGGCGCGTCGGTCCACCGCGGCGCAGAACACCACCCGCTCATTCAGGCTCAGCATCGGCTCCTGAATGGGGGGAAGGATGCGATCGGTCAGCGACGTGAAGCGGGCCATGACCTGCTGCGGCGCGCTGCCCGGGATGGGTTGGTAATCCTCGTCGAACAAGGCATCCTCGGTGATGGAGCCGTCGCGCAGCGCCGCCTCGAAGGCTTCGGCAACGCGTCCGGCGGCCTGCTGCACGGCCTCGATGAAGGGCGTGTCGGCGGTGCGGGCGCCGCTGGCGGCGGCCTGTTGCATCAGCGCCTCGGCCTGGGATTGCAGCCCCTCGCCCCGCCTGGCCGCGACCGCCAGCTCGGCCGCGGCCTCACGGCTGGCGAGGGCCTGCTGGGCGATGGAGTTCTGCATGTCGGCGGCGCGCTCGCCGGCCTGCGCGCCGGCCTCGGCCATGCCGCGCACCTCGCCATCGATGGCCTGCACCTGCCGGACGGCCTGGCCCAGCGCATCGGCGGCAGCGTGCGCGGCCTCCGCCCCCGCCTGGGCGCTGCGACTGCCCTCCTCGCTCGCCCGCCGCAGGCCGGCGGCGGCCTGGGTCAGGCTGCCCACCGTTTGCCCGATGCGCTGGGTGGCGGCCCTGGTTTCGGCCGCCAGGGACTTCACCTCGCGCGCGACCACGGCGAAGCCCAGGCCCGCCTCACCCGCGCGGGCGGCTTCGATGGTGGCGTTGAGCGCCAGCAGGTTGGTCTGCCGCGCGATGCTTTCGATCAGCGTGCTGATGCGCGCCACATCGGCCAGTGCCGCCTCCAGCTCCATCACCCGTTCGGCCGCGGCCAGAACCCGCCCAGTCGCCTCCTCGGCCATGGCGCCGCTGGAGCGGGCGCTGGCATGGGCGGACTGGATGTCACCGGCCATGCGCGACAGGCCCTGGGCGGCGCGGCTGGCCCCGCTGGACAGTGCCTCGGCCGCGCTGGCCACGCCTTCGGTGGCGCCGCGCAGCGTCTCCGCCTCCTCGGCCGAGCGGGCGGCGGCGGCGCGCACCGTCGCCATGGCGCCGACCATGTCCGCCACCTCCACCGACAGGGCGCCGATGCCCTGGGCGACCGGCGTCATGGCGCGCGCAAGGTCGCTCCCGTTCGCGGGGCTGGGCGCGAACTCCTCACCATCCAAAGGCGCCATCCTGGTTCCGTTCCGTGCTCGATGCACGATAGGCCAGGACGGGTAAACGAATGGCGAACTTGACCTGCCGCGCGGCAGGGGCTGAATGCAGGCCATGCGCATCATCGGCCTCGCGGGCTGGAGCGGGGCGGGCAAGACCACCCTGCTCACCCGCCTCATCCCGCATCTGATCGGACAGGGGGTCCGTGTCTCCACCATCAAGCACGCGCATCACCGCTTTGACGTCGACACCCCGGGCAAGGATTCCTGGGAGCATCGGCAGGCGGGGGCGGCGCAGGTGCTGGTCAGCTCCGCCAACCGCTGGGCCCTGATGACCGAGCATCGCGGCGCGCCGGAGCCCGACCTCGCCTTCCTGCTGCGGCAGTTGAGCCCGGTCGATCTGGTGATCGTGGAGGGCTTCAAGCGCGACGCGCACCCCAAGATCGAGGTCCACCGCACCGCGAACGGAAAACCCTGGTTGCATCCGCAGGATCCGCGGATCATGGCCGTGGCCTCCGACGGCCAGCCCGACGCGCTACCGCATGCGGGGCTGGACGACATCCCTGCGATCGCCGGCCTGGCGCTGCGCTTCGCGGAACCTGGCTGATGGCCCAGCTCAGCGATGACTGCTTCGCCTTCGGCGGCCAGCTCATGTCGGTGGACCAGGCAGCCGCGCTGATCGCCGAGCGGGTATCGCCCGTCACCGACGCCGAGGCGGTGCCGCTGCATGCCGCGCGCGGCCGGGTTCTGACGGCGCCGCTGCTGGCGCCCGGGCCGCTGCCGCCCTTCTTCAATTCCGCCGTGGATGGCTATGCCTTCGCCCATGCCGGCGGGGGCGAGATGCGCCTGCCGCTCGCCGGTCGTGTCGCCGCGGGCCGGCCCGCGGCCCCGCTCGCCCCGGGCACCGCCATGCGCATCTTCACCGGCGCGCCCATGCCCGCCGGCGCCGACACGGTGATGATGCAGGAGGACGCGGCGCTGGATGGCCAGACCCTGCTGCTCCCCGCCGGCCTGAAGCGCGGCGCCAATTGCCGCCCGGCGGGCGAGGATGTGGCGATGGGCGCCCAGGCGCTGGCCGCCGGCACCCGGCTGGGCCCGGCCGAGATCGGGCTGGCCGCGGCGCTGGGCCTGGCCGCGCTGGGCTGCACCCGCCTGCTGCGGGTGGGGGTATTCTCCACCGGCGACGAACTGGCCGCGCCGGGCAGCGCGCTGGCACCGGCGCAGACCTATGACAGCAACCGCTTCACCCTGCTCGCCCTGCTGGCCGGGTTGCCGGTCCAGGCGACGGACCTTGGCATCCTGCCGGACGAACCCACCGCCACAGCCGACGCCCTGGCCCGGGCCGCCGCCGGGCATGACCTGCTGCTGACCTCGGGCGGCGTCTCCACCGGCGAGGAGGACCATGTGCGCGCCGCCATCGAGGGCGCGGGCAGCCTGGTGTTCTGGCGCCTGGCGGTGAAGCCGGGCAGGCCCGCGGCCATGGGCGTGGTGGCCGGCACGCCGGTGCTGGGCCTGCCGGGCAACCCTGTGGCGGCCGTGGTGTGCTTCCTGCACCTCGCCCGGCCGCTGATCCTGCGTCTCGCCGGCGCCGCGCCCGAGACCCTGCCTCGCTTCCCCGCCATCGCCGATTTCGGCCATCGCAAGAAGCTGGGCCGGCGGGAATATCTGCGGGTGCGGTTGCGGCGCGATGGCACGCAGTTGCTCGCGGAAAAATTCGGGCGCGAGGGTGCCGGCCTGCTGACCAGCCTGACCGAGACCCAGGCTTTTTGTGAACTGCCGGAGGAGATGGTGGCGCTTTCCCCGGGCCAAGCGGTGCTGGTGCTGCCCTTCATCGGGCTGTTCTGACCGCGCGATTGCACGGCGCGCGGTTTTCGTGCCCCTTTGGGCAAACGGAGGGAACCGCCATGACCGAACATGTCCACAAGAGCTTCGCCGCCGGCGTGCTGACGCTGCGCCTGACCAGGCCCGAGAAGAAGAACGCCCTGACGCGGGCGATGTATGACGGGCTGGCCTCCGGGCTGCGCGTGGCCGCCACACATGAGGAAACCCGCGTCGTCATCATCGCCGGCGGCGCCGATTTCACCGCCGGCAATGACCTGTCGGATTTCGCGGCGGTGGAGGCCGACAAGCCCCGCCCCGGCGCCGCCTTCGAGTTCCTGGAACAGATCCGCGCCTTCCCCAAGCCCGTGGTGGCCGCGGTGCGGGGCGTGGCGGTGGGCATCGGCACCACCATGCTGCTGCATTGCGACGCCGTGGTGGTGGCCCGGCAGGCGCGGCTGCAAATGCCCTTCTCGCGCCTGGCGCTGGTGCCCGAGGGCGGCTCCAGCCTGCTGCTGGCGCAACGCGTAGGCACGGCGCTGGCGACGTGGTGGCTGATGAGCGGCGAGGCGTTTTCCGGCGACGACGCGCTGAAGGCGGGCCTCGCCCTGCGCGCGGTCGAGGATGCGCAGGTCGAGGCCGAGGCCATGGCCATCGCCACCCAACTCGCCGCCCTGCCGCCCGGCGCCCTGGCCGAAACCAAGCGCCTGCTGCGGGCGCCGATGCGCGAGCAGCTGGAAGCGGTGATGGCGGAGGAACGCGAGGCCTTCGGCCACCAGCTGCGCTCGCCGGAAGCCCAGGCGGTGTTCGCGGCGTTCCTGGCGCGAAAGAAATAGCGCGGTTCGGCCCGGGGGGCGTTGCAAGGGGCGTTGCCCGGTCCTGCGGTGAGCCCCGGGCGTGGTGGGACCGGGCAGGTCTGCGCTGCTGCTACGCTTCGCGCAGCGCATGTTCCGCTTCGGCGGGGTCAGCGACCGTCCTGATCCTCGCACTTCTCAAGCCGCATTGGCGCAAGCGGCCGATGACATGAGCGCGACCCCCGCGCAGCCAAGATTTGCCAAGCGGGCCTACAGGGCGCCTGGCCCCTGGTCATGGCCCGGCTGCCGCGCGCCAAAGCACGCGCGCGGCAATGGCGAACAGGCAGGCGGCGAAAGTGCGGCGCAGCAGCGGCACCGGAAGGCGCCCGGAGAGGCGCGCGGCAAAGGGCGCCACGATGGTGGCCGGGAGGGCCAGCAGCAGTGCCGCGCTCAGGCTGACAAAGCCCACGGTGTCGGGGGGCAGGCCGGGCCTGCCGAACCCCATGGCCGCGAAGCCGAGCGTTGCCGGCAGTGCCACGGCCAGGTTGAACACGGCGCCAGCGCCCACCGCGCGATTGATGGGCGTGTTGAACAACCCAAGGATCGGCCCGCTCAAGGTCCCGGCACCTATCCCAAGGCCGGCGGATAGCATGCCGATGGCGGCCGGTGGCAGCCAGCCCAGCGGGGGGGGCGGCAGGGCGGAGGTCAGGATGCCGCGCGCGCCCGCCATCATCTGAATGCCGAGCATCACGGCCACGACGGCGAAGGCCACGACGGAGACGAAAGCCGGGATGACCGGCGCCAGCCCCAGCCCAAGCAGGGCGCCAGCCATGATGGCGGGCAGCCACGCCCGAAGAATGGACCGGTCGATGCTGCCGGCCGCGGCGTGAGCGGCGGCTGCCGCGATGGAGGATAACAGGATGGCAGCCTGCGCGGTGCCAATGGCCAGCGCGGCCCGATCGGCGTCGGTCGTGCCGGTCCGCGCGAAGACCTCCAGCAGCATCGGCACGGCAATGACGCCCCCGCCAATGCCGAGCAATCCCCCGACCACGCCGATTGCTGCGCCGACGAGGACAAAAGCCAGCAGGGTCCAGGGGCCATAGGCGAGGACAATATCGAGCATTTCGCCTTGTGCCGCCGGTCGCGGTGCAGAACAACGGGTCGCCACGAAGTGCTGTCGCGGCGTTTCGCCGAGTCAGCGCGGCTACATCCCAGGCGATATGCGCCGGTGCTCCATCGCAGCCCGGCCCAGGTTGAGGTTCAACGCGAACCGTCGCCCCGGCTGAGGACCTTTCCCTTGCCTGCCACGACAGCCCGATCAACTCCCGCTTTCAACCACCCCCGCCCTCTGATTATGATGGCCGATGAGCTTCGAACCCTCCGTCTGCCCGCATGATTGCCCCAGCACCTGCGCCCTGGAGGTGGAGGTGCTCTCGCCCACCCGCATCGGCCGGGTGCGCGGCGCCGAAGACAACAGCTACACGGCCGGCGTCATCTGCGCCAAGGTCGCGCGCTATGCCGAGCGGGTGCATCACCCCGACCGCCTGACCCAGCCCCTGCTGCGAACCGGCCCCCGCGGCTCCGGCCAGTTCCGGCAGATCGGTTGGGACGAGGCGTTGGACCGTGTCGCCGGCGCCTTCACCGACGCCACCGCGAAGCATGGCAGCGAGGCCGTCTGGCCCTATTACTTCGCCGGCACCATGGGGCTGGTGCAGCGCGACGGCATCCACCGGCTGCGCCATGCCATGCGCTATTCCCGGCAGCAGAACACCATCTGCACCTCGATCATGGAAGCGGCCACGACGGCGGCGCTGGGTACCATCCGCGGCCCGGACGCGCGGGAGATGGGCGAGGCCGATCTGATCGTGATGTGGGGCGGCAATCCCGTGGCCACCCAGGTCAATGTGATGGCGCATATCAGCCGCGCCAGGAAGGAACGCGGCGCCAAGCTGGTGGTGATCGACCCCTATCGCAGCGGCACGGCGGCGGTGGCCGACATGCATCTCTCGCTGCGCCCCGGCACCGATGCGGCGCTGGCCTGCGCCGTGCTGCATGTGGCACTTCGCGACGGCCACGCCGACCATGCCTATATGGCCGAATTCACCGATTTCGGCCCCGATGTGGCGGCGCATCTGGCAAGCCGTGGCCCGGAATGGGCCGCTGGCGTCACCGGCCTGAGCATGGCCGAGATCGAGGCCTTCGCCGCGCTGTATTGCCGCACAGACCGCGCCTTCCTGCGCGTGGGCTACGGCTTCGCCCGCTCCCGCGGCGGCGCCGCCGCGCTGCATGCCGTGCTCTGCCTGCCCAGCATCACCGGCAAGTGGCGCAACCGGGGCGGCGGCGCGCTGTGGAACCAGCGCGCCATCTACCACTGGAACAAGACGCTGATCGAGGGTCAGGACGTTCTGGACCGCTCGACCAGGGTGATGGACATGTCGCGCATCGGCGCCGTGCTTTGCGGCGACCTGGGTGAATTGCAGGGCGGCCCGCCTGTCACCGCCATGCTGATCCAGAACGTGAACCCGCTGGATGTGGCGCCCGACACCAACAAGGTCCGCCGCGGTTTCGCGCGCGAGGATCTCTTCGTCTGCGTCCATGAGCAGTTCATGACCGCCACCGCCATGCAGGCCGATATCGTGCTGCCCGCGACCATGTTCCTGGAGCATGACGACGTCTACCAGGCCGGCGGCCACAGCCATATCCAGATCGGCCGCAAGCTGATCGAGCCACCGGGCGAGGCGCGCTCCAACCACGCCGTGATCTGCGCCCTGGCGCATCGGCTGGGTGCCGAGCATCGCGGCTTCGGGATGACCGAGATGGAGATCGTGGACGAAACGCTGCGCGTCTCCGGCTGGCCCGCGGCGCGCGAGGTGATCGACCGCCGCTGGATCGACGCCCAGCCCAGCTTCGAGGAGAGCCATTTCCTCAACGGCTTCGGCCACCCCGACCGCCGCTTCCGCTTCAAGCCGGACTGGGCGGGCATCGGCCGCCTCGGCCATCTGATGAACCCGATGCCCGATCATCTCGACCGCATCGAGAACCCGACCGAGGCCCATCCCTTCCGCCTCATCACCTCGCCGGCGCGGCAATTCCTCAACACCAGCTTTACGGAGACCCCGGGGTCCAGAAAACGCGAGGGACGGCCCATGGCGCTGCTGAACGCGCAGGACGCGGCCCGGCTGGGGGCGGCCGATGGCCACCGCATCCGCCTCTCCAACGCCCGCGGCGCCACCGTGGTGCATGTGCAGATCGCCGAAGGCCAACTGCCCGGCACCGTGGTGGTGGAGGGCATCTGGCCGAGCGAATATTTCGAGACCGGCATCGGCATCAATGCCCTGACCAGCGACGACCCGGCGCCGCCGCTGGGTGGCGCCGTGTACCACGACACCGCGGTAGCGCTGGAGGTGCTGGAGGCCAGGGCGGAAATCCCAGCCGACGCCCCTTTGGCCGCCGAATAGCCCTCAGTTCACCGAGAGGTTCATCGCCGCCACCGCGGCGCCCAGGGTGTTGATCTGGCCCTGCAGCCATTCGGTGAATTCCGCCTGGGTCTTCACCCCGGGGGTGATGCCGTTCTGCGCCAGGCGTTCCTGCATCTGCGGCTGGTTCAGCGCCCAGGCCACCTCGGCATTCAGCCGCGCGGTGATCGCCGGCGGCAAATTGGCGGGGCCCGAAAGCCCCAAAAAATTCTCCGCAAGCAGCCCGGGCAGCCCGGCCTCCTCCGTGGTCGGCACATTGGGGACCATGGCATTGCGTGAGGGCGCGCTGATCGCAAAGGCGCGCAGCCGCCCGGCGCGGATATTCTCCACATTCTCCGGCAGCGTGTCGAAGCTGAGCAGGATGGAGCCGCCGAGCAGATCGGCCTGCATCGGCTGCGAGCCGCGATAGGGCGCGTGGCTGAGGGCGATGCCCGTGCGCTGTTCGAACATGGTGCCGAGGATATGCCCCACCGAGCCCACGCCCGAGGTGCCGAAGGCCGGCCCGCGCTGGGCGCGCATCCAGGTCATCAGCGTCGCCATGTCCGTCGCCGGCACCGAGGGGTTGGTCACGATCACCATCGATGTCGCCCCGATATAGGCGATATGGGTGAAGCTGCGCATGGGGTCATAGCCATGCGTGCGGTAGATCGGCGGCGAGGTGACGAGGGGTGCCGTGTTGGACAGCATCAACGTATAGCCATCGGCCGGCTGCTGCGCGACATGCAGGGCGGCGACGGTGCCGCCGGCGCCCGGACGGTTGTCCACCACCACCCGGGCGTTGAGCCTGGGCGCGATCGCCTCGGCCAGCACCCGCGCCACGATGTCGGAGGACCCGCCGGGCGGGAAGACCACGACGATGCGGATGGGGCGCGAGGGCCAGGCCTCCTGCGCCATCGCCTGCCCAAAGGGCAGGCAGGCCAAGCCCAGCAACATCCAGAATTTCAGGTTTTTCATTCGCATTCCCCATCGAATGGATGGGAACATGCATACGCCGTGCCAATCAGCCCAGGAGCGAAACGATCCCGGGCAGAAGGGCGGGGTCGCCCAGCGCCAGCACGTCGCCCGCGCTTTCCAGCGTGAGCGCCCGCCCGGCCCAATCCGTCACGCTGCCGCCAGCACCCTCGACCACGGGCAGCAGCGCGCCCCAATCCCAGGGCTTCAGCGTGCCCTCGGCCACCACATCCAGGCTGCCGAGCGCGATCAGACCATAGCCATAGGCATCGCCGCCCCAGGTCGCGCGCCTGCATCCCGCGCGCAGCCGCTCGAAGCCCGGCAGCTGGGCGGGCGAAAAGATATCGGGCGCGGTGCAGCCCAGCTCGGCCTCGGCGAGCGTGGCGCAGGGCCGGCAGCCCACCTGGCCGCCGAAGGGGCCGGAAAACCTCGTGCGCTGCCCAGCCACGCCCATCCAGCGTTCGCGCGTCGCCGGCTGGTCGATGATGCCGAGCACGGGACGGCCACGATGCAGCAGCGAGATTAGCGTGGTGAAGAGCGGCCGGCCGGTGATGAAGGCGCGGGTACCGTCAATCGGATCGAGCAGCCAGACCCATTCCGAATCGGCCCGGTCGGCGCCGAATTCCTCGCCCCAAATCCCGTGCGCGGGAAACAACCGGCCGAAATGCTCGCGCATCAGCAATTCCGCGCCGCGATCCGCCTCCGTCACCGGCGAGGCATCTGTCTTGCCCTCCACGGCCATGCCGGAGCGGAAGAACGGCATGATGAAATGCCCGGCCGCGTCGGCGGCGGCCTCGGCGGCGGCGATGAAACCGGGGTCAATCAGGGCAGCGGCACCGGGCTGGCGGCCAGGCTGCGCAGATAGGCGATGACATCCGCGCGCTGTTGGTTGTTGGCCAGGCCGGCGAAGGCCATGCGGGTGCCGGGCATGGCGCGGGCCGGCGCGTGCAGGAAGGCGTTCAGCTCCTCATAGCCCCAGGGCTTCTCGGCCAGCGCGCGGTTCGCCGCCGAATAGTTGAAACCCGCGGCCTGCGCGTGGTTCTTGCCGACGATGCCATAGAGGTTGGGGCCCACCCCCGACCGGCCGCCATCATTGAAGGAGTGGCAGGCCGCGCAGTTGCGCTGCGCCAGCGCCCGTCCACTCTCCACATTGGCGGCGGCCATCAGCGGGCCGATCGGCTCCAGCGCGGCGGGCGCGGCGGCGGCCGGGGCGGCGGCGCGGGGCGCCTCGCCGATCTGGATGGCGCTGGTGGCAGGCTTGTGCGGATGCACCAGCAACTCGCCGATCAGACCGGCCCCCATGAAGGCCACGCCGGCCACCAGGGGGGCGGCAAACAGCTTGTTCAGCTCAAGATCGGCCATGGGAACCCGTCAACCTCGTTGTTCTATGCGCAGTTTCGGCCCGCCGCCCCGGAGTGGTTTGCACCCGGGGGCGGGCCGGCCTATGACGCGGCGCACCATATAGGCGCCCCCGCGCGCCTTCAACCACCTGGGGCCGCGCGTCTTGAATCCGATCATTCTCATTCCCTCGCGAATGGGCAGCACCCGCCTCCCGGGCAAGCCGCTGGCGCTGATCCATGGCCAGCCCATGGTCGTGCATGTCATGCGCCGCGCGATCGAGGCGGCGATCGGCCCCGTCGCGGTGGCGGCGGGCGAGCCCGCGATCGTCGACGCCGTGCGCGAAGCCGGCGGCACCGCCGTGCTGGTGGCCGATGACGTGCCCTCGGGCACCGACCGCATCAAGATCGCGCTCGACCAGCTGGACCCCGATGGCCGGCACGATGTGGTGGTGAACCTGCAAGGCGATTTCCCCACACTGGCGCCCGAACTGCTGCGCGCCGTGCTGCGGCCCCTGGCCGATCCCGGCATCGATATCGGCTCCCTCGTCACCCCTATCGCCAATGCTGAAGAGGCCGCGACCGAGAGCTTCGTGAAATGCGTCTGCGCCTTCGGACCCGGACAGGATGTGGCGCCCGCGCTATACTTCTCCCGCGCCGCCATCCCCTGGGGGGAGGGGCCGCTGTGGCACCATATCGGCGTCTATGCCTATCGCCGCGCCGCCCTGAACCGCTTCGTGGCGCTTCCCGCCAGCCAGTTGGAGCTGCGCGAGAAGCTTGAACAGCTGCGTGCGCTGGAGGATGGCATGCGCATCGCCGTCGCCGCCGTGCCGCATGGCCCCTTCGGCGTCGACACGCCCGAGGATCTTTTCCGCGCCCGAGAGATACTGAAAGCCTGAACCCATGCCGATCATTGCCTTCCAGGGTTTTCTGGGTGCCTATTCCGACCTGGCCTGCCGCCACGCCTTTCCCGGCTGGACCACCCTGCCCTGCCCGAGCTTCGAGGCGGCGATGGAGGCGGTGCGGGCCGGCCGCGCCGAACTCGCCATGCTGCCCTGCGAGAATTCCCTGGCCGGCCGCGTGCCCGACATCCACCGCCTGCTGCCCGATTCCGGCCTGCATGTGGTGGGCGAGCATTTCGAACGCGTCGAGCATTGCCTCCTGGCCCCACCCGGCACCAAGGAGGCTACCCTCAAGCGCGCCCATTCCCACCCCATGGCGCTGGGCCAGGTGCTGAACATCCTGAAGGAGCTGAACCTGCAGGGCGTGATCGAGGCCGACACCGCCGGCGCCGCCGCGCTGATCGCCGAGCGCGGCGGCGTGGAAGACGCGGCCATCGCAAGCTCGCTCGCCGCCGAGGTCTATGGCCTGGAGATCCTCCGCCGCAATGTCGAGGACGCGGAACACAACACCACCCGCTTCTATGTCATGGCGCGCGAGCAGCGCCTGCCACCGGTGGGTACCGGGCGTTGCGTCACCAGCTTCGTCTTCCGGACCCGAAGCATCCCCGCCTCACTCTACAAGGCACTCGGTGGCTTCGCGACCAACAAGATCAACCTCACCAAGCTGGAATCCTACATGCTGGATGGCCGCTTCACCGCAGTGCAGTTCCTCTGCGACGCCGATGGCCACCCTGGGGAGGAGGGCATGGCCCTGGCGCTGGAGGAGCTGGAATTCTTCGCCGAGCTGAAGATTCTCGGCACCTATGTCGCCCATCCCTACCGGGTGCAGAACGAGAGCAACTGATGACGCTCGCGCGCTTCACCGAGGCGCAGGCGCCCGTCCTCGCCGCCGTCCGTGCCGAACTCACGGCCGGCCGCAAGGCGAGCCACTGGATGTGGTTCATCTTCCCCCAGCTCCGCGGATTGGGGACCAGCCAGCACGCCACCTTCTACGGCATCGCCGATCTGGCCGAGGCGCGGGCCTATCTTGCCCATCCCGAGCTCGGCCCCCGCCTGCTCGCCTGCGTGGCGCTGCTGATGGCGGCCGATCCGGCGCTCAGCGCCCATGCCATCCTCGGCTCGCCCGACGACATGAAGCTGCGCTCCTGCCTCACCCTCTTCGCCGAGGCGGCGATCGATCCGGGCGACCGGGTGCGCTTCCTGGCCGCGTTGCAGCGCTTCTACGGCGGGGCGGCGGACCCGCGGACCATGGCCCTGCTGCACCCCGCGCCATGACATCGGGAACAGCACCCTTGACCTGGCCACGCCGGGCTTGCGACTTCTGGGGGATGCCGAGTAGCCGCCCTCGCAACGCGTTGTGCCATCTGGCGGCCTGGATCGGCCTGGCGGTGGGGCTGGCCTATGCGCCGCCGGCGCCGGCGCAGTCCTCGCTGGGGCAGGCGGCGGTGCCGGTACCCGCGCCCGCCGCGCCACCGGCCGCCCAGCCCCGGCCCGCGCAGGCCGCCAGCCCGCCGCGCGCGACCACCAGCCCGGCCCGCCCC
>JAKFUL010000050.1 GCA_021732665.1 Acetobacteraceae bacterium
GCCGCACGCACCATCGAGGAACTGTGGACCGCCATCGGCAACGCGCTTGCCGCGTTCTCACCCGATGAGTGCGCCAGCTACTTCACCACAGCAGGTTATGAGCCGGAATGAGGGGAATCTGCTCTAGAGGCACGGTGGCGGAGCGGCTTGCATGCCGGCACTGTAGCGGCGGCGCCGGGTGCGGGCATATGCCGGCCTTGCGGGCCCCGCCAATGCGCTCCCATGCCATGCGCCGTGCTGTTCCATCCGGAACTCCAACGCGCAGGGCGGGGTTTGGTTGCGGCTCAGGCGTCGATGGCGGTCAATTCGCGTTCCAGGGCGGCGATCTCGGCGCGCAGCTCATCCACACGCTGCTCGCGCTGGGCGATTTCGGCCGGGGTCTTGAGCTTCCAGCCATAGGCGGTGGTGACGTCCTCGCGCTTGCGGCGGATCAACTCGCGCAGATCGATCCGGCGCTGGATGCGGGCGGGGTTCTCGGGGAGGGCCGGGAGCATGGGCGGTGCCGGCGGGCGCGCGGCGGGGAGAGGGGCGGATTCGCCAAGGACGAGTGGCGCGGGGGCGGACGGTTGCACCGCCGGAGCGGGCAGCCCCTCGAACGCCTGGATCAGCGCCAGCCAGCGCAGCGCGGTGAGGCGGCCGCCGCGGCCGTCCTGGCGCTGCGCCGCCACCACCGCCGAGAAGGCGGCCCTGGCCGCGGGGCCGTGGGTGCGGTGCAGGAATTCCTCCACATCGGCGAGGCCCGGGCGGTGCAGCAGGCCGCGGCGATGCCGGCGCCAGAGCCACATCACCTCGCGCGCCGCCAGACGCGCTTCCAGCCGCAGCTGGGCGGCGGGGGAGAAGGCCTCGGCGAACCAGTCCCAGCCCCATCGCGCGTGATAGGCCGCGATCAGCGCGGCCTCGACCAGCCAGGCGCGCAGCGCGGCGGCGCGCAGGATGGCCCAGGCCGGCCCGACCAGCAGCAGCCCCAGCGCCACCGGCCGCGGCAGGGTGCCGGCCAGCCAGCCCGCGACCCCGGCGCAGAAGGCCGCCATCGCCACGCCGTCGAGCCCGAGGCAGCAGAGCGCCAGGAGCTTGGCCAGCACGCGGCGCGGCGAGGGCGCAGGCCGTCCCCCCACCGGCGCGTGCAGCAGCGCGCGCGAGCTTTCCAGCAGCGCCCGGGCATCGGCGCGCTTCTCCGCCATCCCGCTGCGCTCGAGCAGCGCGATGAGCTGGCGCAGTTCGGCGGCACTGCGGGCATCGGCGATAGGCAGGGCGTCGTCCTTTCGGGCGTTTGCCGCACGCATTGCCATGGCGCGGGTGAGGTTTCGGTTAATGCCGGGCCGCGTTAGGCTGCCTCGGGGGAACAGCCATGACCGAGATTTTCGACTACATCATCGTGGGCTCCGGCGCCGCCGGCTCGGTGCTGGCGGACCGGTTGAGCGAGGATGGCAAGCACAGCGTCTGCGTGCTGGAGGCGGGGCCGGCCGACAACAACCCCTGGATCCACATGCCGGCGGGTTTCACCAAAACCCTCTCCAACCCCGGCGTCTCCTGGCAGTTCAGCACCGAGCCCACGGCGCTGACCGGCGGGCGACGGATCGCCACGGTGCAGGGCCGGGTGCTGGGCGGCAGCACCTCGATCAACGGCATGATCTACAATCGCGGCCAGCCCGATGACCTCAACAACTGGGCGCAGCGCGGCAATCGCGGCTGGAGCTACGAGGATTGCCTGCCCTATTACAAGCGCAGCGAGAAGCGCATCGGCCAAGAGGTCGAAACTGCGGATGACACCCGCGGCACCGAGGGCGGCATGCCGGTGACGGATATGGATTGGATCCATCCGCTCTCCGAGGCCTTCATCGCCGGCTGCGTGGCGCAGGGCATTCCCCGCGCGCGCGACTACAACAGCGGCGACCAGGCGGGTGTCGGGTATTTCCAGCGGATCATCCGCAACAACCGAAGGATATCAGCGGCGCGGGGGCGGCTGCGGCCGGCCATGGCGCGCAAGAATCTGGAGGTGCGGACGAATGCGCGGGCGACCGGGCTGGTCTTCGAGGGCAAGAGCTGTGTCGGGCTGCGCTATGCCGCCTCGGCCGATGGGCCGCGCACCGAGATCAGGGCGCGGCGGGAGGTGATTCTCTCGGCCGGCACGGCGAATACCGCGCGGCTGTTGCAGATTTCCGGCATCGGGCCGGCGGGGCTGCTGGAGAGGCTGGGTGTGGCGCCCGTGCATGTGCTGCCGGGGGTGGGGGAGAATTTCCGCGACCATTATGCCAGCCGCTTCATCATGCGCGCGCGCCCCGGCACCATCACGCTGAACGAGCTGGCGCGCGGCTGGCGGCTGGGGGCGGAGCTGGTGAAATGGGCCGCCGGGCGGCCGAGCATCCTGGCGACCGCACCCAGCCATGTCTTCGTCTTCTGGAAAAGCTTCGAGGGGCTGGACCAGCCGGATCTGCAATGCGTGTTCACCCCGGGCAGCTACAAACCCGGGAAAACCTACATCCTGGATGATTATCCGGGAGTATCCGCCGGCTCCTGGCAGCATCGGCCGGAAAGCGCGGGCTGGGTGCGGGCGCGCAGCACCAACCCCTGGGAGGACCCGGAAATCCAGCCCAACTACCTCGCGGTGGAAAATGACCGTCGGGTGCATATCGCCGGCCTGCGAATGATGCGGCGGCTGCTGCATTCGCCGGAGCTGTCGCGATACCTGGAAGGCGAGACCCTGCCGGGCGATGATGTGCAGAGCGATGACGAGTTCCTCGACTTCGCCCGCAACAATGGGGTGACGACCTATCACCTCATCGGCACCTGCAAGATGGGTCCGGCGAGCGACCCGATGGCGGTGGTGGATGACCGGCTGCGGCTGCACGGGATGGAAGGCTTGCGGGTGGTCGATGCCTCGATCATGCCGGCGATGACCTCGGCCAACACCATGGCGACGACGCTGATGATCGCCGAGCGCGCGTCGGATTTCATCCGCGCGGAGGCGGCCTGAGGCTCAGCCGATGCGCAGCAGCCTGGCGCCATTCGCCCGAAGCCAGGCGGTGGCGGCGGCGCGATGCGGCGTGCGGCTCTCCAACAGCGCCCAGAAACGCGGCGAGTGGTTCAGCTCGCGCAGATGCGCCAGCTCATGCGCCACGACATAGTCCAGCACCCAGCCCGGCGCCATCACCAGGCGCCAGGAGAAGGCAAGCGTTCCATTGGGGGCGCAGCTGCCCCAGCGCGTCTGGGTGTCCTTCAGCCGGATGGCGGCGGGGCGCACGTCCAGCGCCTGGGCATGCGGCGGCACCGCGGCATGGATGCGCCGGCCTGCCTCGGCGCGCAGGAAATCGCCGACCCGGCGGGGGAGGAATTCCAGGCCGCCGGTCACCACCAGCCGGCCGGGCTCGAGCAGTGTGCCGCCGCGCTGCGCGGGGGCGTGGATGATCTCACGCGGCACGTCGCCGATGGGCACCGTCACGCCCGGGGCAAAGGGACGCGGCGGCTCGATCGCGGCCAGGCGCTGGGCCACCCAATCGGCATGCTCGTTCAGCAGCGCCATCCCCGCCCGCCTTGCCGCGCGGATCGGCAGGGTGACGATGACGGCGCCGTCGCGGGGCGAGATCTTCAGGGAGACGCGCCGCGCCCTGGCGGAGCGGTTCCAGCGCACCGTGCAGGGCACCTCCGGCATGAAAGCCCGGGGCCGTAACAGAACTGTCTCGGATTCATCGGGGATCATGGGGGTTGTTTGCCAAATTCACGCCCGCGCCGCCACAAGACTTTCCATTTCGGCTTGACCCCCACGATTTGGCAGCGCATCGCAAATCCCATTCGCGCCGATTTCGGCCGCGCTCCACAACCTTAAAAGGTCATCCGTAGGTGCTCACGCTGCGCGTCATTCCCTGCCTCGACGTGAAGGAAGGCCGGGTCGTGAAGGGGGTGAATTTCGTCGCCCTGCGCGACGCCGGCGACCCGGTGGAGCAGGCCGCCGCCTATGGCGAACAGGGGGCGGATGAGCTGACCTTCCTCGACATCGGCGCCACGCATGAGAATCGCGACACCATGCTCGATGTCGTGGCGCGCACCGCGGCCAAGCTGTTCATCCCGCTCACCGTGGGGGGCGGGGTGCGCAGCGTGGAGGATATCCGCCGGCTGCTGCTGGCCGGCGCCGACAAGGCCAGCATCAATTCCGCCGCCGTGGCCGATCCTGAGCTCGTGACCCGCGCTTCCACCGCCTTTGGCAGCCAATGCATCGTCGTCGCCATCGACGCCAAGCAGGTCCGCCCCGGCGGCTGGGAAGTCTTCACCCATGGCGGCCGGCGCGGCACCGGCTTCGACGCGGTGGAATGGGCGGCCCGAATGGAAGCGGCCGGGGCGGGCGAGTTGCTGCTGACCTCGATGGACCGCGACGGCACCGGGCAGGGTTTCGACCTGGAGTTGCTGCGCGCCATCCGCGCCCGGGTGCGGCTGCCGCTGGTGGCCAGCGGGGGCGTGGGCAGCCTGGAGCATTTCGCCCAGGGCGCCGCCGCCGGCGCCTCCGGCCTGCTGGCCGCCAGCGTCTTTCATGACGGGGTGTTCCGCATCGCCGAGGCCAAGGCGGCGCTGGCCGCGGCCGGCTGGCCCGTGCGCCCGGCCGAGCCCGCATGGGCCGGGGCAGCCTGATGACCAAACCGCTGAAGAAGAAGAAATTCGCCAAGCTGGCCGGCCCCTTGCCGGCGCCGCTCATCGCCGAGGTGAAGATGAAGCCCACCAAGCTGCCCAAATCCATCCGGCGCGAGGAGAAGCGCGTCACCATACCCTACGAGCCCCCGGTCGAGGGCGCCTCGGCCGAGGTGCTGGAACGGCTCTGGGCGGTGATCGAGCAGCGCCGGCATTCCGGCAATGCCGCCACCTCGCATTCCGCCCGGCTGCTGGCACGCGGCACGCCCAAGGTGGCGCAGAAGCTGGGCGAGGAGGCGGTGGAGCTGGTGATCGAGGCGGTGGCGGGCGACAGGACCGCCACCATCAGCGAGAGCGCCGACGTGCTCTACCACCTCATGGTGCTGTGGGTGGACGCCAATATCCGCCCCAACGAGGTCTGGGCCGAGCTGGTGCGGCGCGAGGGGATTTCCGGCATCGCCGAGAAGGCGGCCCGGCCCAAGGCGCTGGTGCGCCTGGCACGAACGACGAAGCTGCCATGAGTGTCTCGGGCCTGCCGCCCTATGACCCGGGCAATATCTTCGCGCGGATCCTGCGCGGGGAAATTCCCTGCAAGAAGGTGCTGGAAAGCGAGCACGCGCTGGCGTTCCATGACATCAACCCGCTTTCGCCCACCCATATCCTGGTGATCCCGAAGGGCGAATGGGTCTCGGCGGCGGATTTCCACGCCGGCGCCAGCGCCGAGGCGATCGCCGGCTTCTGGCGCGCGGTGGGCGAGGTGGGGCGGCCGCTGGAGGGCTCGGGCTATCGCATCCTGTCCAACATGGGCGTGGATGCGGGGCAGGAGGTGCCGCATTTCCATGTCCATCTGTTCGGCGGACGGCCGCTTGGGGTGATGCTCAAGCGCGGCTGAATGCCTGCCGCCCTTGCCGCGGCCCCCTGCCGCACCGACATGATTGACATGACCGTGACAGCCATCAGCGAAGCCCGCGCCGCCCTGGATGCCGCGGGGCAATTGCCCGAGGCCGAAATCGACCTGGGCGCGGTGGCCTTGCAACTGGCCCGGGTGGACCAGCCGGAGGCCGATTGGCGCGCGGCCGCCCGGCTGCTGACCGCGATCGCTGTTGAGGCGGTGGCCCGCGCCGCCGCCGCCCCGCAGGCCGATGCCGGCGACCCGGAAGCGCGGCGGAAAGTCCTGGCCGCGTTGCTGCAGGGGCATTTCGGCTTCGGCGGCGACACGCAGAACTATGACGACCCCGCCCGCGCCAATCTGGTGCGCGTGCTGGAGACCAAGCGGGGCCTGCCCGTGGCGCTGGGGCTGGTCTGGCTGCACGCCGCCGAGGCGGCGGGATGGGAGGCGCATGGCGTGGATTTCCCCGGCCATTTCCTGCTCGCCATCAAGGGGCCGCATGGGCCGGTCGTCGTCGATGTGTTCAATGACGGCCGCAGGCTGGAGGCGCCCGACCTGCGCGCCCTGGTCAAGCGGGTGGAGGGCGAAAAGGCCGAGCTTCGGCCGGGCATGCTGGCGCCGATGGGCAAGCGCGGCGTGCTGCTGCGGCTGCAGAACAACATCAAGCTGCGCCGGCTGCAGAAGCATGATGTGGAGGGCGCGCTTGCCTGCGTGGACGACATGCGGCGCATCGCCCCGGAAAACGCCATGCTGTGGCGCGAGGCCGGGCTGATGAACCACCGGCTGGAGCGCATCGGCGCCGCGCTCACAGCACTCGAACATTCCCTGGTGCTGGCGCCGCAGGCGGAGGGGCATCTGCGCATCCGCGGGCTGGTGGATGAGCTGCGCCACCGGTTGAACTGAAGCCCCCCGGGTGGCAAGCAGAGGGCCACAAAACCGGAGTGGCGGCATGGCCTTGCGCGTGGCGGTCCAGATGGACCCGATGGAGAGCATCAACATCGATGGCGACAGCAGTTTTGCGCTCATGCTGGAGGCGCAGGCGCGCGGCCACAGGCTGTGGCACTACCATGTGAAGCATTTGTCGATGCAGGCCGGCCGCGTGACGGCCTGGGCGCATCCGGTGACGGTGAAGCGCGAGCGTGGCGCGCATTACGAGTTCGGCGTGCCGGTGGAGCTGGACCTGGCCACCGATATCGATGTGGTGCTGATGCGGCAGGACCCGCCCTTCGACATGGCCTATATCACCGCCACGCATATCCTGGAGCATATCCACCCCAGGACGTTGGTGGTGAATGACCCGGCCTCGGTGCGCAACGCGCCGGAAAAGCTCTTCGTGCTGAAGTTTCCCGAGCTGATGCCCGAGACGCTGGTCAGCTCGGACACGCGGGAAATCCGGAAATTCCGCGAGAAGCACCAGGACATCATCGTGAAGCCGCTGTTCGGCAATGGCGGTGCCGGGGTGTTCCACATCAAGCCCGGCGATTCGAATTTGAATTCACTCATTGAGATGTTCACCGAGCGGTCGCGCGAGCCGCTGATGGTGCAGAAATACCTGCCGGCGGTGCGGCAGGGCGACAAGCGGGTGATCCTGATCGACGGCGTGGCACTCGGCGGCATCAACCGCGTGCCGGCCGAGGGCGAGGCGCGCAGCAACATGCATGTCGGCGGCACGCCGACCAAGACGGTGCTGACGGAGCGCGAGCTGGAGATCTGCGAGAAGATCGGGCCGGAGCTGCGCGCGCGGGGGATGATCTTCGTGGGCATCGACGTGATCGGGGGGTATCTGACGGAGATCAACGTGACCTCGCCGACCGGGCTGCAGGAGTTGGCGCGATTCGATGGCATCCATCTCGAGCGCAACATCTGGGATGCGATTGAGGCAAAACGGTAATTTTTCCCGCCGTTTTTTCACTCGCGAATCCACGGCCGGCCTCCGTAGTTTCCGCCCGGTTTCCACCCAGGCGGAGAGCGATCATGGCGACCAGCCGCAGCACCCCGGTTTTCGAGATCTACCAGGACAAGAAGGGCGAGTTTCGTTGGCGCGCCCGGGCCAAGAACGGCAACCTGCTGGCCGCGGCCAGCGAGGGCTACAAGGACAAGCGCGACGCGGTGCATTGCGCCAAGCTGTTCGGGTACGACCCCAAGGCGGTGGTGGCGGCGCCGAAGACGGTGAAGGCCAAGGCCGCGCCGAAGAAGCCCGCGGACAAGAGCCCGGCCGAGGCCCCTGCCCCCGAAGCCGCGGCGCCGGTGCCCAAGCCCAAGCGCGTGGGCAAGCCGAAACCGGCGCCGGAAACGCCGCCGGAACAGGGCTGATCAAGCGGGCGCATGGTAGTGGTGGGCGGACTTGAACCGCCGACCCCGGCATTATGAGTGCCGTGCTCTAACCAACTGAGCTACACCACCGCGCGAGGGCGGGGATTAGGGCCAGGGCCACGCCATGTCAACGCGGCGCAATGGCCCGGTTCAGCACCAGCGAGACCAGCGACACCACGATGGCGCCGAACACCGCGGGAAAGACGCCCTCCACCGCGAAGCCGGGAACGATCCAACCCACCAGGCCCAGCATCATGGCGTTGAGAAACAGCAAGAACACGCCCATCGTCAGCACGGTGATGGGCAGGGTCAGCCAGAACAGGATGGGGCGCAGGAAGGCGTTGACGCCGCCCAGCAGGAGTGCGGCCAGCAGCAGCGCCCCCGTGCCCTCGGCATGCAACCCGGGCACCAGGGCCACGGCGACCCAGAGCGACAGCGAAACGACGAACCAGCGCAGCAGAAACCCGGCAAAGCCACCCATCACAGCCCCCTGATGAAACCCGCGCCCAGGACGCGCGCCCCCTGATAGACCACGCAAGCCTGGCCGGGGGCGGCAACCGAGGGCGTATCGGGGCGCACCAGCAGCGCCCCGTCCCGCACCAGCAATGTGGCGGGGTGCGGGTTTTCGCGCGCGCGCAGTTTGATGTCGGCGCGAAATTCCTGCGCGGGCGGGGGGGCGAGCCAGTTGAGCTCGGTCACCAGGATGTCCCCGGTGGCCGGGCGGGGACCCACGGTGATGCGGCGGCGGGTGGCGTCCACGGCTTGCACATAGAGCCTCTCGGGGGCCGCGATGCCGATGCCGCGGCCCTGGCCCACGGTGTAGCGGGCGATGCCGCGGTGCTGGCCCAGGGTTCGGCCCTGGGTGTCGACGATCTCGCCCGGCTCCAGCGCGTCGGGGCGGTGCTTGGCGACCACATCGGCGTAGTGGCCGGCGGGGACGAAGCAGATGTCCTGGCTGTCGGGCTTTTCCGCCACCGCCACGCCCAGCCGCGCGGCATGGGCGCGGACCTCGGCCTTGCTGGACATCTCGCCGAGGGGGAAGAGGGTGCGGGCGAGCTGGTCGCGGGTGGTGTGGGCCAGGAAATAGCTCTGGTCGCGTGCCGGGTCGGCGGCCTGGTGCAGTTCGGGGCCGGGGAGGGTGCGGGCGTAGTGGCCGGTGGCCATGGCCTCGCAGCCCATATCCTCGGCCAGTTCGAGAAGGTCCTGGAATTTCACGGTCTGGTTGCAACGGATGCAGGGGATGGGGGTTTCGCCGCGGGCGTAGGAATTGGCGAAATCCTCGATGACGGCCTTTCGGAACCGCTCCTCGCGGTCCAGCACGTAATGCGCGATGCCGAGGTGGTCGGCCACGCGGCGGGCGTCGTGGATGTCCTGGCCGGCGCAGCAGGCGCCCTTCTTCTGCACGGCGGCGCCATGGTCATAGAGCTGCAGGGTGGCGCCGATCACCTCGTGGCCCTGCTCATGCAGCAGGGCGGCGACGACCGAGCTGTCCACGCCGCCGGACATGGCGACCAGGATGCGCATCAGAGAATGTCCAGGCCCTGCTGCCAAAAGCGGGCTTCCAACTGGGCGGCCATGCGGAAATCGCGCGCCAGTGTGGCGAAGCGGGCCTCGCCGCCATGGCTGTCCCCCAGCGCATCGAGTCGGGCCGCGGCGGCGCGGGCCATTGCCTGGTAGTCCGAGGAGGCATAGGCCTCGATCCAACTCTTGTAGGTGTCGGCGCGGGCAGGGTCGGCCATGATTCGCAGGGCCACTTCGCCATAGCCCACGGTGCACGGGGCCAGGGCCACTTCGAGGTCGAGAATATCGCCGTGTATGCCGCGATCCATCACCCAGCGGGTGTAGCTCACGGTCTCCATGGTTTCCGGCGTGGCGATCACCGCGGCCTCATCCAGGCCCCACTCGGAACAGTATTTCAGGTGCAGCTTGGTCTCATCGAGGATGGCCAGCACCGCCGCCGCCTTGCCGCGCATGGCGTCGAGGCTCTCACCCTTTACCACCGCCAGCGCCTTGGCGCGGGCGAAATGGATCAGGAACAGGTAGTCCTGCACGAGGTAGTGCCGGAACGCCGGCAGCGGCAGGTCACCGGAGGAAAGCCGCTGCACGAAGGGGTGCCAAGTATAGGCCGCCCAATCCGCCGCGCAGGCATCGCGCAGGCGGCGATAGAGGCCGCCTTCCCGGCCGTAGGTGTTCCAGTCAGCCACCCGCGTTGCGCGTGCCGGCGGGCAGCTTGACCACCAACCCATCCAGCGCCGCGGTCATCACGATCTGGCAACCCAGGCGGCTGGTCTCCTGCAGGTCGAAGGCGAGGTCGAGCATGTCCTCCTCATCCTCGGTGGGCTTGGCGAGCTTGGCGAACCATCCGGCCTCCACCACGACATGGCAGGTGGAGCAGGCGAGCGATCCCTCGCAGGCACCCTCGATGTCCACGCCATGGCGATGGGCGATCTCCAGCACGGAAAGCCCCAGCGGTGCTTCCACTTCACGGCGGGTTCCGTCGCGCTCCACGAATACCATCTTGGGCATCAAAACTTCCTACTCGGCGGCTTGAGAACGGGCCACAACCTGGCGCCACGCGGCGGCAAGCAGCGCGGCGGCCTGATCGGCTTCCGCGGGCGAGGTAAAACGACCGAAGCCCAGGCGCAAGGTGGCACGGGCCTGGAGCTCGGGGATTCCCAGCGCGGCCAGCACATAGGAGGGCTCGATCTCGGCCGAGGAGCAAGCGCTGCCGGTGGAGACGCACAGGCCCGGGGCGGCTGCCATCAGGGCCTGGGCATCGACGCCGCCGGGGAAGGCCAGGTTCAGATTGCCGGCGACCCGCGCGGTGGGGTGGCCGTTGAGCCGCAGACCCGGAATTTCGGCCGAGAGGGCGGCGAGGAAGCGCTCGCGCTGGCCGGCGACGCGGCCGGCATCGAGCACGCCCTCGCTGGCCGCGATCCGCGCCGCCTCGCCGAACCCCACCAGCAGCGGCGCGGGAAGGGTGCCGGAGCGCAAGCCACGTTCCTGCCCGCCGCCGGAGAAGAGCGGTGCCAGGCGCATGCGCGGCCGCCTGCGGACATAGAGCGCGCCCACGCCCTTGGGGCCATACATCTTGTGCGCGGTCAGCGAGAGCAGACCGGCCTGGATCGCGTTCACATCCAGCGCCACGCGGCCGGAGGCCTGGGCGGCGTCGGTGTGGAAGGCGCCGCCGGCTGACTTCACCAGGGCGCCGATCGCGGCGAGGTCCTGCACCACGCCGATTTCATTGTTCACCGCCATGACGCTGACCAGCAGCGTGGGGGTGCGCAGCGCTTCCTCGAGCACCGAGAGGTCCAGCATGCCATCGGGCTGGACGGGCAGGATGACCGGCTCGAAGCCCTCGGCCGCGAGCGCGCGCACGCTCTCCAGCACGCATTTGTGCTCGGTGGCGAGGGTGATGATGCGGCGCGGGCCGTCCGTGCCGGCGAAGCGGGCGGCGCCCTTGATGGCCAGGTTGTTCGCCTCGGTGGCGCCGCTGGTAAAGATGATCTCGCGCGGGTCGGCGCCGATCAGGGCCGCGACATGGGCGCGGGCCTGCTCCACCGCGGCCTCCGCCTCGCGGCCCATGGCGTGTTCCGCGCTGTGCGGATTGGCGAAATTCTCCTCCCACCACGGCCGCATGGCGGCCAGCACCCGCGGGTCCATCGGCGTGGTGGCGTGGTGGTCGAGATAGATCGGGCGGTTTGGACGCATGGCCCCTAAGTGGCGTGCCCCGCCCCGCCCCGCAAGTTCAGGCCGCGCGCAGCTCCGCCACGAAGCGCTCCATCTCCGTTCGCAGCCCGGCGGCCTGGCTGGCTATTTCGGTCGAGGCGTCGCGCACCCGGCCCGCCACGGCGCCGGCGCTTTCGGCACGGCTTTCCACCGTGCCGATGGCGGCCGACGCGGTTTCGGTATCGCGCGCCGCCAGTGTCACGCCGCGGGCGATCTCGGCGGTGGCGGCGCGCTGCTGTTCCACGGCGGCGGCGATGGTGGCGGCGATCTCATCCAGCCCGGCGATGGTGATGCCGATCTGCGCCACCGCCTTGGCATTGCCCTCGGCCGCCGCGCTCATTTCGGCGATCTTGCGGCTGATTTCCTCCGTCGCGCCGGCGGTCTGGCTGGCCAGCGTCTTCACCTCGCTGGCGACCACGGCGAAGCCCTTGCCGGCGTCGCCCGCCCTTGCCGCCTCGATGGTGGCGTTGAGCGCCAGCAGGTTGGTCTGGCCGGCGATGTCGGTGATCAGGCGGACCACGTCGCCGATCTGGCCGGCGGCCTGGTTGAGGGCATCGACCTGGCGGGTCGTGGCCTCCGCCTCGTCCCGCGCGCGGCGCGACATGGCGGCGGATTGGCCCATCTGGCGGGCGATTTCGGCGATCGACGCCGCCAGCTCCTCGGTCGCCGCGGCGGCGGAGGCGGCGTTGCGGCTGGCATCCGCGCCGGCGCCGCGGGCCACGCCGCTTTCGCGCCTGGTGTCCTGCACGGCGCTGGCCATGCCATCGGCCGATTGGGTCAGGCCGCCCGAGGCCTGGGCCAGGCTGGTGGCGATGCCGCCCAGCTTGGCCTCGAAGCGCTGGGCCACGGCGTCACGCATCTCACGCCGCTCCACGCTGGCGCGGGCCTGGATGGCCTGTTGCTCGGCCTCCAACGCCCGCATGCGCAGCGTGTTCTCGCGCAGCACCTCCACCGCGCCGGCCATGGCGCCGATTTCATCGCCGCGCCCGGCGCCGGGCACCGGAGCATCGGCATCGCCCCGGGCCAGGGCCTGGGTGCGGCCCACCAGCGCCTGGATGGGGCGGGCGATGCCACGGGCCAGCAGCAGGCTGATCAGGCCGGCGATGACGAGACAGCCGGCGATCATGGCCAGCAGCACCCATTGGTCGCGGCGCAGCTGGGCGATGGGCCCGGTCTGGTCGATCACCAGCTCGGCCACCGCGATGGCGCGGCCGCTGAAGTCGCGCAGCGGATAGGCCAGCACGGCCAGGCTGCGGCCACCCTGCTCCAGCAGCCGCGGGGCGGTGGCGCCGCTGAGGCCGGCGCGCAGCCCCGCCTGGTCCAGAACGCCCTGCGGCAGGGTGCCGGAGACGCGGGTCATGGTGCCATCACGCTCGACATACAGCACGATATCGGCGCGGATGGCGTCACGGATGCGATCGAGCATGGCGCCGTTGAGCGATCCATGGGCGAAGACCGTGCCGATGGCGCGGCGCTGCCCACCCTCGCCATCGATCACCGGCACCACCGCGGCGGCGGAAAGCCCCACCGTGGGGCCGAAGATCAGGCCCGCCACCGGCCGCATTTCATTGGCGGCGGTGGCGACATCGGGCCTGCGCCCGCCGATCTCCTCCGTCCCTGTCATGCGGCTGTTGGAGCGTGAGATCAGCGTGGCGGGCGCCAGGGCGGCGGCGATATTGTCCAGCATCCCGGCCGGCGCCAAAGCCGCATGGGTGGGGGCGAAGGCGTCGAAGACGGCGCCGCCATCGCGCGCACGCAGGGCGGGCCGCAGGGCGGGGTGGACGGCCAGGGAATGGGCCAGGGTTCCCAGCCGCTGCTGCTCGAGGCTGATGATCTGGGTCAGCGTGGCGGTGATGCGCTGCGCGGATAGCTCGACCCTGGCCGCGTCCTTGGCGCGGTTCTGCCACCAGGTCGCGGCCAGCAGCGCGGCGGCCAGGCCGGATGCCAGCAGCATCATGGCGAGCACGAGGCGGGACGGGATGGAGAGGTTCTTGGACATCGGTTCTTCCAGGCTTCCCCGCCCATGTAGCCCAGGCAGGCTTGCCAAAGGATGAAGCGGCCGGCGTCGCAATTCGGGAATTTCTTCCCGCCGGCTGCGCCGGTGCCCAGGCGCCGGGCACCACGCCGCGCCAGACCACCGGCCCCTTCTACCCCACCGACTGGTCGGGCGATGCCGATGCCGACCTGCCGCGGGTGATCGGGGAGGCGGCGCAGGCGCAGGGGATTGTCACCCATCTGCGCGGAGCATTGCGGGCGGTGGATGGCACGGCGCTAGCCGGCGCGCGGATGGAGCCCGGGGCCTGGCTGGCGGAGCGGGATGTCATTCTGGGCTGAAGTCGTTGATTAGGTAATTATACCTTGACAACCCTGCAAAAAATAGGTTGTACATCTCCTCCCCGCGAAGGAGCAGCCCATGCCTCGCTTCCACCCCCTGCCGAACCGCGCCGCCCCATCTGGCGGGCCTGCCGAAGCTGCCTGGGCCATGCGCGCGGCGCCGCCGGGGTATTTGTCCGAAACCGGCTGCTTTTCGCATTCACCCCCGTGCCATCCACAAATTGGGGCTAAAGGCACCCCGGCCCACCAGCCCTGGTATTTGTCCGAATCCGCGCATTTACCGCACCACTTTGCGCAGCAGCCGCGCCGCCATCTCCCGATACCCCGCCAGGAACCGCTCGGCGGTATCCGGCCCGGCATCCCAGGGCAGCGAAACCCGGATGCCGCAGCCGGCAGACCCGGAAAACCCCATGGCCGCCAGCACATGGCTGGCCGCCACCTTGCCCGAGGAACAGGCGGCACCGGCGGAGACGCAGAGGCCGAGCTGGTCCAGCACCATCACCTGCCGCTCCGCCGCCATCCCCGGCATCACGATCTGGGTGGTGTTGGGCAGCCGGGGCGCGCTTTGGCCGGCCACGATGACGCCCGGGGGCAGCCCGGCCTCGATGGCATCGCGCAGCCCGGCGAGATGGCTGGGCGGGGCTGCCCGGGCGGCGGCGGCCATGCCGGCGATGGCGGGCAGGGGCTCGGTGCCGCCGCGCCGGCCGCGCTCCTGGCCGCCACCGGCCACCAGGGCTGCCGGGTGCAGGCCGGGGCGCAGCAGCAGGGCGCCGGCCCCCATCGGGCCGCCCAGCTTGTGGCCGGAGATCGCCAGGCTGTCCCAGCCCGGGGCGATGGCGATGCGCCCGGCGGCCTGCACGGCATCGACATGCAGATGGGCGCCATGGGCGCGGCACAGGGCGGCGACCTCCGCCAGCGGGTGCAGCACGCCGGTCTCGTTGTTGGCGGCCATCACCGCCACCAGCGCCGGACCGTCGCGCAGCAGCGCGGCCAGGGCGCCGAGGTCGAGCGTGCCGTCGGGCAGGACGGGGATCCCGGTGTGCGGGAAGGCGCGGATGGCGGCGTGCTCGGTGGCGCCGGCCAGGATGCGGCGGCCGGCGGCAAAGCCGTGCAGCGCCAGGGCATTGGCCTCGGTGCCGCCGGCGGTCAGCACCGTATCGGCGGGGGCGGCGCCGAAGCGGCGTGCCAGGGCGTCACGCGCATCCTCCAGCGCCCGCCGCGCGAGGCGCCCCTGGCCATGCATGGAGGAAGGGTTGCCGCCCAGCGCCATGGCGCGGGCAGCGGCGGCCAGTGCCTCGGGCCGGGGGGATTCGGTGGCGTTGGCATCCAGGTACAGCATGGACGCCAGATAAGCGCCTCAGGCGTCGATGGACACCGCCAGGCGCGGGGCGGTGGCGCGGCCGGCGATATCGCCGGCGAGCACATCGGCGAGGGTGAGGCGATCGAGGAACAGGCGGACGTGTTCGCTCAACTCGGCCCAGAGATCATGCGTCGCGCATTTGCCGGCGCCGACGCAATTCGGCGCTTCATCGTCGCAGCGGATGGTGCGGATATTATCCTCCACGGCCTCGACGATCATGGCGATGGAGATGTCGCGGGCAGGGTAGCAGAGCCGGTAGCCGCCACCCGGGCCGCGGGCGGATGCGACGAGGCCGGCGCGGCGCATCGGGCCGAAAAGCTGTTCGAGATAGGCGAGCGAGAGCATCTGCGAGGCCGCGATCTCGGCCAGGGACACCGGGGCGGGGCGCTTGCCGGGGGCCGCGGGTTCAGCGCGGGCTTCCCGCGCGGCCAACTCTGCCATGGCCATGACGGCGTAGCGTCCACGTGTCGAAAGGCGCATCTCGTGTCATTCCCCGCCGGGTGGCCTGCACGACATGCGTTCCGGGAACCCCAGCCATGCGTGTGCCACCATGAATCCATTATGAAACCCGGATCGGAACCAGTATGCTGCTCAAGCCGCCGGGGAGGGACACCACCCGCGGCACCCGTTACCAGCACTCCGCCATTCCCGTCCGGGCGTTGTTCACGTTCCAGGAATGCTATGAGTGACGAGGCGTTGCGTCAATGACGCCTCTTCGCGCTCCGCAAAGCGGGCGCGCTCTGGACGGGGTTTCCGCGCGACCGCCTGAAAACAGGCGCGCGGCTGGTGGCCATCCGCACGCGGCGGCGTGTGGGGGCAGCGTTCGCGCCGGCTCCCCCGCCGCCCTTGAAGAATGGATGTCTGGGTCAATGCCTGAAGTGATGTTCGCGGGGCCGGATGGCCGGCTTGAGGGTCGTTATCACCATGCCAAGCGGCCCAATGCGCCGGTGGCGCTGCTGCTGCACCCGCACCCGCTGCATGGCGGGACGATGAACAACCGCGTCATCCATGGCCTCTATGCGCGTTACCAGGCGATGGGCTTCTCGGTGCTGCGCTTCAATTTCCGCGGCGTGGGCAAGAGCCAGGGGCGCTATGATGGCGGCATCGGCGAGATCAGCGATGCGGCGTCGGCGCTCGACTTCCTGCAGACGATCAACCCGGCGGCCAGCATGCTGTGGGTGGCGGGCTATTCCTTCGGCTCCTATGTCGGGATGCAGCTGCTGATGCGGCGTCCGGAAATGGGCGGCTTCGTGTCGATCTCGGCGCCTGCCAGCCATTATGATTTCGGCTTCCTCGCCCCCTGCCCCTGCTCGGGCATGATCCTGCATGGCGAGGATGACGAGCTGGTGCCGGTGGCCAGCGTGGGCCGCCTTGTGGACAAGCTGAACACCCAGAAGGGCGTGAAGATCGACTACCGCACCCTGCCCGGCGCCGGCCATGTGTTCACGCCGCCGCAGGTGGAGCAGGTGGTGGATATGGCTGAGGACCACGTGTTGAGCGTGCTCAACCGCAGCAGGACAGCGCTTGCGGCGGACTGATGCATCCCAACCGGGCGGCGCGAGTCGCCCGGTTCAGGCCCGCGAATAGCGCAAGGTAACGCTGCCGGCGGCGGCAGGTGAGCGTTTTACCGGAACATTGCCCTCGGCGCCGGGCTGCGTCGCCAGCCAGGCGGCGTAGAGCCCCTCCAGCACCGCGCCGACCCAACTGCCGGAAGCATCGTGATGGGTGGAGATCAGCGGCGCCGCCGAATGATTGATCACCAGCGCTTTGCCCTGCGCGTCCAGCAACAATTGTACATAACCCCAATCGGCGGCGGCCAGCACGTCGTTCATCCGGCTTTCCAGCTCGGCCAAGGTGCCGCAGGGCGGCATGGGGGCAAGGGCTGCCATGCGCCCGCCCACCGCGCGCAGCAGGCTGTCGCGGCTGGCAGGGTCGAGATGCGCGTCGAGCGTCTCGACCAGCGCGCGCAGAAAACCGCGCCACTGCACCGCCACGCCGCGGCGCGCGAGGTAGGACAGCGTGGTCGGATCGGCCAACTGGGTTCCGCTCATGGCTTCACCGATCGAACCGGTAGCGGGCGAAGGCGAGGCCGCGAACCTCTTCCCAATTGGCCGTGCGGTCGTAGCGAATCAGCCCGCCGACGCGCAGATTGGGCGAGATGGCGTATTCGATATCCGCCCGCACGCCACCGATCACGCCGGCCTCGGAACGCGCGGCCTGGATGGAGCGCGCCGTCGGGTCGCCGCTCAGCTGCTGTTCCAGCTGCTGCTGCAAGGCCGGGTCGCGTGGGAAGAAGGGCGCCGCATTCTCGCGGAAGCTCTGGTATCCCACCGTGCCGCCCAGGCGCCAGGAGAGGTTGCCGCTGCGCGCCCGCCAATCCACCGGGATGTTCACCGCGAAATAGCTCTGCGGCGAGAAATAGCCGCCATTGCCCAAGGTGAAGAGCCGCTGGTTGTTCTCATAGCCGAAATAGACCAGGTCGGTGCCGATGGTCAGTTCCTCGTCGGGCAAGCGCCAGACGGTGTATTGCGCGCCGGCGCCGGCCTCGAAGCGATTGTTGCGCCTGACATTCTGGCCGGTGAAGGCGCTGTAGCCGCCCAGCATATAGACCGCGACGGGCCCGCTCACATATTCCGCCTGGCCGCGGCCACCGGCGCGGACCACGCCGCCCCAGCTGCGGTTGGAATTGGGATCGCGCGCGCCCGACCAGCTCAGCAGGCTGTCCGTCACCGAGCGCTGTTCGAGGATCAGGCGGATGCGGAAATTCTGTGTGATGGCCGGCGCCACCTCGATGCCGCCCAGGACGTTCTGCCGGCGGAAGCCGATGGGCGAGGTGCCGACATCGGCCGAGAAGGCGCCGCGGGTATAGCCCAGCCCCAGGCCCACGCCCTGCACCGAGGTGTCGCGCGGCGCGAAGCGGTCGCGAATCACCTGGGTCAGCTGGGTGCTCTGGCTGAAGATGTTCTGCCGCAGGTCCTGCGCCAGCGCGTTGGTGCCGTAGGTGCGCAGCAACGTGGCCTGCGAGCTGTCGAGGCGGCCCGAGGTGATGGCCACCGGCGAAACGGAGAAAGTCGCCCGTCCGCCCGCGCCCGGCACGCCGGTCGCGAAGTCGATCGGCGCGGAATACTCCTCCAGCCGGTCCAAGCCATTGGTGCCGGTGCGGCTTCGGAAGCCAATGCCGCCCTGCAGGCGGGACGCGGTTTCCTCGCGCACCTGGGACAATTCGCGCGCGATCTCGCCCGAGATCGGGTCGATCTGCACCAGCGAGGAACCACCCAGGGCGCCGGCGCGGCTGACACGGCGGAAGGGGTTGTCGAAGGCGCCATCGGCTGTGGTGCCGGCAATGCCCGTGCCCGGCGCATCGGCCACGATGCCCTGCGCCCGGCGCTGTTCGGCGGCGAGTTCGAGCGCACGCAACGCCCGGCCGGAATTCCCCCCGGCGCGGGCGATCCGCGCTTCCAGCAGTGAGACGCGCGGGTCGTTCGGGTTCAGCGCCCGGGCTTCGACCAGCAGCGCCTCGGCGCGGGAGAAGTCGCGCGCGGCCACCGCGGCCTCGATGGCGCCGATCCGGGCATCGAGGCTGCGTGGGTCGCGCTGGAGGATGCCCTCGGTGATCTGCCGCGCCTGGGTCGGCTGGCCGGCGCCCTGGTAGAGGCGGGCCAAGGCGAGGTTGGCCGGCACCGAGCCCGGATCGCGCTGCAAGGCCGGCGCCAGCACATCGAAGGCCGCGGCCTGCTGGCCCCGCTCGTTGAGGCGGTCCGAGCTCTGGATCGCAAGGCCTGTGGACAGCGCCGCGGCCTGGCGCTGGTCTTCCGGCGTCAGCCCCCGGGCGCCTTCCACCGAACGCGACAGCGCCGTGGCTTCGGCCGTGGCCCCGGCCGAGAGCAGCGCGCCCGCCACCACCAGCCGCGCCTGGGCGCCGGAATTGGCATTGGAATTCACGAAGGCGCGCCCGGCCTCGGCAGCACCGGCGCGGTCATTCACCAGCCCCAGCGTGCGGATGGCGGAACCCGCCGTGGCCCCCGTCGGGTCCGGCCTGCCGGCGAGCGCCACCAGGGCCGCGCGGCCCTCCGCCCTGCGGCCGGCGCGGTAGAGATTGACCGCCTGCCGCGCTTCCGCATCGGTGCGCGACGAGGTCAGGAGCCGGTTCATATCAGGCGTGCGCAGCCGTACCGGAATGCCGGAGAGGTAGCGCTGCACATCCTCGGGCCGGTTGTCCTCATTGGCGAAAAGGGCGGCGGCGAAGAGCTGATCGGGCGTGGTGACACCGCTGCCCTCAACCAGCTGCCTTCCCTCGGCGCCGCGCCCGATGCGGGCGTACATCCGGGCGAGGTCGAGCCGCGCCCAGGGGCTGGTCGGGTCCTGGCGGATCGCCTCGGCCAGCAGGGCGGCGGCCTGGTTCGGGTCATTGGCCCGCTGGGCTTCGGCGCGCAGCGCATTGGCGCGCTCCGCGCCGGGGTTGCCGCCGCCGGTGGGGATGCGCGGGCGCAGCGCCTCAGCCTCGGCGAAGCGGCCCTGCTGGTTCAGCACCTCGAACAGCCCGGAGGCGGCGGCACCGAGATTGGGGCGGCGCGCCAGGGCGGCGCGGTAGCGTTGCTCAGCGCCGGCGAGATCGCCACGGCGCAGCGCGAGGTCGCCGAGCAGCGCCTCGGCATCCGCGCGGTCGGGCGCGTTGCTGGCGATGGCGCGGCGCAGCGCCGATTCGGCGGTGTTCAGATCGCCCCGCGCCAGCGCGCCGCGGGCGGTGGCGAGGTCGGCGGCATAGGAGGCACCGGAGAGCGCCTGCTGCCATTGCTGCCGGCTGTCAGGATTGGCGGCGATGGCGCGTTCCAGCAACGTCCGCGCTTCGGCGAAGCGGCCCTCGCGCAGCCGCACCACGCCCAATCCGCCCAGCGCGTCGCTGTCATTGGGGTTGGTGGCGATGGCGCCCTCGAAGTCGCGCCGCGAATCGGCCAGGCGGCCGGCATTGAGCGCCTCGAAGGCACGGATGCGGCCCTCGGCGGCAGGGTCGGGCCGGCCGGCCGGGGCGTTGCGCACCTCTTCCAGCCGCTGCGTGATGGCCTGGTCATTGGGGAAGCGTTGCAGGAAGGCTTCCAGCTCGGGCACCACGGCAGGGTTGTTGCCCTGCCAGATCAGCGCCTGACGCCAGGCGGCGACGGCGGTATTCGCCACCTCGGGATTCTGCGCGAGCTGGCGCAGCCGGGAGATGCCATCGGCGCGGGTGCCATCGCGGAAGGTCAGGGTCTGCGCCAGCGCCAATTGCAGCCGCTGGTCCTGCGGGAAGCGGCCGGAGAGGCGTTGCAGCCCGGCCTGCGCCTCGGTGAAGCCGGCCTCGGTGCCCGCCAGGGTCTGGTAGAATTCCACCGCATAGGCGTCGGGCGGCTGGTTGCCGCGGAACAGCTCGCGGTAGCGGGCGATCGCCTCGGCGGTGCGGCCGGCCTGGGCCAGTCGGCGGGCCTCGGCCAGGGCGCCCTGGTCCACTGTCGCGGCGCGCACATTGATATCGGTCTCGGCCACTCGCGGGTCGTTCGGTGCGACCTGGCGCAGCCGGGCGAGGTAGGATTCGGCCGCTGTGCGGTTGCCGCTCTGCGCCTGGGCCAGCGCGGCCCCGGCCAGGGCATCGGCATTGCGCGGATCGACGGCGAGCACGCGTTCGAGCGTGCGCACCACCAGTTCCGGGCGGTTCTGCAGCCGCCAGTAATTGGCCTGGTCGAGCAGGGCCTGCACGCCGCGGGTGTCCTGCGCCCAGGCCGGGGCGAGGGGGGCCGCGGCCGGCACGCTCAACGCGGCGCCAAACACCGCCGCGAGAAGGCGGGAGCGATGGCTCATCAGGACGTCCTCGCCCGCAGTCGCAGCGCGGCGCGCTTGCGCAGCCCCCAATAGACCGGCGCCACCACCAGGATGCAGGCCACGGCCAGAATGATCAGGATCAGCCAAGGCTGCTCAGACAGGTAATGCTGCGGCCAGAGCCAGGGCGGCAGCGTGCCCACGGTGTAGGTGGCGCCCAGGCGGAAGCCCTCGACCCGGCCGCCGGAGAGCAGCGCCATGTCACCCTGGATGCGCGGCAATTGCTCGGGGTCGCGCAGCGCCGCCAGCATGCCTTCCATCCCCGTGGGGGTGGAGCCCGTCAGCGCCAGCACCGAGCGGCCTGCCCGCAGCGGGCTCTGGAAGCCGATCAGGAGGCCCAGCGCATCGCCGGGGGCGGAAAGCTGCGCCGCCACCCGCTCCCGCGGCTGCCGTGCCTGGTTGCCGCCGAAGATGGCGCGGAAATCGCCCAGCGGGTCGGAGAGGTTCACCGTCAGGCGGTTGCCCTCCAGCGTCACCGGGCCATCGCGCAGCAGCGTGGCCAGCGCGGGCTGGCGGCCCAGCGCGCCGATGACGATCAGGTCGCGATCGGCCGAAGCCTCCAGCCCGGTGGGCCGGGCCACGGCGATGCCGGTGGCGGGGTAGCCCACGATGGCGGCGATCCGGCCGACAAGGCCCAGCGCCGCTGTCAGCTCCTGCGCGCTCGGCCGTTCGGGCAGCACCAGCGCCGTCTGGCTCAGATCCGCAAGCTTGGTGAAGGGGAAGCCCGCGCTGACGAAATGCGCGAGGTTGGGCAGGGTGGCGAAGCGATGCGCTGAGGAGAGGTCGATCGTGCTGTCGGGATCGACCGAGGCGCGGACGTCGCCCGGCACCGCCACGCAGTCGCCGCGATGCAGCGGCCGCATGTCGAAGCGCATCTGCAGCTCGTTCTGGCCGAAGATCATCCAGGGCGGGATGCCCAGCGTCGCCTGGGTGCGTTCGACCACGCCGAGTTGGCGCGACAGCCAGGACCAGGGCCAGGTCGGGTCCGCGCCGCGCAGCGGCAGGCTGCGCAGGAAGACGTCGTTCACCGCGACATCGAGGCGTGAGACCGCGACATCCATCACCGGGCCGGGTGGCGAGCGGAAGCGGATATCGGCCTGCAAAGGCCGGTTGCGCCAGGTGTAGAGGTCGGGCGCGGTGCGGAAGGGCACCGAGATGGGCCCTGGCACATAGCCGAAGGCCTGGAGCTCGGACGGGTCCATGATCTCACCCAACCGCACAGGGCGGTCGGACCGGATCCAGCGCGGCGCGTCATAGGCGGAGCGGACGGGCACGTTCTGGGTCTGCACCAGCGCGGCCTCGCCCGACAGCGCCTCGCGCCCCACCGCCAGCGCGGTGGCGGCGGTCACCACCTCGGCGCCGGAACGGCCGCCGATCACCAGCAGCAAGCCGAACTGGTCGTTAGGGTTCTGCACCAGGGCCAAGGTCGGGCCATCGAAGCGCGGCAGGTTCACCCCCGGCACCGCATCGGGGCCGGTGGCGATGACGACCGCATTGCCGCGATCGGGCACCGAGGCCTGGACCGGGAAATTGGCGCCGCGGTAATCCGCCTGCACCGCGAACCAGGAGGAGGCGATGACGGCGGCACGCACCGCGTCATTGCCCGCCGTCTCCCCCATGATCATCGGCAGGTTCAGCGGTTCGCGCAGCAGTCGCTGGTCGAAAAACGGCTCCGGCAGGCGCGCCAGGTCGCGGGTCAGCGGCAGGCGCTCAAGCGTCAGGCTCAAGGTTGAGGTGTCGCTGATCGTGCTCCACAGCAACCCGGAGAGCGGGTCGTTGCACTCCACCGCGTAGCGGCCGGAGAAGCGCACATTCAGGCGGTTGTTGTCGGCGAAGAAGACCGGGTTGACCGGGAATTGCAGCGGCCCGAAGGCCGGGCGGTTCCGGTCGGGCTGGATGGCGCCGATGAACTGCTCGTTCAGCGTGATGGCGATCTGGCTCAGCTCGGGGATCAGCGCCGGAGAGGTGGCGCCTTGCAGGTTCAGCGTGGCGGCGGTGACCACCTCGTCGCCGCGCACGCCGAACAGCACGCCTTGCAGGTCGGACACGCCGCGCAGCTGCATCGGCGCCCGCAGGCCAAGCTGGCGCAGCGTGCGGGTCTCGCGCCGTGTCCCCACCGGGTCCGGCCCGCTCTGCTGGGTGGTGAGGATGGGCGTGGTGCCGATCACCGGCTGCTGCTGGCCGGGGGTGAGCGGGCTGAGTTGCGGCGGCGCGGGCGGCTGGGCGGCGGGCGCCGCCGGGCCGCGCTGGGCCGCGGCGGGTGCCGCGGTCAACAGGCCCAGGCCAAGCAGCACGGCGGCGACGCGGCGGGCGGCGGCGCGCAGGGCGGGCTCACGCGGCACCCGCCGCGGC
>JAKFUL010000028.1 GCA_021732665.1 Acetobacteraceae bacterium
GGCGAGGGGGACGGCGCATGATCAGCATGTGGGGCGTGGCGGGGGGTGCTGTCCAGCCATGGCGCGATGCGGCAAGCTTGCGCCCATGCAGATTCCCCTGGCCGACACGCTCCGCGCCGCCCTGGCCTTGCCCGGCTGGGCCGCCCATCTCGGCGCCATCGATCCGATGACGGCACGGCTGGAGGATCTGCCGGTGCTGCGCAAATCCGACCTGCCGGCGCTGCAGGCGGCCAGCCCGCCCTTTGCAGGCTTCGCGCCGGGCACCGGCCGCGCCCGGCTTTTCGCCTCGCCGGGCCCGATCTTCGAGGGGGTGGGCGATGGCCCCGACCCCTGGCGCTTCGCCCCGGCCCTGGCGGCGGCGGGCATCTCCGCCGGCGACGTGGTGCTGAACACCTTTGGCTATCACCTGACGCCGGGCGGATTCATCTTCGACAGCGCGGCGCGGGCGCTGGGCTGCGCCGTCATCCCCGCGGGCCCGGGCAACACGGCGCAAATTCTGGAGGCGATGCGCGCCTATCGCCCCACGGCCTATGCCGGCACGCCGGATTTCCTGAAAATTCTTCTGGAGGCCGCCGATGCCGCAGGGGTGGATGGCGGATGCATGACCCGCGCCGTCGTCACCGGCGCCGCTTTTCCGCCCTCGCTTCGCGAATGGGTCGCGGGGCGCGGCATCACGGCCGTGGAGGCCTATGGCACCGCCGAACTCGGCCTGATCGCCCACAGCGTGCCGGGCGAGGCGGGGATGCGCGTGGCCCGGGGCATCATCCTGGAAATCCTGCGCCCGGGCACCGGCGAGCCCCTGCCGGAGGGCGAGATCGGCGAGGTCGCGGTGACCATCCCCGACGCTGGCCACCCGATGCTGCGCTTCTCGCCCGGCGACATGTCGGCCTTCCTGCCCGGGGGCACGCATATCCGCGGCTGGCTGGGCCGGGCGGACCAGACGGCCAAGGTGCGGGGCATGTTCATCCGGCCCGAGCAGGTGGCGGCGATCGGCCGCGCCATGCCCGGGCTGGGGCGGCTGCGGCTGTGCATCACCCGGGCGGGCGAGCAGGATTCGATGGAATTGCTGGCCGAGGGCGAGGGGGACGCGGCCGCCCTGGCCGAGGCCCTGCGCGCCGCCACCGGCCTGCGCGGTGACGCCCGCTTCGTCGCCCCCGGCAGCCTGGCCGCCGATGGCAGGGTCATCGACGACCAGCGCTGAACCGGCCTAGGCTGCCCCACGGAGACGCCCATGAACAGAAACATCACCCGCCGCCCCCTGTTGGGCGCGGCGCTTGCCATCCCATCCCTGGCCGATGCCGCCTGGCCCGAGCGCCCGGTGCGCCTCATCGTCCCCTTCGGCGGCGGCGGGCAGACCGACATCGTCAGCCGGGTGATGGCGGACGCGCTGCAATCCCGCCTGGGCCAGCCGGTGCTGGCCGACAACCGGCCGGGCGGCAATGGCTCGGCCGCGGCCGAGGCGGTGATGCGCGCGGCGCCGGATGGCTACACCATCCTGATCGCCGGCATCGGCACCAATTCGGGGCTGAACGCGCTGCTTTACCGCGGCATCACCTATGAGGCGGAGCGCGACTTCATCCCCGTCGGCTATTTCTGCACCACGGCGAACATGCTGCTGGTGCACAATTCCATCCCCGGCGAGGATTTTTCCCAGCTGGTGGGCTGGATCAGGGCCAATCCCGGGCGCTTCACCTATGCCTCGGCCAGTGTGGGCGCCATCACCCATCTGGTGATGGAGGATATCGGCGCCCGGCTTGGGCTCGACATGCTGCATGTGCCCTACCGGCAAAGCACCCAGGCGATGACCGACCTGCTGTCGGGGCGCATCCATGCCCGCGCACTCGGCCTGCCGGAGGGCGAGGCGGTGCGCGGCGCCCCCACGGTGCGCCCCGTGGCACTCACCACCCCCACGCGCCGGCCGGAATGGCCGGGGGTGCCGGCGGTGGCCGAAACCATCCCGGGCTTCGAGGCCAATGCCTATTTCGGCCTGGCCGCCCCCGCCCGCACGCCCCCCGAGGCGGTGGCGCGGCTCAACGCCGCGATGAACGACGCGCTTGGCGATACGCGGGTGCAGGCTGCCTTCGCCCGCGTCGGCGCCGATGCCGCGCCGCCCAATACCCCGGCGGAATTTTCGGCCCGCGCCCGCGCCGACGCGCAACGCTGGGGCGGGCTCATCCGCCGCCTGAACCTGGTGGCGGAATGATGGAACTCCCGCCCGAACTCATGGCCTGGGTCGGCCGGACCCGTGTGGTGGTGGAGGATGTGAGCCTGGCCGCCACCAGGCGCATCGCTGCCATGCTGGACCTCGACCCCGGGGCGTTGCGCATCGGCGACGAATTGCCGGCGCATTGGTTCTCGCTGTTCTTCGCCGAGGCGCCGCGGCAATCCGATATCGGCCCCGATGGCCACCCCAACCCCGGCGTGGTGCTGCCGCCCATCCCGCTGCCACGCCGCATGGGGGCGGGCCGCCGCGTCAGCCTGCATGGTCCGCTGCGCATCGGCGAGATCGCGACCCGCACCGCCGAGGTGGCGGCGATCAGCCCCAAGCAGGCCCGCACCGGCTTCATCACCGTGCTGACCATGCGCCACACCATCCGCCGTGGGTCGGAGGTGCTGGCGGTGGACGAGTTCGACGCGGTGTATCGCGAGGCGGTGAAGCCGGGCGAGAAAAGTGCCGTGAACGCCCCGGTTCCCGCGCCCGCCGACGCGGCCTGGTCGGTGGAGAAACACCTCTCCTCCGCCCTCGTCTTCCGCTACTCCGCCATCACCTGGAACGCGCATCGCATTCACTACGATGCCGATTACGCGCGGGGCGAGGAAGGCTACCCCGCCACGGTGCAAAATGGCGGGCTGACCATGCAATTGCTGCTCGACGCCGTGGTGGCGAACACGGCGGGCCGGCTGCTGGGGTTTTCCGCCCGTCTGACCCGGCCGCTGCATGTCGGCGAGACGATCACCCTGGCTGGGCACGCTCCGGTGGATGGGCCAGTGGATAGGGTGGTGCGGGCCTGGGCGGCGAATGCGGCGGGTGCGACATGCGCGGAGCTGGAGGCGCGGTTCGGATAGCTGCCCTGGCCGCCGGGCGCCTGCCACGCCCGCCCTTCAGTTCTTGTTGCGTCGGGGCGCGAAGGTTTGACATCATATCATCCGACGGATCGGTGTCCCGGAGGGCACGTATGCTCGACATTCAGCACCTTCGACTGATCACCACCATTGCCGAGGCGGGCAACCTCGCGCGCGCCGCGCGGGCGCTGGGCATGGGGCAGCCCAACCTCACCCGTGCCCTGGCCGCCATCGAGACCAATCTGCGCGCGCCGCTGTTCGAGCGCGACCGGCGCGGCGTGCTGCCCACCGACATGTGCCGCGCCGTGCTGGCCGAGGCCGAGCCGATCCTGCGCCGGATCGACCGGTTGAATGGCCAGCTCGGCGCGATCCGGGGCGGGCAGGACGAGGAGCTGGTCATCGCGGCCGGCCCCTACGTCGCGGAATGCCTGGGGCTTGCCGCCATGGCCTGGATGGTGGCGCTGCACCCGGCGGTGCGGCTGCGGCTGGCCACCGCGAACTGGGCCGAGGTGCCGCGCATCGTGCGCGAGCGCGAGGCCGCGCTGGGCGTCGTCAGCATCGCCGATCTGGGTGAGCCGCCGGACCTGCTGGTCGAGCGGCTGCGGCCGCATCCCGGGATTTTCCTGATGCGACCAGGGCATCCGCTGGCCGCGCTGCCGCGGCCGGGCATGATCGATCTCATGGCATGGCCGATCATCTGCCCCGGCCGGGTGCCGCACCTGCATCAGGGCCCGATGGCGACGGCGCGGGCGGCGGCGGTGGCCTCGGGCCGCGCGCACAAGGCCTATCCCGCTGTGGTGGTGGAGCAACCGCATCTGGCGCTCCGACTGGTCGCGCAATCCGACGCCATCACCATCGCCTCGCATCTCGTGGCGGCCCAGGCCATCGCCAGCGGCCAGCTTGTGGCCGTGCCGCTGCATGAGCCCTGGATGCGCGGCGAATGGGGCATCATCCGGCTGCGCGGCCACCGATCCTCGGAGGCGGAGGACGTCTTCCTGCACCATTTGCGTGAGGCCGACCGGGCGGGAGAGCAGGCGGCACCCGGCTTCTTCGCCGCGATCGGCGTCGCGCTCAGCCTGCCCGCAGGATGATCCGCCCGGTCACATGCCCGGCGCGCAGCCGGTTGAGCGCCGCATCGGCGTGCTCGAACGGCTCATAGCTCAGCGGGATGGCTGGCAGCCCGCCCTGCTGGGCGATGCCGACGAGCGCGCGCAATTCCTTCACGCTGCCGACATAGCTGCCCTGGATGGTCAGCGCCTTGATCGGCATCAGCGGCAGGGGCACCACCATCTCGCCGCCGAACAGCCCGACCTGGATGAGCTTGCCGCCCTTGCGCAGCGCATCGAAGGCGAAGCGCGCGGTCTGCGTGCCGTTCACCAGGTCGATCACGGCGGCGACGGGGCCGCCGCAGGCATCGAGGATGCGCTTCGTCGTGCCTTCGTCGCTGGCCAGGACCGTGTCGGTCGCCCCTTGCGCGCGGGCCGCGGCGAGTTTTTCCTCCGCCACATCCACCACGCAGATCCGGGCATGGCCCAGCGCCTTGAGCACGGCCACGGCGTTCAGCCCCAGCCCCCCGGCGCCGACCAGCACGATGGGCTCGGAGGGCGGCAGCGGCAGCACCTTGTTGATGGCCGAGTAGACAGTGATGCCCGAGCAGGCATAGGTCGCGGCCAGCCCCGGCTCGATGCCATCGAAGGCGACGAGGTGCTTCCAATGCGTCGCCAGCACATGGGTGGCATAGCCGCCATTCTGGTAGACGCCCAGGGACCGCCCATTGGCGCACATGTTCTCCTCGTCATCCAGGCAGGCGGCGCAATGGCCGCAACCGACCCAGGGGAAGACCACGCGGTGGTCGCCGGGCTGAACATGGCCGACGGCGCCGGGGCCGCATTTCAGCACGCGCCCCACGATCTCATGGCCCATGGCGAGCGGCAGCTTCATGCCGCGATCGGCCATCCGGAGTTCCCCCCGGCTGCCCATGTCGTAGACGCCTTCCCAGATATGCAGGTCGGAATGGCAGACGCCGGCATGGGTGACTTCCAGCAGCACCTGGTCGCCCTGCGGCTCGGGGGTGGGGAGTTCGATCTCCTGCAAGGGTTTTCCATGCTCGGTGACGGCCCAGGCGCGCATGTTGCTTTCCTCCAGCGATGTTGGCGGCAGCCTGCCGGCAAAGGGCGCCCGTGTCAGCCCTCGGTCTCCAGCCTCTCGATATCCCCGTCGCTCAGCCCGAAATGATGCCCGATCTCGTGGATCAGCACGTTGCGGACGAGCCGGAACAGCTCCTCCCCGGTCTCGATCCATTCCAGCAGGATGGGCTCGCGATAGAGAAAGATCGTGTCGGGCTGCAGCGCCACGTCGAGCACGGATTTCTGGGTGAGCGGGGTGCCGCGGTACAGCCCCGTCAGCTCCCAGGGGTTCTCCATGCCCATCTCCTCCAGCGTCTCGTCATCGGCCACCTCTTCGACGATGATGGCGATCCCGCGCACCATGACGCGCAGCTGCGCGGGGATGGCATCGAGCGCGTGCTCGGCCATCTGGATGATCTCTTCGGTGGTGGGGGGCGTGGTGTGTCGCATGCGGCATCCGCGCCCGGGTCGCCGCGCAAGTCAAGGATGGGAATGATGATCGAACAGCTCGACGATGCCGCCCGGGCGGCGCTGCCCGAAACCCTGCCGCTCTGGGCGATGGTGGAAGGGCGGGACGCCATGACGCGCGCATTCCGGTTTCGCGACTTCTCCCAGGCCTGGGGTTTCATGGCCCGCGTGGCGCTGCTGGCCGAGGCGGCGGACCACCACCCCGAATGGTTCAACGTCTACAACCGTGTCGAGATCACGCTGACCACGCATGACGCCGGCGGGCTTTCCGCCCGCGATGTGGCGCTGGCGCGGGCGGTGGACGCGCTGGTGTGAGCATCACCCGCGCCGCCGCCCGCTGGTGCCTGGCCCAGGCCTGGGCGCCGCTGGTGGAGGTGCCGCTGCCCGATGGCCGCCGCGCCGACATCCTGGCCCTGAGCCCGCGCGGCGACCTCATCATCATCGAGGCCAAGTCCGGCGCGCGCGATTACCTGACCGACCGGAAATGGCCGGAATACCGGGCGTGGTGCGACAGGCTCTATTTCGCCGTGGACCTGGATTTCCCGCAGCCGCTGCTGCCCCAGGATGTCGGCCTTGTGGTGACGGATGGCCGCGAGGCCAGCCTGCTGCGCGACGCGCCTGCCCACCCGATGGCGCCGGCCCGCCGCCGCTCGCTCAGTCTGCGATTCGCGCTGCTGGCCGGACGAAGGCTGGCGGCCGAGCAGGACCCATGGGGTGCCGAGGAGCTGCGCCTGGCCTTGCGCGCGGAGTAGCTACCAGCTGAGCGGAATGCGCAGATGGGCGCCGGGCGAGGGCCGGAACAGCCGGTCCTGCAAGGAGCCGGGCGAGCCTGCCTCCTGCGCCGAGCCACGGCCGGGGATGGAGGGGGCGATCACGCCCGGGGTCAGCCGCGGGCCCTCCGCCTGCGGAACAACGCGCGGCGCCTCGATGCGGGAATTGGGCATCGGCGCGGGTTCGACCCGGCTCGCGGCATAGGTCTGGCGGCCGAAATCGGGCGTGGTCTGCAGCACCATTCCGCCGCCCATATAGGCGCCGTCCTGCGGATCGGGGCGCCTGGGGCGCGGCGCACGGCGCGCCGGTTGCTCCTGCGCCAGGGCATGGCCCGTGGCGAGAAGGGGAAGGGCAAGACCTAGCAGAATGGAACGCCGGTTCATGATGTGTAAATTAGTGATTCCCGGGTTTTGAGACAAGTCCTATTTACCGCCGGGCAGCAGCAGAGAGACCGAAAGGCCGGGTGGATCGGCCCCCGGCATGGCATCGCCCAGCTCCAGAACACCGCCATGCAGCTGCGCCACCGCCCGCACCAGCGACAGGCCCAGCCCCGAACCCGGGGTGTTGCGGGAGCGGTCGGCGCGGAAAAACCGTTCCCCGACGCGGCTTTGGTCGTCACTCGCCAGCCCCGGGCCGGAATCGCTGACCATGATCTCGATGCTGCCATCCCCGTGCCGGCGCGCGGCCAGCCGGACGACGCCGCCCTCCGGGGTAAACTTCACGGCATTGTCCAGCAAATTGGCCACGGCCTGGAGCAGCAGGTCGCGATCGCCGACCATGGGAAGGGAGGCGGGCAGATCGGTTTCCAGCCGCTGGTCGCGCGCCTCCGCCGCGGCCTGGTAGAATTCGGCGGCATCGCCCAGCACCTCCGGCAGGTCCAGCGGCGCGAAGGCGGCACGGCGCGCCCCTGCCTCCGCCTCGGCAATGCGCAGCAGGGCGCGAAAGATGCGGCTGATGTTGTCGAGGTCGGCGATGCCCTGCTCGACGGCGGCGCGCAGCTCGGCCTCGCTGCTGGCCGCGCCCAGGCTCTCCTCCAGCTTGCTGCGGGCGCGGGCGATGGGGGTGCGCAGGTCATGCGCGATGGCGTCCGACACACCGCGCACCCCCTGCATCAGCGTCTCGATCCGGTCGAGCATGTTGTTCATGCCCTGGCCCAGCCGGTCGAATTCGTCGCCACGCTCCGACAGCGGCACGCGGGCCGAGAGATCGCCGCTGGCGATGCCCATGGCGGTGCGGAAGGTGGGCTCCAGCCGTCGTTCCAGCGCCCGCCGGATCAGCGCCGCGCCGGCGATGGCGATGAGCAGCGAGGCGCCGAGCGACCAGACCACCCCCTCGGTCAGCACCAGGCGCAGTTGCAGCCGCTCGCTTTCGTCGCGGCCGACCAGCAGGCGCAGATTGGGCAGGTCGCGGCGCAGGAAGCGGGCATCGGCCGGCACGCCGTCATGGCTGATGCGGGTGCGGCTGAAACTGCCCTCGGAGGTGGCGGTGGCCGGCCAGGCCTCAAGATTGCCGGCCAGCTTGCGGCCGTCGCGGTCGAGCAGCAGGTAGATCGCCTCATTCGAGACATCCAGCGCCAGGCGCTCCTCGATCGCCTCCGCCAGGCCCTGGGCGCCGGCCTCACGCCAGCGTTCGGTCAGCGCCACCGCGTCGGCGCGGATGGCGGCGGCCACCTGGCGATCCAGCGCGCCGGCCGTCGCCCACCACAGCACGGCCACGAGCACCAATGATGACAGGGCGAAGGTGAGGGTGAAGAGTGCCGCGAAGCGCAGCCCCGCACTCTGCATCAGCCGGGGCGGCGCGGCGCCGGGGGCGGGCTGGCGCCTGCGGGTATGGGCGCTCAAATGGCCTCACGGCTCCGCGCGGATCATGTAGCCGGCATTGCGGATGGTGTGGATCAGCGGCTTGTCGAAGCCCTTGTCCAGCTTCTGCCGCAGGCGGGAGACATGGACGTCGATGACATTGGTCTGCGGGTCGAAATGATAGTCCCACACCTTCTCCAGCAGCATGGTGCGGGTGACGACCTGGCCGGCATGACGCATCAGGTGTTCGAGCAGGCGGAATTCGCGGGGCTGGACGTCGATCTTCTTCGCGCCCCGGGTGACGGTGCGGCTGAGCAGGTCAAGCTCCAGGTCGGAGACCCGCAGCCGGGTCGCGGGCGCATCCACGCTGGGGCGGCGCGCGAGGGCCTCGACGCGGGCCAGCAACTCGGCGAAGGCGAAGGGCTTTACGAGATAGTCGTCGCCGCCGGCCTTGAGGCCCTTCACCCGCTCATCGACAGCGCCGAGGGCGGAGAGGAACAGCACAGGGGTGCGGTTGCCCTGGCCGCGCAGGGTTTCCACCAGCCGCACCCCATCCACGCCGCCGGGCAGCATGCGGTCGAGCACCAGCAGGTCGAATTGTTCCGAGGCGGCGAGGAACAGCCCGTCGCGGCCATTGGCCGCGTGCTCCACCGTGTGCCCGGCCTCCTGCAACCCCTTCTTCACGAATCGCGCGACCTCGACGTCGTCCTCGACCAGCAGGATGCGCATGATGGTTGTCTTCCTTCCTCGAACGCTTCAGCCGGGGCCGGGGGGCCTGCGGCCCACCAGCACCGTCAATTCCTGGGCACGGCCATCACGCTGGACCGAAAGCCGGATGGGCTGGCCGGGGGCGATGGCGGCAACGTAGCGCACCAAGGCGCGCGATGTCTCCGTCCTCTCGCCATTCACCGCCATGACCACGTCGCCGGCGCGCAATCCGCCGCGCTGGGAGGGGCCGCCGCGGACCACATCGGTGACGAGCACGGCGCGGCGGCCGCTGCGCGGGTCATCGGGCACCAGGTCCTGGACGGAGACACCGAGCCAGCCGCGCTCCACCCGGCCGTCGCGGCGCAGCTGCTCGATGACGGGCCGCGCGAGATCGGACGGCGTGGCGAAGCCGATGCCGGCATTGGCGCCCGACGGCGAGTAGATGGCGGTGGAGATGCCGATCACCTCGCCCGCCACGTTGAACAACGGGCCGCCGGAATTGCCGGGGTTGATGGCGGCATCGGTCTGGATGAAGTCGTCGAACGGCCCGGCGCCGATCTCACGCCCCCGGGCCGAGACGATGCCGGAGGTGACGGTGCCGCCCAGGCCGAAGGGATTGCCCGCCGCCAGCACCCATTGGCCGACACGCATGGCGTTGGAGCTGCCCCAGGCGACGGCGACCAGCGGCGTGCGCGGCTCCACCCGCAAAAGTGCCAGATCGGTCAGCTCATCGGTGCCGACGACGCGCGCCGCCAGCTCCGTGCCGTTCTGCAGCGAGACGGTGACGCGCGTCGAGGCGCCGACGACATGGTTGTTGGTGACGACGAAGCCTGTCGGGTCGATCACGAAGCCGGAGCCCGCACCCTGGGTCCTTTCGCGCCGGCCACGGAAATAGCGCTCGAAAGGCGTGCCGCGGAATTCCGGTGGCGCCTGGGCCACCGCTTCGCCCTGCACCGCGATGTTGACCACGGCGGGCAGCACCCGCTCGGCGAGATCGGCGAAATCGGGCAGGTTGGAGGCAAACCCGGCGCGCTGGGCCACGGCCGGCGCGGCGCAGCCCATCAATGGCAGCGCCGGGGTGGCCAGGGCCAGCGCCAGCATCGCGCGGCGGCGCGGCGGGGAAGTGGCATGGGGCGTCATGGCGGTCACTGGTAACCCTGGCATGTCGGGCCGGTCATGCGGCCCGGATTATGGAGCGGAAGCTCTTTCAATATGGGATGCGAAGCAAGCCTTCCCATGGGGCAGGACTGCCATGCCGGGCATGCGGGTCAGTGGATCATGTCGAGGAAGGGGCGGCGGGGTCGACCGGGCGGAAGACGCCAAGCAGCATCTGCCCCGTCGCGCGGCGATCGCAGCCGCTCATCCGAACGCCTGGCGGCCATCAATCTCCAGCGTGAAGGCGCCGTGAATGACATGTCCAAGTGGTAAACTAAAAATTGCAGCGAATTAATTTTCCGCCCATATCATTGCAGCATCAAAACAATCAGACTACCGCCTGTCGTCCCACGCTGGCCCGCTTCGGCGCGGCGAGCGGGGCGGACGACGTTCGGCGGCGGCTAGTTCCCGGCAAGCCCCCGCCAAACTGGCTGTCTCCCGGCGGCCAAGCCCTGCACGCGGCAACGCGGGCAGGGCTTTTCTTTGCCCGCGCGATCGAAGACCGTGCCGCTTCACCCCAACCGAGGATTGTCGAAGCGCGGCTCCCGATAGCGCCGCAATGCCGCCGAAAGGGCGCGTGCCAGGTCGCGCTTCTCCTCCTCGTTGAGGTAGACGCCGATCTCGCTCTCCCGACCGCGATGGCCCACCAGCAGGCGGGGCGATGCCACCCCCACCAGCCGAACCCTTGCCCAATAGGGGTCCAGCACCGCCTCATGCAGCCGCCCGCTGCCATCCACCCGGCGGATGCGCAACCGGCCATCCGCCAGGCAGATGCGTTCCAGGCTGCGCCGCGCCTGCGCCCGGTGCAGCAGGAACAATCCCAGCACCAGCACCAGCTCGACGCCCGCGAAGCCCAGCACCGGCCAGGCGCCGAGCAGCGCGAACATCACGCCCGAGGCACCGAAGCCCAGGGCCAGCAACGCCGCCACCACTCGCAGCCCCGTGCCGTTCAGGCTTTGCCGCGGCCGGCTGGTCGCCTCGAAGAGAAGGGGTTGCGCGGTGTCCGACATCCAGGGCCTAACATGCCCCCTGCCATGCCCCGCGCAAGCCCCGCCAAAACGCCCCTGCACGGCACCGCCGCCGCCCCGCGCCGCGCCCGGCTGATGAGCCGCGACCAGGCCGCCGCCTTCATCGCCGCCATCGCCCAACACAATCCGGCGCCGGAAACCGAGCTGCTCTATACCGATCCGTTCTCCCTGCTCGTCGCCGTCGTGATGTCGGCGCAGACGACGGATGCGGCGGTGAACAAGGTGACGCCCGCGCTCTTCGCCGCCGCCCCCACCCCCGCGGCCATGGCGGCGCTGGGGGCCGAGGGCATCGGCGGCCACATCCGCCGCATCGGGCTGTGGCAGGCCAAGGCGAAGAACATCGCCCTTCTTGCGGCCAGGCTGGTGGCCGAGCACGGCGGCGAGGTGCCGGCCGAGCGCGCGGCGCTGGAGGCCCTGCCCGGCGTCGGCCGCAAGACCGCCAATGTGGTGCTCAACGTGATCTTCGGCGAGGCCACCATGGCGGTGGACACCCATATCTTTCGTCTCGGCAACCGCACCGGGCTGGCGCCGGGCCGCACCACGCGGGCGGTGGAGGACGGGCTGGTCAGGCGCATCCCGGCCGCGATGCTGCGCGACGCGCATCACTGGCTGATCCTGCATGGACGCTATATCTGCCGCGCCCGGGCACCCGATTGCTGGCGCTGCCCGGCACTCAGCCACTGCAACTACAAGGACAAGGTGCTGGCGCCGCCATGAGCCATGATGTGATCATCGCCGGCGGCGGCGCGGCGGGGGTGGCGGCGGCCATCGGCGCGGCGCGGGCCGGCGCGCGCACCCTGCTGCTCGAATCCGCCGGCTGCCTGGGGGGGGCCGCGACCATGCGCGGCGTCATCACCTGGTGCGGGCTCTATACCCTGGGCGAGGAACCCCGGCTGGTGGTGCGCGGCGTGGCCGACCCGATCATGGCCGGGCTGCGCGCGCTCGGCGCCCTGTCGGCGGTGCATCGCCACCGCGGCGTCTTCACCTGCTTCGACCCCGAGGCGCTGAAGCTGGTGCTGGACCGCGAGGTCGCCGCGGCGGGCGTGGAGCCCATCCTGCACGCCCAGATCATCGCCGCCGAGCGCCGGGGCGGGCGCATCGAAAGCGTGACCTGGCAGGACCGGCGCGGACCGCACCGGGCCACGGCGCGCGCCTTCGTGGATGCCACCGGCGATGGCGATCTCGCGCATTTCGCGGCGGCATCGCTGCGCCAGGGCAATCACGGCCATGCCAATCTCGGCACCATGGCCACGCGATTCTCTGGCCTCGCGCCGGATGCCGAGGCCCGCGCCGAGGCCATCGCGGCGCTGCTGGCCGAGGCGAAAGCCGCCGGCGCGCCCATCACCAAGACCCGCGGCGTGGTCGCCCGGCTGCCGATCTCCGGCGACATCGTGCTCTACCTGGCCAGCGAGGATTACGACGCGACCCAGGCGCCCTCGCAATCCGCCGCCAGCGCCCGCGCCCGCGCCCAGGCCTGGGAATATCTGCGGCTGCTGCGGGCCTTGCCGGGATGGGATGGGGCATACCTGGCCCAGACCGGTCCGGATTTCGGCACCCGCGAAAGCCGGCACATCAATGCGCGCCACCAGCTCACCTGGGGCGAGATCCAGGGGGCCACCCGGTTCGAGGATTGCATCGGCCTGGGTGCCTGGGGGGCGGAATGGCATGACCGGGCGACATTCGAGAGCAGCTTCGACTACCCCCCCGGCCGCGGCGCCTATGAGATCCCGCTGCGCTGTCTGATGAGCCTGGACACCGAAAACCTCTACGCCGCCGGCCGCTGCGCCGATGGCGACAGGCTTGCCGGCGCCAGCCTGCGGGTGATGGGCACGGCGCTGGTCACCGGCCAGGCCGCGGGGGTGGCGGCGGCGCTGGGGCCCGCGGCCACGCCGGTGGAATTGCGGCGCCAGGGGGCGATGCTGGAACAAAATTGAGACTGCGGCAGGGTGGCCAGCTTGACCCATTTGCCCACCCCTGCCATTCAGCGCCCGCCCCCGTTCCGGGGGCGCCATGCCGGGGTGATACCCGGTCTCCAAGCGACAAGAGGCCGAACCAAGCCATGCGCGACAAGGGCGAATATCTTTTCACGTCTGAATCGGTGTCCGAAGGGCACCCCGACAAGGTGGCTGACCGGATCAGCGATACCGTGCTCGACACCTTCCTGGAAGCCGATCCTTACGCCCGCGTGGCCTGTGAGACGCTCGTCACCACCAACCGCGTCGTCATCGCCGGCGAAGTGCGCGGCCCGGCCTCCATCACGCCCGAGCTGCTCATGCACCGCGCCCGCCTGGCCATCCAGGATATCGGCTACGAGCAGGAAGGCTTCCATTGGCAGCATGCCAAGGTCGAGTGCCACCTGCACGCCCAGTCCGCGCATATCGCGCAGGGCGTGGACGCGGCCGGCAACAAGGACGAGGGTGCCGGCGACCAGGGCATCATGTTCGGCTATGCCTGCACCGAGACGCCCGACCTGATGCCCGCGCCGCTCTACTACGCCCACCTGATCCTGCGCCGGATCAACGAGCTGCGCAAAAGCCACGACCTCTCGGTGAAGGGCCTGCTGCCCGACGCCAAGAGCCAGGTCACGCTGCGCTACATCGACGGCAAGCCCGTGGGCGCCACCTCCATCGTGCTGTCGACGCAGCATGAGGAGGGGATGGAGGCCGCGCAGATCAAGGCGATGCTCCGCCCGCTGATCGAGAGCAGCCTGCCCGCCGGCTGGATGTGCCCCGATGCCGAGCTCTATGTGAACCCGACCGGCACCTTCGTGATCGGCGGCCCCGATGGCGATTGCGGCCTGACCGGGCGCAAGATCATCGTCGACACCTATGGCGGCGCGGCGCCGCATGGCGGCGGTGCCTTCTCGGGCAAGGACCCGACGAAGGTGGACCGTTCGGCGGCTTACGCCGCTCGTTACGTGGCGAAGAACGTCGTCGCCGCCGGCCTGGCCGAGAAGTGCACGATCCAGGTCAGCTACGCCATCGGCGTGGCCAAGCCGCTCTCCGTGTATTTCGACCTGCACGGCACGGGTGCGGATGTGGATGAGGTGAAGCTGGCCCATGTGGTGCAGGAGATGGTGAATCTGTCCCCGCGCGGCATTCGCGAGATGCTGCACATGAACCGGCCGATCTATGTGCCGACCTCCAGCTACGGCCATTTCGGCCGCACGCCGGATGACGAGCGCGGCACCTTCACCTGGGAGCGGAACGATCTGGCCGCGGCCCTGAAGGGCGCCTTCAACCGCTGAACCGAAGCGGGGCATTGAACATGGGCGGCGCCGGTTTCCGGTGCCGCCCTTTTTCTTGAGGGGGCGCCATGAGCGACTGGCCCGATGGCGTGCCGCAACGCCTCTATGGCCGCCGCCGCGGCCACAAGCTGCGCCCGCGCCAGGAACGGTTGCTGGAACAGACCCTGCCGGCCTGGCGCTTCGCCGACACGGGCTTCGCGGCGCGCCTGCCGCTCTGGCTGGAGGTCGGCTTCGGCGGCGGCGAGCACACGCTGGAACTGCTGCGCGCCCATCCCGACACCGCCATCATCGCCTCCGAGGTCTATGAGACCGGGCTCTGCTCACTGCTCACCGAACTGGTGCCCGAGGGCGCCGAGGCCACCACGCCGCCGCCCGCCCGCCTACGGCTCTGGCCCGAGGATGCGCGGGAATTGCTGCTGGCCCTGCCGGAAGCCGCGCTGTCGCGCCTCTTCCTGATGTTCCCCGACCCCTGGCCCAAGGCGCGCCACGCCAAGCGCCGCTTCGTTCACCCCGAGATGCTGCCCATCGTCGCCCGCGCGCTGAAGCCGGGCTGCGAGTGGCGCATCGCCTCGGACGACCCGACCTATCAGGGCTGGGTGGAGGAAACCCTGCGTGCCAGCGCGCTGTTCTCCGGCCCCGAGCCGGCGCGCGAGCGCCCGGCGGGTTGGCCGCCAACCCGTTACGAGGCGAAGGCGATCGCGGCGGGGCGGACGCCGCTCTACTGGGTCTGGCACCGCCGCTAAGCCGTCCGCGCGGCGCGCAGCTTCGGCAGCCGCCAGGCCGCCGCCGGCTTGGGCGCCCGCCTGGGCATGGAAAGCCTGGCCCCGCCCTCGGCCCGCTGCAAGGTCAGGCTTCGGGTATGGAACCGCTCCAGCCCAGGCCGGTGGCCGATCGACAGCAATGCCGAATCAGGCAGCTCGTCCAGCACCAGCTGCATCATCGCGTCCTGGTTGTCCTCATCCAGGGCGGCGGTGGATTCATCCATGAAGATCCAGGCCGGCCGGTGCAGCAGCAGCCGGGCGAAGGCCAGGCGTTGCTGCTCGCCCATGCTCAGCACCCGGTCCCAGCGCTCCGTCTCGGCCAGGCGGGGGATGAGGGCGGCGAGGCCCACCTTCTCCAGCGCCGCCCCGGCCGTTGCCTCATCAAAGGTCTCGGGCGCGGCCGGGTAGGCCAGGGCGGCCGCCAGCGTGCCCAGCGGCAGGTAGGGGCGCTGTGGCAGGAACATCATATCCTCGGCCGGGGGGGTGACGATTTCCCCCGCGCCCCAGGGCCACAGGCCCCCGATGGCGCGGAACAGCGTCGATTTGCCGGTGCCCGAGGCGCCCTTCAGCAACACCCGCTCGCCCGGATGGATCTCGGCCGAGGCCTCGGCAATGACGGTGGCGCCATTGGCGAAGGCGACCTCCAGATTGTGGAAGGACAGCAGGTCCCGCCCGCCCGGCTTCACGTTGATGGTGGGCTGGGCGTCATCGGCCACCAGCGCGTCCAGCTGCTCCACCCCGTCGGTGAAGGCCGCCAGCCGCGCAATGCCGCTGCGCCATTCGGCGAGGCGGGGGAAATTGTCGACGAACCAGTTCAGCGAGATCTGCACCTGGGCGAAGGCGGCGCCGATCTGCATCAACCCGCCCAGCGTGATGGCACCGGCGAAGTAGCCCGGAGAGGCCACGATCGTGGGAAAGATCATCGCCAGCGCGCCATAGGCCGAGGTCAGCCACATCAGGCTGCGCTGGCTGCGCATCAGGTCCTGCACGCTGGTGGCCACGCGGGAGAAGGTGTCGCCCAGCGTGCGCCGCTCATCGGCCTCGCCACGCACCAGCGCGATACCCTCGCCGCTCTCGCGCGTGCGGGTCAGGGCGAAGCGGAACTCGGCCTCGGCATTGGTGCGGGTGGTGTTGAGCAGCACCATGGGCCGGCCCACCAGATAGGTCAGCGTGGTGCCGACCAGGGCATACAGCACCGCCGCGAAGACCATGTAGCCGGGGATGACCACCTCGCGCCCCATCAGGTTGAACTGCAGCGGGCCGGACAGCGTCCACAGAATGCCCACGAAGGCGGTGAGCATCAGCAGGGCGCTGAGCAGTCCGGTCATGAATTCGACGGCCAGCTCGGTCGTCATCCGCACATCCTCGGCGATGCGCTGGTCGGGGTTGTCGTTACCGTTGCCGGCCATTTCCAGCTGGTATTGCCGGCCCTCGCGCAGCCACATTTCCAGCAGGTGCCGGGTCAGCCATTCCCGCCAGCGCAGCTGGATCAGCTGCTTCACGTAAAGCTGGTAGACGGCCACCGACATGGACAGCGCGGCCAGGCCCAGGAAGATGATGATCTGCCAGTTGAAGGCGGCGCCGTCGCGGTTCTCCAGCGCGTTGAAGAAGTCGCGGTTCCACAGGTTCATGCGGATCTGGATGCCGACCTGCGCCGCCGTCAGCAGCAGCAGGCCCGCGATCAGCCAGCGTGCCCGGCCACGGTCGGGCGCCGTCAGCCAGACCCAGGCCAGGCGCGCGAACACCCGCGAAGGGCGTTCGGCGGCATCGGCACGGGGCAGGGCGGGGTTTTGGGGTGGCGGTGGGCACTTTGAAATGCCGGGTGTTCCGTGCCCGCAAGCAGTTGCAGGCCTGGCTGCTGGGCGAGACCCCCGCGGTGGCGGGTAAGGCCGGCCAGAACGCGAAGATCACTGGATTTGCCGCGGCTTCACCCTCTATAAACGTTCGACGTGGTGATGCTTCCCGTATCCTCTGAGGTTGCCGAGTGCCCGAATCGCCGCCGAAGACGCCCCGCCCCCCGCCACCGGGGGACATGGCCATGAAACCGGTGGTGCGGGAGCGGCGAGGCCGCGAGGCGGCACCCGAACAGGCCTTCGACCTGTGGCTGCAGCGCGGGCTGCGGGAGATGTTCGATGATGTGGCGAAGGAGCCCATCCCGCCCGAATTGCTGGCGCTGATAGAGAAAGATCGCAAGGGGTGAGGGGCTGGCTGTTGCGCGGCCCTTTGCATGGGCGCAATTCGCCGTTTTCGGAACGTTGCGGGTGGTGGGTGCGAGAGGGATTGAACCTGTGACCCCTGCCGTGTGAAGGCAGGTCCCTAGCTTTTCCTCCATTTGCGAGCGGTTGCGACCAGTATTTTTTCTTCGCAAAATCCAGGTATTACAGCGTCATCTCGGACAGGCTCCTAGGGCGATGACAAGTCTGCGGTTCTCGACGCCCCCGCGGCCGGCGCGGATATCCGCATCGATTGAGATCAGCATTGCTCAGATCACGCGGCCCACGCCTTCCCAATAGGGATCACGCAAGCGGCGTTTCAGTAGTTTTCCCGAATCATCGCGTGGCAATTCCGCATGGAATGTGAAGCGGCGCGGCACCTTGTAATTGGCGACCCGCGTCTGCAGCGCGGCGCGGACCGCGCTTTCGCTGGTGCCCTCCTCCACCCGCAGCGCGGCGCAGAGCGCTTCGCCGAATTCCGCGTCGGGGATGCCGAAGACCGCGCAATCCAGCACGCCGGGGATGCCGATCAGCACCGCTTCGATCTCGGCCGGATAGATGTTCACGCCGCCGGAGATCACCATGTCCCGCTTGCGGTCACAGAGGAACAGGTCGCCCTCCACGTCGACGTAGCCGACATCGCCGGCCGTGATCAGGCCATCCCGTTCCACCGCGCGGCGTTCGTCATCGCGCTTGTGATAGGTGAAGTCCGGCAGATAGGCGACGCGGGCGAAGATTTCGCCGGGCACGCCCGGGGGACATTCCTGGCCCGCATCATCCAGGATTTTCAGCACCGCACCCTCGGTCAGGCGGCCCAGCGTGCCGGGCTTGGCCAGCCATTCGGCGCTGGTGCAGGCGGTCAGCGCGCCGATATCCGTGGCGCCATAGAATTCATGGATGATGGGCCCCCACCACGCGATCATCGCGCGCTTCACATCGGGCGGGCAGGGCGCTGCGGCATGGGTCACATGGCGCAGGCTGGAGAGATCGTAGCGGCGGCGCACCGCCTCCGGCAGGCGCAGCAGCCGCACCATCATGGTGGGGACGAGAAACAGCGTATCCACTCGGTGCCGCTCAATCAGCCCGAGCAGCGCCTCCGGCTCGAAGCGTGGCATCAGCACGAGATGCTCGGCCAGCAGGGCGGCGCGCAGGCCGAAGGAATTGGGCGCGCTGTGATAGAGCGGGCCAGGCACAACGGCGCGGATGCCCAGCCTAAGGCCATAGATCAGCGCCCGGTTGCGCGCCATGGCGGCCACCTGTTCGGGCGAAGGCGCCTCACGCCGTACGCCCTTGGGCCGGCCCGTGGTGCCGGAGGTGTAGATCATGCTCTCACGCGCTGCCTGGGCCGGATGGTCCCAAGGGGCGTAGCGCGTGAGCCAGGCTTCCCATTCCTCGCCCGGCCAGGGGCCATCGTCGTTTGGCAGATCGTAGGCGGCAGCGCATTCCGGCGGCGTGCGGACCACGAGCACCGGCAACCCTTCGGGCGCCTCGCTCAGCAGGGGCAGCAGGTCGGCATGGACCACCACGGCGCGCGCGTCGCAATCGCGCAGCAGATAGGCGACTTCCTCGGGCTTCCAATGCCAGTTGATCGGCACGGCATAGGCGCCGACCAGGCTGGCCGCGTGGCTCGCCTCGAGGAAGGCGAAGTCATTGCGGAGCAGCAGCGCCACGCCATCGCCCGCGCCGATGCCCAGCCCCGCGAAACCCGCGGCCGCACGGCGAATGCGGTCCTGCAGGGCATCGCGGGTCAGGCTGCGTTCGCCGCTGACGATCAAGCGCTGAACTCGACCCGCCCGTTGTTCAGCACCGTCACATCGCGCGCCGGCACGCGCACGCGGAAGGCGGCCGCGCCACTCTCCAGGCGCCAGGCCTCGGTGCGCAGCGCCTCGCCCGGATAGACCGGCGAGGTGAAGCGCAGATCGAGCCGCGTGATGCGCGAGGCATCGCCGCCGCAGAGCAGGTTGGCGAGCGACCAGCCCGCCACGCCATAGGAGGCGAGGCCATGCAGGATGGGCTGCGCGAAACCCGCCTGGGTGGCTACCTTGGGGTCGGCATGCACCGGGTTCCAGTCGCCATTCAGCCGGTAGAGCAGCGCGGCATGCCGGCCGAGCGACCAATCGAAATGCGCGTCGGGCGGCGTTTCGGGCACGGCATGCGGCTGGCGGATCGGGCCGGTGGGGCCGCCGAAGCCGCCATCGCCGCGCAGGAAGGAGGTGCTGGTGATGCTGCACAGCAGATCGCCGCTGGCCGCATCCAGCACCTCGCGCGTGGTGTACATCAGCGCGCCGCGGCCCTCGCCCTTGTCGACGATCTCGTCGATGCGCAGGCGGCCGATCACCTTGCCTTCCACCGGCAGCGGGCGATGCAGCGTCAGGCCCTGCTCGCCATGCAGGACCTTCGGCCAATCCACGCCGGTATCGGGCTCGCGCAGCCAGAAGCCCGGGCCGGCGAGCACCACGGCCATGGTGGGCAGGGCCACCAGCCCTTCCTCATAGACATGGCGCAGCTGTGCCGGATCCAGCGGGTCCTGCCCGAGGCCGAGACCAAGGGCGTAGAGGATGGTGTCCTTGACGCCGTAGCTCTGCACGACATCGGGGAAGGGCCGCGCCATGAGGCGGGCGTAATCAATGGCCATGTCCGTGTTCCTCGTTCAGCCGATGAGGCGCCATTGCACCAGGGTGTAGGGCGGCTCTGCCTCGTCATGCGCCTCGAAGACGGCCTCCACTTCGGCGCCGATCACCACTTCCGCATCGGGCGCGCAGAGCAGGTTGCCGACCATGCGGATGCCGCCCGTCCCTCGTGAGTTGATGTCCGGCAACCCGCGCGCCGGCGCCGAGGTGAAAAAGCGGGCCGCAATGGAGGTGCACCGTGTCCTCTCCCAGCCCAAGATGGCTGGAGATGTTCAGTGCGTTCAGCGCCAGATTCGCGTGGCTGAGCGCCACCCCCTTGGCGCGGCCAGTGGTCCCGCCAGTGTAGAAAAGGCAAGCGATGTCATCGCCGCCCGCCCCGGCATCGGGCATCGGCTGGACATCCAGGAGTGGCCGATCCAGCGACCAATGGCGCGGTGGGGCGTCCAACTGCCCGGCCAGCGCGCTCGCCTGCGCAGCGAAAGCCGCGTCATGGAGGAGGATTCCGGGCGCGCAGTCGCGCAGCATCTCCCCCATCTCGGCGAGGGCGAAGCGCGTATTGACCGGCGCGATGATCCCGCCGGCCCAGAGCGTCGCGTAATAGGCTTCCAGATAGCGGGCCGAGCTTTCGGCGAGGATCGCGACCCGCTCGCCCGGAACCAAACCCTCACTGCACAGGAGCGCCGCGAGCCGCGCGACACGATCGGCGAAGACGGCCCAGCTCAGTTTCTCGCCGGCGGCCAAGATGGCCGAGGCGTGCGGCGTCTGCTGGCAGGCGCGCGCAATGCCCTGCGTCAGCCGCAGTTGCGACCGCGTGCCCCGATGTGTTTCTCCCATGGGGAGAGAGGCTAGACAGGGCGTGGCCAGCGGCGCAAGGGGCTTGGCCCGTCTGGCATATCAGACGTGCGGGAATGCGGCCTGAGGTTCCCCGCTGTCGGCGGACGGGTCTCAATCGGGGCTGCCTCCCGCTCCGCTTCGTGGTTCATGGAGGATCCATAGCCCAGGCCCGGATGCAGGCGCACGTCGAGCCGGCGGCGCTTGGTCTCATCCAGAGAGAGGCGCTGCGCCTCTACCTTCTGGGCAAGTCACGCCAGAAGTGGCTCGGGAAATTCGGACGGTCCGATAACTGGTTTTCCTGCCTGACAGCGGCGATGTTGCTGCGTATCAGGAGAGAGCATGACGAAGCGAACGCGCCGGACGCACAGCCCCGGCTTCAAGG
>JAKFUL010000047.1 GCA_021732665.1 Acetobacteraceae bacterium
TGCCCGAGGGCGCGGCCTTGGGGGCTTCTGCGCCCTCGGGCAGGCTGAGCCGGCTGGTGAGCACGCGCATCCGGCGCTCGACCTGGGAGAGGTTGCCCAGCGTCGCCTCCGCCTGCCGCCCGAGAAGGGCAAGTTGCCGCTCCAGCCGCGCGCGGCGCTGGGCGAGGAGGGCGAATTCCGAGGCGGCGGCTTCGAGCCCCGCGCGCTGGGCGCCGCCATGGGCTTGGCGGCTGCGCCGTGCCGGCATGGAGGAGGCGGGCGCGCGCATCACGCAGCCATCCCGGCTTGGCCGGCCCGGCCGGGCATGCCACCCGGCTGGTCGCCACAGAAATGCTCGATGAGGCGGATGAGCATTTGTCTCTGCCTGGGGTCCGGCCCGCCGCCGGGGCCGGGCTTGGTGCGGCTGGCCAGCAGGTCGAGGCAGAGCTGGACGAAGCGCGGCTCCTCGGCCGCGATGCGCAGGCCCAGGCGGGCAGCCAGCCGGGCGATCATGATCGAGGCGCGCAGCGTGGGCCGCTGGGTCCATTCGCGCGAACGCCGGAAGTCGCGCACCATGTCGACGATGCGCGCCGCCTCCTCCTCCGAGACGCCGGAGCGGGCCACGGTGATGGCGATCTCGGTGTCGCGGTCGAAGCCATCGACCTCGATGGTGATCATGCGGTCGATCAGCGCGTCCTGCGCGGTGTGGGTGCCGGCGTGATCCTCGGGGTTGGAGGTGAAGATGGCGCGGAATTCCGGGTGGACCTTCACCGAGGTCTCGCCCCGCCCGGCCTTGGGCAGCACCAGGATGCGCTCCTCCAGCACCGTCAGCAGGACATTGTTGGCCGAAGCCGGCGCGCGGTTGAACTCGTCATAGACCAACGTGCAACCCTCGGCGCAGGCGATGGTCAGGGCACGGTCGAGCCAGACCGGCGCGCTCTCGCTCTCCATCTTGTGGACGGAGGTGACGTAGCGGTCGATGACGCGCTTGGTGCGCATCCCCGCCTCGCCACCGACCAGGGAGCGGGTGTCGAAGCTGTCGTCGCCCACCAGCAGCAACACGGGGCGGGCGAGGCTTTGCGCCAGGTCGAGCGCCAGCTTGGTCTTGCCGCTGCCGGCGGGGCCGCGGAAATGCACGGCATAGCCGGCATCCAGATAGCCCATCGCCCGGTCGCGCACCGCTTCCAGCTCGGGCGTGCGGACATGCTCGGGGCCGGGCTGGAGGCGCAGCGCGCTGTCCGGCGCTTCGAAGCCTGGGGGAAGTGGTGCCATTCTGGTCAGTCTCCGGTGAGTTCGAGGGCGACACCCTGCCGCCAGGCGCGCCGGAGCGCGGCCAGGCGTTCGGGGTGGGCGGCGAGGTCCTGGTGCAGCTCCAGCAGGCAGCGCAGGGCGGGTCCGGCCTGCTGCCAGAAGGCGGGGGCGAAAGCGTCGTCGCCCAGCTGCGGCAGGCGGCCAGACAGCGTGGCGGCGGCGATGTCGCAGGCCTCCTGGTCGGCGGGCAGGGGCACGAGGCCGGTCAGCACATAGGCGACGCCGGCGGCGAAGCCGGGGCCATGGGCGCCGGGCAGGCCGAGGGCGGCCGTGGCATGGGCGGCCATGGCGCGCAGGGTGCGGCACAGCGCATCGGGCTGGTGCGGCGGCGCCTGGGCCAGGGCCAGCGCGTCGATCCAGGCCAGCCTGTCCAACCCCTCGGCCGGGCGAAGGGCGATGCCGATTTCGGCCAGCGGCAGCGCGCCCGGCGAGATGGCCCAGGCCTGCGCCAGGCAGGCCCAGAGCCGGCCCAGCGCGTCGCGCGCCGGGCGCAGGTCGGGCAGTAGCACGATCTCCGGCCGCAAGCCGTCGCGCAGCGCGATGCGGCAGGCGATGCCGGTGAGGTCGCGCAACGGGCTGGGCAGCGTCACCTCGATGCTGCCACTGCCCTGACCCGCCGAGCGGATGGAGCGTGTGCCAAGTTCCAAATCCGGGCTTCCTGCCTGGACCGGTGCCACCCGGGGGTGAGTGGCGCGCCGGCTCTAGCAGCGAAGCTAGCGGGGCGGGGTTAACGGGCGGTGAAGCGGGCGCGCGGATTCCGGCGTTCAGCCACGCCAATCCGCGGGCTTGGCCAACTCGCTCTTCGGCAGGCGGCGGCCCACGGCGATGCGCACCGGGCGTTCGGCCGCGGGCAGATGTTCACGGCACCAGGCTTCCAGCGCGGCGCGGGCCTGCCGCGCGGCGCCCTGCCGCAGCGTGACGAAGGCCTTGAGGCGGGGTTCGGGCAGGGTCACGTCCAGCCGCACGGCGGCCTCGGCCACCAGCGGATGGCCGGCCAGCCGGGCCGCGACCTGGGCTGGAAAGACATTGACGCCGCCGACCTGCACCGCCGCATCCCGGCGCCCGAGCAGGCGAAGCCCGCCCGCCTCATCCCAGGCCGCGCGGTCGGGCAGCAGGAGCTCGCGGCCGGTCGCGGTCTCGATCACGCTCGCGGCCTCGCTGTCCTGGCCGGGGTGCCAGCGCGGCAGCAGGTGGAAGGGCTCGGCCGGCGAGGCGCGCGCGGCGATGCCGCCGGTTTCGCTGGAACCATAGACCTCCAGCACCTCCGCGGCACCGGCGGCGCGCAGCGCGGCATGGGTCTGCGCCGGCAGGGGGGCGGTGCTGCTGACCGCGCGGATGCCCGGGGGCAGGCTGTCCAGGCCACGCAGCAGCGCGGCCCAGCCGGCGGGGAAGCCCACCAGCAGATCATCCGCGCGCAGCGCGCGGGCAAGGCGGCCGGGCGAGAGGGCGCGGCCATCCAGCACTTCCAGGCCCAGGGCTTCGGCCAGCAGGGTGTTGAAGATGCAGCCATAGATGTGATGCGCCGGCACCAGCTGGATGATCCGCCGGCGATCGGCGAAGACCGCGGCCCAATGCGCCACCTCCGCCGCCAGGGCGGCATGGCCATGGGTCACGCGGCGCGGCACGCCGGTGCTGCCGGAGGTGGTGAAGTCGAAGCCCGATGTGCCCTCGGCCAGCCCGGCCTGGATGACGCGCACCCAGCCCTCCAGCCGCGGCTGGACCAGCAGATGGTCTTCAAGTCCGGTCTCATGCAGCCGGAAGAAGCCGTTGACGGCGCTGGCGCAGGCCAGCAGCTCCAGGCTGTCCAGCCCCAGACCCTCGCTGTCCAAAGCCAGGCCAGGGTGCCAGGCGGCGGCCTCGGCCGGGCGGAGGCGGCGGCCGGCGGCCTGGCTCAGCTCCTGCGCGAGAAGGCCGCGCAGCAGCCGCATGCAGGCGGTGTCGGAGAGCGGGGCGGGCATGGGCATGGGCATGGGCGGCATCTCGCCCGGCCGGGGTGAAGAAACCGTTGCGTTGGCCGCACGAAAAATTCCGCCGCGTTTACCGCCGCTTCACCCAGGCCGGCGCAAGACTGCGGGCCTGCCCTGCCGGCGCTTGCGGCATGGCCTTTGCGGGAGTTCGTGGATGATCACGGTTGCGCGGCCATTGCCCGGCGGGCTGGATGCGGCCCCGCCGGCCTGCTTCGTCGAGACTGAGGCGCCGGCCGAGCATGTGCTTCGCGTCTGCGGCGCCAAGCCGCTGCGCATCCATGGCGTGATCCTGGCCGAGGCGCATTCCTGGTCGCCCGCGGTGCCGGCCTGGCACGAGGTGGCGCTGTTCCGCACCGAGGGGCGGGAATGCGCCGTGGCGCTGCGCATGCGCAAGAAGGCGGTGGGCGAGGCCGATATCCACCACGCCGAGATCTTCGCCTCGCTGGATGAGGCGCTGGAATGGCTCGAAGCCTTCGATCCCACCTCTGGCCTGGCGCCGGGCTTCGATGCCTCCGACCGCCGGGTGAGCACCGCCGAGATCGCGCTCGCCTCCGCCGCCCTGCGCCAGCAGGCCGATGCCGTCACCCGGCAATGGCGCGGCCTGCTGGGCGAGCTGCTGTACCGCTTTGCCCCAACCGGTTGAGCGCAAGCCACCACCTTCGAGGATCACGAAAGCGAGCATGCAATGGATTTGATCAAGTTCGGCAGCGACCATGTCGACAACCTCGTCTCCCAGGACCCGACGCGGCTGGACCGCCTGCCCTTCGGCGCCATCCTGGTGGACCGGGAGGGCCGGGTGATGAAGTACAACGCCTTTGAGAGCGCGCTCGCCTCCCGCCCGCCTGGCGAGGTGATCGGCAAGAATTTCTTCAACGACGTCGCACCCTGCACCAAGGGCCACCAGTTCCAAGGCCGGTTCCAGGCCGGCGTGAAGCAGGGCCAGGTGAACTGCATGTTCGAATACGCCTTCGACTACAAGATGAGCCCGGCCAAGGTGCGGGTGCACATGAAGTCGACATCGATGGATGAGGGCGTGTGGATCTTCATCAAGCGGCTGTGACCGCCATGCCGCCCGCGCCCGACGGTTTTGGCTGGACCTCGCTGATCCGCCATGGCGGCCGGCCGCTGGGCTTCTTCGGCCGGGTGCTGTTCGAGGTTTCGGCGCGCGACCCGGCGCTTCCGGTGTGGAGCGATGTGGCGCTGCACGAGACCCAAGGGGCGGCGGGCGAGGCGCCGGCGCTGGTGGTGGCCATTCATCACCGGCTGCGCGGCGCCGACCCGCTGCACCGCCACTACGCCCAGGCCTGCGACGGCATCGAGGCCGCGCTGGACTTCCTGCATGCGCATGAACCGCTGCGCGACCTGCCGGCCGAGGCGCTCTATGCCGGCGCCGGGCCGGCCATGGGCATGGCCCGGCACGAGGCGGCGCGGGACTGCGCCGCCAGGCTGCGCCAGGGCTGGCGCGCCACGCTCGAGACCTGCTTCGGCCACCACCACCCTTCAGGAGAACCCGCATGAACTACATCCACACCTTCGCGGCCGGCGATGCCTATCAGGCGCCGGCGGTCAGCCCGCCCAGCTTCGCGCCGCAGGCGCCTGGGTCCATGTCCGGCACGGGCCTTGCGCACGCGCTGCGCGGCCATGGCACCGCCTATGCGCTGCGCAAATCGGGCAGCCGGCCGGTGGCCTTCAGCGGCCGCCACCTGGGCTTCGCCAGCGGCTACCGCGCCGGCACGGCGCTGTGGCACGAGCTCAATCTCTACGAGACCGATGAGGGTCACCACGTCGCCGACATCCGGGTCTTCAGCAAGGCGCAGGGCGCCCGCGACCAGTTCCATGTGCTGGTGGCCGATGGGCTGGAGGAGGCGCTGCAATTCTTCGAGGAGCATGACCCGCGCGCCGATGTGCAGGCCGATTTCGACCTGGGCGACCCCGCGCTGGCCCCGGCCGAGCTGATGGTGCATGCCGCCGCCCTGAAGTATCGGATCGCCGAGACGGTGTCGCAGTACAGGGCTGTGCTTGCCAGCTTCCTGCATCAATTGAGCCATGGCTGAGTTTTTTCCGGCGAATACCGGCGCCACCGCAACCCTTCCTTAAGCGCGCCGGCGCAGGATCATGCAGGCCAGAAAGCCGTTGGGGGTGATTCCCCGCCTTCCTGGCCACGGCCCCGCCGTCCCGATTGACGGTCCGCAACCACGCAACACAGGAGGGCGTAAGCCCATGACCATCAATAAGAGCCTGGCGTCATCTTCCCTCGCCGAAGTCATCGACCGCATCCTCGACAAGGGCGTGGTGGTGGATGCCTTCGTGCGGATCTCGCTGGTCGGCATCGAGCTGATCGCGATCGAGATCCGCGCCGTCATCGCCTCGGTCGAGACCTACCTGAAATACGCCGAGGCCGTTGGCCTGACGACCGACCCGGCCCTGGCCGCGGCCTGAACCGGGACGGGTGGGGGCGGGCCGATCGCGCCGCCCCCGCCCACCCGCGCCAGCCGACAACGCCGCAACGGGGGAATGCCCGCATGAGCGACGCGCCGAACATGCCCGATGACAGCGCGAGCCAGCCCCTGATGGTGCTGCCCGCCGCCGTGGCCGCCACGCGCGCGGCGCGGCTGGATGCCCGGGGCCGGCTGCGGCAGGAGCTGATCGACAGCCGCGCCGCCCTGCGCCAGGAGCGTGAGGCCGCCGCCGTCGCCGCCCTCACCCGAAGCCGGCGTTGGACACCCCGTGGCGCCCGCCCGCCAGAGGTGGAGGCGCCCCCGCCCGCGGCGGAGCCGTTCCTGCCCGCGGCCGCGCCGCCCCCGCCCGAGGCGCCGCCGCCAGAGCCCATGGCCACCGAACCACCGGCCACGCCGCCGCCCGAACCCGCGCTGCGGCCCGAGGCCACCACAGGCTCGGTCTTCGCCACCATCATGGGCGGGCTGGGCCGCGCGGCAGCGCCGCCGCCCGAACCGCTGCCCGAACCTGGCCCGCAACCCCTGGCGGAGCCGGTGGCCGAGGCCGCACCACCACCACCCGCGCCGCCGCCGCAAGCGGCGAACGAGCCCACCGGCACCGTCACAGCACTCGGCCCGGGCATGCTCGCCCGGCTGCGCCTGCTCGGCTATGCCCAGCTCAGCGACCTGGCCGAGGCCGAGCCGGCCGAGCTGCGCCGGGCGCTGGGCGACATCAGCCGCCTTCTCAACGTCGAGGCCTGGATCGCCGAGGCCCGTCGCCAGGCCGGCGACGACACCGCCGGCTGAAACCCGTCCCCCGGCCCCGCTGGCACCTGTCCCTCGCGCGTCAAGTCAGCGGCATGACCCGCGGCCCCGATGATCAGGCGGGGGCCGGGGCTTCGCGCCGCTGGTGCCCGGGCATCGCGCGCTGCCGGTCGATCTGCCGCCACAGGCCCGCGCCGCGGCAGCCTCAGGCCATGCCCAGCATCATGCCGGGGGGGGAGGTCATCCGCTCAGACATTGGCGAAGCGGCCATTGCGCAGCATCTTGTAGCCCTTGATCAGCTCGGTGATGCCGCGGTCCAGACCGTGATCGGCCCTCCATCCCGTCGCTTCCAGCTTGGCGTTGGAGACGATGTAGTCGCGCTTGTCCGGGTCCTCGCCCACCGGGGCTTCCAGCCAGACGAAGCCGGGGACGTGGTGGGCGATCCGCTCGCACAATTGCGCCTTGGACAGATTGGCCTCAGACAGGCCCACATTATAGGCCTGCTGGCGCATGGCGGTGGCGTTGTCGATGCCGTGCAGGAAGGCCTTCACCACGTCGCGGATATGGATGTAGTTGCGCCGAAAATCTGCCTCGAACAGCACCACGGCGCGGTCGTTCACCGCGCGCCAGCAGAAATCATTGACCAGCAGGTCCAGCCGCATGCGCGGCGCCATGCCGAAGACGGTGGCCAGCCTGAAGGACAGGCTGTTGGGGTGGCCCAGCACCGCCTCCTCGGCCGCGACCTTGGTGCGGCCATAGAGCGAGACCGGGCGTCGCGGCGATTCCTCGGTGCAGGGGGCATTGCCCTCGCCCACGCCATAGCCGGCATCGGTGGCGGGGTAGGCGATGAGCTGGCCCGCGCCGGCCAGCTTCACCAGCGTGACCACGGCATCCTGGTTGAGCGACCGCGCGCCGCACTCGTCGCGGGCGCAAAGCGGCGCGCCGACGAGGGCTGCCAGCGGGATGACGATGTCGGCATCCTTCATCAGCGGGCCGAGCACGCGCAGGTCGCGGCAATCGCCGCGCACCGGGGTGAAATTCGCGTCTATGCAGCAATTCGCCAGGAAGGCGTCGCCGGCGGTGAATGTATCCAGCACGGTGACTTGCCAGCCACGGGCCAGCAGCGCGGGGACGAGCATGGAGCCGATATAGCCGGCGCCGCCGGTGACAAGCACGTGCATCGGTGAGTTTCCCTGTCAGCCATGCCTCAGGCGAGGCCATGGGCAAGCTTGCCAGCCCTGCAATCTGTGGGCGAATCAGCGCCGCCTGCGAGGCGTTCGACAAACGCCGCCAGGTCGCCGCCGGGGAAGAGGTGCCCGGGCAGGCCGGCGCCCCGCGCGGCCTCGATGTCGCTCGCCCTGTCGCCGACCAGGAAGGAGCCATCGCGCTCCACCGGCCAGGCGACCAGCAGATCCTGGAGCATGCCCGGCCGCGGCTTGCGGCGGTTGCAGGCGTGGCGATAGGCCTCGATGGGCGCTTCCGGGTGGTTCGGGCAGTATTCCCAGGCATCGACATGGGCGCCGGCCCGGGCCAGTTCGCCGGCCATCCAGCCATGCATCACGCCGACCTGGGATTCGGGGAAGAAACCCCTGGCCACCCCCGCCTGGTTGGTCACGACGAAGACGAAGAAGCCGAGATCGTTCAGCCGTTTCACCGCCTGGGCGCTGCCTTGGATCCAGCGCGCCTCCTCGGGCTTGTGCGGCCAGCCCGTATCCTCGATCAGCACGCCGTCGCGGTCCAGGAAGACCGCGCGGCGACTGTGCATGGCGGGGATGATGGTCTGCGCGGCGGCGAGGCCCTCGGGGGTGCCGATATCGATGAAATCGCCATCATACAGCGCGCCGCGCAGCTTTCCGGCCGCCGCCAGGCGGGGGAAGATGTCGGTTTCCATCGAGACCGGCCCCGGCCCGATCTCGGCCAGGATCTCACGCCGCATCAGGTGGATGCCGCCACTGACCGGCCCGGCGCGGTCGGGCGAGGGGGCGGCGAAGCCATGGATCAGGCCGGCCGCGTCGATCTCCACCGTGCCCTCGCGCGCGCCCGGGGCCTCGCGCCGCAGCGCCAGCGTGGCCAGCGCGTCGCCGGCATGCAAGGCGAGGTCGAGCAGGTTCACATCGAAGCGCGTGTCGCCGTTGAGGAGGAAAAACCGCTCCTCCAGTTGTTCGGCGAAGAGCCGCAACCCGCCGGCTGTGCCCAGCGGCTCGGGCTCGATCAGCACCTCGATCTCCGCGCCCCGCAACCGCTGGCCGTGATACCGCTCGAAGATGCTCTGGCCGGGATAGCCCGCCAGCAGGGTGATGCGGGGGATGGGAAAGCGCGCCACCTCCTCGATCAGCCAGTCCAGGAAGGGCCGCCCGGCGACCTCCAGCATGGGCTTGGGAATGCTGTCGGCGATCCGGCCCAGGCCGGTGCCGCGGCCGCCCACCAGGATGGCGGCCTGGCGGGGGGGCGCTTCAGGCATCGGCCAGGCGCTCTTCCACCGCCGCGCAATAGCAATGGTAGAGGGCGAGATGCACCTGCTGGATGGCGGGGGTGAATCGGCTGGGCACGGCCAGCAGATGGTCGCAAAGCGGGCCCATCCTGCCGCCGCCCTCGCCGGTCAGGCCGATCACCACCATGCCCATGGCGCGGGCGGTCTCGAAGGCGCGCACCACGTTCTCGCTGTTGCCGGAGGTGGAGAGGCCCAGCATCACGCCGCCCGCCTCGCCATAGGCCTCGACCTGGCGGGAGAAGACGGTGGCGAAGGAGTAATCATTCGACCAGGCCGTGAGCACGGCAGGGTTGGAGGAGAGGCAGATGGCGCGCAGCGCCCGCCTTTCCTTCAGGAAGCGGCCGACCATCTCGCCCACGATATGCTGCGCATCGGTGGCCGAGCCGCCATTGCCGCAGACCAGCAGCGGCTTTCCCGCGGCCAGCGCCGCCACGGTCGCGGCCACGGCGCCTTCCATGGCCCCGTCCAGCCCCGCCGCGCGGGTGCGGCCCAGCAGGGCGACGGCCTCCTCCAGCCAGGTGTCGAGCTCGATCATGCGGGCCTTCCTTCGTGGGGCGCGGCGCAACGGGCCGCCAGGGCGCGGGGCATAGCGTGGCCCGCCGCGGCGGTCGAGTGGCGCGTCACGGCCGTACCGCCGGCGTCTCCAGCGCCATCCCCGCCGCCCGCCGGGCCAGGAAGAGTTCGATCTCGACATATTCCGCCGCGCCATAGGCGAAGGGTTCCGCCCGCACCCCGGTCATGCAGCCGCGCAGCCGCCGTTGCAGCGAGCCCAGCCCCTGCCATTCCAGCCGGTAGAGCGGATAGCCCGTGGGGTGCGCCTGGGGGATGGTGCTGCCGGCCAGCCGGCGCCCGGCATGGTCGTCATGGCATTGCGCGCAGGAGAGATCGAGCTGGCCGCGCCGCTGCGTGTAGAGCGCCGCGCCGCGCGCCCGGGCCGGCGCCAGCCGGGCATCCTCCGGCGGGTTGATCGGCAGCCCGCGCGACTGATGCGCGACGAAAGCCGTCAGGGCCAGCAGCCCCTGGCTTTCGCGGGCCAGCCGGGGCGCGCCCTGGTGCTGCGCGATGCGCCCGGCGAGGTCGATGGGCGCGCCCGTGGCCGCATCCCAGGCCGGGTAGCGCGCCGCCACGCCGCGCATGCTCAGCGCCGCATCGCCGTGGCAGGAGGCGCAGCCCCGCGCCCAGAGCGCCTCCCCCTCCAGCACCCACAGCATGCCGGGGTTGGCGCTGTCGTCGCGCTGCATCGCCTGGGTTTGCGGCGCCATGTCGTCGAACCCCGAGCGCCTCTCCGCCGCCGCCGCCGGCAGGCACAGCGGCAGCAGGGCCAGCAGAAACCTCACACCACCACCAGCTCCCGCGTCTCGGTCTGGTCGAAGCCATTGTCACCCTGCCAGCGCAGGGTGATGGTGCCGGTGCGCGTCGCCGTCAGGGTGAAGGTCAGATAGGGGTTGGCGGCGATGGCGGGGGAGAAATCGGCCTCCATCACCACCTCGCCATCATAGGTGCAGGTGAAGCGGCGCAGGATGTCGCGCGGCGCCACCACGCCATCCGCATCGGGCCGGTAGCCGGTCTCCATCACATGCTGGATCAGCGTGCGGATCACCAGGATATCGCCGGGATAGGCGCGGGCGGGAATGTTCAGCAGCACACGTGCCATGGCTCAGCCCTCCACGCAGGCGGCGAGGGTCACCACCACCTGCGCGCTGTCCGACCAGTAGCTGCCATCGGCCATCGCCGCCACCGCCAGCAGGGTCTGCGAGGTGGCAAGCCTGATATGGGTGGCCAGCACCGCCCGCCCCGCCCGCGGCCCGAAGCGCATGGTGATGACATGCGGCTGCGGGTTGCGCTGGTTGAACACGGCGATGGCGCGGACCCGGTCGGTCTCGCTCATCGGGCTGTCCACCAGCACCGAAAGCGGCACGGTGTTGCCGTTCTCCACCAGCGGCGAGATTTCCATCGAGACCCGCCCGGGCCTGGGCGTGACGCCCCCGGTGAAGGCGCGCATCGCCGCCTCCATCTCCTCCTGGCTGGCCCGCGCCGCGGGGGGCAGAAGCAGCAGGGCCGGGGCGGCGAGCAAAAGGCGGCGCGGCGTCATGGGCTTCTCTCCTCGCGCAATGTCATCAGCCAGGCAACCACATCCTCGATCTCCTGCGCGGTGAATATGGTGCGGCCGGCGAAGGCGGCACCCACGCGGTGCAGCCCCTCCGCGCGAAAATACGCCGGCATGATGCTGTCCGGGTTCACGCTTTTGCTGTCGATCAGCCGGGCGCGCAATTCGCCCTCGCTCAGCCGCGCGCCGGCGCCGGCCAGGCTGGGCGCCAGATTGCCCTGGAAGGGCTCCTCCGGGAACGGCCCGGAATGGCAGAGCAGGCAGAGCCCGCGCCTGCGGTCGGCCACCAGGGCGCGGCCACGCTCGGCCACGCCCGGGGTATCGGTCAGCGGCGGCTGGGCTTGCACGGGCAGCGCCAGCACAGCCGCCAGGCAGAGCCACTTAAGCGTGGCGCAGATCCGCATCGCGCAGCGGCAATTGCCGGATGCGCTTGCCGGTGGCGGCGAAGATGGCGTTGAGCACCGCCGGCGCCGCGACCGCGATGGTGGGCTCGCCCACCCCGCCCCAGAAGCCGCCGGTGGGGGCGATGATCGTCTCCACCTTCGGCATCGTGTCCATCTTCATCATCGGATAGGTGTCGAAATTGGTCTGCTCGATGCGACCATCCTTCACCGTGCACTCGCCATAGAGCGCCGCCGTCAGCCCATAGACGAAGCTGCCCTCGACCTGTGCCGCGATCTGCTGCGGGTTGACCGCGAAGCCGCAATCCGTGGCGGCGATGATGCGGTGGATCTTCAACTCGCCGGCATTGCTGACCGACACCTCGGCACAGGCCGCGACATAGGCGCCGAAGCCATGCGTCACGCAGAGACCGCGATGCACCGCCTGGCCGCCGACCGGCGCGGCGGGGGTGCCCCAGCCCGCGCGCTCGGCCACCGCGTTCAGCACGCCCAGATGCTTGGGGTGATTGGCCATCAGGGCGCGGCGGAATTCCAGCGGGTCCTTCCCCGCCGCATGGGCCAGCTCATCCATGAAGCATTCGAGGTAGAAGGCGTTCTGGTTGAGATTGACCCCGCGCCAGAAGCCGGGCGGCACATGCGGGTTGCGCATGGCGTGGTCGACCAGCAGGGCGGGGAAGCCATAGCCGATATCGGCCTCGCCACCCGCGTTGTTCAGCCCCTGGAAGACCACCGGGTCGCGCCCGTCGCGGATGTTCTGCGGGAAGATGCCGGCCAGGATGGACTGGCCTGAGATGCGCATATGCAGCCCGGTGACCTGGCCCTGCGCGTCCAGCCCGGCCGTCATCTTGGCCATGGTGACGGGGTGGAAGCGGCCCTGCAGCATGTCCTCCTCGCGCGTCCACAGCATCTTGATCGGCGTGCCGGGCATCTGCTTGGCGATGTCCACCACTTGGCGGACCCAGTCATGCACCGCGCCGCGCCGGCCGAAGCCGCCGCCGAGATGCAGCTTGTGCACCTCGCAGCGCGCCGGCGGCAGGCCGGCGGCCTCGGCGGCGGCGGCATGCGCGGCCTCGCCATTCTGGGTCGGCGTCCAGACCTCGCAGCGCTCGGGCGTCCAGATGGCGGTGGCGTTCATCACCTCCATGCAGGCGTGGTTCTGGTGCGGGTAGCCATAGACCGCCTCGACGCGGCGGGGTGCGGCGGCGATGGCGGCGGCGGCATCGCCCTGGCGGTTGCCGACCGCGGCCTGCGGCGCATCCAGCCCCGCGCGCATCACCTCGGCGAAACCGGCCGAGGAGGCGTTCGCGTGCTCGCCCAGGTTCCAGGTGATGTTGACGGCTTCCAGCGCCTTCTGCGCCCGCCACCAGGTGTCGGCCACCACGGCGACGGCGTTGTCGCCCACGCGCAGCACGCGCTTCACGCCGGGCATGCGCAGGGCGGCCGTGCTGTCCACCGCTGTGACCGTGCCGCCGAAGACCGGGCAGGCATGGATGGCGGCGTTGAGCATGCCCGGCAGCTTGAGGTCCATGCCATAGATCTGGCTGCCGTTCAGTTTCGGCGCCGTGTCCAGCCGGGCCACGGGCTGGCCGATCAGCTTCCAGGCCGAGGGTGGCTTGAGCGGCACATCGGCGGCGGCCGGCGGCGTGAGGCGGCCGGCGGCCAGGGCGACGGCGCCATAGCTGGTGGTGCGGCCGCTGGCGCGATGGGTGATCACGCTGTTCGCGGCGCTGCATTCGGCGGCCGGCACGCCCCAGGCGGCGGCTGCGGCCTGGACCAGCATGATGCGCGCGGCGGCGCCGCCCTTGCGGACGTATTCCTGGCTCTCACGGATGCCGCGGCTGCCGCCGGTGGACATGTTGCCCCAGATTCTCCCGCGCGCCAGGTTCTGCCCCGGCGTGGGATACTCGGTGGTGACCTTGGACCAGTCGCATTCCAGCTCCTCGGCCACCATCTGGGCGAGGCCGGTCAGCGTGCCCTGGCCCATTTCGGACCGCGCGATGCGGATGATCACGGTGTCGTCGGGCTTGACCACGACCCAGGCATTGACCTCGGGGGTGGCGGCGGTTTGGGCCGCGGCCTCGCCGGGGGCGGGGATGCGGAAGGCGAAGGTGAAGGCGCCCAGGGCGAGGGCGCTGCGGCGGCTGATGGCGTTCATGATGCTCTTCCCCCTCAACCGGCCGCGCCGGTGGTGCCGGCGGCACGCTGGATGCCCGCGATCACCCGGTTGTAGGTGCCGCAGCGGCAGATATTGGTCACTTCCTCGCGGATCTGCGCCTCGGTCGGGCGTGGCGTCACGGCCAGGAGCGCGGCGGCGGCCATGATCATGCCGGATTGGCAGAAGCCGCATTGCGGCACGTCCAACGCCAGCCAGGCCTGCTGGATGGGGTGGCTGCTATCGGGCGAGAGGCCCTCGATGGTGACGATCTTCTGGCCCTCGTTGAAGGCCGAGACGGGTTGCGAGCAGGAGCGCATGGCGACCCCGTCCACATGCACGGTGCAGGCGCCGCAGGCCGAGATGCCGCAGCCATATTTGGTGCCGGTGAGGTCGAGATGCTCGCGCAGCACCCACAGCAGGGGCGTGTCGTCCTCCACGGTGAATTCGACCACGCGCCCATTGACGTTGAGTTTCGCCATCACGTCTCTCCTGCCTGGAAATCCGGGATCATGTTGCGCCCGGTGCCGGTCACACGACCGGATATTGCGGCAAGCCTAACAGCGGCGATAACGATCATGCAATCATATCGGCGGGAGGTTCAGGACAGCGGCTGCCCCTCCAGCGGCAATTGCCGGATGCGCCGCCCGGTGGCGGCGAAGATGGCGTTGCACACGGCGGGCGCCAGCGGCGGCACCGCCGGTTCGCCCACGCCGCCCAGCGGCTGGCCGCTGCGGATGATGTGGGTTTCCACCACCGGCGCCTCGTCGATGCGGGCCACGCGGTAGCTGTCGAAATTGCGCTGCTCGGCGCGGCCGTTCTTCAGCGTGATCTTCTCGTGCTTCATCGAGGACAGGCCCCAGACGACGGAGCCCTGGATCTGCGCCGCCACCGTGTCGGGGTTCACCACATCGCCGCAATCGAAGGCGACCGTCACCTTGTGCACGCGCAGCTCGCCGGAGGTGATGGAGATTTCGGCGACCTCGGCGCAGAGGCTGCCATACGCTTCCATATAGGCGATGCCGCGATGCCGGCCGGCGGGGAGCGGGGTGCCCCAGCCGCCGCGCTCGGCGGCGGTGTTGAGCACGGTCAGCGCCCGGGCGTCATGCGCCAGCAATTCGCGGCGGAGCGCCAGCGGGTCCTTGCCGGCGGCATGGGCGACCTCATCGAGGAAACTCTCGACGAAGAAGCCGTATTGCGAGGAGCCGACGGAGCGCCACAGCCAGTTCTTCGGCGGCAGGTCGACGCGGGCATATTCGGCCCGGAACGCCTGGCCGAAGCGGTAGCGGGTGTCGGCCACGCTTTGCAGCGCGAAGGGGTCGACGAAGGCGGGGTTGCGCATCAGGGCGGGCCGGTAATCGGCCATCACCGAGCCGCCGGCGCCGCGGATGGCGAAGCCGGTGACGCGGCCCTGGGCGTCGAGTGCTGCTTCCATCCGCGCCGCGAAGGCCGGGCGGTAATAGCCCTGGGCGAATTCATCCTCGCGCCGCCACAGCAGCTGCGTGGGCCGGCCGGTGGCGCGTGCCACCACCGCTGCCTGTGTCGCGATCTCGACATGCAGCCGGCGGCCGAAACCGCCTCCGGCCAGGGTGGAATGCATGGTGACGTTGGCCGGCGGGATACCCAGCGCCTGCCCCACGTCGCGCACGCACCAATCCTGGTGCTGGGTCGGCGCCCAGATCTCGGCGCGGTCGCCATTGATCCGCACCGTGGCGTTCTCGGTCTCCATCGGCGCATGGGCGAGGTAGGGGACTTCATAGGTGGCCGAGACGACGCGGGCGGCGGCGGCGCGCACAGCCTCCCAGTCGCCGTCGTTTTTCGGCCGCTGGGCCTCGGGCTGGGCCAGCGCGGCGTGCAGCCGGGCGGAGACGCCGGCGCTGTCCAGCCCATCATGCGGCGTGGCTTTCCAGCGCACCACCAAAGCCTCCGCCCCGCGCATCGCCGCCCAGGTCGAGTTCGCCGCCACCGCCACGCCGCGCGGGATCGGCACCACCCGCACCACGCCGGGGATGGCCATGGCGGGGGCGGCGTCAAAGCTGTCCAGCTCGGCGCCGAACACCTCCGGCAGCCGCGCCACGGCGAAGAGCATGCCGGGCAGGCGCACATCCACGCCATAGGTGGCCGCACCCCGGGTCTTGGCCGGGATGTCGAAGCGCGGCGCCGAACTGCCGCTGATCCGGCGTTCGGAGGCCGCCTTCATCGCCGGCATTTCCGGCAGCGGCAGGCGCGAGGCCGCCTCCACCAGCTCGCCGAACGGGATTGACCGGCCGGAGGCGGCATGGCGGACCTGGCCCTCGGTGGCGACCAGTTCCGCCTCCGGCACCCCCAGCCGGCTGGCCGCGGCCTGCACCAGCACGGTGCGCGCGGCGGCGGCACCCCGGCGCAGGCGCGGCGCCCAGGCGCGGATGCCGAAGCTCGCCCCCGTGTACATCTCGTTCACCCCGGCCAGGCGCAACGCCGGCTCGGGCTGGCCCACCTCCACCCGCACGGCGGAGAGGGCGCAGCCGAGTTCATCGGCCACGATCTGGGCATGCGCGGTATGGGTGCCCTGGCCGAGTTCGGAGGTGGTGGTCAGCAAGGTCACCGAACCATCGGCGGCGATGCGCAGGAAGGCGCTGAGCGCGCCATTGGCGCCCTGGCCGGCGATGGTCGGCGGCGGCGGCGCGGCGGGGGCCTGGGCCAGGGCGGCGACGGGGACCAGCAGCGTGGCGGTGAGGAATGCGCGGCGTTCCATCTCGCTCACCCCTGCGCCGCATGATGAATGGCGGCGCGGATGCGCTGGTAGGTGCCACAGCGACAAATATGGCCGGCCATGGCTTCGTCGATCTGCGCGTCGGTGGGCCGCGGCGTGTCGCGCAGCAGCGCGGCGGCGGACATGATCTGGCCGGACTGGCAGTAGCCGCATTGCGGCACCTGATGGGCGATCCAGGCCTGCTGCAGGGGATGGGCGCCGGCGGGGTGCAGGCCCTCGATGGTGGTGACGCGCTTGCCGGCGACATCGGACAGCGCGGTCTGGCAGGCGCGGGCGGGCTGGCCGTCCACATGCACCGTGCAGGCACCGCATTGGGCGATGCCGCAGCCATATTTCGTGCCGGTGAGATTGAGGACGTCGCGCAGCGCCCAGAGCAGGGGCATGTCCGGCGCCGCGTCCACCCGCGTCGCCTGCCCATTGATGGTGACGTCGATCATCCCATTCGCTCCCAGTTTTATGTCTTGCGCGACAGATATGGACAGCTGTCCATCCTGGCAAGGGCGGGGCTCCGGAAGTGCTTGACGCCGCCCGCCGCGCCGGCACCCTGGCGACGCCGCCCCAAAGGATTGCATGATGACCCCCACCCCCGCCCCGTTCCTGCCGCAGCGCGCCGGTTTCGCCAGTGGTGCGACCACGCCCCGCGCCTTCCTGGAGGCCTGTCTGGAACGCCTGGCGGCCTGGGAGCCGCGTGTCGGCGCCTTCACCTTCACCGCGGTGGACAGCGCGCGGGCCGCCGCCGATGCCTCTACTGCGCGGTGGAAGGCGGGGCGGCCGCTTTCGGCCATCGACGGCATGCCCTCGGGCATCAAGGACATCATCGACACCGACGACATGCCGACGCAGATGGGCTCGCCGCTGTTCGAGGGCTATCGGCCGCGCTTCAGCGCCGCCTCGGCCCAGGCCTTGCGCGATGCCGGGGCGGTGATTCTGGGCAAGACCGTCACGACCGAATTCGCCTCCACCCAGCCGCGCGGCACCCGCAACCCCTGGTCGCTGGACCGCACGCCGGGCGGCAGCAGCTCGGGCTCGGCGGCGGCGGTGGCGGCGGGGATGGTCTCGGGCGCGCTGGGGACGCAGGTGGTGGGCTCCATCATCCGGCCTTCGGGGTTTTGCGGGGTGCATGGTTACAAGCCGAGCGTGGGTGGCATCAACCGCGGCGGCAGCCTGGATTACCTCAGCCAGAGCACCACCGGCACGATCGGCGCCAGCCTGGGCGATACCTGGGCGATGGCGCGCGCCGTGGCCGGGCTGGTGGGCGGCGATCCGGGTTGTGCCGGGCTGGATGGGCCGGTGGAGCCGCCGGCCGCCATCCGGCCGGCGCGGCTGGCGCTGCTGCAGACCGCCGGTTGGCCGCTGCTGCACGCCCAGGGCCGCGGCGCCTTGCAGGGCGCCCTGGCCAGGCTGCGCGCGGCGGGGGTGGAGATCCTGACCAGCGACACCACGCCGGCGTTGGCGGCGCTGGAGGATGCGACGGCCGAGGCCCTGGCCATCACCATGGGGATCAATGCCTGGGAATGGCGCTGGCCGCTGGCCGGCTTCGTGGCGCGCGACCGCGGGGGGATCAGCCCCTCCTCGCTGGAGCGCTTCGAACAGCAGGGGCGGATGAGCCGGGCGGAATACGCGGCCCTGCTGGGCCGGCGCGAGGCGGCCAGGCGCGCCCATGCTGCGCTGGCGGCGCGATGCGACGCGATGGTGAGCGTGACGGCGCCGGGGGCGGCACCGGTTGGGCTGGGCTATACCGGCAATCCGATCTTCGTCGTGCCCGGCTCGATGCTGGGCTGCCCGGTGGTGACGCTGCCGGCGCTGGCCAGCGAGGGGCTGCCGCTGGGGCTGCAATTGCTGGGCGCGAAGGATGGGGACGCGGCGCTGTTCGGCGTGGCGGCCTGGGTGGAGGCGGCTCTGGCGGGGTGAATTTGCCCCCCGGGGGTGGGGGGGGGGAAGGTGGTCGGAGCGGCGGGATTCGAACCCACGACCCCCAGTCCCCCAGTTGGGAACGAGGGTGTGCCGCGCGCCGCCAGCCATTGCCATGGCCTGACAACTCAAAGGGTTGTCGCGATTTCCCCCGCCATGAAATGACGTTGACCGCCACCGATACCCGCGCGAGATAGTCCGCATTCAGTCCGCATTCGCGCGGCGATTGTTGGAGTTGGGGAGCCTATGGTTTTTCCTTCTCACTGTTCTCACTTTCTCACCTACACAATTAACCCTGCAAATTCAGGGATTTCGTTTCCCCGCTTCGGTGAGAATGGGCCGGCATTGCATTCTCACCATTCTCACCAGGCCGCCGGAGCATGAGCCGCCGCGGCAACAAGGTGCTGTTCACAAAGACGGCGCTGGACGCCTTCACCTGCCCGCCTGGCCAGAAGGATGCGTGGGTGTTCGATAGTGACTTGCAGGGCTTCGGGGTGCGGATCACCACCGCCGGAAGCAAGGTGTTCTACCTGCAATATAGCGTGGCCGGCCGGGTCCGGCGCCATCGCCTGGGCGCCTATGGCGTGCTGACACTGGACCAGGCCCGCCGCCTGGCCCGCATAGCGGCCGGGGAGGTGGCAGGGGGCAACGACCCCCGGGCGGACCGCCTGGCGAAGCGACGGGCGGCGGTGGTGGCCGAAGCGGGAGGCGGCGGCCGAAGCCTACACGCTGCGCGCGATGGCGGCCGAGTGGCACGCGGTCTACCTCTCCCAGCAAAGCCGGCCCCGATATCCGCCCGATAGACATTCTGACGCCGAGATATGCCGACCGCCCACCGCAAGCTGCGCTCGCCCAAGGCCTGGCGGAACGGCCCGCTCGACCCGTAGCCAGCATCGGCCAGCACGCAGCCGAAGCGGGCGCCCGAGGCGATAACGCGATCGATTTCCGCAATGGCAATCTCAGGCTTTGTCAGGGCAACCTGGCGCTCCGCCGGAACCCGGGCCCGGTCCATGCGCTCGACATCAGCCGTCCAGCTTTCGGGCAGGAAGAGCCGCAGGCCCACCATCACCGGCACTTCGCGCGACGCCAGCGTCACCGAAACAAGCGACTGGCAGTTGGACGTCTTGCCAAGCGAAGACGCGTATTGCGCCGCTACCCTGACCGAATGGCTGCCTTTCTTCGGCAATGCTGTGTCGTCGATGACAAGAAACCCGGCCTCGTCCCCCACCAGACGGCCGGCTTCCTGCAGGAGAACAGCCTCAAGCGGTGCGCTCTCCCACACGCCGTCGGCGACGAAATGATGAAGCTGGTCATAGCCAAACTCACCATCACGGGCTGCCATCGGCTGGACACTCTTGCGGTCACCCGGGCCAATCAGGCCCGCAATGTACGCTGGGCACAGTCGCATCCGGGTCTTGTGCCGCAACGCCGCCAGAAATCGCGCCAGCCAAACCTCCAGATCGCCACGCCAGTCGTCCGACATCGCCAGCATCCCGTAAAGCTGGCTCACTACGAATCAGGGAAACCGCTCCTTGGGAATCTGTAAATTAGATTTATGCCAAAGTAGTGCTAGAGCAAGTTCCTCCCAATCTGACTCACGAAAATCGCTTCCCCGACACGGCCCCCATTTGATTCATCGATGCTGCTGGGCGGGGGGCAGCGACGATGGGGAAGTCTTTGTCTGAGGATTTGCGGGT
>JAKFUL010000052.1 GCA_021732665.1 Acetobacteraceae bacterium
CCCCAGGGCAGCTCGCGCCCACCCTAATGCCCGCCCTCATGCCCCGCGCCTTCGACCAGCCGGTAGGTCCGGCTGCAATACGGGCAGGTCGCCTGCTCACCTTCGATGCGCAGCATCACCAGCGGGTGGCCGAGTGCGCCGCCGCCACCGTCGCAGGCCACGGCGCGGCTATGGGCAGGGATGATGTCTTCAGGGGTCACGCCCGGGGTGAGTTTGGGCGAGTAGCCGGTGATCTGCGGGTCGCGCATCGGGGCCTCATGCGTTCGTTTCGATGGAATAGCCGGAATCATGGGGCTGGACCATGGGCCGGCGGCCCCATATCGCGCAGGGATGATCCTTCCCATTGTCTTTCGCGGTCGGGGCCTGCTGGCACTGGCCCTGTTGCTGGTGGGCTGCGCGCCGCAGCTGCGCCCTGCCGGCCCCCCGGTGCGTGCGCCGGGCATCGAGGCTTTCGCGCCGCCGCCGCAACCGCCACGCCCCAGCCCCTGGGCGCTGGTGCCTGCGCCGCCGCCGCCGGTGCCGGCCGGCCCGGTGCCGGCCCAGGCGCTGGTGATGGCCGATGGCACCGAGCTCGCGCTGCGCGTCTGGTCGCCCGAGCGGCCGCCCACCGCCATTCTTCTTTCGCTACACGGTTTTGGCGACCACGGCGGCAATTCGCTGGTCGAGGGCGCGCCCCTGCTCACGGCAGCCGGCATCCAGGTCTATGCCTATGATCAGCGCGGCTTCGGCTACTCCCCCCATCGCGGCATCTGGCCCGGCGTGCCGACGCTGGTGCAGGACGCCCGCGCCGCCACCCTGCTGATCGCGGCGCGGCACCCCTCCCTGCCGCTTTACCTCATGGGCGAGAGCATGGGAGGCGCCATCGCCATGGCGACGGCGACCGAGGCCCTGCCCATCCGCGGCGTCATCCTGGCCGCCCCCGCCGTGATGGGTCGCGCCCAGCTGCCCGCCGTGGCCGGCTGGGCGGTGGATGGGCTGGCGGCCCTGGCGCCGGCCTTGGCCATGCCCGCCACCGCCGGTGGCATCGCCGCCAGCGACAACCGCGACGCATTGCTGCGCTTCGGTCGCGACCCGCTGACCATCCGCGAGCCCCGCATGGACCTCGTGGCCGGCGTGTTGGACAGCATGGATGCGGCGCTGGAGGCTTTTCCACGCTGCTGCGCCGCGCCGAGCCTGGTGCTGACCGGTGGCAACGACCAGGTGATCCCCACCCGCATCGCCCGGCGCGTGCTGCGTGCCCTGCCCCCGCGGGACAATCGGCGGGTGTTGCACTACCCCCTGGGCTGGCACCTGCTGCTGCGCGACGCGGTGCGGCCCGAGGTCGCGCGCGACATCATTGCCTGGATCAATGACCCCGACGCCCCACTGGCCTCGGCCGAGGCGGCGACGGAATGGCTACGCTGACAGCCCATCCATCGGGATGGGCGCCGGCCGCCCGGCCAGCAGATCGGCGATGATGGCGGCACTCCCCATGGCCAGGGTGAATCCCAGCGCGCCCTGGCCCAGGTTGAGATAGAGGTTGGGCCATCGTGGCGTCGGCCCCAGAATGGGCAGCCCCGTGGGTGTCGCGGGGCGCAGGCCGGTCCAGGGTTGCAGATCGCGCCAGTCGCTGGCCTCGGGGAAGGTGGCCTGGGCCTGGCGCAGCAGCGTGTCCAGCCGGCGGTTGTCGAAGCGCGGGTCATTGCCCACCACATCGGCCATCCCAGCCACCCGCAGCGAGCCGCCGAGCCGGGCATAGACGATTTTCGCCTTCGTATCGGTGATGGAAATGGACGGCGCCGCGCCTGAAATGGGCACGGTCAGCGAATAGCCCTTGAGCGGCTGCACCGGCACATCCACCGCCAAAGGCGCGGCCAGCGCCCTGGCGCCATTGCCGAAGGCCAGGATGAACGCGTCGCCCTCATGCACCCCGTCGCGCGTCGCCGCCCCCACCACGCGGCCACCGGCGGTGAGAAGCTGCGTCACCCGGCTGCTGAAATGAAAGCGCACATCGAAATTGGAGCCACGCAGCAGCCGCTCCAACCCCTGGCAGAACAGATGGCAGTCGCCGGCATCCTCGCCGGGGGTATGGATGCCGCCAACGAGGCGACTTGCGATAAAAGCAAGGGAGGGCTCTATGCGCAGGCACTCGGCGGCCGAAAGCGCGTGCTGTTCGCTGCCCAACGCCGCTTGCGCCGCCATTTGCCGCCTGGCGCCCTCAAAACCTGTGCTGTCGGAATACACCACCAGCTTGCCGCTGCGGGCGTAGGCGAAATCGAGCGCCTCCCGCGCCACCACCTCGCGCAGCGTGTCGCGTGAGAGATAGGCCAGCCGAAGCAGCGCCGCCGTGGTGCGCAACGCCGTGTCCGCATTGCAGGCGCGCAGGAAGCCGATCAGCCAGGAAATCTGGCCCCAGGTGAAATCGGGACGGAAGCGCAGCGGCCCATCCGGGTCCAGCAGCCACCCCGGCACCTTACCGATGACCCCAGGCCCGGCAAAGGGCGCGACATAATTGTATGAAAGCTGGCCGCCATTCGACCGGCTGGTCGCCATGCCAGAGGCTGGCTCGCCTTCCAGCACGGTGACAGAATGCCCTTCGCGGGCGAGCAGGTAGGCTGAAGCAAGCCCGACGACGCCCGCGCCAAGCACGACAACACGGGTCAAAGGCGCATCCTGCAGGCAACCGGACGCATCACCCACGATCCGGCCTGTCCGTCGAAATCAGCCGCGATATCCGGCAGAACCTTGGGGATGCGCCGATCGGCGCATCCCATCGCGAGGCTCAGCGGCGCTCGATGGTCGGGCGGCCGTCGCCCATGGTTTCGGTCGCCACCGGGGTGCCCGGGGCGGCAATGCCACGGCCAGGGCCGGGCCTGGTCTCAATGGTCGGGCGGCCGTCACCCATCGTGCCGGTCACGGTGACGGCGCCGCTGCCGGCATTCTCGCCGGCCTGGGTCGGCCCGCGCTCAATCGTCGGGCGGCCATCGCCCATGGTGCCGCTCACGGTGGCGCCGCTGCCGGCATTGTCACCGGACGTGCAGGCCGCGAAAAGCGGCGCCGAAAGGGCCAGCATCAGGATCTTGCGCATTTAATACCTCAATCGTTTCGAATGGACTGTCTCGTCAGGACATATCTACTGGAAACCTCATCCTGGACCAGGCGCAAAGGTTTACCCCGCAGCGATACCCACCGGCGGTACTGTAACCTGTGGCGGCAGGTGCAGCAAGTCTGGTTTGAAGTCAGTGGTGTGGCGTGGCTTTCGCGCCGCAACACCATCATGTCTCACCCCTCCTCCAACCCCAGCCGCTTGAGCAGCAGCAGCCGCCGCACCGGTTTGGTCAGGTAATCATCCATGCCGGCGGCGCGGCACTGCGCCTCGTATTCCGCGCCCGCGGCCGCGGTCAGGCCGATGATGGGGGTGCGCCGGTTGGGGCCGGCGGTGGCGCGAATCTGACGTGTAGCCTCCAGCCCGTCCATCAGGGGCATCTGCACATCCATCAATATGGCCGAGAAGCCGGTTCGCCTTGCGGCCAGCACCGCCTGCACGCCATCGGCCGCCACCTCCACCGCGCAGCCAGCCGCGTCGAGCATGCTGCGAATCACCAGCTGGTTGGTCGGATTGTCCTCGACCAGCAGAATGCTGCGCGCGGCGGGCAACGGCGGGGCCGCGGCCAGTGCCGGCTGCGGGGGGCTGGACACCGCGCCCAGCAGCGCCTCACGCAGGCGTTGCGGCAGGATGGGCGTCAGCAGCGCCGGCCAGCCCGCCGGCGCGTCGGAGGCCGCGCTGCACAGCAAAATCGCCGCGTCGGGCGCCACGGCCCGCAGGCGCTCGGCCAACGCCACACCACTGCCGCCGGCCAGCGGATGGGCGATGAGGGCGATGCGCGGCGGATTTTGCCGCGCCAGCGTCAAGGCCTCCTCGGCGCCCAGGGCCCGGCGGGGCTCGCAGCCCAGGGCGCTCAGCGACTCGGCCGCCAGCTCGCCCATCCGCTCCCTGTCCGCGACGAACAGCACGGACAGCCCGGCCAGTTCCGCCGGCGGCTCGGGTCGCGGTTCGGCCGAACGACCCATCAGCACCGAGAATTCGAACACGCTGCCACCGCCGCGTGGCAGCGAAGGCTCACGCTGCCGGGCGTTGATGCTGCCGCCCATCTGCTCGGCCAGCCGCTTGCAGATGGCCAGACCCAGCCCGGTGCCGCCATATTTGCGCCGGATGGAGGCATCGGCCTGGGTGAAGCGGCCGAAGAGATGCTCGATCTGCGCCGGCTCGAGCCCGATGCCGGTGTCGATGACGGCGCAGACCAGGCGGGTGCTCGCGCCCTCGGGCCGGGCCGAGAGCGCCACCTCGATGCTGCCGGCCTCGGTGAACTTCACCGCATTGCCGACGAGGTTGAACAGCAGCTGGCGGAACCGCCCGGGGTCGCCCAACACACGCGGCGGCAGGTCCGGCGCCACGGCGGCGCGCAGCTCTACCCCGCGCATGGCGGCGGTGGGGGCATAGAGATCGACGATCGTCGCCAGCTCGGCCTCCGGGTCGAAGGGGGTGCGCTCCTGCGTCACCTGCCCGGCTTCGAGCTTCGAGAGGTCGAGGATGTCGTTGAGCACCAGCAGCAGATGCTCGGCGCTGCGCTGGATGGTTTCGGCATGGCGGCGCTGCACCGGGTCGAGACGGCTGTCCAGCAGCATGCCGACCATGCCGATCACGCCGTTCATCGGCGTGCGGATCTCATGGCTCATCGAGGCCAGGAATTCCTCCTTGGCGCGCGCGCCGGCATGCGCCGCGGCCTCGGAAGCCCGCAGCGCCCCTCCCTGTGCCTGCAACGCGCGCGATTGCCGCAGCAGCAGCCACAGCGCGCCCAGCACCAGCGCCGCGGTGCCGGACATCGACAGCGCCAGCAGCTGTGCCAGGTTCTGCGACGGCGCGAGTGCCGCTGCCCGCAACCGTGAGACCTCGACCGCGATGAAACCCTGCTGAGTGGTGGCGAAGGCTGCCAGAATTTCGCGCCCCTGGGCGTCCTGTCCGGCATGCACGCCCTGGTCACGGCGCGGCAGGAAGTCGCGGAACGGCCAGGCGTTGGAATCGATGCGACCGATGCCGTCCAGCCGACCATCGCTGCGTGCCAGCAAGGCGCCGGAGCTGGAATGGATGCGCACCTCCACGCCGAACCCTTCGGCATAGCGCTGCGCCAGGCCGCTCAAATGGTCGGGATTGAGCAGCGCGACCGTGGCGCCCTCGAACTCGCCGCCGGCATTGCGGACGGCGCGCGCCAGCGGAATGGACCACAGCCCGACCTCCTCGATTCCGCGGGCGCCCACCGCCAGGAAGCGCCCGGCTTCCGGCAGGCCCAGGCGCAGCGGCTGGCGGCCGATGCGAAGCGCGCGGAACCATTCCCGGTCGTCGATGCGGAAGCCGATCAGGGCCGGCTCGCTGGATTGCCGCACCCGGCCCTGCGCATCGGTCGCGACCACCGCACGCAGCTGCGGCAGGTCGTGCATGAAGGTCGGCAGGTCGCCGCCGAATTCGCTGCCCTCGGTGCCGCGGGCGGCATCCTGCAGCACCAGCTCCACCGTCTGGACCGCCCGGGTCACCTGGTCCGCCAGCGTGGCGGCCAGGTTTCGCGTCAGCTCCTGCGCCTCCTCCACCGCGTCCTGCTGGGCGCGCTGCATGACAATGGTGTAGATGGCGATGAGAGAGGCGATGACGAGGCATGCGGCCAGGCCGAAGAGCCGCCAGGGGCGGGCCACAGGGGCGCCGCGGCCGGTGAGACCGAGGGAGCGGTAGAGCGCGATGCGAAGAGCGTTCATGGATGCCATGCCGGCGATGATCATTGCAGGACTGGCAGCGTTTTGCACGGGTGGGCTGGCGCAGGCCCAGGCACAGCCGGCCGAAGACCGCCTGACCGCCATCCGCGCCCGCGCCGAGCTGCGCGTGTGCATCTGGCCGGGTTATCACGGGCTGAGCTGGCGCAACCCCCGCACCGGCGAGCTGGAGGGGCTGGATGTGGAGATGGCGCGGCTGCTGGCCGCCCGGCTGCGCGTGCGACCGGCCTTCATGGAGGTGCTGACCCCCGCCATCCCCGCCGCCGTCGAGGCCGGCCGCTGCGACATCGCCATGAGCGGCGTGACGGTGACCGAGGAGCGGGCGACGCGCATCGCCTTCAGCAAGCCATACCTGGCGACGCCGCTGGTGGGCATCGCCAACCGCGCCAGCACGCGGGTGCGCGAATGGGACGATATCGACCGGCCGGGCGTGGTGGTGATGGTGGCCGAGGGCGCGCCCGCCATGGCGATCATGCGCGAATCGCTGCGTCGGGCGGAGCTTTCGGTGCTGCCGCCGCACCGCAGGCGTGAGGCCGAGGTGCAGGCCGGCCGCGCCGATGTCTCCATCACCGACGTGCCCTTCGGCACCGGATTGGCCATGCAGCAGGATTGGGTGCGCCTGGTGCCCGCGCCGCCGCGCTTCGGCGAGACGCTGACGGCCTATGCCGTGCCGCGCGGGGATGCCGCCTGGCTGGCGGAAGTGAACAATTTCCTGGCGGCGGTGAAATCCGATGGTGCGCTGGCGCGGGCGGCCGATCGCTTCGGCCTTGTGGGGTTGCTGGTGTATTGACTCAAGACGCCAGCAGAAAGGCCAGCCAGAGTGGCAGGGTGAACACGGCCAGCACATGCTCGGTGCTGGTGATGGCGGCCATCAGGGGCGCGTCGCCCCCCATGGCGCGGGCCATGACATAGCTGGTGGCCGCGGTGGGCATGGCCATGAACAGCACCGCGACCGAGGTGGAGATGCCGTCCAGGCTCAGCAGCCGGCAGCCGACCAGGGTCATGGCCGGCATCAGCAGCAGCTTCAGCACAGCGGTGGCCAGTTGCAGCGCCAGCCTGTCGCGCATGGCGCCCAGCGACAGCGCCGCCCCCACCGCCAGCAGCCCCAGCGCCACCGAGGCCTGACCGAGACCGCGCGCCAGCGGCGCCAACCCGTGCGGCAGGCCGCCCGACGCCGCGACCGCGAAGCCCAGCACACAGGCGATGATCAACGGGTTGAGGAGCACCTGCCGCAACACCTGCCACGGCCGCAGCCTGCCGGGCTGGCCCATGGCGAAGGCGGTCGTCGTCACGGCCTGCACGAAGGGTACGATCATGCCGGTGGCGATCGCCCCCAGCGCCAGCCCCGGCGCGCCGAACACGGCGCCGGAAATGGCGAAGCCGATGAGGTTGTTGAACCTGATGCCCCCCATCAGCACGCTGGTCATCGCGGCATGCGGCTGGCCGAAGCCGCGCGCGAGCAGCAGCGACAGCCCCGTGCCGATGGCCAGCGCCCCCCAGATCGCCACCATCATGCCCAGGATCGGCAGCCGCCCCAGTTCCACGCCGCCGATCGCCGCCACCAGAAGGCTGGGCAGCAACACCCAGAAGACCAACCGCTCGATGCCCGCCCAGACCGCGTCGTCGGGCAACAGGCCACGTTTCAGCCATGCGCCCAGCAGCATCATGCCAAAGGCGGGGACGAAAGCGTCGAGATAGGTGTTCAGCACCCGGGAGGCGCCGTGGTGCTCAACCCACCACCCCGGCCGGCGCCGGACCCTGGGCATCGCCGGGCAGCGGGCGGGAATGGGGGGCCGGCCGGCGGCGGGCCTGGGCCGCGAGGTCGCGCAGGCAGGCGGCCTCGGTGCGTTGGGCGAAGCCGCCGGCGCGGGCCTGCACATGCGCCACGCGGGGCCCCTCGGCGGCGGGGTACAAGATGACGTCGAGCTGGCAGCCGGCGGCGGTGTACAGCCAGATCTCCACCGGCCCCTCGGCCCGGCGCAAGGCCGGCTCGCCCAGCCAGGACAGGATGCTCTCGGGCGCTGCGCCGGCCATGCCAGCGGCATTGGCGGGCAGGTTGACCGGCGTTTCCGCCGGCGCGCGTGGCTCGGAGGTGGCCGGCAGGCCTTCGGTGCGAAGCGGGCGCAGGCGTGCGGCGCCGCGGGTCTCCACGGCGGATGCGCCGGGCGGCCTTTGCACCCCCAGCACGGCCAGGCTGGCGCGGCCATCGGCGAGCGCCTGCAGCGCGGCTTCGTTCATGTCGCCCCGCTCCGCGCATCCCGCCAGCAACAGCAACAGCACGGGGATGGCGGGGCGGCGTGCCAAGCGATGGCTCCTAAGGACCGGGCGGCGGTGGCCCCCCGGGGTGCGTCAACCGACGGCGGCGGGACGGGCCGGCGCGGGGGCTGCCGCGGTGGGAGCCGGGGCGGCGGCCATGGGCGCCGGGGCCGCGGGCGCCGGCGGCATCGAGCCCTCGGTCAGCATTTCCATGCGCCCGGTCAGCTGGCCGCCATCCTCCACCGCCAGGCGCTTGCTGCGGGCCACGCCGTTCACCCGGCCGCTTGCACGGATAATGAGGTTGCCGCGCGCGGTCAGCGTGCCGTCGAACAGGCCGGCGATCTCGGCATCCTCGACCTGGACCTCGCCGCGGAAGATGCCCGTGCCGCCCACGGAAAGTTCGGCCGCCTGCAGCATCTGGCTCTCCACCGTGCCCTCGACCACCAGCCGCTCGCAATCCGAGATGGTGCCCTGGACGGTGATGCCCTTGCCGACTGTCAGCGTGCGGCGGTCGGCGCCCGGCGCGAAGACCGGCTGCTGCGGGCGGGCGGGCACGCCCACGCCGCCGGCGGGTCCCATCGGACGCGGCGCCATGGTGTTGGGCGCGGGGGCCGCTGCGGGCTTCATGGTCTGGCTCATGGCGGGGTTTTCCTTCGGCCCAGAGGGCGGCGATGAAGAAGCGGGGGAGGCGGTGGCAGGCCGGGGACTGGGCATGGCGAGATCGGCGTCGCGGGCGCCGGGCGCGCGCTCATTGGCCGGCGTGTCGTCCTTCTTGCGTCCAAAAATGGCCATACCTGCCCCCTATGCCGACCCGAAACTGAAGATGGCTTACCGCCGGGGCGGGGCGGGGACAATTGGCGACCGGGCTTTATCCCCGGATTTTGTCCACAGCATGAACAAGGGGGATATTTCGTTGTCGAATCTTTCCTGGCCCTGGACGTACAGCGCCCGCGCCGCTAACCCGCCCGCGCAACCTGGACGGCCCCATGACCCAAGCAACTCTCGACATTCTCGGCATCGGCAACGCCATCGTGGACGTGCTCGCCCGCGCGGAAGACGGCTTCCTGGCCGAGCGCGGCCTCAACAAGGGCGGCATGGCGCTGATCGACGCTGAGCAGGCCGAGGCGCTTTACGCCGCCATGGGCCCGGGCGTGGAAAGCAGCGGCGGCTCGGTGGCCAATAGCTGCGCCGTGGCGGCTGGCTTGGGCGCGAAGGTGGGGTTCCTGGGCAAGGTCGCGGCCGATGGCTTGGGCCAGGTCTTTGGCCATGACATCCGCGCCGCCGGCGTGCATTTCCCCACCCCGCCCTTGGCCGGCGGCGCGCCCACCGCGCGTTGCCTCATCCTCGTCTCGCCCGACGCGCAGCGCACCATGAACACGTTTCTGGGAGCATGCGTGACCTTCGGCGAGGCCGATGTGGACATGGCCGAGGTCGCCCGCGCCCAGGTCGTCTATCTCGAGGGCTATCTTTATGATCCACCGGAAGCCCAGGCCGCCTTCCGCGCTGCCGCCCGCGCCGCCCATGCCGCCGGCCGCCGCGTGGCGCTCTCTCTCTCCGATGCGTTCTGCGTTGGCCGCCACCGCGCCGCCTTCCGCGAATTCGTCCGCACCGAGACCGATATCCTGTTCGCCAATGAGGCCGAGCTGCTCAGCCTCTACGAGACCGACGACTTCGCCGCCGCCGCCGCCATGGTCCGCGCCGAGGTCGGCATCGCAGCGCTGACCCGCAGCGAGAAGGGCAGCTTGGTCGTGGCCGGCGACGCAACCCACGAGGTCGCCGCCAAGCCGACCCAGGTGGTGGACACGACGGGTGCCGGCGATGCCTATGCCGCCGGTTTCCTGGCCGCACACACCCGCGGCCTGGGCCTGCCCGAGGCCGGCCGCTGGGGCAGCGTCTGCGCCGCCGAGGTGATCAGCCATTTCGGCGCCCGGCCGCAGGCCGATCTGAAGGCTTTGGTGGGGGCGCGATGATGCGAAGACACCTACTTCTGGCACTCCTGGCCCTGCCCGGCATCGCCGCGGCGCAGAGCACCGACCCGGTGGCGCGCGAACTGCGCCGGGCACAGCAAAACCCAGGCGCCACCTCCTGGGTGCCAGAGCAGAATCGGGGCGCGGCTGACGCGGACGCCGCCGGCATCGATGACGCCGCCGGGCTGATCCACGCGGCGCAGACCGCGCTGCGCTCCAACCGCCGGGGCCAGGCGGTGGAATTCATCGAGCGCGCCGAGTCACGGCTGCTGACCCGCAGCACGCCCGCGCCGCAGGCCGGCACCCCGGTGTCAGCCGGCCCCGTCGCCCGCCTTGGCAACGCCCGGCGCGCCACCCTGGCGGGTGACTACGCCAAGGCGCAGCGCGAACTGGAAGCCGCGCTCGAAGCCCTCAACCGCCCGCGCCGGCGCGGGCGCTGAGGTCTATATCCGCAGCGTGCCGGCGCGCGCGGCCGCGTAGCGCTCGTTGATCGCCGTCCAGTTCAGCACGTTCCACCAGGAATTCAGGTAATCGGCGCGGCGATTCTGGTAGCGCAGGTAATAGGCGTGCTCCCACACGTCATTGCCCATCAGCACCCGCACGCCATCCATCATCGGATTGTCCTGGCCGGGTTTGGTGGTGATGGCGAGCTGGCCGGAATTGGTCACCGTCACGAACACCCAGCCGGAGCCGAAGACGCGGCCGCCGGCGGCGTTGAAATCGGTCTTGAACTTGTCGAACCCACCCAGGTCGCGGGTGATCGCCTCCGCCACCTCGCCAGTCGGCGCGCCGCCGGGGCCGCCCATGATGGTCCAGAACATCGAATGATTGGCATGGCCGCCGGCATTGTTGCGGACGGCGGTGCGAATGGCCTCGGGCGCGCGGGTGAGGTTCATCAGCAGCTCATCCAGCGGCAGGCCGGCCAGCGCGGGCTGGCCATTCAGCGCGGCGTTGAGCCCGGCGACCTGGGCGGCGTGGTGGCGGCCATGGTGCAGTTCCATGGTCATGGCGTCGATCGCCGCCTCGTTGGCGTTGAAGGCATAGGGCAACGCCGGCAGCGTGTGCGGCCCGGTGGCGGTGGCCTGGGCCCATACGCGGCCGGGCATGGCGAGCGCGGCCAGGCCGGCGGCGCCGAGGATGAGGCTGCGACGATTGAGGGTGGACATGGGGTTTTCCTCCGGATGGAAGTACCGATGTAGCATAGCCGCGGCGGCTTGGCATGCTTCCCGGTGGCCGCCCGGGTTCCGCCCCGGCCGGCTTGGTGTTAACGCCCCGCGCAGCAGGAGGAGCGCGCCATGTCCGAACAGAACCTCATCATGGCCCGCGAGGGCGCGGCCGGCACGCTGCTGATGAACCGCCCGAAGGCGCTCAACGCGCTGGACCTGCCGATGATCCAGGCCTTCCAGGCCGCGATCGACGCCTGGAAAGGCGATGCCGCCGTCAAGCTGGTCGTGCTGGAAGGTGCGGGCGGCCGCGCCTTCTGCGCCGGCGGCGACGTGCGGGCGGTGCGCGATGCCGCCATTGCCGGCGACCGCGCCCCTGTCAGCGCCTTCTTCACCGAGGAGTATGCGGTGAATGAGGGCATCGCCGCCTTCGGAAAACCCTGGGTCTCACTGATCGACGGCGTCTGCATGGGCGGCGGCATCGGGCTTGCCATCCACAACGGCCCCCGGGTGGTGACGGAAAACGCGCTGCTGGCCATGCCGGAGACGGCGATCGCCCTCTTCCCCGATGTCGGCACCAGCCATGTATTGCCGAAGCTGCCGGGGCAACTCGGCATCTGGCTGGCGTTGACCGGCGCGCGGCTGCGCGGCGCGGATGCGCTGCATGCCGGGCTCGCCACCCATCACGTGCCGGCCGGAAGCCTGCCTGCGCTGCGCGCCGCGCTGGTGCAAAGCGGCGATGCGGCGGTGGTCGAACGCTTCGCCGCCACCCCGCCCCCGGCCAGCTTCGACGCCCATCGCGCCACCATCGAACGTTGCTTCGCCCAGCCGACCGTGCTCGCCATCATCGCGGCGCTGGAGGAGGAGGGTGGCGAATGGGCCCTGCAACAGGTCGCCATCCTGCGCCGCATGTCGCCCACCAGCCTCTGCGTCTCGCTCGAATTGCTGCGCCGTGGCGCGGGCATGACCCTGCGGGAATGCCTCGATGCCGAGTTGGTGCTGACCGGCAGCGTGGTCCATGACCACCCGGATTTCCGCGAGGGGGTGCGCAGCGTGCTGGTGGACAAGGGCAGCACCCCCGCCTGGACGCCCAGCGCGCTGGAGGCGGTGGACCCCGCCGCCATCGCCGGCATGTTCACCCCCGGGCGATAGGTACGCCCGTCTCGTTCTTCGCGGTGCGGATGGTCTGCAAGGTCATCACCCGCAGCACCTGCGGCGCGGATGTCAGGCGGCCGGTCAGCTCATTCTCATGCGCGGTGTCGCGCGCCACCAGGCGAAGCAGGAAATCGCCGCCGCCGCGGATCATGTGGCATTCCCGCACCTCGGGCCATTCACTGACCAGCGCCTCGAACCCGTCCAGCACCACCTGCTTCTGGGTTTCCAGGCCGACGAGGGCGAAGAAGGTGATCTCGAAGCCCAGCGGCTCGGGCGCCAAATCGGCGTGGTAGCCGCGGATGACGCCCAGCTCCTCCAGCCGGCGCATCCGCCGCAGGCAGGGGGGCGCCGAAAGGCCGACCCGGCGCGCCAGCTCGACATTGGTGATGCGGCCATCCAGCTGAAGCTCCGCCAGGATGTGGCGGTCTACATCATCCAGTTCGTCTTCTGTCGTGTCCGGCATAGGGCCCTGTATTTCGTTGCGCCTGCGCGCCTGGGTGCGCAATATCCTGTCTTATCGCGGCGGCATCAAGGCAAACACCGGCAAACCGCGTTTCATGCCTTGCGGTGGGGGGTGGGCGACCCGAATATCTTGGTGAACGCCCTGTCATATTGGATTCGCCCGTGCCCACCACGCACCACACCCCACTTCTTGTCATCGGCGCCGGCCCGGCGGGGTACACGGCCGCCATCTACGCCGCGCGTGCCAGCATGTCGCCCATCCTGGTGGCAGGGCTGCAGCCGGGCGGGCAGCTGACCATCACCACCGATGTGGAGAACTACCCGGGCTTTGCCGAGGCCGTGCAAGGCCCCTGGCTGATGGAGCAGATGCGCGCCCAGGCCGCGCATGTCGGCACCATTCTGGTGGACGACATCATCACCGCGGTGGATTTCTCCGCCCGCCCCTTCCGCTGTGAGGCCGATAGCGGCGACGTCTTCATCGCCGAGACGGTGGTGATCGCCACCGGCGCCCAGGCCCGCTGGCTGGGGATTCCGGGCGAGCAGGCGCTGTCCGGCTTCGGCGTCTCGGCCTGCGCGACCTGCGATGGCTTTTTCTTCCGCGGCAAGAACGTGGCCGTGGTGGGCGGCGGCAATTCGGCGACGGAGGAGGCGCTCTACCTCTCCAACCTCGCGGCCCATGTCACGCTGATCCATCGCCGCGACAGCCTGAAGAGTGAAAAAATCCTGCAGCAGCGCCTCTTCGCCAAGCCCAACGTCACCTGCCTGTGGGACACGGCGGTAGAGGAAGCCCTGCCCGATGACGGCAAGCGCCCCGCCCTGCGCGCGCTCAAACTTCGTAACGCCCGCACCGGCGCCATCTCCGAAATGCCCTTCGATGGCATGTTCGTGGCCATCGGGCATGACCCGGCAACCGCCATCTTCAAGGGCCAGGTGGCCATGGATGCGGGCGGCTACATCATCACCGAACCCGGCAGCACCCGCACCTCGGTGCCCGGGGTTTTCGCCGCCGGCGATGTGCAGGACCACATCTATCGCCAGGCCGTGACCGCCGCCGGCACCGGCTGCATGGCCGCACTCGATGCCGAGCGTTTCCTCGCAGCGGCCCACAGCGCGGAAAGACAGGCCGCCTGATGCCGCTCGATTGGGACAAGCTGCGGGTGTTTCACGCCGTGGCCGAAGCGGGCTCCTTCACCCATGCGGGGGAGAGCCTCAATCTCAGCCAGTCCGCCGTCTCCCGGCAGATCCAGGCGCTGGAGGAATCGCTTTCGGTTCCGCTGTTCCACCGCCATGCGCGCGGGCTGATCCTGACCGAATCCGGCGAGACCCTGAACCGCACGGTGCGTGACGTCTTCGCCAAGCTCGCCATGACCGAGGCGCTGCTGACCGAGGGGCGGGAACGCGCGGCAGGGCGGCTCAAGATCACCACCACCACCGGCTTCGGCAGTGCCTGGCTGGCACCGCGGCTGCATCGCTTCCTGGAGATGCATCCCGAGGTCAGTGTCTCCGTCCTGCTCGACGATGCCGACCTGGATCTGGCGATGCGCGAGGCCGATGTCGCCATCCGCATGCACCCACCCAAGCAACCCGACCTGATCCAGCGCCACATCGCGAGCTTCGGCTGGAAGGTCTATGGCTCGGCCGAATATCTCAAGCAGCACGGCATGCCGATGCGGCCGGAGGATCTGGACGCGCATCGCCTGGTGGTCTGGGGTGACTACCGGCCGCCGATCGAGGAGATCAACTGGCTGGCCGAGGTGGGCCGGCGCAATGGCAGCCAGCGCCGTGCCGCGGTGGAGGTGAACAGCCTGACGGGCATGCTCCGCGCCGTGCAATCCGGCCTGGGGCTGGCCGCGCTGCCCGACTATATCGGCAATGATCTGGCCGGGCTGGTGCAGGTGCTGCCGGACCTCAAGCCGCCCAGGGTGAACGCGTATTTCGTCTATCCCGAAGAAATGCGGAACTCCAAGCGGGTGGCGGTGTTCCGTGATTTCCTGGTGGCCGAGCTGGCGAACGGACCGGCGTCATAACGAACACCGTCATTTCATGCGCCTGTCGCATGGCAGGCGCGCCACCTTGCCGTAACCGCATGGAGGACTTCCGCCTATCTTATGTTCATCGGCGATTTGATGCCGAGAGGGTCTTCCGACCCTTTATCTCCCAGACGTGAAGCCTCCCTGATTGACTTGCCCGCCGGCCGAAAGGTCCGGCGGGCTTTCTTTCTCCAGCAAGCGTTTAAGATGCGGGCGACAGCGAGGGCAAATCGATGAACAGTCTGTTGCCGGCAACCGAGGTGATTGCCGCCATGCTAAAGGCACGCGCGCACACCGTGGCGGTTTCGGAATCCTCCTCCGGTGGCCTGGTCTCGGCGGCATTGCTGGCGGTGCCCGGGGCCAGCGCCTATTTCATGGGCGGGGCGGTGGTCTACACCCGCACGGCGCGCAGCGCGCTGATGGCTATCACCGATGCGGACATGGTGGGCATCCGCTCCTCCTCCGAGCCCTATGCGCAGCTTCTGGCGCAGCGGCTGCATCAGCGCTTCGGCACCACCTGGGGCATCGCCGAAACCGGCGCCGCCGGGCCGCGCGGCAACAGTTATGGCGATGCGGCGGGGCATAGCTGCCTGGCCATCCATGGGCCGGTCTGCCTCAGCCGCACCATCGAGACCGGAAACAATGATCGGTTGGCGAATATGCGGATCTTCACCTCGGCCTTGCTGGGGTTGTTCCGGGAGGCGTTGGACAAGGCGCCTTAACGGCGCCGTGACCAAGCATACCACGCCGCCACCCCCAGCCCCGCCACCGCCAGCATCACCACCGCCAGCGCATGCGCTTCCGGCGTCGGCCCCATCCGCAGCTGGCTGAAAAGCAGCAGCGGCAGCGTCGTGGCCCCCGGCCCGGAGGTGAAGCTGGCCAGCACGACATCATCGAAGGACAGCAGGAAGGCCAGGCCCCAGCCCGCCGCCAGGGACGGCGCCATCAGCGGCAGGGTGACGGTGCGGAACACCACGCCCGGCCCGGCGCCCAGATCGGCCGCCGCTTCCTCCAGCGTCCTGCCCATGCCAGCCAGACGGCCCTGCACCACCACGGCGACATAGGCGGCGCCCAGGCTGGCATGAGCCAGCAGCAAGGTCAGCACGCCGCGCCCGCGCGGCCAGCCCGTCAACTGTTCCAGCGCCACGAACAGCAGCAACAGCGCAAGGCCGGTCACCACCTCCGGCAGCACCAGCGGCGCCGCGGCCAGGGCGCCGAACAGCCCACGGCCCGCAAACCGTCCATGCCGCCCCAACACCCAGCCCAGCGCGCCGCCGGCCAGCGTGGCCAGGCTTGCCGCCCCCGCCGCCACCAGCAGCGAGAGCGCGGCCGCCTCCAGCATGCGTTCATTCCCAGCCAGCGCCACGAACCAGCGCCAGGAAAATCCGCCCCAGACAAAGGGCTGCCTGTTCTCGGAGAAAGCGAAAGCCGCCATCAGCAACACTGGCGCCCACAGAAAGCCCAGGCCCAGCGCCAGCACCCAGCGCGTCACCGCCGCCGCTCCAGCCGTTGCCACAGCACAAGCGGCGGCAGCAGCGCCGCCAGCAACGCCACCGAAGCGGCGGCCGCCAGGGGCCAATCCCGTGCGCCAAAAAACTCCTGCCAGATGGCGCCGCCCGCCAGCAGCGCGTCCGGCGCGCCGAGGATGGCGGGGATCACGAACTCCCCCGCGGCGGGGATGAACACCAACAGGAAGGCCGCCGCCCCGGCCGCGGCGCTTCCCGGCAGGGTGATGGTGCGGAACACCGTGAAGGCCCCTGCCCCCAGATCGGCCGCCGCCTCCTCAAGCCGCAGATCGCGCGCCGCCAGCGCGGCATACAGCGGCAGCAGCGCGAAGGGCAGGTAGCTGTGCACCATGCCCGCCAGCAGCCCACCCGGGGTGTAGAGCATCGGCCACGGCTCGGTGATGACCCCCAGCGCCTGCAACGCCTGGTTGATCAGCCCGGAATCCCGCAGCAGCCCCACCCAGGCCGCCATGCGCAGCACGAAGCCGATGCACAGCGGCAGCACCACCAACGCCAGCAGCAAGACCCGCCGCTCCGGCGCCGCGGAAAGAATACCCAGCGCCATGGGATAGGAGAGCAACAGGCAAAGCCCGGCCGTCGCCCCCGCAAGCGCCAGGGAGCGCAGCAGCGCCGCGAGGTAGAACCCATCCTGCGTCAGCACCGCCCATGATTCATTGCCCTCGACCCAGCGCCCTGCCTGAAGCGGCAGGCGGAAGGGCGGCAGGCCCGGGTCGGGGATGGCGAAGGCGATGGCCAGCACCACCAGCAGCGGCGCCGCCACCAGCAGCGCCAGCCAGGCCCCGGCCATGCCGCGGATCATGCCCGCAGCCTCACCATCGCCCCGTCATCCCAGTCCAGCATGACGGCGGCGTCGGGCTCGGGCGGGACGGCATCGCCGGGCAGCGTGGCGCGCAGCAACTGGCCGGCGGCGGTGACGCAGGCCACGGACCAGTCATCGCCGCGAAACGCCACCTGCCCGACCCTGGCCGCCAGCCTGCCGGTGGCGCCAAGCCGCAGCCGCTCCGGCCGCAGCGCGAAGACGCCGTCAGCCGTTTCCAGCAAATTGGCCGCACCCAGGAACTCCGCCACGAAGCGGGTGGCGGGCTGGGCATAGACCTCGCGCGGCGGGCCGATCTGTTCGAGCCGCCCGCCCGCCAGCAGGGCGATGCGGTCGGCCAGGCCCAGCGCCTCGGCCTGGTCATGGGTGACCATGACGAAGCTGGTGCCGGTTTCGCGCTGCAAGCGTCGCAGCTCGGCCCCGGTCTGGGCGCGCAGCCCGGCATCGAGTGCGGCCAGCGGCTCATCGAGCAGCAGCAAGGGCGGCCTGGTGGCCAGCGCCCGGGCCAACGCCACGCGCTGCTGCTGGCCGCCAGAAAGCTGCGCCGGGCGGCGCGCGCCGTATCCCGCCAGCCCGATCAGCGCGAGCAATTCCTCCACCCGCGCGCGCTCGGGCAGTCCGGCCCGGCGCAGGCCGTAGCCGATGTTTTCCGCCACACTCATATGCGGGAACAGCGCATAGGACTGGAACATCATGGCGCAGGGCCGGCGCGGCGGCGGCAGCCCGGCCATGTCCCGGTCGCCGATCCGGATGCGCCCGGCATCGGGTGTCTCGAACCCCGCCACCAACCGCAGCAGGGTGGATTTGCCCGAGCCCGAGCCCCCCAGCAGCGCCAGGAACTCGCCGGGGTGGACCTCAAGATCCAGCCCGTCCAGCGCCGTTATGGCGCCGAAGCGCTTGTGCAGGCCTTCGACGCGCAGGCTCACCGGCCGGCCTTGAAGCGGGCCCAGAGCCGGGCGCGGGCGCGCTCGGCCACGGGGGTCGGCGTGCCGGCCAGGAATGCCCCGGCCAGCGCTTCGGCGGTGGGGTAGATCGAGGGATCATCAGCCACCTCCGGCCGCAGCAGGGGGCGGGAGGCAGGCACGCCGTTGGGGTAGCGCACCTGGTTGGTGATGCCCGCCATCACATCGGGCTGAAGGAGAAAGTTGATGAAGGCATGCGCGCCCTCGGGGTTGGGCGCGTCGGCTGGGATGGCGAGCATGTCGAACCACAGTTGCGCGCCCTCCCGCGGGGCGACATAGCGGATGGCGAAGCTCCGCCCGGCTTCGCGCGCCCGCCCGCCGGCCTGGATCACATCGCCGGAATAGGTCAGTGCCAGGCAGATCTCGCCGCTCGCCAGCGCATCGATGATGGCGGCCGAGCCGGGGATGGAGCGCAGATGGGGGCGGATGGCCAGCAGCGCCTGTTCGGCGGCGCGCAGATCGGCCGGGTCCGCGCTGTCAGGCCTGCGGCCCAGGAAGCGCAGCACGGAGGGCAAGACATCGGTCGCGCTGTCCATCACCGCGATGCCGCAGCGCGCCAGCCGCCGCGCGTTGTCCGGGTTGAGCAGCAGCGCCATGCTGTCGAGCGGCGCATCGGGGGCGAGTGCGCGGATGCGGTCCTCGCGCAGCCCCAGCCCGACCGTGCCCCACAGGTAGATCGCGCCATGCCGGTTGCCGGCATCCACCGGCGCCACGCGGGCCATCAGCGCGGGGTCCAGCCCCGCGAGGTTGGGCAGCAAGGCCGCATCCAGCGGTCGCAGCGCGCCCGCGCGCACCAGCCGGGCGAAGCTGGGCTCGGAGGTCGGCACCACGATGTCGAAGCCCGAGCGCCCGGCGCTCAGGCGGCCCTCCAGCGTCTCCAGGCTGTCATAGACGTCGTAGCGCACCCGGATGCCGGTTTCGCGCTGGAAACGCTCGATCGCGTAGGGGTCGATGTAGTCGGCCCAATTGAAGACGTTGATCACCCGCTCCTGGGCCGCTGCCGGCAGGGCCAGCACAAGCGCGGCCACGAACAGGGCAAACAGGCAGGCAAGGCTCGGGCTTGGGCGAGGTCGCATGCGGGCTCCAGGGGTGACCGGCAAGCTGTTGCGAGGTGCGGGCGGCGCGTCAAGCCCGAAGACGATTCGGGCGCATTGCCAGGATTTTTTACTTGACAATAACAGGATTGTTTTGCTAATTAGTCCTTGCCAACGGGCGAACTGTGTCCGCGCCCCGGGGCCCTGCCGCCACCCCGCCGCCGCCCGGGCGGCGCCCCCTCTCCTTTCCTCCGATGCCTGCCACGCCGCCACCGCCGCGCCGGCGTCGAACCATGTCCTGCCCTTCGCCACCCCTGCAACCCAGGGTGGCCCACCCGCGCCCCG
>JAKFUL010000042.1 GCA_021732665.1 Acetobacteraceae bacterium
GATATCGGGCGCCGGCGGCGGTGCCTCGGCCCGGGCGGGGGGCTCGACGGCGTCGGGGGCCTCGCCTTCGGGCGCGCCGCCGGCCTGCGGTTCCGGCTGGCCGCTCTCGAACACGACGTCGATGGCCGGTGGCGGCAGGGGCGTCTCCTCGCGGCGGCCGCCCGGCCACAGCTCCAGCAGCAGCACGGCCAAAACCAGCCCATGCAGCAGCGCCGAGAGCGCCAGACCCCAGGGCAGCGGCGCCGTGTCGCGCCGGCGGCGGGGGAACCAGGGGGCCTCGGCGCGAGGCTCGCGGGTCACCCGCGGCCGGGCCAGCAAGGGCAGCGGCTCCCGCCTTCCGCGCGCACCACGCCGGCGGGCGCCGAATCGCGGCAGTCCGGAATTGCGGCGGGCTTCGCTCATCTCTCTGCCATAGGGCCTCTGGCCGGGCGGCGGGAAGGGCGGAAGCGACGCCCGACCTGTGCCAAAACGTTACCCGAGCCCCATCGCCTGGCGGGCGAAGGCGCGTTTCAACGGCGCTATGCGGTCCACCGCCGCGATGCCCAGCCTGCGCGCCGCGCGCAGCGGCGGAAAGCCATTGCCGAACAGCCGTTCCAGCGCATGGGTGGCGCCCAGCATGGCCATGGCCGCCGGCCGCCGCGCCGCCTGGTAGCGCGCCAGAAGATGCGCGGCCCCCGGGTCATGGCCCTGCTCCACCGCCTTGATGATCAACCCGGCCAGGGCCGCGACATCGGCGAAGCCCAGGTTGAGCCCCTGGCCGGCGATGGGGTGGATGCCATGCGCGGCATCGCCGACCAGCGCCAGGCGCTCGGCAGTATAGACCTGCGCGGCCATGGCGGTGAGTGGGTAGGACCAGCGCCGTCCCACCACCGCCACCTCGCCCAGCAGCCCGCCGGAGCGGCGTGCCAATTCGCGCGAGAAGGCAGCGTCATCCAGCGCCAGCATGCGTTTGGCGATGGCCGTGCGGTCGGACCAGACGAAGGCCGAGGCGTGCGGGAATGGCGCGCCGGCGGGGGCATCGCTCAGCGGCAGCTGGGCGAAGGGGCCATTGGGCAGGAACATTTCCAGCGCCCGGTTGCCATGCGGTTTTTCATGCGCGAAGGCGCCGACCATGCCGATCTGCCTGTAGTCCAGCCCGGTGGTGCGAATGCCCGCCGCCTGGCGCAGCGGGCTGCGCCGACCCTCGGCGGCGACCAGCAGTCGCGCCTCCACCCGCTCGCCGCTGGACAGCCGCAGGGTGACCCCATCCGCCCCGCGGGAGATCACCTCCGCCGTGGCGGGGGCGAAGACGGCAAGGCTGGGCAGCCGTGGCAGGCGGGCGTTCAGCGCCACCCGCAGGCTGCGCGCCTCGACCATCCAGCCGAAAGCCTCCTGCCCGGTCTCCGCCGCGCGGAAGGTGAGATCGAGTGGCGAAGGCCCGCGCCCCGGTTCGCCATCGGCCACCAGGATGCTCTCGATCGGGCAGGGGGTCTGCGGCAGCCTCTCCCAAACGCCGGCCGCCTCCAGCACGGGGCGGGAGCCGGCGGAGATCGCGTAGCAGCGGCCATCGAAGGCCTCCAGCTCCATCGGCGGCAAGGGGGCTGCGTCGAGCACCGCGCAGGGGATGTCTGCGGCGGCCAGCGCCGCGGCAAGCGTGGCGCCGACCGGCCCCGCGCCCACGATCGCCACCGTCACGTGCAAGGTCTTTTCCATGGCTCCTTATGTGGCCGCGGGCGGCATTGCCGCTAGCCCCGCGCGGCCTTGCCCCGGCGGTATTGGTCGGCTGCACAACAACTGTGCAACCCGCGTCCGGCGGACCATCGCAGGGCGGACAAATCCCCTCGCGCCCGGTCGGCCCCCGTGGCACCCAGATCACGGCGTCAATGGCGACGCGCGACATTTTTCAGGAGGCAGCGATGAAGCTGGTCATGGCCGTCATCAAGCCCTTCAAGCTGGATGAGGTGCGCGATGCCCTCACGCCGCTGGGGGTCCAGGGGCTGACAGTGACGGAGGTGAAGGGTTTCGGCCGGCAGAAAGGCCAGACTGAAATCTACCGCGGCGCCGAATATCAGGTCAGCTTCCTGCCCAAGCTGAAGATCGAGGTGGCGGTCCCGGCCGAACTGGTCGATGCGGTGGTCGAGGCGATCGCCGCCGCCGCCAAGACCGGCAAGATCGGTGACGGCAAGATCTTCGTGCTCGACCTGGAGCGTGCGCTGCGCATCCGCACCGGCGAAACCGATGCCGCCGCGCTCTGAACCGTCCGTGACCAACAGGGAATCCCACATCATGAAGACAATTTTGCGCGCAGGCTTCGCGCGGCTGTGGCTGGTCGGGTCCGCCATTGCGCTGGCGGGCCCGGCCCTGGCGGCCGAGCCGGCGCTCGATGCCGGCAACACCGCCTGGATGCTTACCGCCACCGTGCTGGTGCTGATGATGACCATCCCCGGCGTCGCCTTCTTCTATGCCGGCATGGTCCGCAAGAAGAGCGTGCTCGGCACGATGATGCAGAGCTTCACGATCTGTGCGCTGGTGGCCGTCACCTGGGTGGTGGCGGGCTACTCGCTCGCCTTCGGCACCGGCAATGCCTATATCGGCGACCTGTCCAAATTCATGCTGAACGGCATCGTCTGGGATGGCCCGTTCATCCTGGGCGCCGGCATGGGGGGCGAGAGCGAGGTCGCGACCACGATCCCCGAGACCGTGTTCATGATGTTCCAGATGACCTTCGCCATCATCACCGCCGCCCTGATCACCGGCGCGGTGGCCGACCGGATGAAGTTCTCGGCCATGTGCCTGTTCATCGTGCCCTGGTCGCTGCTGGTCTACAGCCCGATCGCGCATGCGGTGTGGCACCCGGCCGGGCTGATCTGGGGCTGGGGCGCGCTGGATTTCGCCGGCGGCACGGTGGTGCACATCAATGCCGGCGTGGCCGGCCTGGTCGCGGCCCTCGTGCTGGGCAAGCGGGTGGGCTATGGCCATGACAATATGGCGCCGCACAATCTGGGTCTTGCCATGATCGGCGCCTGCCTGCTCTGGGTGGGCTGGTTCGGCTTCAACGCGGGTTCGGCGCTGGCCGCCGATGCGCGTGCCGGCATGGCCATGACGGTGACGATGATCGCGGCCGCCGCCGGCACCCTGGCCTGGCTGCTGGCGGAGAGCGTGGTGAAGGGCAAACCCTCGGCGCTCGGCGCCATCTCCGGCGCGGTGGCGGGTCTTGTCGCCATCACCCCGGCTTCGGGCTGGGTGTTCCCGGGGCCGGCGCTGGTGATTGGTGGCCTGGCCGGCATCATCTGCTTCTGGGCGGCGACCAGCCTGAAGAAGGCCCTGGGCTATGATGACAGCCTGGACGCCTGGGGTGTGCATGGCGTGGGCGGCATTGTGGGTGCCATGCTGACCGGCGTCTTCGCGGTGGGCACGTTGTATGTGACCGATGGCGATGCCGCCAAGGCGTTGACCTATTCCGGCTGGCTGGCCGGCAATACCGACATGCTGCTGATCCAGGCCAAGTCGGTGGTCGTGACCCTGGCCTATTCGGCGGTGGCGACCTTCATCCTGCTCAAGATCGTCGATGTCATGGTCGGCCTGCGAATCTCCGAGGAGGAGGAGCGCGAAGGGCTGGATGTGACCCAGCATGGCGAGCGGCTGGGCTGACGCTGGCCGGGTCACCCTCAGCCCGGACCGGGGGGCGTGGCGAGCGAATCGATGGCGGGCTTCGGCCCGCCATTTTTCGTTTTGAGCCATGCGGCGGGACGGGACTGCCCGACTCCCCGATGTTCAATTGCGCGAAAATAAAGCAATTGTGCGTATCATGGCGCTATGAACCTGAAGCGCGGGACAAAATGCGGCAATTCGAGGCAAATCCCTCAATCCTCTCGGCGAGGACCAGGTTAAATTTTGCCCGCCCATAACAGGAGCAGGCAGGCAATGTTACGAAACTTTCTTTTTCGGGTGGTTGTCCTGGCGAGCGGCGCCATGGCCGCCCTGGCCCCGTCAGGCCCCGCTTCAGCTCAGATCGCTATTGGTGAGACAGGCATAAGCTTCACCGGCAATGCCCTTGTCGCCTCCGATTATCTGTTCCGCGGCATCAGCCAGACCCGCTCGCGCGTGGCCTACCAGACCAATCTGGAGCTGAACCACACCAGCGGCGTCTATATCGGCGCCTTCGTCTCCAACTTCGCCTTCGTCGGCACTGATGCGCGGCAAGAGATCGACTTCCTGGGCGGCTACCGCTTCTCCTTCGCCGATTTCAGCTTCGACCTGGGGGGCGTCTGGTACATCTACCCCGGCTACACCAGAGCGCCCGGCCAGTTCGGCCTGAACTACGCCGAGGGCATTCTCAAGGTGACTCGCGAGATCGGCCAGGTCACGCTTTCCGGCCTGTTGGCCGGTTCGCCCAACTACTTCGGCTCGTCCGGTACCGGCATCTATGTGGAAGGCGGCGTGGATTGGCGCACCGGCTTCCAGGGCATCGTCCTGGGCGGGCGGCTGGCGCATCAGTCCATCGAGCGCAACCCGCGCTTCGGTACGCCCGATTATACGTGGTGGGGGCTGACCGCGTCGCGTGACTTCGCGATCGACGGCGTGGGCACGATCACCGGCACGGTGGGGTATTACCAGACCTCGATCGACCGGTCGGATTGCGCGCCGCTCAATGGCCGTGGCCAGGATATCTGCGGCGCCCGTGCCTTCGGCAGCCTGACCTTCAAGTTCTGATCCGGCAGGGGTCAATCCCCTTTCGGCGCGGCCGTTGGGCGGCTATACTTGCGCTCCCCCCGGTTCCGCAACCTGCCCTTGAGGGTCAGTCCCATGGCGCGTGCCGATTCCGCGGTGACGAATGAGGTGGCCGGCGGCCGCCTCGCATCTCCAGCCATGCGTGCCGCCCTGGTGCGTAGCGGCGCCCAGTTGGCCGCCATTCTGTGCGCCCTGCTCGGGCTGGCGCTGCTGGTGGCGCTGCTGAGCCATGATCCGGCCGACCCTTCGGGTTCGACCGCCACCTCGCGGGCGCCGGGCAACCTGGCGGGGCCCACCGGCGCCGCGGTCTCCGATACCCTGCTGCAGAGCTTCGGCTTCGCCGCCTTCCTGCCCGGCATCACCCTGCTGGGCTGGGCCTGGCGGCTGTTCACCGAGCGAGGCGTTTCGCTGCTGCCGGCGCGGCTGATGGCCCTGCTGCTGGGCATGCCGGTTCTGGCCGCCGGTTTTTCGGCGCTGCCACTGCCGCCGGAGGCGCCGGTGTTGGCCGGCCCCGGCGGCGCTTTCGGCCCGTTGCTGGCCCAGGCCGCCATGGGATGGCTGCAATCCGCCTTCGGGCCGCTGGGCGCGCTGGTGGCCCATGGCCTGCTGGCGCTGGGCTGTGGCCTGGTGCTGCTGGGCGCGCTGGGTTTTGCGCCCGCGGAGTGGCGCCGTGCCGCGGAGGCGACGGCGGACGCCACGGCGCAGGTCGCCCGCGCGGGTGCGGCGCGCCGCCACCTCGTCTGGCGCGGGCTGTCCGCCGTGGGGCGCTTCATCCTCTGGCTGTTCGGACGGGGCCGCGGCCGCAGGGTGCAACCCGCAGCCGATCTGGCCGGGCTGCTGCGCGCCGCCGATGAGGCCGCGGAGCGCCCGCCCATGCGGCGCGAACCCCGCGCCGAGCCCGCCGCCCACACCGCGCCGCGCGTCGCCACGCCCGCGGTGAAAGCCGTGAGCCCGCCGCGTCAGGGCGCGCTCGACCTGCCTTCGGAAAACATCGCCACGCCGCCCTTCGACCTGTTGCGCGCAGCCCCGCCGCGGACCGACCAGGGGCCCAATTCCGAGGCGCTGCAGGCCAATGCGCGGCGCCTGGAGCAGGTGCTGGCCGATTTCGGCGTGACCGGCCAGATCACCGAGATCAGGCCGGGACCCGTCGTCACCCTGTATGAGCTGGAGCCGGCCCCGGGGGTGAAGGCGTCGCGCGTCATCGGCCTGGCCGACGACATCGCCCGCAACATGAGCGTCGTCGCCGTGCGCATCGCCACCGTCCCCGGCCGCACCGTGATGGGCATCGAACTGCCCAATGCGAAGCGCGAGACGGTGTATTTCTCCGAAATGATGCAAAGCGAGGCCTGGGCGAAGAACACCGCCCGCCTGCCGCTGGCATTGGGCAAGAACATCGGCGGCGAGCCGGTGGTGACCGACCTGGCGCGGATGCCGCATCTGCTGATCGCGGGCACCACCGGCTCGGGCAAGTCGGTCGGCATCAACACCATGATCCTCAGCCTGCTCTACCGCTTCGGGCCGGAGGAATGCCGCTTCATCATGATCGATCCGAAGATGCTGGAATTGTCGGTTTACGATCGCATCCCGCATCTGCTGGCGCCGGTGGTCACCGAGCCGCCCAAGGCGATCGGCGCGCTGAAATGGACGGTGCGGGAGATGGAGCGGCGCTATCGCTCCATGTCCTCCATCGGCGTGCGCAATATCGCGGGATACAACGAGAAGGTGGAGGCGGCACGCGCCCGTGGCGAGGTGCTGACGCGCCGGGTGCAGACCGGCTTCGACCCCGAGACCAACAAGCCGATGTTCGAGGACCAGACGCTCGCCCTCGAACCGCTGCCGATGATCGTGGTGGTGATCGACGAGATGGCCGATCTGATGATCGTGGCGGGCAAGGAGATCGAGGCCGCGGTGCAGCGCCTGGCGCAGATGGCGCGCGCCGCGGGTATCCATGTGATCATGGCGACGCAGCGGCCCTCGGTCGACGTCATCACCGGCACGATCAAGGCGAATTTCCCCAGCCGCATCTCCTTCCAGGTCACCAGCAAGATCGACAGTCGCACCATCCTGGGCGAGCAGGGCGCCGAGCAATTGCTGGGCCAGGGCGACCTGCTCTTCATGCCCGGCGGCGGCCGCGTGGTGCGCGTGCACGGGCCTTTCGTGAGCGACGAGGAGGTCCAGCGCGTGGCCGATTGGCTGCGTGAGCATGGCGAGCCGAATTATGTGGATGAGGTGACCGAGCCCTCCGACGATGACGAGGGCGGGCTGTCGCTGAGCGGCATCGCCGGCGCCTCGGATTCGGAAAAATCCCTGTTCGACCAGGCGGTGAACATGGTGGCCCGGGAGGGGAAATGCTCGGTCTCGCTGGTCCAGCGGCACCTCTCCATCGGCTACAACAAGGCGGCGAAGCTGGTGGAGCAGATGGAGCGCGAGGGCATCGTCAGCCCGGCCAACCATGTCGGCAAGCGGGAGATCCTGGTGCGGCGCAGCGAGGATTGAGCCACCCGCCAAGCGATGGCAGTCTGCCCCGCCATGGCTGTCCGCATCCTTCTCGCAGCCTTGCTGCTCGCCACCCCGGCGCTGGCGCAGAGCCGGCCCGAAGCCGTCCCCCGCACGGATGTGGCGGTGACCTATGCCAACACCCCGGCCGAAGGCCCGCCGGCCGAGATGCGCATCGCCTTCCATGCCGGCACCGGCACTTTCCGGGTGGACCCGCCGACCCAGGCCGGGCCGGAAGCCGGCGCGCCGATCTACATCCTCTCCCGCCGCGGGGTCGCCCAGGCGATGATGGTGATGGAAAGCCGCCAGGCCTTCCTGCTGCTCGATGCCGACGCGAACATGCTGCGCGACCTCGAGGTCTCGCTCGCCTCCGGTCGGGCGCAGCGCCTGGGCGTTGCCCGGTTCGCCAACATCGCCTGCACGCAGTGGCGGCTGCCCGAGCCGGCGCTGGGCCAGGCCTGCATCAGCGCGCGGGGCGTGCTGCTGCGGCGGGAAACCCCGCAGGGCGGGTCGATGGAGGCCATCGAGGTCGATCTGCGCCCGCAGGACGCCGCGCGCTTTCGCCTGCCCGATGGCTTTCGCGCGATCACGCTGGAGGAGATGTTCGCATCGCCGCAGTGACGCCCCATATCCCGGCAAAGGAACCCCTGCCGATGACACGCCTGCCGCTAGCCCTGCTGCTCCTCTCGCCCCTGGCCGCCCAGGCGCAGGAACGCCCGGTGATCTTTCCCACGCGTGACGTGACGGTGACATATCGCGCCAGCGGCGATGGCCAGCCGGCCGAGATGCGCATGTCATGGCTCAGCGCGCAGCGCCTGATGCGCATGGATCTGCCCGGCGGCCAGGGCTACATGATCGTCAACCAGGCCAATGGCCAGGGCTTCATGGTGATGCAGCCGATGCGTATGATCATGGACATGCCCGCCGGCGCCAACGGCATGGCGCGCTTCACCCAGGCCAGCGAGAACGCCCGCTTCACCCGCGAGGGGACGGACCGGGTGGCCAATTCGCCCTGCACGATCTGGCGGATCGAGGACCGCGGCGACACCGCGCGGGTGTGCAGCACGGCCGATGGGGTGATGCTGCGCGCGAGTGCCGCCAGCGGGCAGAATCGCGGCACGCTGGAGGCGACGCTGGTGGAGTATGTTGCGCAGGATGCCAGCCGCTTCGTCCGCCCGCAGGGCTACCAGACCATGCAGCTGCCCAGCGGCGCGTCGGGCGCCGGAGCACCGCCGGGCGCCTTTCCTGGCCGCGGGACCGCCCTGCCGCCGCCCGGCGTGGCGCGCTGATGCGCCGCCGCGCAATCCTGGCCGCGCCGGCGCTGCTGGCCGGTGCCGCGCAGGCGCAGACCGCGGACCCGGCCGCCATCGCCCGGGTGGAGGCCTATTTCAACGGCATGACCACGCTGCGGGCGCGCTTCCTGCAGATCGCGCAGAATGGCGGCGCCGCCGAGGGCACCGCGATGATCTGGCGCCCCGGCCGGATGCGCTTCGAATACGACCCGCCGGAGCCCACGCTGTTGATCGCGGCTGACGGGCAGTTCTTCCACTGGGATCGGGAATTGCGCCAGCCCACCGTGGTGGCGGTGAACTCCACGCCGCTGGGCGTGCTGCTGCGCAACCCCTTGCGGCTGCAGGGCGATGTGACGGTGGCGGGCACCGAGCGTTCGGGCGGGCTGCTGCGCATCACCGTGTTTCGCACGGCGGCGCCGAATGAGGGGCGGATCACGTTGATCCTGGAGGAAAATCCGATGGCGCTGCGGCAATGGGAAGTGCTGGATGCGCAGGGGCGCACCACGCGGGTGACGCTGACGCAGATCGAGCTGGGGGTGCGGTTCGACCCGTTCCTGTTCGCGTTCAACGACCCCCGGTTCCGCGAGGAGTTGGAACGGGCGCGCTGAGGTCCGGCGGACTGCTGAAGCCCGGATAGGGCCGGCATGGATCAGGGCCGGCGCTGGAGCCGGCCGTATCGCGATCCATTCAGAACAGCAGCCCCTTCTTCAACAACCCATGCACGCCCTTCTCCCCGTTCACCGTCTGCGTCACATGGAAATCCACCGCCAGCGAGCAGAACTGATAGGCATCGGCGGCCGAGAGGTTGGTGCGTGAGGTGATGAAGCCGATCATCTCCCGCAGCGCCTTCTTCATCGCCTCGTCGAGATCCTCGTTCATGCCCATGGTGATGTAATGCGTGGGCGTCTCGGCACGGGGGTAGAGCAGCTTCTCGTCCTTCAGCAGGGTGAAGCGGAAATGCCCGGTCAGGCACATTTCCAGCGCGTTGATGCAGACCTCGCCATCGCCCTGCACGCCATGCCCGTCACCGGCCGAGAACATCGCGCCCGCGACATGCACGGGCAGGAACAGCGTGGCCCCTTCGCCCAATTCCTTGTTGTCGAGATTGCCGCCATGCGCGCGCGGCTCCTTGGTCGAGATCGCGCCCCATTCCGCCGGAGGCGCCACGCCCATCACGCCGAAGAACGGTGCCAGGGGCAGCGCGATGCCGGGGCCGATCGGCACATGGCCGATCCGCTTCTCGCGGTCCACCGCGATGTGCAGCATGCGCTTGTAGGGGAAATCCTCCGGCAGCGTGCCGCCGAGCGGGCGGAAGCCGCAAAAGCCCCAGTCGGCGCCCAGCTCGATCTTCTCGATGTCCACCCGCAGCACGTCGCCGGGCATGGCGCCCTTCACGGCGACGGGGCCGGTCAGGATATGCGGCCCCAGCCGCGGCGGGTTGGCGGCGTGGATGGCGGCCAGCGCCTGCGGGATCATCATGCCGGTCGAGGGATGGGGCATCGCATCCGGCGCGCCGGAGACGCATTCCAGCACCACGAGGTCGCCGCTCTCGACCTCGAGGACGGGCTGGTGGCTGGCGTCGAAGGCGCCCCAGCGAATGGTCTCGGGGGTGGCGGGGATGCGGTATTCGCTGGGCATGGGCGGCTCCGGTGTTGTCATGGGCCATGTTGCCGAAGCGCCTGGGCCGGTCAATTGCGCGGGTGGCGTTGAATCGGCAGGGGGCGGGCGCCTATTGCCCAAGCTCTGCTCAACCCGGCCATGGTTGGGGCGGCGCAGACCGAAACGCCCGCCACCATGGCCGGCAGCGGGCGTTGATCAGGCGGTTCACCACCTGCCAAAGGCAGGCGGCGGATGCTCAGTTGGCGGGGACGGGCGCGGGGCGGCTCGTGCCGGCGGCAACGCGGGCGCGCTCGCGGCGGCTCGTCGGCAGGGTCGCGGGGTCCGCCTGGGTGGCGGCCCGGCGGCCATCGGGGCTGCCGGTCACGACCGCGGCGCCAGGGGCGGGGAGGCCACCCGCGCCGCCGACGCGAACGACCTGCGGCGCGCCATCGGAGCTGCCAACGATGGGCGTCGTGCCAGTGCTCACGCCGTCTTGCCGGGCACCGACAGTGAATATCTCCATCAAGCCATCACGGTTGTTGATCACGACAGCGGTACCGACGGGCGCGTTGCGCACCTCCGAGGCCGGGGCGAACAGCGCGACGCGGCCGGTATTGTCCAGCAGCGGAACGAGATTCGCGTTCGCCGCCGCCTGATTCGCTTGATCCGCTTCATTGGCGCAAGCGGCGAGGCCGAGTGCTGCGGTCACGGCGAGAATGAGGGTTGCCTTCGACATCGAACGATCTTCCTGTTTTTTGCGAGTTTTCCAAAGACCGCTTCCCGACACATCATCGCCGAGCATAGATTCGAGTTAACGCCAATTCTTTCCCGCTGCCAACCCAATAAACATGTCTGGCCGGGGCGATAGGTTGCAACAATGCGGCAATAGTTGCCTTTGGGCAAAGGCAGTTTCGGCAATCCGGGATTGCATGCGGGGAAATGACCCGCGCCGCGCGACAGCCTGGGTGGCGCAGCGGTCAGGCCAGGCCGGTGAAGGCCACCATGGAGGCCTGCAACTGCCGCAGCACTTCGGACAGCGAGCGATTCAGCTCCTCCAGATCGGCGATCTCATCCACCCGCTGCACCGTCTCCTCCAGCTCCGGCGGGGTGAGCAGCAGCGGCACCAGGCCGGTGGCGCGGCACAACCCGATCAGCAGGGCGTCGCGCGGCTCGGGAATGTCGTTGGAGAGGATGATGTCGCGCAGGCGGCCGCGGACTTCCTTGACCTCGGCCGTGCCCTCGGCCGCCTTGGGGTAGCGGCGGTCGGGGAAGACCCAGAGGAAGCGGCCCTCCTCGGCGCGCAGCACGCCGCCGGCGACCAGCCGGTCCAGCAGCATGGCGCGCAGTCGCTCGCCGCGCGCGCCCAACTCGCTGATCCAGTGCCGGCTGTCCTGGGTGGTGGCGGGGCTGGCGGCGATCATGCCCAGCGCCTCGTCCAGCACCGCATTGCCGGTGGGGGTGCTGCTGGTCAGCATCAGCCGCGCCAGGTCGGTATCGACATGGCCGGAGAGCGAGAGGTCCATCAGGATGGCGCCGGCGACGGCGTAATCGGCCGCGGGCGGCGGCAGGCCCACGGGGCGGCCGGTGCGGTCATCGAGGAGGAGGAGCATGATCTCCTCGGGCATGGTGAGTTGCATGGGGCGAGCCTAGCCTGCCTGCTGGGCGGCACGGAAGCCGTCTGTTGCCGCATTCATCAATTAGTAGGGGCCGCGAGCGCAGCCTCGCCGCATGGACACCCAAGCCGCCGCCGATGAGGTACGAGAGGCCCGCACGCGCCTGGCCCGCAATTTGGCGGAGCTGCACCGGCTGCATCTCGCCATGCTCGGCGAGACGCGCGGGCTCAAGCGCTTCACCGTGGCGGGGCGGCCGCTGGTCGAGACGGAGCTGGTGGCGGATCTGCTGGAGCAATACCTCTCGGCCACCGACGCCTTTCTGGAAAACATGCGCGGCCGGATGGAGGCGCGGTTGGGGCTGCTCCGGCGCGGCGAGCCGGTGATCAACGGCCGCGCCGAGGATGCGCCGGGGCATGGCGGCTTCTGGCTGGTCTATTCCCGGCTTTGCGCGGTATTGCGGCGGTTGGAGAAACGCTAGTGGTGTGTGCCATACGGGCGATGCCGTCTGGCACACACCACTAGCCGAAGCGCAGGACCAGCAGGGTCACGTCATCGGTCGGCGCGGCGCCACGGGTGAAGCCGGCCATGTCGGCCAGAATGTCATGCACCACCGCGGCCGGCGCCGTATCGCGGGCGGGGCCGATGGCGGCGGCCAGGCGGTCGCGGCCATAGAAGGCGGCGTCGGGGTCCTCGGCCTCGGTCACCCCGTCGGTGAACAGGATCAGGCTCTCGCCCGGCGCCAGGGAGAAGGCCGTGACCTTGTAGGTGACGTCATCCAGCACGCCGAGTGCCGGGTTGGTGGCCAGGCCCTGCATCAGCCGCAGCCCCTGGGCCGAGGCGATATAGGGCGCGTCGTGACCGGCCAGCGACATCCGCCCGTCGCCCGTTTCGCAATCGATCACGCCGAAGACGGCGGTGACGAAGGTCATCTCGGGGTTTTCCGCCGCCAGGTCGTCATTGGCCAGGGCCAGCAATTCGGCCGGGCAGGGGGTTTCGCCCCGTGCCATGGAAATCCGCGCGGCAGAGCGCAACAGCCCCACCGTTCGCGCCATGGTCAGCCCGGCCGAGGCGCCCTTGCCCGAGACATCGGCCAGGCCGAACAGGATATGCCGCCCATCCAGCCTGAGCGCGTCGTAAAGATCGCCCCCCACCTGCCGGGCCGGCTCCATATGCGCGGCCAAGGTCACCCTGCCCTGGCCCAGCGCATCGACATTGCCCGGCACCATGCTGATCTGCGCGCGCCTGGCCCGTTCCAGCTCGGCCTCAAGCGCTGCCAGCCGCTCGGCGGCCAGATCCCGCAGGCGCTTTTTCTCCAGCACGGCCGCGAGGCGGGCACGCAGCAGCGGCGGATCAAAACTTTTCGGCAGATAATCCTCGGCGCCGAGTTCGATGCAGCGGATCACCCCACTCATCTCGGTCTGTGCCGAGATCACGATCACCGGCGGGGCGTCGGGCATCTGCCGGAGCGCCTCCAGCACGCCGATGCCGTCCAGCACCGGCATTTCCAGGTCCAGCAGCACGCAGTCGAATTTCTTCGCGGCGATGGCGTCCAGCCCCTGCTGGCCGTCCTCGGCCATGTCGGGCTCGGGGTAGCCCAGTTCGGTCAGGCGGCGCTTGAGCAGCAGCCGGTTGAAGCCGCTGTCGTCGATGACGAGGATCGAAGCCTCAACCATTGCCGCGGGCCAGGTTCTCGGTGGCGCCGCGCGCCTCGGAGGCCATGCGGGAGAGATCGATCATGGTGACGGTGAGCTCCTCGGCCGCGGTGGCGCTGGCCTGGCCGATGCGGGTGAGGGTGGCCATGCGTTCATCGAGGCTGCCCACGGTGGCCTGCTGTTCCTCCATCGCCACCGCGATGGCGCCGGCAAGGCGAGCGGATTCACTGACCAGCGCCTCCAGCTGATCCATCGATTCGCCCACCGCGGCGGCGACGCCGGCACCCTCGCGGGTGCGGCGGCCGGCCAGCAGCACGACATCGGCGATTTCCTGGGCCAAGGTCTCGGTGTTGGCGGCCAGCGCGCGGACCTCCTCGGCCACCACGCTCAGGCCGCGGCCATGCTCGCCGGCGCGCGCCGCCTCGATGGCGGCATTGATCGCCAGAATATTGGTCTGCGTGGCGATCTTGGCGATGGTGCCGGCGATGCGGGTGACGCGCTCGGTGTCCTCGCCCACCGCGTCCACCGTCTCGGTCAGGGCGCGGACCTTCTCGACGCTGTCCGCCACCAGCAGGCGGGATTCCTCGGCCTGGATCTGGGCGGTGGCGGTGGTGCGGCTGACCTCGCCGATCGCCGCCGTGGTCTGGCTCAGCGCGGCACCGACCTCGCGCAGTTCGGCGAGCTGGGACAGCGCGCCCTCGCTCACCTGGCCAATGGCCTGGGAGGCTTCGCTCGTTGCCCTGGCCGTGCGCCGCGCGCCGTCCAGCGCCTGGTCGGCCATGGCGCGGGTGGCGAGCAGGTTGGATTTGAACACCTCCACCGCGCGGGCCATCTCGCCGACCTGGTCGCGCCGCGCGGTCTCCGGCACCTCCGTCTCGGCCACGCCGCGGGCCAGGCCCTGCATCGCGCGTGCCACGCGGGTCAGCGGCCGCGCGGTCAGCTGCACCAGCACCAGCCAGGTCAGCAGCACACCCAATATGCCAACGCCGGCGGCGATCAGCGTGGCCTGGCGCCCGGCCTCGGCCAGTTCACGCGCCCGGGCCAGGCTGGCCTGCTGGTCGTGCCGCACCAGTTCGCGCACCGAGGCGGTGACGCGGTTCAGCGCCACCAGAATGTCCAGCCATTCCTCCTGCAGTGCGTTGTAGGCGCTGCGGTCGCGCCGGGCGAAGGCGTCGCGCACCTGCTCGCCCAGCGCGCCGAGGCGGCCGGTCATGTCGCGCGCGCCGCCGATCAGCACGGGGTCCAGCCGCGCGCCCAGCAGATTGTCCAGCGCCTGGAAGCCGCGGATGATCTCCTCGGCATTGCGCACCATGCGCGGCGCGGTGACGGTGGAGGGCAGGGCGCCGGCCATCACTGCGGAAAAGGCCGAGGAAAAATCGGCCACCGGCGTGCTGAAGGCGTTTTCCAGGTCGATCGCGACACGGTCGCGCACCCCCAGCTCCTCGATGATGGTGTTCTGCCGCGCCAGCACCTGCAGCCCATTCACCGTCAGCGCGCCCAGCGAGCCGAGCATGAGCAGGATGATGGCGAAGGCGCGCACGCCGATTCGGCCGGACAGCGCGACGCGGCCGGGCCGCGCCGGGGCCGGCGGGGCCATGTCCGGTTGAGCCGGGGGCAGCATGTGGGGGGCTTCGGGCGCCATGGGGATAAACTACAGGGCGCAGGGGTTGGGCAACAAGCGCCATGGTGCGAAGCTTCGGCCATGAGCCGCATTCTCGTCGTCAACAGCAACACCACCGAGGCGGTGACCGCGCGCATCGCCGCCACCGCGCTCGCCGCCTGCCCAGCGGGCGCCAGCGTCACCACCATCTCGGCACCCTTCGGCCTGCCGCTGATCGTCACCCGCGCCGATTGGCTGGTGGCGGGGCCGGCGACGCTGGCGGCGCTCTCCGCCCATCGCGGCGGGTATGACGCGGCGGTCATCGCCTGTTTCGGCGATCCGGGGCTGGATGCGGCGAAGGAGCTTTTGGATTTGCCGGTGCTGGGGATCAGCGAGGCGGCGTTTCATGCCGCCGCCATGCTGGGGCGGCGTTTCGGCGTGGTCAGCTTCACCGCCGCGCTGCAACCGATGTTCGAGGATTGCCTGGAGCATCACGGGCTGCGCGCGCGCTGCGCCGGCTTTCGCATGGGGCCGGGCTTTTCCGGCGATCCGGGCGCCGTGGCCGATGAGAGGCGCGGGTTGCTGCTCGACCTCGTGCGCCAATCGGTGGAGTTGGACGGGGCCGAGGCGGTGATCCTGGCCGGCGGGCCGCTGGCCGGGGTGGCGGCGAGTTTACAACCGGAGGTTTCGGTGCCGCTGGTGGATGGCACGGCGGCGGCGGTGCGGCTGGCGGCGGCGCTGGTCGGGATGGTGCCGCGGCGTGAACCCAGGCTTCGCTCGCTGGCCGGCTATGGCGCCGAGGTCAGCCGGCTCTACACCGGCTGATCACTCCACCTTCTCGCGCGGCGTCACGCCGAAGATTTCCGTGCGCAACAGGAATCCCCGCGCCTCGCCGGCCTGCACCTCGCACCAGGCGCTGGCCTCCTCGCAGCTGCGCAGGCGGCCGATCACGCCGGGGCGCAGCCGGGCCACGACGGGGGATTCGGCATCGGCGCGGCGGCGCAGCGACACCTCGCCGGCCGGGTTGCCGCGCACCAGGAAGGTGCGGCGGTTGGGGGTGAGGTTGGACTGGTGGACCCAGCCCTCGGTGCCGTCCACGTCGCGGATGCGGCGCCATTGCTCATGCTCGCGCACGATCTGCACCGGCAGGTCGCGCCGCTCATAGCGCCATTCGATCGGGAAGCGGGTGTCCGGGCCGACGCGCAAATTCACCCGGTCCGAACGCAGCGGCACGAAGCGTGGCAGCGGCAGGCCGGTGGCGGCGCCCTGGGTGGGCTCGGGGGCGGCGGGCACGGGTACCGCGGCCGCACTGGCCGCGGCGGCTGCTGCTGCCGCCGCCGCCGCCGCCGCTGCCGTCGTGGCGGATGGGGCGGCGGGGCGCC
>JAKFUL010000037.1 GCA_021732665.1 Acetobacteraceae bacterium
GTGGCGGCGGCGGTGCTGCGGGTGGGGGATGGCCAGCGCTGAGCGCGCTCAAAACCCCATCCGGTCCCGTCCGCGCTCCAACATTCGAAGCCCGGCGATGATCGCAAGCCCGGCCCCACCCGCCAGCCAGGCGGCGAAAAGCGGCGCCACCCGGCCGGGATGCATGCCGTCGATCGCCATCAGCGCGATGACGCCGAGCATCAGCCCCAGACCCACGCTCACCAAAGCCAATCCAATGCGCTGCAACATGGCACAACTCCTCTGGCCTGCTGTCTGGATGGGCGAAGCGGCGGGAAGGGGCCGGACAAAAGGCTATTTCAAGGCATTGCGTGGCGGGCGGGCTTCGGGGAAGGTTCGGCCACCAAAACCAGGGGAATTCCCATGAAGCGCTTCTTCCTCGCCGCCGCCTTCTGCGCGGCCGCCCTGCCGGCCATGGCGCAAGCCCCGGCGCAGCCACCGCTGCGCTGCGCGGTGGACGGCACCTTCGCGCCGCATGCCTTCCCCAGCCTGCAAGGCGGCGTGCAGGGCTTCCAGATCGACCTGTTCCGCGAGGTCGCGCGCCGCCTTGGGCGCGAGATCGTGATCGATTCGGCGTCCTTCTCCGGCCTGATCCCGGCGCTGAACGCCGGCCGCTATGATTTCCTCTGCGCGCCCACCACCGTGACGCCGGAGCGCGCGGCCAGCCTGCTCTTCACCGAGGGCTATCTCTTCACCGAGCTGCAATTCGGCATCCGCCGCGGCACGCCGCCGATCCGCTCGGACGAGGATCTGCGCGGCCGCACCATCAGCGTGAACAAGGGCACGCCCTATGAGGCCTGGGTGAACAACAACCGCGAGCGGCTGAACCTCACGCTTCTCGCCTTCGACACCCAGCCCGATGCGGTGCAGGCGGTGATCCAGGGCCGGGCCTATGCCAATTTGTCGGGCAATACGGTGGTGCGCTACAGCGCGTCGCGCACGCCGCAATACATCGCCGATTACGTGCTGCCCGGCACCCGCTTCCATTGGGGCACGCCGTTCCGCCAGGACAGCGGCGCAATGCGCAACGTGATCGAGAACGTGCTGACCTGCATGAAGCGGGATGGCACGGTGGCCAGGCTTTCCGAGCGCTGGTTCGGTGACCGTCCGGGGCCGGATTCGGCCGAGGTGACGGAGTTTCCGGGCTTTGGCCCGCCGGGGCTGCCGGGGTTTGACCCGACGCCGCAGAATCCGAGCTGCTCGTGACCGGTCGCGGCGGCCGGCACTGAATTGAGCAACTGGGACAAATTCACCGACAGCTTTTTCAACGCGCGCGTCGCGGAACAATATCTGCCGAAGATCATCGAGGGATTCTGGCTCACCATCCTCCTGGCCGGCTGCGTGATCGCGACCGGCCTGCTGGCGGGGCTGGTGCTTGCGGTGCTGCGCGCCATGGGGTTCCGGCCCCTGAACTGGCTGATCATCTTCGTGGTCGATCTGTTCCGCGCCCTGCCGCCGCTGGTGAACATCGTGCTGATCTTCTTCGGCCTGCCGGGGATGGGGCTTGAGTTTTCCGGTTTTGCCGCGGCCTGGCTGGCGCTGTCGCTGGTGCTGATGGCCTTCGCGGAGGAGATCTACTGGGCCGGCATCACCTCGGTGCCGAAGGGGCAGTGGGAGGCTTCGCGCTCGCTCGGCCTGCCCTTTCTCGTGACCTTCCTGGTGGTGATCATGCCGCAGGCGATCCGCCTGGTGATCCCGCCGCTGACCAACCGGACCATCGCCATCACCAAGGGCACGGCGCTGGCCTCGGTGGTCGCGGTGCCGGAGATCCTGGGGGCGGCGCAGGCGGGGGTGAGCTTTTCCTTCAACCCCACGCCGCTGACCTTGGGGGCTGCGGCCTATCTCGTGCTGTTCCTGCCGGTGGTGGTGCTGGGGCGGTGGGTGGAAACCCGCTTCGCGTGGAAGCGGTGAAGCCCATGCGATCGCCGAGCCCCGCAGGCGAAGCCGAGGAGCGAGGCGTGAATCGCCTGGGCCAGGAATGAGCGAGTTTCTGGAGGCTTTCTTCTCCTGGGAAATCCTCAGCGAGGCCTGGCCCATCCTGCTTTCGGGCTTTTATCAGACGCTGCTGCTCTCGGTGATCGTGATCCCGCTGGGGGTGGCCGGCGGATTGCTGCTGGCCATCCTGTCCACCGCGAAAAGCCGCTGGGTGCGCTGGCCGCTGATCGCCTATGTCGATGTGTTCCGGGCGCTGCCGCCGCTGGTGCTGCTGGTCTTCGTCTATGCCGGGCTGCCCTTTGCGGGGCTGGAGGTCTCGGCCATCGGCGCGGTCGCCATCGGCTTCTTCCTCAACACCGGCGCCTATTACGGCGAGATTTTTCGCGCGGGCCTGGAAAGCGTGCCGGCGGGGCAGCGCGAGGCCGCCCGCGCGCTGGGGCTGGGCCGGGCGCAGATCATGGGCCTGGTGGTGCTGCCGCAGGCCGTGCGCAACGTGCTGCCCGACCTCGTCTCGAACACGCTGGAGGTGGTGAAGCTGACCTCCATCGCCTCGGTCGTGGCCATGCCCGAACTGCTGTTCCAGGCCCGGCAGGCGCAGAGCGTGACCTATAACGCCACGCCGATCATGGCCGCGGCGGTGGTGTATTTTTTGCTCCTCTGGCCGCTGGTGCGGTTGTTGAGCCGGCTGGAGAACAAGCAGTTGGCGGGGCGGCGCTAGCGAATGGCGTAGACATCATAGCGCGGCCCCTTGGGCGGCCGCTGGCCCACGCCCACGGCCAGGATGCGGTTCATCCAGGCAAGGTCCGCCGCACCCGTCTCGAAGCGCAGGGCGACGCGGAAATAGTATTCCCCGGGCGGCACGGCCTCGCCCTTCCCCAGCCGCTCCAGCACCGCCGGCGCGCCGGTGCGGATGCCGCTGTAGCTGACATAGACCAGGCTGCCCGAGGCCGCCTGGATGGTGAAGCGGACATCCATATGCGCGGTGCCGTCGGGCTCGACGCGCAGCCAATCGGCGCTGGCGGCGCCGAGGACCTCGCCCTGCAAGGCCGGGCCGCTGACCGTGCCGCCGATCACCGGCACCACCCTCAGGCCCGCACTGACCATCTGCGGCGCGCCGACGCTGAGATCCATGGTGAAGAGGTATTCGGTGTTGAGCGGCAGGGGGGTCATGGCGTGTGTCCTTATGCGGCGCGCAGCCTGCCGCCGGCCGCCCCGCCCGGCAAGCCGGTCAGCCCAGCAGGCTCCACCCCATGCGCAGGCTGGTCAGCGCCAGGAAACCGGCGAAGACCCGCTTGAGCAGCAGCGGCGAGAGGAAATAGGCCAGCTTCACCCCCCAGGGCGTGGCGATGATCGAGGCCGGCGCGATCAGCGCCAAGCCGATAAGGCTCACCCAGCCCAGCGAGAAGGGCGGCCGCCCCGCCTCCCCCAGGCCCGCCAGCACCAGCCCCAGCGTGGCCGGCACCGCGATGATCAGCCCGAAGGCCGAGGAGGTCGCGACCGCCGAGCGGATGGGGGCGCCGAACATGCTGAGCACCGGCACCCCCAGCGTGCCGCCGCCAATGCCCATCACCGCCGAGAAGCCGCCGATGCCCGCGCCGATGCCGGCCCGCGCGGCACCGCGCGGCATGCGCTCGCGCAGCCGCCAGTCCAGGCCCGAAAACCCCATATTCAGCGCCACCACCAGCGCGACCAGGGCAAAGATCGCACTCAGCACCGCACCCTTCAGCAGCACCGCCAGCACCGTGCCCAGCAGCGCCCCCGCGAACATCGCCGGCGCCAGCGAGCGCAGCAGGGGCATATCCATGGTGCCCTTGGAAAAATGCTTGCGGGCCGAAATGATCGAGGTCGGGATGATCGTGGCCAGCGAGGTTGCCACCGCAACCTTCATCTGCGTGGCTTCCGGCACGCCGAAGAGCGGCAGGATGTGGAACAGCACGGGCACGATGACGATGCCGCCCCCCACCCCCAGCAGCCCGGCCAGCACCCCCGAAAAAAGACCGGTCGCGGCCATGACGGCGGCCATGGCGAGCAGCCAAGGCAGGGTGTAGAGATGTTCCATTGTGGCAGCATCGCTTACACTTCTCTCGCACCTGCACAAGGGACCAGGCCGCTGAATCCCATCGCCGATCCGCTGTTCTGGGCGCTGGCCGTGCCCGCGATGCTGGTCTCGGCGATCGGCAAGGGCGGCTTCGCCGGCGCCACCTCCAACGTCATGATGGCGCGGGTGCCGCCGGTGCCAGGGACCTCTCCGGCCTGCGAGCGTGGTGGGGCGGGTGGGATGCGGCAGAGATGCGGCCGCTGCTCCCCTCAAGCCCCCTGGTCGTGTATCTGGGCACCTGGCTGCAAAGGCGGGTGCCGGAGGCGATCTTCCATCGCCTCATCATCCTGGCCCTGCTGGCCTCGGGGCTGAAACTCTTCTGGGATGGGTTCATCGCATGAGCGATCGCGTGCTGGGCGTGCTGGGGGGGATGGGGCCGCTGGCCAGCGCCGAATTCATGTGCAGCCTGACGCGGCAGACGCCGGCGCTGCGCGACCAGGAGCATGTGCCCGCCATCCTGGTCAGCGACGGCCGGGTGCCGGACCGCAATGCGGCGCGGCTGGGCCAGGGCGAAAGCCCGCTGCCGGCGCTGCTGCGCGGCATCCGCATCCTGGAGGGGGCGGGGTGCGGCGCCATCGCCATCCCCTGCAACACCGCGCATGGCTGGTTCGACGCCATGTCGGCGGCCACCCCGCTTCCCATCCTGCACATCGTCGATGCCGCGGCGGCCGATCTGCGGGCGCAGGGGCTGCGCCAGGGGCGCATCGGGCTGATGGGCACCGCCGCCACCCTGGCCATGCGGCTGTATCAGGAGCGCCTGGCGGGATACGAGGTCATCACCCCCGACGCGGCGGAGATGGCCGAACTCGTCACCCCCGCCATCGAGCTGGTGAAGGCCAACCAGGTCGCAGCCGCCTATGCCCCGCTGGCCGGAATGGCCGCGCGGCTGCATGCCCGGGGTGCCCAGGCCGTGGTGCTGGGCTGCACCGAGATTCCCCTGGGCATTGCCGCCGGCCCCGCCCTGCCCTTCCCCGTGGTCGATACCGTGGCGGCGCTGGCCCGCGCGGCCCTGGCATGGTGGCGCGGGCCGTGACAGCCTTTACCTGAATTCGCCTTCAGCCGAATTCCGGCCCCAGAACCGCCATGCAGCCCGCCGGCTCACCGGGCAGGGTGCCATCCAGCACCATTCGGCTGAAGGGGCGCATGCGGGCGCCCAGCTCCTCTTCCAGCCAGGAGAAGAGGGGCGCGTCGTCGCGCAGATCGGCCACGCCGCCACCCGGCAGGGCCGCGGCCAGCAGGGCCTGGGCATGGGCAGCCTCGCGCGCCCAGAGCGGACCGGCCTGGTTCCAGCGCGTGCCGTCGCGCCCCAGCACGGCGGCGACCACGCGGCCGCCTTCCTCCAGCACGAAGGCAGGGTGGCGGTCGGCCATGCGGCGCAGCAGCCAGGCGCGGTCGGCGCCGAAGCTGGCCTGGTCCAGCGCCAGGATCGCGGGGAAATCCGCCTCGGTCATCTCGCGCACGCCAGCGATGGCGGGCAGCGGCGGCACGCTCCAGCGGGAAAAACCCCAGACATCGCGGAAGCCCAGGCGGCGATAGGCCGGCTGACCATCGGGGGTGGCGTCGAGCGCGATGCAGATGGCGCCGGCCGCGCGCAGGCTGGCCACCGCCCATTCCATGGCTTCCCGCGCCAGGCCCTGCCTTCGCCGGTCCGGCCGCACCAGCACCATGGAAATCCAGGCCACCGGGCCATAGGAGAGGGTGGCGACACTGGCCGCCAATTCCGCCTCGCCGTCATCCAGCGCCATCACCTGGCCGCGTTCGAGGAAGACGCGCCAGTCCGCCTCATTCTGGTTCCAGCCGACCAGGGTGGAGAGCGCCAGCGCCCGCGGCAGACCGCCGGGCGCGAGCGGTGTCAGTCGCACTCGCAGCCCGGCGTGGGGGCGGGGTTGGCGCGGACCACGTGGTGGTCGACCCATTCCGCCACCAGGCGCCGCGCCTCGGAGAGCGAGGCCTCCGGATGATGCACGCGGTAGAGGGTGGTGCAGGCCTGGAAGGCGGAGAAATCCTCGGTCCCGATGTCGCGCAATTCCCGGTAGGCGGTCACGACCGCGCGTTCGCAGCGGCGGGCGATGTGGCTGTAGTCGCGACCCATGGGGACCTCGTGGAATTGCAAGTCAGTTGCGAATCACTCGCAACCAACGAGACGATAGCCAGGATTCAATGGCCATTCAAGTGTCATACGATGGCAAAACCCTCGCGCCGCAGTTCCACGGCCAGGGAATCCAGTGCGCGCCGCACGCCGGAGAAGACCTCGGCCAGCTCATCCTCGCTGATCACCAGCGGCGGCGAGAAGGCGATGCCGTCGCCGGGCAGCACGCGCATGATCAGCCCCTGCGTCTCGCACAGCTTCTGCAACCGCCCCGAGACCTTCCTGGAGGCATCGAAATTCTTCCGCGTCGCCTTGTCCTCGACCAGCTCGAGGGCGCCGATCATGCCCACGCCGCGCGCCTCGCCGATCAGCGGGTGGCCGGCCAGGGCTTGCAGCCCGGCCTGCATCACCGCGCCGGTCTTCCGGCACATGCCCACCAGATCCATTTCGTCGTAGATTTTCAGGGTTTCCAATGCCACGGCGGCGGCGACGGGATGGCCGGAATAGGTGAAGCCATGGCCCCAGGTGCCGACCGAGGCGGAGCCATCGGCCAGCCCCTCGAAGACCCGGTCATTCACCATCACCGCCGAGATCGGCAGGTAGGAGGATGACAGCGCCTTGGCGCAGACCAGGATGTCCGGCTGCATGCCGAAGGTCTGGCTGCCCCAGTAATTGCCGGTGCGGCCGAAACCGCAGATCACCTCATCGGCCACCAGCAGCACGTCGTATTTCTTCAGGACGGCCTGGATTTTCTCCCAGTAGCCGGCCGGGGGCACGATCACGCCGCCGGCACCCATCACCGGCTCGGCGAACATCGCCGCCACTGTGTCCGGCCCCTCGCGGAGAATCATTTCCTCGAGCTCGGCCGCCATGCGCGTCGAAAAATCCTGCTCCGACTCGCCCGGTCGCCCCTCGTGATAAAAATGCGGGTTGGAGGTGTGCAGCACCCCGGCGATCGGCAGGTCGAAGAGCTTGTGGTTGTTCGGCAACCCGGTCAGCGAGGCGGAGGCGATGGTCACGCCGTGATAGCCCTTGATGCGGGCGATCAGCTTCTTCTTCTCCGGCCGGCCGATGGCGTTATTGTAGTACCAGACCATCTTCATCGCGCTGTCATTGGCTTCCGAGCCGCTATTGGCGAAGAAGACCTTGGACATCGGCACGGGCGCGCGCTCGATCAGCATTTCCGAGAGATCGATCATCGGCTCATGCGATTTGGACGTGAAGGAATGGTAGAAGGGCAGCTTGCGCATCTGCGCCGCAGCGGCCTCGACCAGCCGCTCATTCGAAAAACCCAGCGCCGCGCACCACAGCCCGGCCACGGTGTCGATATAGGAGCGGCCCTGGTCATCCCAGACCCGCACGCCCTCGCCCCGGGTGATCACCATCGGGCCATTGGCCTGATGCGCCCGGTGGTCGGTGTAGGAATGCAGCACATTGGCCACGTCGCGCATGGCGTTGCTGTTGCGGGGAGGGGTCATGGCTTGCTGCTCCGATACGGGTCTGGGGCCAGCCTAGGCGCATAAATCCGTGACGTGCAGCCCCGTGGTTGCCCGGACGGGCGCGATGGCGGATAGAATTCCGGCCATGCAACGCCGCAACCTGCTCCTGGCCACACTGGCCACCCCCGCCCTGGCGCAAGCGCCGCAACAGGGCGAAGCCCTGGCCCCGGGCTGGCGGATGGACACGCTGATGCGCTGGGGCGACGGCGTCACCGCCGACGCGCCGCCCTGGAACCCCGCCGCACCCGACGCCGATGCCGCCGCCGCGCAATTCGGCTGGGATGGCCGCGTCGTCGCCGCCCTGGCGCCGCCGCGCGCGACCGACGGCATCCCCCGCGCCATCCTCGCCATCACCCACCCCGGGGTGGACGCGGCCATGGCCTTCCCCGATGGCCGCGACCGGCCGGATGTGGCCGCCGCGATGCAGGGTGCGAGCATCATCAACCTGGAAAACCGCGCCGGCGCCTGGGTGGTCTCGGCCGGCGGCTTCCAGTCGCGCCGGCTGCATGGCGCCACGCTGTGCCGTGGCGCCGGCCCCGGCGCCGAGCGGATGGGCAGCGCCATCCGCGGCGTCTTCGGCCTGGATGGCGGCTGCGCGGCACCGGGCAACCGGCTGCTGATGGCCGAGGGCCAGGCCAGCGACTGGGCGCCCCGCCTGCCCGGCCGGGTTGGCGCGGGCCATGGCTGGGTGGTGGAATGCGATGCGGCGGACCCCGGCACCATCCCGGTCAAGCGCAGCGCGCTGGGTCGCGGCGCGGATGATCTGGCGGCAACGCTCGCCGCCGATGGCCGGCTGGTGGTGGTGATGGCGCATGCCGCGGGGCTGGCGCGGTTCATCTCCGCGGGGCCGGCCAGCGACCCCGATGCGCTGGACCAGGGCACGCTATGGGCCGGGCGGTTCGGGGGCGCGGGGCTGGAATGGCAGGCGCTGGCGGCCGAGGCCTGGGCCGATCTGCCCGCCGCACTCGCCGCCGCCGGCGCGACGCGGCCCCGCGGCAGTCTGGGCATCAGCTTCGGGCCCGCCGGGCTGCTGGCGGCGGGCAGCGACGGCACGCTGATGGCCTGGCGGGCCAGCGATGCCGCGGCCACGACCTACCCCAACGCCGCACTCGGCGGGCGCGGCCGCCTGCCCGGCCAGACCGCGGCGGTGGCCGGCCCCGACGGGCGGATCTGGCGCGGCAGCGATCCGGTGCCCGGCCTGGCCGGCGGTGTCTGGGGCGGCCGGGCGGATATCACCCTGCTGCTCGCCATGCCGCGCGGCGCCGCGGCGGGCGGGCTGGCGCTGGCGCCGGAGGGGCGTTCGCTGTTCACCGTGATCCGCGCGCCGGGGCGTGAGCCGGGGCGCAGCTTCGCCCGGCCGGCCACGCGCTGGCCCGATTTCACCCCCGGCCTGCCGCCGCGCTCCGCCCTGGTCGCGATGTCGGGAGGCTTGTGAGCGCGCCGCTTCACCCAAGCTTCACGCCCGGGGCGCCGCATTGGCGCCTATTGGCGGCATGGAACACAGGACGACACCGATGAACGACGAGATCGAGATCGAGGATATCGGCAGCAACCCCGCGCCGCGCCGGCCGATCGGCGAGATCATGCGCATCCGCCTCTCGCGCCGCGCCGCCATGCGCGGCCTGGCGGGCACGACCGCGGCAATGGCGCTGGCCGACAGCCTGATCGACGACGCTGAGGCGCAGGTGGCTCAGGCGATCCCGCAGACCGGCGGCCCCTCCACCCTGCTCTTCCCCGAGCTGCGCCACCAGCTGGCGCAGACCGACGCGGTGGCCGAGGGCTATGAGATCCAGCATGTCATCCGCTGGGGCGACCCGGTGCTGGCCGCCTCGCCGCCCTTCGAGCCGACGCGCCAGACGGCCCAGGCCCAGGCGATGCAGTTCGGCTACAACAATGATTTCCTGGACTTCATCCCGCTGCCGAAGGGCAGCCGGAGCAGCGATCACGGCCTGCTCTGGGTCAATCATGAATACACCTCCACCCCCATCATGCTGCCCGGCGAGGATGGCCGCCCGGCCTCCAACCGCCGCACCACGGCGGCGCAGGCGGCGGTGGAAATGGCCGCGCATGGCGGCAGCGTGGTCGAGATCCGCCGCGTCAACGGCAAGTGGGAGACGTTGCCCGGCGGCGCCATGAACCGCCGCATCACCACGGACACGCCCATGCGCCTCAGCGGCCCCGCCGCCGGCCACCCGCGCCTGCGCACCTCCGCGGACGCGACCGGCACAAGGGTGCTGGGCACGCTGAACAATTGCGCCGGCGGCAACACCCCCTGGGGCACGGTGCTGACGGCGGAGGAGAATTTCAACGCCTATTTCTCCGGCGAGGCCGCGGCCACCGGCGAACAGGCGGCGAGCTACCGGCGCTACGGCATCCCGCGCAACCCGGTCTACAACTGGGCGGCGCATGTGGCCCGCTTCTCGCTCGACCGCGAGCCGAACGAGCCCAACCGCTTCGGCTGGATCGTCGAGATCGACCCCTTCGACCCGAGCTCGACGCCGATCAAGCGCACCGCCCTCGGTCGCTTCAAGCATGAGGGCTGCACCCATGCCGTGGCCCCCGATGGGCGCGTGGTGATCTACATGGGCGATGACGAACGCCACGACTACGTCTACAAATTCGTGACCGCGCGGCCCTGGGACGCGAACGACCCGGCGGCGAATCGCGACCTGCTCGACGAGGGCACGCTCTACGTCGCGAAGTTCGAGGATAACGGCACGCTGCGCTGGTTGCCGCTGAGTTTCGGCGAGGGTCCGCTCACGCCCGCCAACAACTTCCACAACCAGGGCGACGTGCTGATCGAGACGCGGCGCGCCGCCGACCTGCTGGGGGCCACGCCCATGGACCGGCCGGAGGATGTGGAGACCAACCCCGTCACCGGCCGCGTCTATGTGATGCTGACCAACAACAGCAGCCGCACCATGGCCAATGCCACCAACCCGCGGCCGCGCAACGCGCATGGCCATGTGGTGGAGATCATCCCGCCCGGCGCCGGCACCGCGCGGGTGGAACACGCGAGCCTGGAGGCGCGCTGGGAGATTTTTCTGCTCGCGGGCAAGCCCGGGCAGGATGAGGGGGCGCGCTACCACCGGGCGACCAGCGAGAGCGGCTGGCTCTCCTGCCCCGACAATTGCGCCTTCGACAACAAGGGCCGGATCTGGATCGCGACCGACGGCGCGCCGGGTGCGGCGGGCGTGGCCGATGGCATCTACGCCGCCGACACCATGGGCGGCGGACGGGCGCTGACGCGGCTGTTCTACCAGGCGCCGGTGGGGGCCGAGGTCTGCGGGCCGCTGTTCACGCCGGACAACACGACGCTGTTCCTGGCCATCCAGCACCCGGGCGAGGGTTCGGGCAGCAGCTTCGACAATCCCTCGACGCGCTGGCCGGATTTCCGGGCGGATATGCCGCCCAGGCCTACGGTGATCGCGATTGTGAAGAAGGATGGCGGGGCGATCGGTTGAGGCCGCACCTATCCCGAGCGCAGGTATCGTCCATTATGGGCTGGGTGGGGCGGTTCTGGTCGCGGGCCGCCCCCGCGCGGGTGATGGGCCAGGTCGCCTGACCGTCACTCTACGTCGGGCGGGGCCTTGAACCAGCAGATGTCGATGAAGCTGGGCTCCTCGGTGAGTTGGCTGAACTCCCGGCGGATGCGTGCGATGATCTCGGTTTCGGTGGTTTCTTCCCAGGGCGCGCCCCAGACCTGATCGAGGCCATTGTTCACCGGGGTGAAGTCGCGCCGCAGTAATTCCTGGACCACCATCATGGCGCGATCGATGTCACTTGTGTCTGGTGGCACCCCAGTCATTTCTTTCGCACCGAGAAAGATTGAATCGAAGGTTACATCATCGATTTTTGCCTCGGCGAGCGCCGCCTTGATTTGTGCATGAAAGTCCATATATCCCCCGTTAATCGAAATGGATTCTGCGAACCCAGGAAAAACAAGGGATCTTGACATCGACTGCAGCCTCTCGACTGTTGGCCGGTATGAATGGCCAGGTCGCCTGACCCTCACTCTACGTCGGGCGGGGCCTTGAACCAGCAGATGTCGATGAAGCTCGGCTCCTCGGTGAGTTGGCTGAACTCCCGCCGGATGCGTGCGATGATCTCGGTTTCGGTGGTTTCTTCCCAGGGCGCGCCCCAGACCTGATCGAGGCCATTGTTCACCGGGGTGAAGCCGCGCTCGAGCATCTTCCGAACCACCATGATGGTTTGCTCGATCCTGGGGAGACCAAACGGGCGAGGTGCGATTCGTTGAGCCGACTGATGGATGGAAGCGAAGCTTACGTCATCCACCCGAGCTTCATCTTCGATTTCAGCCAAAAACTGTTCGATTTCCATGGTCGACCCTCCACTGAAAGTGGATTTTGACGACAGCGGAAAATCCGGGAATGTCGCAAGCAGCAGAGGGCAAAAAGGGTGCGCTTCATGGGGTCTCCGGGGTTTCGCGCCGGTGTGAAGCAAGCGCCGGGCCAGGGTTCAGCGCCGCATCCCATCCGCCACCAGCGAACACCCCAGCACCGCCAGCAAAATCGCCAGCCCCGGCCACAGCGCCACCAGCGGCGCCTGGAACACCGCCTCCTGCGCATTGGCCAGCATGTTGCCCCAGCTCGCCGCCGGCGGCGCGATGCCCAGGCCCAGGAAGGACAGCGCGCTCTCGGCCAAGATCGCCCCGCCCACCGCCAGCGCCGTGGCCACGCTGACCGGCCCGACAAGCTGCGGCAGCACATGGCGCCAGAGCAGCCGCGCCTCCGACACCCCCAGCGCCCGCGCCGCGCGGCAGAAATCCATGGCCAGCACGGAGAGCGCCGAGGCCCGGGCCAGCCGCGCCACCCCCACCCAGCCGAACAGCGCCAGGATGGCGGCGATGCGGATGATGTCCGCCGCCCCCTCGCCGCGCGGCAGGCCGACCATGGCGGGGTCGATGGCCGAGAGCACCACCAGCAGCGGCAGGGCGGGCAGCGCCAGCAGCGCATCGGCCAGGCGCATGATCACGGCGTCCGTCAGCCCGCCGCGCCAGGCCGCCAGCAGCCCCGCCGTGGTGCCCAGCACCATCGCCAGCAAGGCCGCCCCCAGCCCGACCGCCAGCGACACCCGCGCGCCATGCAACAGCCGCAGCGCCACGTCGCGGCCCAGATCATCCGTGCCCAAGGGATGCGCGGCGGAGGGGGGCGCGTAGCGGTTGAACAGATCGGGCGCGAAAGGGTCGGCGCCGCCCAGCCAGGGCGCCGCCAGGGCCGCGGCCGCGATCATCCCGAGAATGCCAAGGCCCACGAAAAACCTCATCGCAGCCGCGGGTCCAGAGCCCGCTGCGCCAGGTCCGCGCCCAGCGATCCCAGCATGGTCACCGCCGCCACCACCAGAAGCGCCAGCAAGGCCAGATTATAGTCATTGCCCATGATCGCGTCGAAGATCAGCTTGCCCATGCCCGGCCGGGCGAAGAGCGTCTCGGTGATGACGGCGCCCGAGACCAGGGCACCGGCATCCAGGCCCAGCAGCGTGAGCAGCGGCACGCCGGCATTGGGCAGGGCATGGGCCAGCGCCACGCGGGTTTCCGAGGCGCCGCGGGCGCGCGCCGAGCGTATCCAGGGGTCACGCAGCGCCGCCTCCATGCTGGCGCAGGCGTGGCGGGCATAGGCGGCCATCTGGCCGAAGGCCAGGGTCGCCACGGGCAGGACCAGGAAGCGCCAATCCCCCTGCCCGTCCTCCGCAGCACCTCCCGCCGGCAGCCACCCCAGCGTCACGGCGAAAAGGATGATCAGCATGATGCCCAGCCAGAAACCCGGCACCGCCTGGGCCAGCAGGGCGAGGCCCTGCACCGCCGGCGCGGCGCGGGGCTTCAGCGCCGCCAGCACGCCCAGCCCGACCCCCAGCACCGCCGC
>JAKFUL010000032.1 GCA_021732665.1 Acetobacteraceae bacterium
ATAGGCTTGGGGCGGGTGGGAGGCAAGAGGCTGGGGAAAGGAATTTCCTCGTCGACATACATGTCGCCCCCCTTTTCTTTTATTTTTGGCTTTTTGGGGGCCGGCGTGACTGGGCGCAGCGCGCCAGGCATCAACAAGTCAGAATCATTGCGCGAATGGCGCCTCAACCGGGCAATATGCAGGAACGCTTGTGAATTGCGGCAGAATTTGTATTCAACCCGCCTGGAGCCAACGCCTGATGCCGATATTCGATAGTTTTGAGCAGATGGCGGCCGTCTCAAGTGGCCGCCTTGATTTTCAAACGCTGGTTGAAGCCGGGCATCGGCTACCAATCGCGTTCAAGGACTATTCCGCACTGATGCAATGGGCGAAAGGGTTGACCGATTTCGGCGCGTGGCCGATTGGACGCCGACGAGGTTCAAATATCATTACTATCGCGGGCCAAACACAATTTCCTGGGCGCTATTACAGGCAGGTGTGGGCCAGGGCGAGATATAAATCTTACCGTCCAGCGATGATGGAGTATTATCATAAATCGACTGGCGGCCTGCGGATTGGCCGTTATGACATTGATCACGCGGTGGCCAGTCATACCTTGTTGAAGCAATGGCCCGATGCTTGGGTCAACGTACTCTACGTCGAGCAGGGGATCAACAGGTCGATTGGGGCAATGATGGAAAAATCAACATCTTTACAAATTCACGGGAATGATCGAATTTTATTTAATGCTGAGTGCCTTCTAAAAATGTTTTTCGATCGAACCAGCCGTTTAACCTATTCAGACGTCCCGACGTATATGGATGCGGCCTCAAAAAGATTTCTAACCAGCACCTCACAAGGCGCAACCAATGCCGAGACGCTAAACGCAAAAAATATACTCGGAGAAATCTATCGAGAGATAAATTTAGACCCCCAAAAAAATGAAAAACTGCGCCAGGGGGAGGCAAGTCTGGAATAAATCAAAATAAAAGAAAGGGGGCCTGGGGGAAATTCATTTCCCCCAGCGCTTGCCTCACGGCCGCAGCCGCGCCCAACCCAACTCATTCCCCCCGCTTCAAAACCGCCGCCACAAGCGGTGCCCCCAGCGCTGCAACCCCTATCGCGCCACCCGCCACATCGTGCCCGCTCAAAATCACGAATGTCGCCGCCGAGAGGCCAAAGATCGGCAGGATCAGCGCGCTCCAGCGTGCCATCCTGCCCTCGAAGACTTCCTGTTCCACCACCTTGGCCTGAAGCGCCAGCGTTTGCTCCTGGTCCGTCTCGGCCATCCGCAGGATCCGTTCGGCGGCACCGGGCACGACCATGTCGTAGCCTTGCAGCGCCAGAGGTGGAGGCAATGGTCCGGTGAACGTGGCCTGTATGGTCGCGGGACGGGTGGTCGGCTCGGGTGGCGAAGCCTCGGGCAGTGGCTCCTCAGCCACCCACGCGGCTCATGGACGTCCTGATAGCGCCGCCGACGCGTAGCCACGCAAGCCGCACGCTTTCGCCTGTATCGAGCACCGGGATGCGTCGTTCCGCCGGTGCCAGCGACTCAGCAAAAGCGTTCAGCCATGTCCGCTTCCGGCCGCGGAACGCCAGCGAGCCGTCATTCTTGTAGTGCGCAATCATGTCAGAAGCTGCTTTGGACACCCGCGTTACTCCATCTGCCTTCGTCATTTAGCACTGCTGCGAGGCATTTTCCACAAACACCGCCAAGCCTACTCAGCCGCCGCCCGCATCCCCACGGAGCGCTTCTCCTCAGCAAACCCCACGCAGGCCTTCCGAAACTCCACAAAAATATCCCGCGAGAGCGTATCCCGCTCCCAATCATATTCCGGATGCCACTGCACTCCATAGGCAAACCCCCGCGCCCCTTCGACGCGCACGGCTTCCACAGTCCCATCCGGCGCCCAGCCTTCCGCCACCAGCCGGGGCGCCAGCTCCTGCACCCCCTGATTGTGCAGCGAGTTCACCGGAACCCGGTCCCTATTCCCCGCCAGCCGCGCCAGCATCGTCCCCGGCAGCAGCGAAACATCATGCGCCTTGGCCGTCCGCGACAGCGCAATATGCTGGTCCGAAGGCGTCGAATGATCGATCCGCCCCGGCAGATCCTGGATGCGCTGGTCCAAACTCCCCCCCAGCGCCACGTTCAACTCCTGCATCCCCCGGCAGATCGCCAGCATGGGCACGCCGTGTTCGATGGCGCCACGGATCAGCGGCAGCGTCGTCGCGTCCCGCACCCGGTCTTCCGGCGTGCCCTCGGCATGGGCCGGCCCGCCATAATACTCAGGCCAGACGTTGGACCGGCTACCGGTAAAAATCAGCCCATCCACCGTCGCCAAAATCTGCGCCACGCAATCGGGCCCCGAACACGGCAGCAGCACAGGCAACCCGCCCACCGGCCCCAAAACCACCTTCACATAGCTGTCAGAGGCCGCGTGATTGGGCGTGTTGAACACGCCAAATCCCTTCACGCAGCAAGAAATGCCGATCAGCGGCCGCATCATCGAATCCTGGCACCAAGAAATTGCAACTCGATGAAGATCGACCCCTCTCATGGCGCAATCAAGGCACGAAATTCACTCGGCTGTTGCGTGCGCCGCGCGGGCCTGCCTCCCTCAGGGGCGAAGATGGCCGCGGTTGGACAATTCGCATGCGGCCTCCCATCCTGGTGTCACCGACATCTGCAGGCCCATGCGCAACCCCAACCACGCCACCCGAACGGATAGCCCAGCATCGGATCGCGGCGTTGTCCTCGCAGCCGTCGCCATGGTGCGCAATGAGGCGGATATCCTTCCGGACTTCCTGGCGCATGCCGCGGCGCTGTTCGACCTGGTACTGGTGGCCGACCACGGCTCCACCGACGCCTCAGCCGCCATCCTGGCCGGCGCCGGACCGCCGGTCATTCCCCTGCGGGTCGAGGTGGCGGGCTACTGGCAGGCCGCCGTCACCGCCGCTCTGCTGCGCGAGGCATTCCGGCGCGGGGCGGACTGGGTGCTGCCGATGGACGCGGACGAATTCCTGGACGTGCCGGATGCGAACACATTGCGAGGGCTCCTGAGCGCGCAGACGTCGCCGGTCGTGCATTTCCGCTGGCGACAGGCCTTTCCGCTCGCGGGTGTGGCGCCGCCCTGGCTGGCGCATGCCGCTCCGGGGCGGCAGGGCAAGGTGGCGCTGCACCGGCGCTTCGCCGCCGCGGCACCTGGCTTCGTGCCGGGTGCCGGCAACCACACCGTCAATCCCCGGCCGCCTTTCGCCAAATCCATCTCCGGCCCGGCCATCGGCACCCTGTGGCACCTTCCGGCGCGCAGCCGGGAGCAGTTCCTGGGCAAGCTGCGGCGCGATCTCGCATCGCATCGCGCGGCCGATGACAAGGCGATCGCCGGGCTGCAGGCCGCATTGGCGGTCAAGGAGCGCGTCCTGACCCAGCTGCGCGCGGCGCCGGACGACGCGGCGCTGCTGCAACGCCTGGCGCTGGATTACTGGGAGGCTGGCGCCGGCGATCCGCTGATGGTGGCGCCCGCGCTGGCCATGCGAGCGATCGGGCCGCCTGCGCCGCCCGCGACCTTTGCCGAAGCGCCGGCGCTGCCGCCCGGCACGCGGGCCGCCGTCGCCCATGTGGTGGACCAGGTCGTGCAGGTGATGCCTGCCGCCGCGACGCGCCAGCGCGCGGTGGCGCTGGAAGCCTGGCTGGCGCGACGTTTCACCCCAGGGCTGCGGCTGGCGCGCTACATCGCCAGCAGGCTGGCCCGCTCGGCCATCGCCCAGCCGCGCCGGGTGGCCACCGGGAACGACACCGCATCCGGCACGTAGGGCGACGGCGTCGGGAGGACTGGGCGAATGGCTGGACAGATTTTTCGCAGGCGCACAAACAGGCGCTCCCTGAACCGGAGAGCCGCCTTGCCCCAGCCCGCCCACCCCGCCGCCGTGAACGGCCTCACCCTGGCGCAAGCCGAGACCATCGCCGACGCCGCCCTCGCACGCGGCCGCGAGCTGGGCTTCCTGCCGCTGACCGTCTGCGTGCTGGATGCGGGCGGGCAGATGAAGGTGCTGAAGCGGATGGATGGCTGCTCCATCGCCCGGCAGGACATCGCCCATGGCAAGGCCTTCGGCGCCATGGCGATGGGTTTTGGCACGCGCGAATTGGCGCGCCGGGCGGCGGGCGCGCCCGGCTTCACCAATGCGCTGAGCGACCTGACCGGCGGGCGCGCCGTGCCGGTGCCCGGCGGCGTGCTGGTTCGCGATGCGGCGAACATGCTGCTGGGCGCGGTGGGCATCACCGGCGACACCTCGGCCAATGATGAGATCTGCTGCATCGCCGGGATCGAGGCGGCGGGGCTGGCGCCGGATACCGGCGACCCGGCCTGACGCCGCGCCGGCCCGTCAGGGCTGGAAGCTCAGCACCAGGAAGGTGCCGAAGATCATCAGGTGCACCGCCCCTTGCAGCACCGTGGTGCGGCCATTGGCGAGTGTGAGCGTGCTGACCATGAAGGTGAGCAGCAGCAACACCATGCCCGAGGGGTCCAGCCCCAGTTGCAGCGGCGTGTTGGTCCACAGCGAAAACCCGGCGACGACGGGGATGGTCAGGCCGATGCAGGCCAGCACCGAGCCAAGCGTGAGGTTCAGTGCCATCTGCATCTGGTTGCGGGCGGCGGCGCGCAGCGCGGAGACGCCCTCGGGCATCAGCACCAGGGCCGCGATCACCACGCCGGTCAGGCTTTTGGGTGCCTCCAGCCAGGCCACGCCGGCCTCCAGCGCCGGCGCCATCTTCTTCGCCAGCAGCACCACGGCGGTGAGCGACAGCAGCATCAGCGCGAAAGCCAGGCCGGTGCGGGCCAGGCTGGGGCGGGCACCTTCGGGATCGATGCCATGGCCGTGCAGAAAGTCGTTGCGGTGGCGCACCGTCAGCACGAAGAGAAACACCCCATAGGTGATCAGCGCCATGACGCAGACGAAGAGCAATTGCCGCGACGAGAAATACGGCCCCGGCGTCGAGGTGGTGTAGTTCGGCAGCACCAGCGCCAGCACCGAGATGGTGATGACCACGGTGAGGAAGGCCGAGGCGCCGCGGGCGGCAAAGCCCTGTTCGAAATGCCGCGCGCCGCCCAGCACCAGGGCGAGGCCGACAATGCCGTTGAGCGCGATCATGATCGAAGCGAAGACCGAATCGCGCGCCAGCTCAGGGTGTTCGCCATCGGCCATCAGCGAGAGGATGAGGCCGGTCTCGATGACGGTGACGGCGATGGCCAGCACCAGCGTGCCATAGGGCTCGCCGGTGCGGGCCGCCACCACCTCGGCATGCAGCACGGAGGCGAAGACGGAAATGCCCAGCGCCAGGGCCATGGCGATGCCGAAGGGCGAGAGCGCGTCAGGGTTCGCCAGCACGATGGCCACCCCCAGGGCGGGAAACAGCCAGGCCCACCAGGGTGTCTTGTCGTGCCCGTGTCCTGCCATGGTCAGATCATCCGATTCCGGGGTTGCGAATCGCGCCCCGGCGGATGCACGAAGCGAGAACGTCGTTGTGGGTCAGCAAGGGTGGGCGACACAAGCCCTTGTTGATGACGGCTGCCTTTTTGAGTCAGCGATTCGTTCCTGCGACTCGGGACAGGATATTGATTCCACGCGGAATCCGGCCCGCGATTCATGGCCGGTGTTCGCTGCGTGTTCCAGGGGTGGTCAGGCTCAGCCACCAACCCAGCCCGAGCAGCGCCAGCGCCACCCAAAGGAAGGCCAGCATGGACCCCATCATGGCCAGGGCCAGGCCCATCAGCGCCGGCCCGGCGGTCTGCCCGATGAAAAATGAGAAGGAATGCATCGCCAGGCCCGAGGCCCGCGCGCTGGGCGAAATCTCCGAGGCGCGGACCTGGATGGTGTTGTGGATCATGAAGAAACCGGTGCCCAGCAGCAGCGCGCAGCCGATGAAGAGCTCCGCCGTCGGGGCGAGGCCCATGCCCAGCAGCGCGAGGCCGGCCAGCACGCCGCCCAGCCGCACCATGCGTGCCTGGCCCAGCCGCCGCAGCACCACGCCCACGATGGCGGCGTAGAGAAACCCGCCGCAGCCGAAGGCGGCCAGGGCAAGGCCGGCCTCGGCGGTGCTGCCCAGGCCCCGCTCGGCCAGCAGCGGGGCGAAATGCGGGAAGGAGCCGAAGACCAGCCCGCCCTCGATCGCCACCGCCGTGTAGAGCACCCGCGCCGCGGGCAGCCGGAACAGCCCGACATAGCGTTGCAGCGCCATGATGGGCTGGAAGGGCTGGGTGGGCGAGGCCGGCGCCCGGCGCTGCGACCAGAACAGCACGCAGGCCGCGATGGCGGAAAACCCGGCGCAGATCCACAACACGCCGCGCCAGCCGAAAAGCGGCTCGATCACCGCCGCCAGCGCGCCACCGGCGACGCCGCCGACGATGGTGAAGACCAGGAAGCGGCTGATCGCGACCTGGCGGCGGGCCAGCGGCACCTCGTCGCCGAACACCGCCAGGGTCAGCGGCATCGTCCCCCCCGCCGCGGCGCCGGAGAGCGCGCGGAACAGCAGCAGCGTCGGGAAATCCGGCGCCAGGGCGGCGCCGATCACCATCAGGCTGAGCAGGATCTGGCAGACCAGAATGACCCGCCGCTTGCCCAGCGCATCACCGACCGGCCCCAGGAAGGGTTGGATCAACGCGAAGGGCAGCGCGAAGGAGGAGGCGAGGAGCGCCACGGTGCCGACCGGCGTGGTCAGATCCTCGGCGATGACGGCGACCAGCGGGTCGGTCGCGCGGACGATCAGCGAGGAGGAGAAGCCGGTGAGCGCGAACATCGCGATCAGGCGGCGAATGCGTTGTGCCTCGGGGTCCGTCGCTGCCATCGCGCCCATTGTGCGCCGCGGCAGGGCCAGCGTCCACCTCAGGCGGCGAAGGCCAGCACCTGGTCCTGCAAGGCGGTGTCATCGGTCGCGGCCAGCGGGTCGCGCGGGTTCAGGCGGTGGCGCAAGACCAGCTCGCCCAGCGCGGCGCGGCCTGGGCAGGGCAGCCGCTCGCCCTCCCACAGCAGCGCGGCGGCGGAGGTCGCGTGATACAGCGCGCTGGCGGCCTGGCGGGCGAGGGCGGGGTTGCCGAGTGCCGCGCGCGTCAGCGCCTCGGCCCGGGCGAGGGCGGCGCGGTGCTCGGCCGCGCCATTGCCCAGCAACTGGCCGATATGGGCGATGAGCACGGGCAGCGCCGCCTCGCGCTCGGCCGCGCGCAGCACGTCCAGCGCCACGATGTTGGAGGTGCCCTCCCAGATCGAGCCGAGATGCGCATCGCGGACCAGCCGGGCATCGCAAAAATCCTCGATGTAGCCACAGCCGCCGCGCACCTCCATGGCGTCGCCGGTGACGCGGCGGGCGTCGCGGCAGGCGCGGAATTTGATCAGTGGCGTGAGGATGCGCAGCAATTTGCGCGCCGCCTCGTCGCCGGCATCGGCCTGCGCCATGGCCTGCGCGGTCTGGAACATCATGCTGCGGGCCTGCTCGGCCGGCATGATCATCTTTGTCAGTTGCCGGCGCATCAGCGGCATTTCAATCAGTCGGCGGCCGAAGGCCACGCGGCGCTGGGCCACGAAAATGGCCTCGGCACAGGCGCGTCGCATCATCCCCGCCGCGCGCACGCCGTTCGACAGACGGGAGGAATTGACCATGTCGGCCATCTGCCGGAAGCCGGCATCGGGCTCGCCCACCAGATACGCCGTGGCGCCGTTCAGCGAAATCTCGCCCGAGGCCATGGAGCGGGTGCCCAGCTTGTCCTTGAGCCGAACGATCCGATAGGAATTGGGCGTGCCATCGGGCAATTCGCGCGGCAGCAGGAAGAGCGAGACGCCCTTCAGCCCCGGCGCGTCGCCCCTTCTGGCCAGCACCAGGGCCATCCCCGCATCGGGGTTGGAGCAGAACCATTTCTCGCCCGTCAGCTTCCAGGCGCCATCCTCGCCCGGCTCGGCGGTGACGGCGGTGTTGGCGATGTCGCTGCCCGCGCCCTGCTCGGTCATGAACATGGCGCCCTGGCGGAGTGCGTCCATATCGGTGCTGGTGAGTGCGGGGAGGTAGCGGGCGATCAGCTCGGGCGATCCATAGCGGCGCAGCGTGCGGGCCAGGCTGTCGGTCATGTTGACCGGGCACATCAGGCCGAACTCGCTTTGCACGAAAAGGAAGGTCAGGGCGTATTTCGCCGCCGGCGGCATGGGGGCGGGCCAGCCCAGCACGCCGGGACGGTGGCTCATGGCGGCGAAGCCGTAATCGGCGAAGGCGCGCCTGCTCATGCTGAGATAGGCGGGGTGGTATTCGATGTGCTGCGCATCCTCGCCACGGCGGTTGCGGTGGTGCAGCGCGGGTGGGTTGCGGTCCGCGGCGGCCGCCTCCTCATCCAGCTGATCGCCCACCAGCGCGCCGAGTGCTGTGAAATGCGGCGCGAGATGGGCGAAGACATCCGGCGGCAGGTAGAGCCCGGCCATCGCCGCCCCCCAGGGGTCGGCATGGAAAAAATTCACGCCATGGCTGTCGGGGACGGCGGCGCCCCCCCGCGGCGGAGCCGCCTCGGGGACTTGCGGAGAGATATGCATCCTCGGAGCATGGCGCACAAAGTCACCCCAAGGAAACACCCATGTCGTGGACCCCCAGCCCCCGCTACCCGGACCCTGCGATCCGCGTGCTGGACCCGAGCTTTCGCGCCTATCACATCGCGCTCTCGGCGGTGGAGCGGCTTTACACCGGCACACGCTGGGGCGAGGGGCCGGTCTGGTTCGGCGACCAGCGCTGCCTGATCTGGTCGGACATTCCCAACAACCGCATGCTGCGCTGGGATGAGGAGACCGGCGCCGTCACGCACTACCGAAAACCCTCGCGCCAGGCCAATGGCAACACGCGCGACCGGCAGGGGCGGCTCGTCACCGCCGAGCATGGCGGGCGCTGCATCAGCCGCACCGATCATGACGGCACCATCACCGACCTCGTCACCCATTTCGAGGGCAAGCGCCTCAACTCGCCCAATGATGTGGTGGTGAAGTCGGATGGCTCGATCTGGTTCACCGACCCGCCCTTCGGCATTGGCGGCTATTACGAGGGGGAGAAGGCCGAGCCGGAGCTGCCGGCCAATGTCTATCGCGTGGATGGCGCCACGGGCGCCGTCACGGTGGTGGCAAGCGGCATCCCCGGCCCCAATGGCCTGGCGTTCAGCCCGGACGAATCAAGGCTCTACATCGTGGCCAGCCGGGCCGAGCCGCGCGAATTCCTGGTCTGCGACGTCCGCGGCGAGAGACTTTCCGAACCGCGGAGCTTCATCCGCTGCGCCCCGGGCGAGACGCCGGATGGTTTTCGGGTGGATATCGACGGCAATCTCTGGTGCGGCTGGGGGATGGGGACGGAGGAATGGGACGGTGTCCGGGTGTTCAACAGCGCGGGCGCGGCCATCGGCCATATCGCGCTGCCCGAACGCTGCGCCAATCTGGCCTTTGGCGGGCGGCACCGGAACCGGCTGTTCATGGCCGCGGCGCAGGGGCTCTACGCCGTGTACACCCATGCGCAGGGCTGCCCTTATCCTGGGTAGCTACCTGGGCGACTACCCCTGGGCGACCGGGGCCGCCACCGCGGCCGGCAGGGCGGGGGTGCGGCCATACAGCGCCATCGCCCGGCGTTCGAAGGCGCGGACCATGAGTTGCACGGCTTCGTTGAACACCAGGCCGATCGCGGCTTGCAGGATGGCCGAGCGGAATTCGAAATCGACGAAGAAATCCACCTCGCAGCCATTCGGGTGCGGGTTGAATTTCCAGGTGTTGTTGAGGTAGCGGAACGGCCCGTTGAGGTATTTCACCCGCACCTCGGAGGGGCGTTCCAGCGCGACTTCGCTGCGAAAACTCTCACGGAACATCTTGAAGCCGATGGTCATGTCGGCGATCAGATGGGTCTCGCTCTGCTCGATGATGCGGGCCATGGCGCACCAGGGCAGAAATTCCGGGTAGCGGCGGACATCGGCGACGAGGGCGTACATCTGCTCGGGGCTGTGGCGCAGCACCTTGCGCTGGGCGTGGGTCGGCATGTCTAGGTCAGGGCCTTTCGTGCGGCCTGAAGCCGGGAGAAATCCGCGTCGGCGTGGTAGGAGCTGCGGGTGAGCGGCGTGGCGGAGACGAGCAGAAAACCCTTGCCGCGGGCGGCGGCGGCGTAGTCGTCGAACTCCGCGGGCTCGACGAACCTCGCCACGGCGGCGTGCTTCACGCTGGGCTGCAGGTATTGGCCGATGGTGAGGAAATCCACCTCGGCCGAGCGAAGATCATCCATCACCTGGGAGACTTCCATGCGTTCCTCCCCCAGCCCCACCATGATGCCGGATTTGGTGAAGATCGTGCGGTCCAGGCGTTTCACCTCATCGAGCAGACGCAAGGAGTGGAAGTAGCGCGCGCCGGGCCGGATGGTCGGGTATAGGCGGGGAACCGTTTCCAGATTGTGATTGAAGACGTCGGGACGGGCGGCCACCACCACTTCCAGCGCGCCATCCTTGCGCAGGAAGTCCGGCGTCAGGATTTCGATGGTGGTGCCCGGCGCGGCTTCGCGGATGGCGGCGATGGTCTGGGCGAAGTGCCGAGCGCCGCCATCGGGCAGGTCATCGCGATCGACCGAGGTGATCACGACATGGCGCAGGCCGAGCTTGGCCACGGCGTCGCCGACGCGGCGGGGTTCGTCGGCATCCAGCGCATGGGGCATGCCGGTGGTGACGTTGCAAAAGGCGCAGGCGCGGGTGCAGATCTGGCCCATGATCATCATGGTGGCGTGGCGCTGCGACCAGCATTCGCCGATATTCGGGCAGGCCGCCTCCTCGCACACCGTGACGAGGTTGTTGGCCCGCATCAGCTCGCGCGTCTCGTTGTAGACGGGGTGGTTGGGGGCGCGCACCCGGATCCAGCTCGGCTTGCGCTGGATCGGGTTGTCCGGCCGCGCGGCCTTTTCCGGATGACGGTCGGCACCCGTTTTGGTGCGGTGATCGATTTCGGTGCGCATGACCATGGGCGGGATATAGGGCGGGTGTCAGGAAATCGCCACACTACCCCTCGTTGAGATTGAGGTTGGCCCGCCGCGCGACATCGGCCCAGCGCTGGACATCGGCCTCGATGTATTGCGCCAAAGCGGGGTTGATCTCGTAATCCGGCTCGAAGCCACGCAGGCGGAGTTCGCCGACAATTGTCTCGTTATCCAGCACCTGGCGAACACTGGTCTCGATCCGGCGCTTGATCGGCTCGGCCACGCCGGTGGGGGTGCAGAAGCTGTAGGTGAGTTCGGCGGCATAGCCCGGCACGATCTCGCCGATGGTCGGCAGGTTGGGCAGCATGGCGGAGCGGCGGCCCGAGGCCGTGGCCAGCGCGCGCAGCCGGCCCGATTCGATCAGCGGCAGCACCGCCGACATCGAGCCGAACATGACCTGCACCTCATTGCCGAGGATGCCGGCGACCGAGGGGCCGGTGCCGCGGTAGTGGATATTCTCCATCCGCGTGCCCGCCAGCAGGTCGAACATCACGGCCGCCAGGTGCTGCGAGGCGAGGGGGCCGGAGGTGCCGTGATTCACCCGGCCGGGATTGGCGCGCAGATAGGCGATGAATTCGGGCAGGGTGCGGGCCGGCACATGCTCGTTCACCACGACGATGTTGTGGGTGATGGTGGCGCGGGCGATGTGGTCGGTGACGTGGCGCGGGTCGAAGCCGTCGCGCAGGATGGAGAGCGTGCCGTTGAACAGCAGGGTGTAGCCATCGGGAGCCGCGGCGCCGACGGCACGGGTGCCGATCATGCCGCCAGCGCCGCCGCGGTTCTCCACCACCACGGGCTGGCCCCAAATTTCCGAGAGGCGCTGGCAGAGGATGCGGCCGCCGATATCCGTGCCGCCGCCCGGCGCGAAGGGGATGACGACGCGGATGGGGCGGTTGGGCCAGGGGGATTGGGCCAAAGCGGGGGTGGCGAGGGCGGCGGCGAACAGGGTGCGGCGATGCATCGGGCTCAGCTCCTGGTGAGGGTTTCCAGACGGTTCGTGGCCGCGGCGGCCTCGGCCATCAGGCGGTCCATGATGGCGGCGATGGGCTCGACCTGGTCGATGAAGGCGACGGCGGGGCCCATGGAGAGCATGCCCTGCTCGACATCGCCCTGGGCGTAGGCGGCGTCGCGTTGCAGGGTGCCGGTGGTGAGGTCGGCGAAGCTTTCGTAATCGGTGCGTCCCTGGGCTTCGCGCTCGCGCACTTCTCTGGCGGTGGCGTTGTTCAGCACGCGCCAGGCGCCGCCGAGGGGGGTGTTGCTGGCGAAACAGACGGTGTGGTCGTGCTCCCCGGCCGCGACCATGCGGGCCTTGTAGGCGGGGTGGGCGGTGACCTCGGCGCCGGCGAGGAAGCGGGTGCCGATGACCACCGCATCCGCCCCCACGGCGAGGGCCGCGAGGATCTGCGCGCCATTGCCGATGCCGCCGCCGATGGCATAGGGGATTTGGAGGCGGCCTGCGGCCAGCGCGCCGCCGAGCATGGCCGGCATGTCGGTGTTGGCGCCGGGATGGCCGCCGCATTCCATGCCGACGATGGCCACGGCATCGACGCCCAGGCGCTGGGCGGTGATGGCGTGGCGCAGCAGCGGGACCTTGTGGATGACCACGCCGCCAGCATGCTTGATGCGGCGGATCAGGTCATCGGCCGGCGCCCGGCCGGCGGTTTCGAAATGCCGCACGCCGGCGGAAAGCGCCGCGTCGAGATAGGTCATCAGCGGCACGGCGGAATGGCGGGAGGTGGAGAGGTTCACGCCGAAGGGTTTTGCGGAGGTGAGGGCGGCGCAGCGGGCCAGCTGGGTTTCGAATTCCGGCAGGGTGGCGGAGGAACGGGAGGTGATGAAACCCATGCCGCCAGCATTGACGACGGCGGCGACATAATCAGCGTCGGAGAGCCACATGAGGCCGCCGGCGAGGACGGGGTGACGGATGTTGAAGAGGCGCGTGATGCGCGTGTTGAATGTCTGGGGCATGGGCGCCCTCCCGCCGGCAGTCTTGGACGGTTGCGGGCTGGCGTCCAGCCTCGCTCTCCCCCTAGCACCACTTTGGCATATTCTTCGGAGTGGGCTTGGCGATGAGTTTATTGCAGTGAGGGCATCGGCCGGGTGGTGGGCGTGCGAAGAGATCAATGATGGCTTGCCTGATGGCCGGCATCGACGG
>JAKFUL010000053.1 GCA_021732665.1 Acetobacteraceae bacterium
GGGCGGGCATGGCTTCTGGGTGATGGCCGGGCTGTGTGGGTTGGGGGTGGTGGCGGGGCTCAGGCTGCGGGGGTGACGCGGAAGGCGACCTCGTTGCGGCGCAGCGGCGGCAGGGTCCAGGGCGGGTCGTAGAACCAGGCCAGGGGCTCGCCCGATGGGCGCCAGGCAGAGCCTTCCAACAGGCCACGCAGGGTGGCGGCGTTGCGCGCCACGGCCTGGGGGTCGGTGCTGCCGGAAAAACGCAACACGGCGAAGGTTTCGGCCGGCAGGGTGGTGATGGTGACGCGCGAATCGCGCGGCTCGGGCGCTGTCTCGGCGCTCAGCGAGGCGGGCAGGAAGAAGCGGATGCGGTAGCCGTGGCTGGTGGCTTCCTGGGCCACCGGGGCTGTCATCGCGATGCGGCTGGGCTCCTGCGCCACCGGGGATGTCATGGCGATACGCCGTTCGCCCTGGTTCGCCCCGAAGATATAGCCGGCCAGCCGGCGGAAACCCTCCTGGCGGGAGGCCGTCTCATCCGCCTCCACCAGCGTCTCGGCGACAAGACGAGGGACGTATTCGCGGATTTCCACCTCACCCAGGCGGGTGAGGGTGGTGTGGCGCGGCTCCTCCGTCCCGCGGACGCCTACCACCGAGCACGCCGTGAGCACGACAGAGGAGAGCACGGCAAGGGCCTGTCTGAGCATGCCGCGTATATGGGCGGCATCAGGCGCGGTATCAGGGCCTGGGCTGCAGCGCGTGCCGCCCCGGGCCGGCATAGGCCAGCGCCAGCAGGCCGCCGCACAGCGCGAGGTTCTTGAAGAAGGCGATGAGCTGGGTGACATAGGCGCCGCCGGTGAAGTCCCAGAAGCGGTGGCCGATGATCATGGTGCCCAGCGTGTAGGCGATGAGGCCGAAGCAGGCGAGGCGCGTCTGCACCCCCAGAATGAGCAGGATGGGGAAGATCACCTCAGCGGCGATGGCGAGGTTGCCGCCCAGCAGCGGCACCGGCGCGCCCTGCGTCGTCAGCGTGTTCACGATGGCCGGCCAGTTCATCACCTTGTAGTACGCGCTGATCAGGAAAAGCGGCGCGAAAGACAGCCTGCCGAACAGCAGGGCAAGGTCGAGCTTGGTGGTCAGGTCCAGGTCGCGCATGGGGCCTCCGGCTTTCAACCCCGGAGGCTTTAGCGCAAATTTACACCCTGGCAAGGTGAGGAGTATTCAGTTCTTCGCCTTGTCGACCAGGGCATTGGCCTTGATCCAGGGCATCATGGCGCGCAGGCGCTCGCCCACCGCCTCGATCGGGTGCTCGGACAGGCGGCGGCGGGTGGCCTTGAAGCTGGCCTGGTTGACCTTGTTCTCCAGCATCCAGTCGCGGGCGAATTTGCCGGTCTGGATATCGTCGAGCACGCGCTTCATCTCGGCCTTGGTTTCGGCCGTGATGATGCGCGGGCCGGTGACGTATTCGCCGTATTCCGCGGTGTTGCTGATCGAGTAGTTCATGTTGGCGATGCCGCCCTCATAGATGAGGTCGACGATCAGCTTCACCTCGTGCAGGCATTCGAAATAGGCCATTTCCGGCGCGTAGCCGGCCTCGACCAGGGTTTCGAAGCCGGCCTTGATCAGCTCGACCAGACCGCCGCAGAGCACGGCCTGTTCGCCGAACAGGTCGGTCTCGCATTCTTCCTTGAAGGTCGTCTCGATGACGCCGGCGCGACCGCCGCCGACGGCGGAGGCGTAGGAGAGGGCGATTTCCAGCGCATTGCCCGAGGGGTTCTGCGCCACGGCCACGAGGCAGGGCACGCCGCCGCCGCGCTGGTATTCGGAACGCACGGTGTGGCCCGGGCCCTTGGGCGCGATCATGAACACGTCCAGATCGGCGCGCGGGTCGAGCAGGTTGAAATGCACGTTCAGACCATGGGCGAAGGCGAGCGCCGCGCCGGGCTTCATGTTGTCGTGGAGGTGTTCGCGGTAGAGGTCGCCCTGGCCCTCATCGGGGGTCAGCACCATGATGACGTCAGCCCATTTGGCGGCCTCGGCGGGGGACATGACCTTGAAGCCCATGGCCTCGGCCTTCTTGGCCGAACCGCCGGGGCGCAGGCCGATGGCCACCTCGGTCACACCGCTCTCGCGGATGTTCAGGGCATGGGCATGGCCCTGGCTGCCGAAACCGATGATCGCGACTTTCTTGGCCTTGATCAGGTTCACATCGGCATCGCGATCGTAATAGACGCGCATCTCAGGCGCTCCTCTCTTGCTTTGGTCGGAAATAAGTCAGGCCGTTTGCCTTGCGGCGGGTGGTATGGCAACGGGGCTGGGGGGTGGAAAAGCTTTGCGTTTGGGACCGCCGCGCATTATAACCACTGTGGTCACATAGGAGGTTCCCATGCGCGAAGTACAGCTTCGGGATGCCAAGGCGCAATTTTCCGCGGTGGTCGATGCCGCGGAAGAGGGTGAAGGCAGCGTCATCACCAAGCACGGCAAGCCCAGCGCCGTGGTGCTGGGGTTCGCGGAGTATCAGCGTCTGCTCGAGGCCGCTCCCAGCTTCGCCCAGCTGCTGATGGCCTTCCCGCTGGGCGAGGAGGACGCGCCGCTGTTCGAACGCGACCGCAAGCCCTGGCAGCCGCGCGAATTTTGAGCCTCTATCTGCTCGATACCAACGTCGTCTCCGCGCTGGCGCCGAGCTCCCTTGGCCGGCACGAGGCGCTGGCCGCCTGGCTCGGCCGGCACGGGCCGTCGCTCTACCTGCCATCGATCGTCATCGCGGAGCTGAGCGCGGGCGTGGCGCGCCTGCGAAGGATGGGCGCCACGCGCCGGGCGGAAGCGCTCGACCTGTGGCTGATGAACCTGCTCGGCACCTTCCGCCGGCAGGTGCTGCCATTCGATGCCGAGGCAGCGCTGGCCACCGGCCTGCTGCTGGACCGGGCACAGGGGCTCGGCCTGCATCCCGGCTTCCCCGATCTGGCGATCGGCGGCGTGGCTGTGTCGCGCGGGATGACCGTGCTGACCCGGAACCTGCGCGACTTCGCGCCGCTCGGCATCGCGCGCATCAATCCATTCGACATATTGCCCGAGTGAAAAAATACCATGAAGTTATAGATCATTGGCATCGTATCGATGATTCCGCAGGAGCGTAATATTCCCCTCGGCGCGGATCGGAGGAGCGTCAATCGTGAGTCCTGCTACCCCGCAAGCCAAGACCGCACTAGAATGCGCCGTCTTTAATAAAGTATCTACCTCACCACAACGAAATCTTGATTTTTTATTCAGAAACTCCACTCCCAAAACATATAAATTTCCCTGAAATATTATTTCAGCCCGAATAAGGGCTGGGAGAAGCTCGTCATTGGCCGCGATGGGTAAAATATATGTATAATCCCAAGGTCTAAATTCACAGTTTACTTGTTTAAGGCGTTTGGCAGCGGTATTCTTTTTGCCTTGTATCCCTATGGCGCCCGCACGAAAAACAGTTGGGTCCAGCAAAGACTGCATTACGTAAAGGCCAGCGACAATTTTAGATCGGTCCCAGATCTTGAGCCCCGCCATGATCGTGTTGAAGTTAATGGCGAGCGTCACAGCGCCCGCGTTCCCCGCGCAATCGCCACCGCCCCGGTCCGGCACACTTCGGCCAGCCCCAGCGGCTTCATCAGCCCGCAGAACGCGTCGATCTTCTCCGCATTGCCGGTCATCTCGAACACGAAGCTCTCGGTCGTGGCGTCCACCACCCGGGCGCGGAAGGCGTCGGCCAGCCGAAGCGCCTCCACCCGCGCCTCGCCCTGCCCCACCACCTTGATCAGCGCCAACTCGCGCTGCAGGTGGGCGCCGTCCAGCGTCAAATCGCTCACCTTGTGCACGGGCACCAGGCGGTCGAGCTGCGCCTTGATCTGCTCAATGATCATTTCCGTGCCCGTGGTCACCACGGTGATGCGGCTGATGCTGCGGGTTTCGTCCACCGGCGCCACGGTCAGGCTTTCGATGTTGTAGCCGCGGCCGGAAAACAGCCCGATGACGCGGGCCAGGACACCGGCCTCGTTTTCCACGAGGACCGCGATGGTTGCTGTGCGTTCCATGGGTTCAGACCAACACTTTGCCTTCATCGGTGACGCCGGCGACGCCACCCTGCTGGCCCACGCCCAGGATCATCTCGTTATGCGCGGCGCCCGAGGGGATCATCGGGAAGACGTTTTCCTTCTGGTCCACGCAGATATCGGCGATGACCGGGCCGGGATAGGCGATCATTTCGCGGATCACGTCATCCAGCTGGTCGGCCTCAGTGGCCCGCAGCCCCTTGGCATGGAAGCTCTCGGCCAGCTTCACGAAATCCGGCAGCGCCGCGGAGTAGCTTTCGGAATAGCGGCTGCCATGCAGCAGCTCCTGCCACTGCCGCACCATGCCCATGTATTCATTGTTCAGGATGAACACCTTCACCGGCAGGCGGTACTGCGCCAGCGTGCCCATCTCCTGGATGTTCATCAGGATCGAGGCCTCGCCGGCGATGTCGATGCACAGCGCGTCGGGATGGGCGATCTGCACGCCCATCGCCGCCGGCAGGCCGTAGCCCATGGTGCCCAGCCCGCCCGAGGTCATCCAGCGGTTCGGCTTGTCGAAGCCGAAATACTGCGCCGCCCACATCTGGTGCTGGCCGACCTCGGTGGAGATGAAGGTCTCGCGGCCCAGCTCCTGGGTGATCTCGAACAGCCGCTTCACCGCGTGCTGCGGCTTGATGATTTTTCCCTGTTGGACATAGGCCAGGCAGTCCTGCTTGCGCCACTGGTCGATCTGGCGCCACCAGGCGGTCTGCGCCTCCTTGTTGACCGGCGTGTCGTCCTGCTTCCAGCATTCGATCATAGCGGCCAGGATGTTTCCGGCATCACCCACGATCGGCACATCGACCTTGACGTTCTTGTTGATCGAGGAGGGGTCGATGTCGCAGTGGATCTTCCTGGAGCCCTGGCTGAAAGCGTCCAGCCGGCCGGTGATCCGGTCATCGAAGCGCGCACCCATGTTCAGCATGACGTCGCAGCCATGCATGACCAGATTGGCCTCATAGGTGCCGTGCATGCCCAGCATGCCGATGAATTGCGGGTCGCTCGACGGAAAGGCGCCGAGGCCCATCAGCGTATTGGTGCAGGGAAAACCCGTCATGCGGACGAATTCGGTCAGCAGGCGCGAGGCCTCGGGGCCGGAATTGATCACCCCGCCGCCGGAATAGACCACCGGGCGGGCCGAGCGCTTGAGCAGGCGCACCGCTTCCAGGATGCGTGCCTGGTCCGGCTGCGTCACCGGCCGGTAGCTGCGATGCGGCACCGTCGGCGCCGGGGTATAGGGCGCCGGCTTGATCAGGATGTCCTTCGGCAGGTCGATCACCACCGGGCCGGGCCGGCCGCTGCGCGCGACATAGAAGGCGTCATGCACCACGCCGGCCAGATCCTCGCTGCGCTTGACCAGGTAGTTGTGCTTGGTCGCGGGGCGGGTGATGCCGGTGGTATCGGCCTCCTGGAAGGCGTCGTTGCCGATCAGGTGCGTCGGCACCTGCCCGGTCAGGCAGATGATGGGGATGCTGTCCATCAGCGCATCCACCAGCCCGGTCACCGCATTGGTGGCACCCGGGCCGGAGGTGACCAGCACCACGCCCACCTTCCCGGTGGAACGGGCATAGCCCTCGGCCGCATGCACCGCCGCCTGCTCGTGGCGGACGAGGATGTGGCGGATGGAATTCTGCTGGAAAAGCGCGTCATAGAGCGGCAATACGGCGCCGCCGGGATAGCCGAAAATCACCTCCACGCCCTGCTCCGTCAAGGCGCGGAGGACGACCTCGGCACCCGGACGCATCTCCGTGGTGGCGGGCAGGGGTGTGGCGGTGGCGGACATGATGCTTCCGTGATGTTCTGGCGTTGTTGCAGCGCACCCTTATGCCGGGGGGGCCGGGCCGTCAACATAGGCTTGAACGAAACGTTCGATTTCAGCCCAATTGCTTTGCGAAAATTGCGTCAGACCCGCAAATCGCGCATGGATCGTATGCACGAATGCGGGGGGGGCCAGCGCCTGGTGTCGGAACCAGGTACCCTGGCGCTTGGTGTACTGGTGGGTGTGCAGCACCGCCTGTTCAACAGCGGCGCGCAGGCTCATCTCGCCGCGCAAATGGGCCGCCAGCTCGGGCACGCCATGGGCACGCATCGCCGGCAATGCCGGGTCCAGCTCCAGCAGCGGGCGGATCTCCTCCAGCGCGCCCACCTCCAGCATGGAAGCGAAACGCTCGGCGATGGCCGCGCGCAACCCCTCGCGCGGCGGGTCCAGCAGCAGCACGGCGAAGCGGTGGGGCGCCGGCGGCAGGGCGGGCGCCTCGCGCTGCCACGCCGTCAGCCCGCGCCCGGTGCCCAGCAGCACCTCATAGGCGCGGGCGACGCGCTGGCTGTCGCCGGGGCGCAGGCGGGCGGCGGTCTCGGGGTCCAGCATGGCATGCAGCGCGGCGGACCCGCGCGTGGCGAGCAACCCGCGCGCCGTCTCGCGCGCCCCGGCCGGCACCTCCGGCAGGGCGGAGATGCCCTGGGTCAGGGCTCGCAGATACATCCCCGTGCCGCCGCACAGGATCGGCAGCGCAGCGTCCGCCATGGCCGCCAGCGCCTCCTCGCGCCACCAGGCCAGGTTCGCGGCCTCGGCCGGCGGCCGCATGCCATAGAGCCGATGCGGCGCCACCGCGCGGTCCGCGGCCGAGGGCTGCGCCGTGATCACGCGCATCCCGGCATAGACCTGCATGGCATCGGCATTGATGACGGTGCCGCCCAGCCGCCGCGCCAGCTCGAGCGCGAGCGCGGATTTGCCGCTGGCCGTCGGGCCACAGACGATCAGGGCAGGTTGCATGGGCGGGGCCGGATGGGCATGGTCGATCCGCCATGCCGCATATCCTCACGCTTGTCGCGCCCCCGGGCCTGCTCACCGCGGCCATGATCCCGCCAGTGCGCCGGGCATTGGAGGCGCTGGGCGCGGATTGCGGCACGCCGGACTGGCTGAGCGCGGGCGAGGCGGTGGACATCCCCTTCCTGCATCTGGCGCCCGAGCCCGCCCAGGCCGCCGCCCTGGCCAGGCTGGAGGGCGCGCCGGTGGATGCCATCGCCCAGGCCGAGAAAACCCGCCGCAAGCAGCTTCTGCTGGCCGACATGGACAGCACCATCGTCACCACCGAGACGCTGGACGAACTGGCCGCCGAGGCCGGGCTGAAGGAACGGATCGCCGCGATCACCGCGCGCGCCATGAATGGCGAGCTGGATTTCAAGGCGGCGCTGCGCGAACGCGTGGCGATGCTCAAGGGCCTGCCGGAGGCCGCGCTGGACCGCACCTGGGCCGCCACCGAACTCATGCCCGGCGCCCGCGCGCTGGTCGCCACCATGGCGGCGGCGGGCGCGCATTGCGTGCTCGTCTCGGGCGGCTTCACCTTCTTTTCCGGCCGGGTCGCGGCGCTGGTGGGGTTTGCCGCGCATCACGCCAACGCCCTGGGCATCGAGGCCGGGCTGCTGACCGGGCTGGTGGAGGAACCCATCCTGGACCGCGACGCCAAGCTGGCCGCGTTGAAGCGGCTGGCCGCCGCGCATGGCCTGGGCCTGGCCGAGGCGCTGACGGTGGGCGATGGCGCCAATGACCTGCCCATGCTGCTGGCCGCGGGTCTGGGTGTCGCCTTCCGCGCCAAGCCCTCGGTCCAGGCCCAGGCCCGGGCCCGGGTCAATCATGGCGACCTCACGGCACTGCTCTTCGCCCAGGGTTTTCGCCGCGAGGCCTTCCTCGCCCACTGACGGAAAAATATGCAGCGCCTGACCGCCGACCCGCGTTAAGCTGCGGCAGGTCAGGTCTCGCGGCCTGAGTTCGGCCCGGTGCCTGACCTCCACAAAGGAAGCGAGGAAACACCCATGGTCGCACACACCTATACGAGCCTGGAGAGTGCGGAGGCCGCCGGCATCAAGCTGAACGGTCTGCAGGCCGGCGACATCACCGCGGCGCTGCGCGCGGGGCGGGATGATTTTCTCGCCGCACCCACACAATTGCTGTTTCTGTGCATCATCTACCCGGTTTTCGGCTTCGTGCTGGCGCGCGCGGCGGCGGGGGGGCGAGCTGCTGCCGCTGGTCTGGCCGCTGCTCTCCGGCTTCGCGCTGCTGGGGCCGCTGGCGGCACTCGGGCTCTATGAAATCAGCCGGCGGCGGGAGGCGGGGATGGCGCCGTCATGGACCGATTGTTTCCGCGTGGTGCAATCGCCGGCACTGCCGTCGATCATCGGCATGGGCCTGATCATGGTGGCGATCTTCGCGCTGTGGCTGGTCACCGCGCGCGGGATCTTCTGGTTGACGCTGGGCGATGTCTCCCATGCCGGGCCGCTGGCGCTGATCGGCGAGGTGTTCGGCACCGGCGCGGGCTGGGCGCTGCTGCTGCTGGGCAATGCGGTGGGGTTTGTCTTCGCCACGCTGGTGCTGGCGATCAGCGCCTTCTCCTTCCCCATGCTGCTCGACCGCAACGTCACGCTGACGACGGCCATCGCCACGTCCTTGCGCGCCTTTCGGGAGAATCGCCTGGTGATGCTGGGCTGGGGCCTTGTGGTGGCGGCGGGGCTGGCGGCGGGCATGGCCACGCTCTTCGTGGGCCTGGCGGTGACCTTGCCGATCCTGGGCCATGCCACCTGGCATCTCTATCGGCGGGCGGCGGGGTAGGGGTGCATTCCGGCCGGTACACGGGCGGCGCCGCCAAGTTTGCCCAGCCGGGCGGCAATGAGCCAGCCGCGTCTCGTCGCGGGGTCTTAACCCGCAGGTGATCGATTTCGGACTACACCGCGCAATAGGTCGATTGCTGAACTCGGCTTGTCGCGTCCGTCATGAAGGGAGATCTCCATGGATCCTGTAGCGATTGCCCTGGCCACCGCGATGGTATTCGGGCTCCTGACGGCCGATGCGGTCGTCAGCGCGGACACGGTGGGCGTGCAGATCAGCGTCCCCGCCTCGGTGGCGCAGACCGGCTTCACCCAGGATGTGGCGGAGCGCCTCTTCACCCATGAATTCGAGACGATGAACCAGACCCGCTCGCTGCTGCGTCCACCGCAGATGCGCTCGGCCCGCGAGCCCACGATCATCGGCGTCGTCGCGCGCTCGCTGCGGCTGGACGACTTCACCGCGGCGCTGCAGGACCTGCTGGGGCTGGAGCGCATGCGGATCACCGGCGCGATCGTATCCGGCGCGCCGGGCGAGGGGCAGCGGATCCTCATCAACTCGGCCTCGACCTATTCAGGTGCCTTCTCGCTCGACCTCAGCGAGACGGGGGGGACGGACCGGCTGCTGCGCCGGGCCGCGCTGGCGACGATGGAGCGGGTGCAGCCCTACCGCGCCGCGCTGTTCCATTTCGACCAGGTGATCCGCGCCGGCGGCAATGATTTCAACACCGTGGTGCAGATGGCCGAGCGTGAACTGGCGCGGCCGCGCCGGGCCGAGGTGCTGGAGGAACGCTCCTTCCTGCAGAACATCCTCGGCATCGTGGCGCTGCTGCACAATGACCTGGATGAGGCGGAGCGGCGGTTTCGCCTTTCCTTCAACTGGAATCCCGGCTTTGCCATCGGGCGGATCAACCTGGCCTTCGTGCATGTGCAGCGGGACCGGTATCAGGATGCCATCGACATCGTCACGCCGCTGATCGCCGGCACGCTGGAACAGCGCTTCACGGTGCTGGGCCCGCGCTTCGGACCCTTGCGGGAGGCCATGCACAGCACGGTCGGCGTGGCGCTTTGGGCGCTGGGCGACCTGGATGGGGCGGAGCAGTCCTTCTACCACGCCGCGCGCGAATACCCGGATTCGGCCGGCGCCTATTCCTACTGGGCGCGGCTGCTGCTGGAGCGGGGCGACGCGGTGGGGGCGGCGGAAAAGGCCGAGATCGCCCGCATCAACGCGCTGACCTTCGAGAACTACCCCGAGGTCGCCAATCTGTATTTCTGGATGAGCCCGCGGGACAACCAGCCGCTGGTGCGGCGAATCGAGGCGCCGCGCCTGACCCGATAGGCGGCCGGCCCCTCACACCGTCTGCAGCAGCCCGGCGAAGAGTTTTCCCCGGGTGGCCAGGCTGTCCACGATGATGTGCTCCTCCAGCGTATGCGCCAGCGCGCCCATCACGCCCAGACCGTCCAGCGTGGGGATGCCCATGGCGCCGGTGAAGTTGCCGTCCGACCCGCCGCCGGAGCTTTGCGCGGGGACGGAGAAGCCCAGGCGGTTGGCCAGCGCCTCGGCCTTCGCGTGCAGGGCCATGACCTTGTTGTCGGGCTCCCACACCGGGCGGGTGACGCCGCGGCGGACTTCGAGCGTGACGTCGTTGGAGGTGCTGCGGAGGGCGAGCATTTTCTCGACGGCGGCGTCCAGGTCTTCCTGGCGCTTGGCCATGCTCAGGGCCTCGGCGTCGGTGTGCGTGGTGACGCAGTTCACCCATTGGCCGCCGTGCAGGACGCCGACGGAAAAGGTGCAGGCCTCGGTCGTCATGTCCTCGATCGCGATGATCTGCTTGCACATTTCGCGGATGGCGCTGCGGCCTTCGCCCAGGCGGGCGCCGGCGTGTGACGGCCTGCCGGTGGTGCGGAGGTTGAAGCGGGCGATGGCGAAGCGCCCCGTCACGACGCCGCCATCGGGGCGGCCGGGCTCGGGCACCAGGACGACGGCGTGGCGGCTGGCCTCGGCCTCGATCAGGTCACGCGTGGAGGGGCTGCCGATTTCCTCGTCGGAGGTGAGGAGGAAGGTCACTGGCCTTGAGGTGGGGAGGTTGGCGGCGATGAGCTGGCGCATGGCTTCGACCGCCAGGTAGGTGCCGCCCTTCATGTCCTGGATGCCGGGGCCGTAGGCTTTTGCGCCCTCACGCCGGAAGGGCAGGCCGTTGGCCAGGGTGCCGATGGGGTGGACGGTGTCGAGATGGGCGAGGACGAGGATGCCTGGTTCGCGCGAGGGATGGGGGAAGCGGGCGCGGACGCAGTCGCCGAGGTTTTGGCGGCCGGGGATGGTTTCGACGGTGGCGCCGGCGAGGGCGAGTTCGCGGGCGGCCAGGGCCATCATGCGGTTGACGGCGGGGGCATCGAAGGTGGGGGATTCGCATTCGACCCAGGTGCGCAGGCCGGCGAGCATGAGGTCGGGGTTGAAGGGGAGGTCCAGGGGGGCGG
>JAKFUL010000016.1 GCA_021732665.1 Acetobacteraceae bacterium
ACCGAAGCCTTCGCGGCACCCCGCGGCCCCGCCGAAGCCCGCCGCGCGCCCGGCCCCGAGGCCACCCCCGGCGGCATGCTCTGGCTGCACGGGCTGCACAGCGTGGCCGCCGCCCTGGCCAACCCGGCGCGCCGGCTGCGCCGCCTGCTGCTGACCTCGGAGGCGCATAAGGAGATCTCGCTGCGCCTGCCGCCACCCTGGCGCATCCAGCCCGAACTGGCGGAGCGGGCGCATTTCGCCGCCTTCATGCCCGAGGACGCCGTGCACCAGGGTGCCGCCTTGCTGGTGGAAGCCCTGGAGCCCTTGGACATCATCGACGCCGTCGAGGCCGGCACCGGCCCGGTTCTTGTGTTGGATCAGGTGACGGACCCGCGCAATGTCGGCGCCATCCTGCGCTCGGCCGCCGCTTTCGGCGCGTCGGCCGTGGTGATGCAGGACCGCCATGCGCCGCCCGAGACCGGCACGCTCGCCCGCGCCGCATCCGGCGCGCTGGAGCTGGTGCCGGTGGTGCGGGTGGTCAACCTGGCCCGCGCGCTCGAGGAATTGAAGAAGCACGGGCTGTGGGTGGTCGGCCTGGATGGCGCCGCACCCACCACCCTGGCCCAGGCGGGGCTGGCCGGCCGCCGCGTGGCGCTGGTGCTGGGGGCCGAGGGCGATGGCATGCGCCGCCTGACGCGGGAGAATTGCGACGAGCTTGCGAGGCTGCCGATCCATGAGAGGATGGAGAGCCTGAATGTCTCGGCCGCCGCGGCGGTCGCGCTCTACGAACTGGGGAGGATGTGATGGAAGCGGCTGGCATGATCCTGGCGGCGCGGCAGGCGCGCCGCATCCTGGCGCCGCTGGGCGAACACGCGCCCGCCGACATCGCCGCCGGCTACGCGGTGCAACGGCGGGTGGCCGAGATGCTGGGCGCGGCCCCGCCCGCGGGCTTCAAGATCGGCGCCACCACGGCGCAGATGCAGGCCTATCTCGGCCTCTCCGGCCCCGCCGCCGGCTTCGTGCCGGCCAGCTCGCTCAACCGCTCGCCGCTGACGCTGGATTATGCCGATTTCCTCGGCGTGGGGGTGGAGTGCGAGATCGCGGTGCGGCTGAAGGCCGACCTGCCCGCACAGCCCTGCACCCCCGAACAGGCGGCGGCGGCGGTGGGCGAGGTGATGGCCGCCATCGAGATCGTGGAGAAGCGGTATGGCGACCTGGCGGAACTGGGCACGCCCACGCTGATCGCCGACCAGGTCTTCCATGCCTCGGGCGTGCTGGGCGCGCCGGTCGCGGATTGGCGGGCGCTGGATCTGGGCGCCAGCCGGGGCGAGCTCTTGGTCGATGGCGTCCCGCGCGGGGCGGGCTTCGGCCGCGACCTGCTCGGCCACCCGATGAATGCGCTGGCCTGGCTGGCCGGCTCCGGCGCGGCGGAGGTCTTCGGCGGGTTGCGGGCGGGCCAGGTGGTCTGGCTCGGCTCGGTCACGCCGCCGATCTGGCTGGAGGGGCCCTGCGAGGTGCGCGTGGCCTATTCCGGGCTGGGCGAGGCGCTTTTGACTTTTCGTTAACCGGCGCCGTGCAGATTGCCCGCGGGGCGCCTGCTCGCGCCATCACACCCGCCAGGAGGGCGCATGGAGTATTGTCACCATGCCCTCTTCCAATGGACCCCCGGGCAAAAGGCCGGGCGGCTCGCTCGCCTTGCTGGAGCGCAGCGCCCCGTCCCGCCCGAATTCGGGCTGGCACGCGCTGCCCGATGAGCTGCAACTCGTGCTCGCGCGCGAGGCGCTGACGCGCGCGGCCGCCACACTGGCCGATCAGGCGGAATTGCTGGCCAGCGAGATGGAGGAGGGCGCGCTGCAAGACCGCGGCGGGCCGGACGCCCTGCGGCTATTCTCCGCCATCATCCGCGCCACGAACGCCGACACGATGGGGCCGGTCGGCAATGCCTGAGGCCGCGCGGCGGGTTTCACCCGCGCCGCGCGTCTTTAGCTGTGGCGCGGCACGGGCTGGGCGGGGAAGCTGGAGATGGTGCGGTCCACCAGGCCCGGCAGCATGCCCATGATTTGCAGCCGCGCCGCGGCGTCGCCCTTGCGGCAGGCCATCTCCAGGGCGGCCGCGGCATCGCGCAGCGCCACCGCGCCGAAGGTGCCGGCGGCGGCCTTGAGCGTATGCGCCTCATCCTCGATATGCGCAGCGTCATTCGCCGCGATGATGCGGGCCAGGCGCGACCGGGTCTCCTCCATGAACACCAGGATCAGGCGCGGCAACCGGCCAGGACCGACCGCCGAGCGCAATTCCTCCAGCGTCTCACGGTCGAGCAGGGGCGCCACCCGACCGGGCTCGGGCACCGGCACGGCGGCGCGGGGGCGCCGCGGGCGGGCATTGAGCACATCCTCGACGGCGGCCAGCATCTGCAAACGGTCCAGCGGCTTGGGCAGGTAGCCATCCATGCCGGCCGCGATGCAGGCCTCGGCATCGCCGGGCATGGCGGATGCGGTCATGGCGATGATCGGCACGCGGCCATGCATGCCCGGAAGCCTGCGAATCTGCGCGGTGGCCTCCAGCCCATCCATCACTGGCAGCCGCACATCCATCAGCACCAGATCGAATTCCGAGGATTCGGCGGCGGCCACGGCCTCGGCGCCGTCACGCGCGAGTTCCACCGTGTAGCCGGCCTTGCGCAGGATGGCGGCGGCGACGAGCTGGTTCACCTTGCCATCCTCGGCCAGCAGAATGCGGCCATTGGCGAGCGGCACCGGCGGCAGGATGGCGTCAGGCGCCGGCGAGAGGCGCGACGGCGGCGCGCCCGATTGCGGCACCGGCACCAGCGGCAGGTCGAAGAAGAAGGTGCTGCCCTTGCCCGGCGTGCTGTCGACCGCGATCTGCCCGCCCATCAGCGCCACCAGCCGCTTGCAGATGGCAAGGCCGAGGCCCGTGCCGCCCTGGTTGCGCAGCGGCGGCCCCTCGGCCTGGACGAAGCGGGTGAAGAGCCGCGCGCGCAGCTTGGGCGGGATGCCGATGCCGGTATCGGTCACCGCGACACCCAGCCGGCCGTCCGGGAGTGCGGCCATGCGGATTTCGACCGAGCCGCGGGAGGTGAACTTCACCGCATTGTCCACCAGGTTCAGCAGCACCTGGTGCAGCCGCTGCGCATCGCCGATGGCGCGCGCGGGCAAATGATGGTCCAGGCTGGCTGAAAGGGTGAGCCCCTTCTCGGCCGCGGCCGGGGCCACGAGGTCCAGCACGTCGCGCACCGGATCGGCCAGGGTGAAGGGCTCGGAGCCGATCTTGAGCTTGCCGGCCTCGATCCGGCTGAGGTCGAGCAGCTCGTTCACCACGCCCAACAGCGTCTGGCCGCAGCGGCGCGAGGTCTCGGCATAGGCGCGCTGCTCGGCGTCGAGGCCGGTGTCGAGCAGCAGGGAGAGCGTGCCCATCACGCCATGCAGCGGCGTGCGGATCTCATGACTCATGAAGGCCAGGAAGTCGCTCTTTTCCTGGTTGGCGCGTTCGGCGGCGCGGCGCGCCCGGTCGGCCTCGCGCTCGGCCCGCACACGCGCGGTCACGTCATGCTGGATGCCAACGAAGGCCAGCAGCTTGCCGTCGGGGCCGAAGACCGGGGAGGTGCGGAGTTCGTTGATGAAGCGCTTGCGGTCGCGCCGGTAATTGACCAGTTCCACCGTAATCGGCCGCTGCTCGGCGATGGCGCGGCGCAGCAGATGGGTGGCGGCGGTATCGGTGCCCGGGCCTTGGAGGAAGCGGCAATTGCGGCCCAAAACCTCCTCGGGCGGGTAGCCGGTGATCTTGCAGAAGGCTGGATTGGTGAAGATGATCGGGCAGTCGGGCAGGTTGGGGTCGGTGATCACGACGCCGGTGGGGGCGGAGGCCACGGCCAGGCCCAGCGCACCGCCGAAGCCGGCGGCGGCGGCCGTGCCCAGGGCATGGCGCAGATAGGCGTTGCCGCCCGGGTCCCGGACGATGTCTGGGGCAGGCGTGGCCACCCCGGCCGCCAGGTCAATCATGGTATTCGAGAAGGGCGTCGAAGGGGACATGGATGCGGCTCCTGCCGCCGAGGAAGGTGAGTTCGATGAGCGCGGCGCCGCCCACCACTTCGGCCCCGGCCTGCTGCAGCAGGGAGATACCCGCCGCCATTGTTCCTCCTGTTGCCAGGAGGTCGTCGACCAGGACCACGCGTTGGCCCTTGTGCACGGCATCCGACTGCATCTCGATCCGATCCTCGCCATATTCGAGGGCGTAGGAGAGGCCGAGCACGGCGCCGGGCAGTTTTCGTGGTTTGCGCAGCATGATGAAGCCCATGCCCAGGGCCTGGGCCAGCGGCGCCGCCAGCAGGAAGCCACGCGACTCGATTCCCGCCAGCACCTCGGGCCTGCGCGCCGACACCATCTCCGCCATGCGCCGAACCGTTTCCGCCCAGGCCTCGCCATGCCGCAGCAGGGTCGAGATGTCGTAGAACAGGATGCCGGGCTTCGGAAAATCCGCAATTCCCCGGATATGGGCCTTGAGGTCCATCTCCGGGCGGGCGCTGCGGGGTTCGGCCATATCGTTCAAGGCGTTGCTTTCGCTGTATTCCGGTCACCGCGAGGGATTTCGGACGTGGGTGTGGCTTGACGAGTTTCGGGCCGGCTGTGCCGCGGCACCCTGCCGGCAAGCAGGGCAAGCGATGAACCGAGCCCTTGATGCGGGCTGCGTCATGCGCGTGCCGCCGGGCTGGGTGGAGACCGAGACGGCGACGCGGCCGACGCGGGAATTCCTTGCTCACCCGAAAAGAATACGATCATTACGCCGTCGATGCAAGCTGTTCCGCCGGTGTCACCGCAGCCCTTGCAGATTCCGCCCGGTTGGACGATGACGGCGCCATGTCACGTCCCCTCGCCGCCTTGTTGATCGGATTGGTCGGGCTCACCGCCTACGTGCTGGTGGTGATGATTCTGGGGGATTGGGTGCTGGAGATGCATGGGATCATCCAGTTGGTTTACTTCGCCGTGGCAGGAATCATCTGGGCATGGCCGGCCAAATGGTTGATTTACTGGTCTGCCAGGAAATGATGGCGAGATGACCTCTCGGCCCGGTGGCCGCAGGGCCTGGCGGCCTGTCATGATGATGGTCGGAGTGAGAGGATTCGAACCTCCGGCCCCCGCGTCCCGAACACGGTGCTCTACCAGGCTGAGCTACACTCCGCCGACGGCGGGTTCATACGCCGCCACTGTCCGGGGGGCAAGCCGGGGTGGGGTTGGCGGACATTACGCCCGGACCAACGACAAATTGACACTTTGCCGCTTGGGCAAGGCCATGCACATTGACGTTCCAGCCCGCCCGCGGGATGGCAACCGACCCGACCACCGCAACGGAGATTGTCTGAGATGCCGCGCTTTACCATTTCTCGCCTGAGCCTGACCGCGCTTGCGCTTGCCGCGGGCATCGTCGCGATGTCCGCGCCGGGCCTGGCGCAGGGCACCGACCCCGCCCAGATCATTCGCGACCGCCGCGATGGGCTGAAGACCATGGGTGCGCATATGGAGGCGATGGCCGCCATCGCCCAGGCGCGCGGCGACACCCGCCCGGCGGTGGAGCGGATCGACGCCATCATCGCCTTCTTCGCCAATTTCGCCGACCGTTTCCCGGCCAATACCCAGGCCGGCGAGACGCGCGCGCTGCCCGTGGTCTTCACCGACCGCGCCGGCTTCACCACCGCGCTGACCAACCTCAACGGCCCGCTGGCCAATCTGCGCAGCGTGGCCGCCAGCGGCGACAGCGCGGGTTTCGGCCCCGCCCTGCAGACGGTGGGCGGCACCTGCGGCGCCTGCCACCGCGCCTATCGCGGGCGCTGAACCGCCCACCCAACATGCCGGCCGGTTATGGTCGGCATGCCCAGGCTTGATGAGATGCGCGGCCTCGCATGACCCGGTTGGGGGTCAACGAGGCCGGCGATGGTGCACTCTCGCTGGCAGCAGCGCCAGAGCCGACAACTCAGGCGGCGCCTTCCTGCAGCTGCGCCTTTCAAGCAACAATGTGAGCCGGGTGGCCGCATGCCGACGCTGCGTCGTTCGAACAGAGACACGCCCAGCATGTCCTCCAAGGAGCGCACGCGCCGGCTGACAAAGGGTGCCGTTGTGCCAGCGCGCTGCGCAGCCAGTCGGATGCTGCCAAGATCGCTCACCAGCACGGCCAGGCGGAGCGCTTTCAAATCCAGCGCGCCATGACCCTGGACCGGGCCCATGGTGTTGGAAACGAGTTCTTTCGCCATGATGGCCAGCCTTCACCGGCGGCCGACCCCGATCCTGGTCGTGCACGGGCCATGGAACGCGAGCCCCTCCGGATGGTCGCGCGGGACCGGCCCCAGTGCCAGAAAGTGGGTAGACGTATACAAATCGACAAGTGATCCAGAATTCTACGCCCCGGCGGCTTGGAGTTCGGCTAGAAAAATTGTGCGGCGCCTGCCCTCACCCGCCGGGAATCCGGGGCCAAGGGCGACTCCCCACCTGCCCCATCACACAGCGCTGGATTTCGGCAGCTGCTTCCGTGGTGCTTCCGTGGCGGAACCGGCCGCTTGCGGCCTCAGAAAGCTCTTGCCAAACACCTGAAATTGCTGCTAAAAATGGCGGACCCGAAAGGATTCGAACCTTCGACCTCTGCCTTCGGAGTGGGGTCTTTTACTGTTGTTTTCGATCTAGATGATTTGCAGTTGTTTGAAGTTGCCGCGCTTTCAGTTGTGCGTGGCGATGCGTTACTATTATACGACTTGCGACCATCTGCGCTCACGGGTTACCCCGTCGTGACCCCGGATTTCGGGGCCGATAATTGAAGTGAGAGCAGAGGTCGAAAATGGCGAAAGCAAGCACCCGAATTGGCCTGCGCGAGATACGCGCCATGCCCCCGCAATCCACCATCTTCGACGGTGGAACCGGCTCTGTCCCTGGCTTTGGCGCACGACGGCGGGCCGGGCCGATGGTCAGCTACTTCATCATGTACCGCACCCAGGACGATCGGCAGCGCCGCTTCACCATTGGCACGCATGGCGCGCCCTGGACGCCGGAAACGGCACGCACCAAGGCGCAGCAAGTATTGATGGCCGCCAAGATCGAGGGCGAGGACCCCCAGGCAGAAAAGAAGGCCAAACGCGCCGCCGCCACGGTCGGCGAGCTCTGCGACATGTATCTGGAGGACGCCGAGGCGGGCCGGCTGCTGACCCGGCGCGGCATCGCCAAGAAGGCCTCGACGCTGGCGACCGATCGCGGCCGGGTCGAGACGCACATCCGGCCGCTGATGGGAACGATGAAGGTGCCCTCCGTCACGCGGGAGGACGTCGAGAGCTTCATGCACAAGATCGCCGAGGGGGCGACGAAGAAGCGGGAGAAGTCCGGCAAGAAGCGTGGCGTCTCCCATGTGCGCGGCGGCAAGGGGACAGCATCGCGGACGGTGGGGTTGCTCAGCGCCATCTTCACCTATGCGCAGCGCAAGCGAATGATCTCCGACCACCCGGTGCGGGGCGTGATCCGCTATGCCGATAGGCGCCGGCAGCGGCGGCTTTCGGATGATGAGTATGCAGCACTCGGCGTGGGCCTGGCTGCGCTGACCAACGCGCCGAAGCCGCGGAAGGATGGCAAGCAGGGTCACATGATGTGGCCCGCCGCCATCCACGCTGCCCGCTTCCTGGCGCTGACCGGCTGGCGCAGCGGCGAGGCGCTGACGTTGCGCTGGGGCATGCTGGATCTGCCGCGGCGCACGGCGCGCCTGCCGGACACGAAGACTGGCGAGAGCGTCCGGCCGCTGGCGTCGGCCGCCTGCGATCTGCTGCGCAAGCTCGGGCCTGGCCGCGCCGATGCGCTGGTCTTCCCGCCCTCCCGCGGCGACGGGATCATGAGCGGCTTCCCGACGCTGTTCGAGCGCATTACCAAGGCGGGCGGCCTGCCGAAAGACGTGACGCCGCACATCCTGCGGCATTCCTTCGCCAGCCTGGCGGCCGATCTGGGCTGCTCGGAATTGGCGATCGCTGCGCTGCTCGGCCACCGCAGCGGCAGCGTGACGGCCCGCTACACCCACGCGGCGGATGATGTGCTGTTGGCGGTCGCGGATCGGGTGGGCGCGGCGACGCTGCGGAAGATGGCGGGGGAAGGCAGCGCCGAGGTGGTGGCAGGGCCGGGGGTGCAGCAGGAGGTGGCGTGATGGGGATCAGCCGCCGACCTGCGCTGCTCGCATTTTCACATCACGCGCCGCCCATGCCGGGGGTAGCATGGGGGTCACAGGGACGATTGGTGCCGCTCAGAACGTCACCTCGTCGGGGAGCACTTCGTCATCGCGGACTGTCACGCCCCTAACCAGCTCCGCGAGGGCCGCTGCTTCCGCTTCGTCGAGGGAGGCCATGCGCCGCGGATGGTCCTCCATGTCGCGCGCCAGGAAGCGCAGCCACGCGTCGATGACGGATGCCTCAGCTTGGGTTGGTGGGTGTGGCATGGGCCGTGGCCTTGGCGATCTGCGTGTAGACGATGGCGGCTCTGATACCTCGGCAGCGCCAGTGAACTGAAGGGCTTCCTGCCCGCCCGCATAGAACTGGCAGTGCGCCCCGCGCCGTTCTATATGACCACTGTAGTCACACGGGAGTATCGCATCATGCGCGAGGTTCAGTTGCGCGATGCCAAGGCCAGCTTCTCGGCGGTGTTCGATCAGGCGGCCAAGGGCGAATGCACGGTCGTCACGCGGCACGGCGCGCCGGTGGCCGTGGTCCTCGGTTACGACGAATGGCAGCGGCTCAGTGGCGCGAGGCCGAGCCTGGCCGATCTGCTGCTCGCCTTCCCCGAAGGCGGCGACGTGCACCGCGATCGCAAGCCCGCCCGCGACCTCGGGCTGTGATGGCGGGCTACCTTCTCGACACGAACCTGATTTCCGCGACCGCACCGGATCGGCGCGACATTTTGCCGCCGGAGAAGGCGGCTGCCCGAGCATGGATCATCGCGCAGCAGTCGAGCCTGTTCCTCCCCGTCACCGCTGTGGCCGAGATCGCCGCTGGCATCGGCGAGCGCGAGGCAAGCGGCGCCAGCCGACACGCGCGGGATCTGGCCGAGTGGTTGGCCGCGGTGCTGACCAACTATCCGGACCGCGTGCTGCCCTTCGATACCGAGGTGGCGCTGCAGGCGCGGCACCTCCAGCACGAGGCACGCCTGCGGGGGGTGACGCCCAGCTTCGCGGACCTGACAGTGGCCTGCATCGCTCGTGCGCGGGGGCTGGTGGTGGCGACGCGCAACACCCGTGACTTCGTGCCTATGGGAGTCGACGTTCTGAACCCGTTCGAGGCATAGGCCTCGCGGCCGGTGGAGAGTCGCAAACAGCGGCCAGGGACGGAGACGTTTCGATGAGCCAATTGGGATCCCGCCCGATCAAGGCCGCACGAGAGGCTGCCTCCATGGCAGGCGGTGACGTCGTGCCCGGCGCCGTGATCCATGCCGCGCCCGCGAAGGCGCAGACGGATGCTGTTGGTCGACGCCCAGGTGCTGTGCCTGAGCGCCCTGTCGTGGCCGAGGATATCCGTTCGAGCGAGTTGGCAGCACTGCTGCGGCTCCAGCTTTCTCTCGACCGCATAAAGCTGAGCCGCGATCGGACAAAATGATAGTCGTTCCGATCAAATTGGGGCCCTGAAACCTGCGATGTTGCCAGGTGCACACGTTACAACAACGCGGTCTGCTATGTTGGCAGTAACCATTTCGACGCAGCCGGGCCTTTGACGAACCAAGATACCTACCAGCAGCCCGCTACGGGTCCCTTGCCCGATCTCGACTATCGCTATGTTGCCGGGCCGTGCAGCAGACGGTTGTACCTCCCGCCCCCAAGCCCTCCAGCTGCTATACGCTGATGAGGCGGCAGGCGGCGCCGCCTCGCCCTGCGCCACAGCCCAGGCCAAGAATGGCCCACCAAAGGATGCGAATAGGGGGTCGTCTGGAGGCGGCAAGTAAACCCCACCAGCGCGCGCAGCCACCGCCCAATAGGACGTTATCGTTCCTTGATCCCCGCCGCTCGGGCGATTCCATACGCCAAGCTGACTCAGTGCCGCCTGCAGTATGGCGGCATCTTGGCCGTCTGTTCTCGCCAGAGCATCACGATCTGTTGGGGCTAGCACCCAGCGCGTGCCTGTCAGGGCCGCGATGCCGGGTCCGCCCCGCGACGGAACCGTTGCGAGCCCTTCGATCGTCGACCACATCGCTTCGGCTGTATCGATCCTGATCGGGTCAACGTCGCGGCCGAGCTTGATGTGCTGCTGGGCTAGGCTCAGGACTCAATTGCACCAGTAGGTGATGGTGGCGGCGATGAGCGCGGTGGCGAGGTAATTGCTGGCGAGCTTGTCGTAGCGGGTGGCGAGGCGGCGCCAGTCTTTGAGGCGGCACCAGAGGCGCTCAGC
>JAKFUL010000043.1 GCA_021732665.1 Acetobacteraceae bacterium
GCGGTGGTGGCGGCGGCGGCGGGGGTGGCCAGTACCGCTCGGCCGCCACGCCCAACCAGCAGCCGATGAACCGCAACCACGTCTTCGACAGCTCCGGCCCCGATCTTCGGCTGCGCGGCACCGCGCAACAGCTGTTCGAAAAATACCTCCAGCTCGGCCGCGACGCGACCGGCGGCGGCGACCGGGTGATGGCCGAGGCCTATTTCCAGCACGCGGAACATTATTTCCGCATTCTCGGCGCCATGAACCAGGCGCAGATGGCCCAGGGTGGCCAGAGCCAGCCGCCGCAGGGCTCCAACCAGAACCGCCGCTACCAGCAGGATGAGCAGCAGGACCAGGGCGAGCCGGAAGGCGAGGCCGAGACTGTGCCCCCCGTGCGCGGCGAACCCCACGCCGTGGACAATGACCGGCTGGCCGAGGCGATCGAGGCCGAACTCACGGCCGAGTCCGACAATGCGCCGCGTGAGGCGCGCTGACGGCTCCGCACGCACGGAAGCGCGAGCGCCGCGCTGCCCTCAGCTTGGCAAAAACCGCTTTCTGGACCAACGCCTGAAGCTCGGCCTGCTGCGCGTGATCGACGCGCTGGAGGCCCACCGCTCGCTGCTGCGGGCCGCCACGGTGCTGGGGCTGGGGCAGCCCGCCCTCTCCCGTAGCCTGGCCCAGGCCGAGGCGATGATCGGCGCCAGGCTCTTCGAGCGGCACCCCCGCGGCGTGCGCCCCACCGAGGCGGGGCTGGTGCTGGTGCGCCTGGCCCGCCGCGTGCTGGCCGAGATCCGAAGGGCCGACGAGGCGCTGGACCGCATCGGCCAGAGCGCCGCCATAGGCGCGCTGCCGGTGGCGGCCGTGGGCGTGCTGCCCGGCGCGCTGATCCGCCTGAAGGCCAACCACCCCGACATCCAGGTGCGGGTGGAGCAGGGCCGGATGGAGGAGCTGCTGGCCCTGCTGGCGGCGGGCGAGATCGACCTGGTGGTCGGCCGCCTCTACACCCCGGCCACCCCCGATGCCTTCGGCCGCGAGGCGCTGTGGCAGGAGCCGCTCTCGATCATCGCCCGGCCCGGGCACCCCATCCTCTCGCCCGGCGGCCCGGCACTCGCGGCCTGCGAGCTGGTGTTGCCCACCGTCAGCCAGCGGGTGGGGCAGGAGATCGAGCAGCTGCTGGGGCGGCTGGGGCTGGGGGGTGCTGCCATGCGCTCCAGCAGCCACGGCTTCATCCGGGAGATGCTGCTGGCCACCGACATGGTCTCGATCATGCCCCGCTCGATGATGGCGGGCGACCTGCTGCGCGGCGCGCTGCGGGTGGCGGCGCTGCCGCTGGAGGCGCCGCCGCGCCCCGCCGGCATCGTGCTGCCGGCCGACCGCCCCCTGCCGCCCGCCGCCCAGGCCTTCTGCGCGGCGCTGCGCGGCCATGTAGCGGAGCTGGCGGCGGAGGGCATCGCCGATATGCCTGCGGCTGATAGCTCGCCCGAAACTCGGCATGCGACAGGCGGTGCCACATGAGTCTAGCATCCGCCCAACCAAGGGAGGTCGCGTTGGAAGAACCCATCATGGATGTGGCGCATCTCGGCCACGTCGAATTGCTGACGCCCGCCTTCGACAAGTCGCTGCGCTTCTTCATCGAGGTGATGGGCATGACGCTGTCCGGCCAGCAGGGCGACAGCGCCTTCCTGCGGGGATGGGACGACTACGAGACCTTCAGCCTGCAACTCACCGCCGCCCGCAACTCCGGCCTGGGCCATGCCGGCTGGCGCGCCCGCAGCCCACAGGGGCTGGCCCGCCGCGTGACCGCGCTGCGCGCCGATGGCCGCGCGGTGTGGGAACATCCGGGCGGGTTCGGCCATGGTGATGCCTACCGCTTCCATGACCCGGACGGGCATGTGGTGGAGTTGTATTACGACACCGAATGGTACCGGGCGCCGGAGGACCGCCGCCCCGCGCTGCGCAACCAGGCCGAGCGCTATCCCGCCCGCGGGGTGAATCTCCGCAGGCTGGACCACTACAATTGCCTGGCGGTGGATGTCGCGGCCTGCCGCGAGTTCTTCCAGCGCAACCTCGGCCTGCGCTGCACCGAGCGCATCGTCTTCGATAACGGAATAGAAATGGGCATGTGGCTGACCGCCACCAACAAATCCTACGACGTGGCCTATGGCCGCGAGGGCAATGGCATCCCCGGCCGACTGCACCACATCACTTTCGCGCTGGACAGCCGGGAGGCCATCCTGCAGGCCGCCGACACTTTTCTCGAAGCCGGCGTGCCGATCGAGAACGGCCCGCACAAGCATGCCATCCAGCAGACCTTCTTCCTCTACGTCTATGAGCCCGGCGGCAACCGCATCGAGCTGGCGCATTCCGGCGCCCGGCTGGTGCTGGCGCCGGACTGGAAGACCATCACCTGGAGCCAGGCCGAACGCGCCCGCGGCCAGGCCTGGGGCCTGCAACTCACCGACAGTTTTCGGACCCACGCCACCCCGCCGCTGCCGGAGAAAAACCCATGAAAGGTGCAATGCTGGCCATGACCCTTCTTGCCACACCCGCCTTCGCCCAGATCACCGCCCTGCCCGAGGCTGTGCAGGCCCGCATCCGCGAGATCGGCCCGACCATGGGCCTGTCCGGGGTGAATGGCACGGGCGAGGCGCTGGCCCCGGTCATGCCGGAGAACCCGCCGCCCAGCCTGCGCGACGTGGCCTATGGCAGCGATCCACGGCATCGGCTGGATGTCTGGTCGCCCGGCGCGGGTTCCCGCCCGGTGCTGGTCTTCGTCCATGGCGGCGGCTTCACCGGCGGTAACAAATCGCGCGAGGGCGCCTTCTACTACGACAACATCGCCGCCTGGGCGGCGCGCCAGGGCATGGTGGGCGTGAACATCACCTATCGCCTGGCGCCGGCGCATCGCTACCCCTCCGCTGTCGAGGATATCGCCGCCGCCCTGGCCTGGATCAGGGCCCATATCGCGGCGCAGGGTGGTGACCCGGCGCGGATCGTGTTGATGGGGCAGTCGGCCGGTGCCGCGCATGTGGCGGATTATCTGGCGCATCACGCGGCAGGGCCGGGGGTGGCGGCGGCGGTGCTGGTCTCGGGCGTCTATCACCTGGAGCCCCGGCGCATGGGGCCGCCCGAGCACGCCTATTACCCCAACGATGCCGTGCATTCCGAGCTGCCCGGGCTTTCCCGGCTGCGCATCCCCCTGCTGGCCGCCATCGCGGCGCATGAGCCGCAGAGCTTTCGCGACCAGGGGATGATGCTGAACGGCGCCCTGTGCACCCATGCCTGCCCGGCATTCCTCGACCTCGCCGGCCACAATCATTTCTCCACCGTCTTCGACATCGGCTCGGCCGATACCGAGCTGTCCAACGCCATCCTCGCCCTCGCCAACAGGACCACCCCATGAGCAAGCCCACAGCGCTGGTCGTCAGCGCCCATTCCGCCGATTTCGTCTGGCGCGCCGGCGGCGCCATCGCGCTGCACGCCGCCAAGGGTTTCGATGTCACCGTGGTGTGCCTGAGCTATGGCGAGCGCGGCGAGAGCGCAAAGCTCTGGCGCCAGCCCGGCATGACGCTGGAGCGGGTGAAGGCCGAGCGGCAGAAGGAAGCCGAGGCGGCGGCCGGCGTGCTCAACGTGCACGACATCCAGTTCTGGGATTTGGGCGACTACCCGATCACGCTGAGCCAGGACTCGCTCTTCCGCCTCGTCGACGTCATGCGCGCCCTCCGCCCCGCCTTCATCCTCACCCACTCGAAGGAGGATATCTACAACCACGACCATCCGGCGGTGACCGACTTCGCCCAGCACGCCCGCATCACCGCCCAGGCGCATGGCCACAAGCCGGAGCAGAAGGTGCTGGGCGCCCCGCCCGTCTTCCTGTTCGAGCCGCATCAGCCCGAGCAATGCAACTGGAAGCCCGATATGCTGCTGGGCATCGACAGCGTCTGGCCGCAAAAGCGCGCGGCCATCGAATGCATGGCCGGGCAGGAGCACCTGTGGGAATACTACACCCGCGTCGCCTTGCAGCGCGGCGCCCAGGGTGCGCGCAACTCCGACAAATCCATGACTTACGGCGAGGGCTACCAGTCGGTCTTTCCGCATGTGGTGGACAGCCTCGCTTGAAGACGCTGACGGCCGCGATCGGCCGCTACCCCCACACCGCCGCACTGCTCGATGGCGCCGTGAGCGTGCCGGGCCTGCGCCTGGAATGCGCCGACATCCCCGTCATCTCCCGCGCCTTCGCCCCCATGGTGCGGGAACATCGCTACCACGTCAGCGAGATGGCCATCGCCACCTGGCTCCAGGCGCGCGAGCACGAAAAGGGCCTGATCCTGCTGCCCTGGTCGCTCGCCGCGCGCTTCCAGGACAGCGCCATGCTGTGCCGCGCCGAGGCGCCGCTCCGCCCGCAGGATTTGGCCGGCAAGCGCGTGGGCGTGCGGGCCTATAGCCAGACCACGGGCATGTGGCTGCGCGGCATCCTGGCCACCCAGGGCGTGGCCGCCAGCGACATCGCCTGGACCAGTTTCGAGGACGCGCATGTCCCGGAATACCGCGACCCGCCCTGGGCCAGCCGCGCCCCCGCCGGCAGCGACATGCAGGCGATGCTGGAAGCGGGCGCGCTGGACGCCGCCATCTTCGGCAATGACACGCCGAAAACCCCGGCGCTGACCCGGGTCTTCCCGGACACCGCCGCCGAGGATTTCCGCCGCCTCTACGGCTTCATGCCGGTCAACCACCTTCTCGTCGCCCGTGCCGATGCCGTGGACGCCGCCGCCGACATCCTGGCCCTGATGGCCGAAGCCGAAGCCCGCGCCCCGTCCGGCCTGCCCCGCGGCCGCGCCGCGCTGATGCCCAGCCTCGGCTTCGCAGCGCATTTCTGCCTGCAGCAGGGGCTGATCTCCCACGCGCCATCCTACGAGCAGATCTGGGCCGGCCTCCCCGACAGCATCCAATAGAGGAACGACAGGAATGAAATTCACCCGCCGCGCCATCCTGGCCACGCCGCTGGCCCTGCCAGCCCTGGCCCAGGACAACTTCCCCAGCCGCGCCGTCAATGTCCTGGTCCCCTGGGGCCCGGGCGGCCCGACCGACACCTTCGCCCGCGTGCTGACCACGCGCCTCGGCGCCGATCTCGGCCAGCCCTTCGTGGTGGACAACCGCGTCGGCGCCAATGGCACCATCGGCATGGCCGCCGCCGCCCGGCTGCGCGCCGATGGCTACAACGTCGTCGTCACGCCCAACTCGACCTATGCCGCCGCGCCGCATCTCTACCAACTGCCCTTCGACATGGCCCAGGCCTTCGTCGGCGTCGGGCTGCTGGTGACCATGCCGATGTTCATGCTGGTGTCGAGGAACTCCCCGGTGAACAGCGTGGCGGAGTATGTCGCCCTGGCCCGGCGCGGCGGGCAGACCTATGCCAATGCGAGCGTCGGCGCCACCTCCCACCTCGCCACCGAACAATTCCTCCAGGCCGCCGGCATCGAGGTCCTGGAGGTCGGCTATCGCGGCGGCGGCCCCGCCGTGCAGGCGGTGCTGACGGGCGAGACCGGCATGGTCTTCATGCCCGCCGCCTCGGTCATGGGGTTCATCGCCTCGGGCGAATTGAAGGCGCTGGGCGTGGCCTCGCCCCAGCGCAGCCCGCTGGCCGCGGCCATCCCCACCTTCGCCGAACAGGGCTTCCCGCAGGTGCAGGTGGAGGAGCACGTCGCCATGCTGGCGCCGGCCGGCACGCCCGAGCCGCTGTTGCGCCGGCTGAACACCGCCTGCACCGCGGCCCTCACCGCGCCCGACCTGGCGCCGCGCCTGCAAGCCCTGGCGGTGACGCCCGCCCGCCAGCCGCTGGAAGCCTGGCCGGCCTATGCCAGGGCCGAGAGCGAAAAGCTCGGCGCCATCATCCGCAGCCGCAACATCCGGGTGCAGTAGGGCTCAGGCCGCCAGGAACTCCAGCACCCGGGCATTGAAACTGGCCGGGTGTTCGACGCAACAGGCATGCCCGCCCATCGGCATCAGCCACAACTCGGCATCCGGCAGCCCCGCCGCCAGCGCTTCCGACGCGGTATAGGGCACCAGCAGGTCATCCAGCGCCGCCACCACAAGGCTGCGATGGGTGATCGCCGGCAGGTCGTCCCGCGCATCGAAGGCGCGCAGCGCGCCGATCCGTTTCAGGATCGTGTCCGCGCCCTGGAAATGCGTCGTGCCATGGGCGATCTCGGCGTCGATCTTTTCGCCATGCGCCGAGAGATAGGGCGCGGTGTGCAGGAAGATCGGCTGCGCCGCGACATAGGCCGCCGGCCCCTGCGCATGCAGGATGCCGATGCGGATGTCGAAGCAGCGCTCGCTGTGCCGGTCCGCCTTGGCCCAGGCATTGACCAGCACCAGCCGTTCCACGCGTGCGGGGGCTCGGCGCGCCATTTCCAGCCCCACCAGCCCGCCCAGCGCATGGCCCATCACATGCGCCCGCGTCACGCCGGCGGCGTCCATCACCGCCACCGCGTCATCCGCCATATGGGCGATGCTGTAGGGCTCGGGCAAAGCCTCGCGGTTGGCGCCGGTGCCGCGATGGTCGAAGCTGAGAACCTGGAACCGCTCCTCCAGCGCCGCCAGCTGCGGTGCCCAGAAGGCCCCGGCCCCGCCCAACCCGGCGCTGAGCAGAATGGTCGGCGCCCCCGCCCGCCCCGTCAGCCCGAACTTCACCGCCCGATATGCGCGACGGTGGCGATCTCCACCACCGCGCCGGGCTTCACCAGCCCGCACTGGATGCAGTAGCGCGCCGGCTTGTCGCCCGGAAAATATTTACCGTACACCGCGTTGACCGCGCCGTAATGCGCCCAGTCCGTCACGAAGATATGGTTCATCACCACATCGGCCATCGTGCCGCCGGCGGTCTCCACCACGCGCTTGATGGTCTCCAGCACATGCTCCGTCTGCGCCGTGGCGTCGCCGGGGAAGAGCACGTTGTTCTGGGCATCGAAGGCCAGCGTGCCGCTGACATAGAGCACCCCATCGGCCATGGCGCCGGGCGAATAGGGGGCGAGCGGCGGCGCGGTGCCGGCCGGGATCACAGGTTTGAACGGCATCGCCCTACTCCTCCAACTGCCCCACCGCGCCGCAGAAATCGGCCACCGTGGAGACCCATCCGAAAAACTTCTCGATGTTGTATATCGCGGCTTTCTGGGCGAAGTCCGGCCCCGAGGCCTGGGTCGCATCCTCCAGCACCACGCAGAAGTATTCCAGATGAAAGGCGTCGCGCAGCGAGCTTTCGACGCAGACATTGGTGGCGATGCCGGTGAAGACCAGATTGCGGATGCCGCGCGCCCGCAGCCAGCTGTCCATGTTGGTGTTGAAGAAGCCGGAATAGCGCGGCTTGGGCACCACCACATCGCCCGGCTCGGGCTTCAGCGCATCCACCAGCGCGTAGTCCCAGCCGCCCTTGGCCAGCAGCCTGCCCTTGAGTTCGGGTTTCGCCCGCATCGCCTTCAGCGCGTTGGATTTGTGCCAGTTGGGCGAACCGGGGCCGCCGGCCTCGCGGTAATCGGCATCCCAGCCATTCTGGAAGTACAGCACCGGGATTTTCGCGGCGCGCGCCGCGGCGGCGGCCTTGGCGACCTGCTCGATGCAGACCGTCGCCTCGCCCTCGGCCATCCCCGCCAGATGCAGGTAGCCGCCCTCGCTGGCATAGGCGTTCTGCATGTCGACGATGATCATCGCCGTCTCGGACGGGTTGAGGCGGATCGCCTCCGGCCGCGCGGGCAGGGTGAAGGGCGCACGGGGCGGCGCCTCGGGCGCGAAGCCGGCGGTGGTCATGGCATTCTCCTCGCTCATTGCAGCCAGGATAGGTGAGGCGGCGCGCCCCGGCCATGCGCCAACCGGGCGCCCCGCCCCGCCGCCATGCCTGCCTGCCTGACAAAGCGGCAGCGTGACCCGCCCATTGCGTCGAATCCCGGCGGTTCCGTCCCGCCCCGCCGCCGCCGCGCCCACCCCATACTTGCCCCGCAGGCCCGGATGGACGCATCTCCATGTCAGGCAATCAATCCATTGGAGGCTGCACCATGACCCACGAGATCACGCGCCGCGCCGCCCTGGCCGGCGCCGCCGCCGCCATCGCGGCACCCGGCATCGCCCGCGCCCAGCTGCGCCCCGTGCGCTTCTCCTTCGACTGGATCTTCAACGGCCCCTACGCCTTCGGCGCCGCCGGCGTGACCCAGGGCTTCTTCCGCGACGCCGGGCTGGAGGTGACGCTGACGCGCGGCTTCGGCTCCGCCCGCGTGCCGCTCGACATGGCCGCCGGCAGCTTCGATGTCGCGATGTGCGACCCCACGCCGCTGCTGCGCTTCATGAGCCAGAACCCCAACAACGACCTCGTCGCCGTGGGCCTGCTGTGGGACCAGGCGCCGACGGCGGTGACCGTGCGCGCCGATGGCCCGATCACCCAGATCAGCCAGCTCGCTGGGCGGACATTGGCCGCACCCGAATTCGACGGCGGCCGCCAGGTCTTCCCGGTCTTCGCCGCCATCAACAACATCCCCTTCTCCTCGATCAACTGGCTCTCGGTGGCGCCCGAGCTGCGCGAGCCCATGCTGGTGCAGCGCCGCGCCGACGGCATCACCGGCTTCGTCACCTCCACCGCGCTGTCGCTGCGCGCACTGGGGATGGACCTGCCGGCGCAGCGCATCTTCCGCTACCGCGAGCATGGGCTGGACTTCTTCTATGGCTCGGTGATCCTGACCACCCGCACCTATGCCGAGCGCAATCCGGAGATCCTGCGCTCCCTGGTCGGCGCGCTCTACCGCTCGATGAAATGGTCCTTCCACAACCAGCCCGCCGCCATCCAGGCGCTGCGTGCGCGCGAACCGCTGACCGATGTGGCAATCGAAAGCGTGCGCCAGGAAATGGCGATGGCGGAGCTGGTGGACAGCCCCAATGTCCGCCGCCTGGGCCTGGGCATCATCGAGGCGCCGCGCCTCACCCGCCAGATCGAGGCGGTGAAGATGGCCTATAACCTGGGCGACATGCCGAGCGTGGACCGCTTCCACACCGACCGCTTCCTGCCGCCGGCGGCGGAACGGGTGCTGTAAGGGAGGGGCAGGAAAGACCGAGGGGCTTTGCCCCTCGGGCACCCCAGGAGGAAACTGAGTTTCCTCCACCTTCGTTGATTTTTGGGTTGTGGCGCGGGTTGGGGGGTGGATTCTGTGGCTGCTTTCGACCCTTCGCGGACATTCGCACTGCACTTCTGCGATGACTAACCGATTGACGAATTTGGCGCCGCCAGTGCAGAATTTTGTATCTTGCACTGGCGGGCGACCCACTTAGAACGTTGGTGACAAGCAGCAAGATTATGAGCATTGTAGATGACTGCGCGCCGATCGTGAGAGCAAATGGAAGCCCTTCCCGTATTCATCAGCGTAGGCACAACCGCGAACACGGAACAGGAAGAATTTGTTCGGAGTGTAGAGGCGCGCCTTCGAAGCGAAGGGCTCGTTCCTTATACTGTAGGACGGAATACCTTTACCTCTGACGCGCCTCTAAAAGCGGTCACAGAACTACTTGATAAAGCTGCGGGCACAGTCATACTCGCGCTTGAACGATCTTACTTTCCGTCTGGAATAGAAAAACGAGGCGGCCTCCGTGAGGCAGCGCTTTATAACATCAAACTTCCCACCCCATGGAACCACATTGAGGCCGCAATGGCCTATTCACGAGGGCATCCTCTTCTTGTGATCGCTGAAGCTGGATTGAAGAGCGAAGGCTTGATCGAACGCGGATATGATTGGTATGTTCAGTGGGTCGAACTGACGCCCTCCGCATTATCGACACTCGAATTTAACGGCATCCTTGCAAGCTGGAAAACCAAGGTTGAGGCTCGGGCCAAGACGCCCTCGCTGGCATCCACGTCTAAACTGACGGCCGATCTCACGATTGGCGAACTAGTCTCCGGCCTGCGCCCTGCACAACTTTGGGGTCTAATCGCCGCCATCGTCACCCTGGTCGCTGGAGCGTTCGCTTTAGGAGTTAAGCTGCATTAGTCTGAGCATCGACGTTAATTGAGGCCGTGCCTTATATGCTACATTGCGATATGACAGGCTTAACAGATCCCATCCTCGCTATGATGTCCCGAAACTCGTGCTCCAAAATTCTTGATTTTCGCAGCATACCGAATGTCTGCTTCCCACCCCAAGCCAACCTCTACCACGGCCACTAAGCATCAAAACTGACCCCCTAATCAGCCCGTATCCCCGTCCCCCGCACCAATTCCCCCAACCGCCGCACCTCCTCAGCAATGAACGCCGCGAAGGCC